>CAVPMI010000011.1:0-16172 GCA_963705975.1 uncultured Pseudomonadota bacterium
TGCCAGAAAAATCAGTTTTGCCAGCGCCGCGGAAATTGCCGGTTTGGATTTTGAAGGCTTTAAAACCCGTTTAACAGAGCATTTTGATCAGGGCTATATCATCGCCGATGAATATATTCTGGCAGACATGCACACTATATGAAAATTATAATTTAGTGCTATAGTGCCTTAGTAATTTATTACCAAGGAGACTGCTATGAACTCTGCAACCACCCAAACCAGCGTCAAGATGATCGGCGCAAACGGACAAATTTCTCTGGGCAAGCAATACGCCGGACGACAAGTACTGGTGGAAGAACAAGAGCCTGGCGTCTGGCTTATCCGGACAGCAACCGTAATTCCGGACAATGAACAGTGGCTGCATCGTCCTCAGGCCGCAGCCGATCTTGTAAAAGCCTTGAACTGGGCGCAAACAAATCCGGCCAGCGATGCCAATCTGGATGTGCTAATGGATAAATTTCATGAGCAAAGCTGATCTTAACGTACTGGTAAAGTTAGATCTTAACAACCCGATCTTTCAGGAAAATTTGTTCAGTTTGCAAAAATCTGAACGTCACAGCGCACTGGAAACACTCAATAAACTAAGGCGTATGACTTGGAACCAAGTCTATCAGGACCACGGCTTAAAATGGGAAAAAGTAGCCAGCTTTAAACCACCGCAGGGAATAGACACTGTTTACTCACTACGAATCAGCCAATCTCGTCGCGCAACGGCAATCCGGGATGGCGATTTTATAAGGCTGCTTACCATTGCACCTGATCACGACAGTACTTATGGCAAGAAATAAAACAACCGTCAAAAACGTATAATAAAATCATGCACACGATAGCAGCTAAAACCCTATTTATAATTGCCAAACGTCAAGCCAATGTAATGAAATTGGTTATTGATTGTTATTGAGTAATCCCCAGCCGTGAACGAACCCATTAAAGCCGACAGCTTTGACGTAAAAGCTTTCTTAGAATCCCTGACCCAACGTCCCGGCATTTATAAAATGCTGAACGACAAAGCCGAAATCATTTATATCGGCAAGGCCAAGAATCTAAAAAACCGGGTTTCCAGTTATTTCCGCAACCAAGCGGCTTCGCCCAAGCAGCAGTCCATGGTAGCGAAGATCGCGGCAATTGAGGTCACCGTTACCCGGACCGAAGGCGAGGCGCTATTGCTGGAAAGCCAGTTGATCAAGCGTTTTAAGCCGCGCTATAACATCAGCTTGCGCGACGACAAATCCTATCCTTATATATTTATCTCCAGTTTGCACGACTTCCCGCAACTCAGCTTTCATCGCGGGGCAAAAAAAAAGGCCGGCAAATATTTCGGCCCCTACCCCAGTGCCGGCGCGGTCAAGGAAACACTGAAAATGCTGCAAAAAATTTTCCCGGTGCGGCAATGTGACGACTCTTATTATAATAGCCGCTCCCGCCCTTGCCTTCAGCATCAGATCGAACGCTGCACCGCGCCCTGCGTGGACTTGGTCAGCAAGGAGCGCTATCAGGTTGATGTTGACAATACGATATTGTTTTTAGAGGGCCAAGGCGGGCTATTAATCGATAATTTGGTCACTAAAATGGAAGCCGCCGCCGGCATTCTGGATTTTGAGGCCGCAGCAAGCTATCGGAATCAGATTCAACGGCTACGCTCGGTACTGGAAAAACATTTTGTGCAGGGCGAAAAAGGCGATGTCGATATTATCGCTTGCGCGGCAAAAGGCGACATCGCCTGCGTGCAGGTATTCTTTATCCGCAATGGGCAAAATCTCGGCAACCGGCAATTTTTTCCGAAAATCGGTGATGACGACAATAATGCAGCAGCGATGATACTCCAGGCCTTCATCAGCCAATATTACCTGGATAAATCCATACCGCATGAATTGCTGGTCAGCGAGACTTTACCCGAGACGGAACTTTTGGCGGAAGTCTTGAGCCAGCAAGCCAAGCATGCGGTTATTATTACCGACAGTGTCCGTGGCGAACGGCAAAAATGGCTGCAAATGGCCGTCACCAATGCCGAAAACAGCTTAATTGCCAAGCTTTCCGACAAACAAAATCTATTTGCGCGTTTTCTCAGCTTGCAACAGGAACTTGGCTGTGCAGAAACCCCAAAACGCTTGGAATGTTTTGATATCAGTCACACCCAAGGCGAACAAACTGTGGCTTCTTGCGTGGTTTTTGACCGGGAAGGGCCGGTAAAATCCGATTATCGGCGCTTTAATATTGATGGCATCGTCGGCGGTGACGATTATGCAGCCATCCATCAGGCGGTTTTACGGCGTTTCAAGCGCCAAAAACAAGGCGAACATGCCGCACCGGACATTTTATTGATTGACGGCGGAAAAGGTCAAGTTGGTGAAGCTAAAAAGGCATTGGCTGAATTAGAGATAAACAATGTTATGATAGTCGGCGTGTCGAAAGGACCGGACCGCAAAGCGGGCATGGAAAAAATCCTATTGGCTGATCGAGAACAGCCTTTAGACGTGACGCCAGGCGCGAGTGCATTGCTGTTGATCCAGCATATTCGCGACGAAGCGCACCGATTTGCCATAACCGGGCACCGGTTGCGGCGTGGTAAATCTAAAAAACAGTCGGTACTGGAAAACATTGCCGGCCTGGGCCCGAAACGGCGGCAAATGTTGCTGAAACAATTCGGCGGTTTACAAGGCGTTGCCAATGCCGGCGTGGATGCCTTGGCAGGCATAGACGGCATTAGCAAACAATTGGCGCAACGAATATACGATATATTTCATCATCAAGATGGCAGTTAAATTTACCATACCCACTTATTTGACATTTTTGCGCATTGCCCTGATTCCTCTGCTGGCGATAGTGTTTTATATACCCTGGGAATACTCAAACATTGCCTGCACTTTGATTTTTCTGTTTGCCGGCTTTACCGATTGGTTGGACGGTTATTTGGCTAGAAAAATGAGCCTGGAAACCGCTTTTGGCGCTTTTCTCGACCCCGTTGCCGACAAATTGATGGTCGCTTTTGTGCTGGTGCTGGTCGTCCAGTCTGAAGCCAGCCCTTATCTTGCCATTCCAGCTGCGGTTATCATCGGTCGTGAGATCACCATCGCCTCGTTAAGAGAATGGATGGCGGAAATCGGCCAGCGCGCCAAGGTTAAAGTTTCGCAGCTGGGCAAATGGAAAACCACTGCGCAAATGACGGCGGTGAGTTTACTATTATATCGTGACGACTTATTTGGCTTACCGATCAATAGCATAGGTTATTGGCTGTTATACTTATCAGCCATCCTTACGCTTTGGTCTATGGTCAATTATCTGGTAGCCGCATTTTCAACTATCAGAGAATAATACTAACCGCAGCATGACAGTCTGCCAACTTTTAGAGAGAAAACAGCAGGAAAAGCTGTAAATGAAGAGCATGGAACAAGAACAAGAACAAGCCCCCGAGCAAGAAAACATTCCCAATAAAACAGTTAATCAGGATGAAATTTTACAGGCGTCTTTAAAACTTTTCGCCCAAAAAGGCTATTTCAATACCTCATTAATCGATATTAAAGATGCTGTGGGTCTTAAAACCACCAGCGGCGTCTATCAATTCTTTAAAACTAAACAGGCCATTGCCTTGGCCTTACAGGAAAACATACTCGACAGCCTGAGCATATCCATAGACGATATCCGCCGCAGAAACCGCAAAGCTTCCGAACAATTACGAGAAATTGTCGACTTATTATTCAAATTGACTGACGATGCCCCGGAAATTATCCAATTTTTGCTTTTTATCAAAACCAGCGACTTTATTGCCGAACAGACCCCTTTATTAGAAACGGCGCCGTTTAATAAAATTAAACGTATCATTCAAGCCGGCATTAAAGAAGGTGAAATACGTTCGCTTGATCCGCTGCTGGCTTACAGCTATTTTTTTGGGATTATTCAGCATACACTTGGCTTGGTACTCTGCGGTGCATTACCTAAATCCGCCGAAACTTATCAAGCTCAAGTTTGGCTAGCGGCGTGGGGCAGTATCGTTAAAAAATAATTCATTTAATTCAATCTATTTATAAACAATAAGAGCAGCAAAGGAGCTTGGTAACATGTTAGATAATATCAAAATCGGCATGATTGGTCTTGGTTATGTAGGTTTGCCATTGGCGGTAGAGTTCGGTAAAAAATATCCAACGGTGGGATTCGACATTAACCAACACCGGATTACCGAATTACAGTCCGGACGAGATCATACCCTGGAAGTCAGCGAAGAGGAGTTAGCAGAGTCTACTTATTTAAGTTATAGCGCTCAAATAGAGGACATAGCCAATTGTAATATCTATATCGTCACGGTGCCGACACCCATTAACGAGCACAAACAACCGGACTTAACACCTTTGGAAAAAGCCAGCGCCTTTCTGGGCAAGGTCATCAAAGCCAATGATATAGTTATTTACGAATCAACAGTATATCCGGGCGCAACAGAAGAAGTTTGCGTACCCATTTTGGAAAAAGTTTCAGGTCTGACCTTTAACCAAGACTTTTATGTGGGCTATAGCCCGGAACGTATCAATCCAGGCGATAAAGAACACCGCGTCACCAATATTCTAAAAGTCACCTCCGGCTCCACGCCCGCCATAGCCGAAAAAGTGGATGCTTTGTATAAAAGCATTATCCTGGCCGGCACCCATAAAGCCAGTTCCATCAAGGTTGCCGAAGCGGCAAAAGTTATTGAGAATACTCAGCGCGACGTTAATATTGCCTTAATCAACGAGTTAGCGCTAATCTTCAACAAACTTGGGATAGATACTGAAGAGGTGTTGCTGGCGGCCGGTACTAAATGGAATTTTTTACCCTTCCGTCCCGGTTTGGTAGGCGGCCACTGCATTGGTGTCGATCCGTATTACCTAACCCACAAAGCGCAAGCCATCGGCTATAACCCGGAAGTGATATTGTCTGGTCGCCGCATCAACGACGGCATGGGTGCTTATGTCGTTTCGCAATTGATCAAATTAATGTTGAAAAAACGTATTCAGGTGCAAGACGCCAATGTGTTAATCTTGGGTCTAACTTTTAAAGAAAACTGCCCGGATATCCGCAATACCCGAGTAGTTGACATTGTTGCAGAATTAAAGACTTATGGCGTTAACATCGACGTTTACGACCCTTGGGTCGATACCGAAGAAACCAAGGCGGAATACGGCATAAGTCCAATAGACAGTCCAACGAAAGGCCAGTACGATGCAGTAATTTTGGCGGTCGCACATGATGAATTTAAAAAAATGCCTATCGCTGAAATTAGAGCACTGGGAAAAGAACAGTCGATCATCTACGATCTCAAATACCTGTTCCCTGCCAATCAAACCGACGCAAGGTTATAAACAATGAAAATAATGGTGACCGGAACAGCCGGTTTCATAGGCAGTCATCTAGCCTTAAGATTGCTTGAGCGGGGCGATGAGGTTATAGGCATCGACAACTTAAATGACTACTATGATGTTAATCTTAAGCTCGCCCGTTTGGCGCGAATTAAAGACCATCCGGGGTTTACCGACCTTAGATTGGATATCGCCGACCGGGCAGGTATGGAAGACGCTTTTAAAAAATACCAGCCGCAAAAAGTCGTCAATCTGGCGGCCCAAGCTGGGGTTCGCTACTCAATTGAAAATCCACACGCTTATATAGACAGCAATATTGTCGGCTTTATCAATATCCTGGAAGGTTGCCGGCACCACAATGTTGAGCATTTGGTTTATGCCTCCAGCAGCTCGGTTTATGGTGCTAACGAAAGCATGCCTTTTTCCGTGCATGATAATGTTGATCATCCGCTAAGCTTGTATGCGGCCTCCAAAAAAGCCAACGAACTGATGGCGCACACTTATAGCAATCTCTATCAGTTGCCTACTACCGGTTTACGCTTTTTTACGGTCTATGGCCCTTGGGGACGCCCGGATATGGCTTTGTTTTTATTCACCAAAGCTATTCTGGCTGGTAAAAAAATTGATGTCTTCAATTACGGCAAACACCGCCGGGATTTTACTTATGTCGATGATATTGTTGAGGGCGTTATCAGAACGCTGGATCACACCGCGCAACCCAATCCAGACTGGAGTGGAGCACACCCCGATCCCGGCACCAGTAAAGCACCTTGGCGAGTTTACAACATCGGCAATCAAAGTCCGGTAGAGTTGCTGGATTATATTGAAACCCTGGAACGCCATCTAGGTAAAACCACAGAAAAAAACCTGCTGCCTTTACAACCGGGCGATGTACCCGATACCTATGCCGATGTGGAAGCTTTAGTAGCCGATGTGGGCTACAAACCCAACACAACCATAGACCAGGGCATCGAACGGTTTGTGAAGTGGTATTTGGAATATTACCCACAAACTGCGTAGTTATCAAGTTTGTGATTACCCTTTTAAGAGCAGTTGAGCCAGCCAAGACCCCGTTCGCCCTCTGAAATTGCCGAGGACGAACGGTTAATCTAATTGGCAGAAACCAATTCCGTAGGCTCACAAGCCGCGCACTTGACATGGTAGAGTCTACCGGCATGCTCCTTGCGTATGGGGCGCGATCTGCCATCTTGCAGATTCATGGCATGGTAAAGCTGATTTTCGTCGGCTATCACTTCCCGTTCGTGCTCAAAATTATACAAGGATTGCTGCATGCCGCCGTTTTCGATAAATCGCCGGCTCTCAACCAACATTAACTTAGCATGTAATAGCTCGTGCAATAAAGCATCTGCCGGCGAAATATCGCAAGCCGGATTTGCTCGGCAATCGGCTTGATTAAGGAGTTGCGCAGCAACTCGGGTATCAAAATTAACCGTAACGCTATCGACAGAGTATTGACTGCCCCAGGCTTGCGCCTGCCAGTTATCAGCTTTATATTTCAGCACCAGCTTATGGGATTGCAATTCCGCCAACAACTGTATGACCAGTGGATATTTTGCATAGTAATCGGCAATCTCGGCCAGATCATGAACGATATAAGCTGGATCGCCGGCTTCCGGATGATAGGCCAACATTAAAAAATTTTTTATGCTGATGTCCGCTTGCTGATTAACTTTCAAATCAGGCTGTTTTTCGGCATAAGCAGCTATGACTTCTTTAGCTGATGGTAATCTAGCTTGCCGCAGTTGAATGACTTTTTCTCCATTTTGCAAAGCAGCAACCGATGCCTGCATACTATCGCTCGGCAAGTTCAGTTGCACAGAAACCAAACCCGCTTGTATAGGATCGACTAACTCGGCAGCTGTAACAACTCTGGAAGTAGCCAGTATACCTATGCAAAAACTCAGTACTAAACCGATATGTTTCCGGCGATTGCTAAATTCGTGCCCTACATCTGCCGCACGAACATCTTCCTTTAAATAAATCCGAAAACTGGCGGCAATTTCGGCCAGTTCAGCATAGGCGCCTACATCTAAAAGACTTAAACCGCGCTGACATACCAAGGCCGCCTTGCCGTCAATGACGCAGGGATGTAGAAAATTATGCTCAGGATAAGACTGATACCAGCCTTTTAAAGCTGCAGCCAAATCTGAAAGATTATCGACTGCTATGTCTGCCTGCTGATAAACCTTTTCTATCGTTAATAGTTCATTCATCCCATTTCCTATGTCTTTAGTCTTATTGACAACTAACTTAAAACGGGATAACTGCGAGGTTTAACCGTTCGCCCTGAGCCTGTCGAAGGGTGAACGGTTAAGCCGATCATGGTTCGACAAGCTCACCACGAACGGCTTAACCTTAAGCTGTCCCAGCTTAAATCGGTAGCCGTTTTGATTCACCTCTTTAATATATTCTTTATAGTTCAAATTTTAAGGTTTGCAGAAATCATTAGTGATATTGCTCACAGTAAACGACTACTTCGGCTAAACCAAGCGTATACCTAACTCCTCAATGCTAATTTTACGTTGTTTATACAAGCCGCCTATGGCTTGTTTAAACACTTTCTTACTCACGCCAAAAGTGCTGTAAATTGTTTGTGGCGGACTCTTATCAGTCAAGGCGATAAAACCGCCGTGTTTTTCCAATACAAGCAAGATATTACTGGTAGTCGTATCGACTTTTTCTCCGTATTTTTCCTGATGCAAAGCCAAATCAATTTTATTGTCCTCGCGAATTTTTTTGATATAGCCTGTTAGGCTCTGTCCTTTATGCAAAACTTGAAAAATTTCGTTCTTGTAGATCACGCCCCAAAACTTATGATTTATGATGGCTTTGACACCCAACTCGGTTTCATCAGCTATAATCAAATCGACTGCCTGCCCTTCCTTGAAATAAAAGGCCTGATCCTGAATAAAATCATCCAACAGCATGGAGGCGGCAATCCGATTGCTTTCATCTAGAAACAACCTAACCAGATAGAACCTACCTTGTACCATTTTGGTTTTCTGCTCACTGAAGGGAACTAGTAAGTCCTTAGGCAAACCCCAATCCATAAAAGCCCCGGCATGACTAAGAGAAACTGCCCGTAGCCAAGCCACCTCATCCACTTGGGCCTTAGGGGTTTTAAGCGTTGCAATTAATTGATTTTTGCCGTCTATATAAACAAAGACTTTAAGTTTTTCGCCAATCTTACCAGCAAGCACGCTCTCCTTATCGTCCAAGGCGATTTCACCACCATCTCCATCATCAAAAAAAATCTCTGTATCGCGTTTTCGGGAAATCGTTAAGGTATTAAATTTACCTATCTCTATCATGGTTTATCGCCGGTAATAATTTATGCTTGCATTATAACCTGACAGCATTTTTTCGAAGATGCAGACTTTTGGATTATTAAACTGAGGAAATTAGTAGACAAGCTTTGTGCACAGATTTGGCGCAAAAAAGCCATGTGTGCGCATACTTTTGGTGCAGATTGCGTAAAAAATGTTCAAGCCGCTAGGAACAAACCTTGATGTGTATTGCCTTTAAGATTTTGGCACTCATATTGCTTTAAATATATGAGTTTGTTCCTGTGTTGGGCTTACCTAGTCTGTCTTTCTGGACACCGACATCCGGTTTTAGTTAATTGAATTAAAACCGGATGTTTTTTTTAGCTAAATTTATTCAGCGCTTTCAGCCCCTTTACCGCGTTTCGACGTCGAGCCTATCCGTTTTTTGCTTTTCGCTTTTTTGATCAGATCGGGATCAAGCCGGGAAATATCCAACGATTTGCCTGCTACCCGGACTTTTTTCAGTGCCTGAAATAAATCCTTAGGCATACCGGCCGGTAATTCGACAGTGCTATAGTGTTCCTCGATTTTAATCCGGGCGATATGATCGCCATCTATGCCGGTTTCATTGGCGATTGCCCCGACAATATTGCCGGGTTTTACGCCATCACTGTGACCCACTTCGATGCGATACAATTCCATTTCCACCTGGCAGACCCGGCCCTTTTCCCGCTTACTTCCATGATCCCTATCCCTATCCCTATCTCTGCCGGACGATTGTTTCTCTTCGGTAAAGTCTTTTCGCGGTTTTTTGGTCGGCTCTTTCAACAACAACGGCGTTTCGCCTTGCAGCATTTTTGCCAGCGCAGCAGCGATATCGCTCACCGGCACATCATGCTCCACTTGATATTGGTTAATCAATTGCGTGTAAAAACTTAATTCTTCAGCCGCCAAGGTATCGGTGATGCGTTGTTTAAACCGAGTGATACGGGTATTATTGATAAACTCGGTTGAAGGCAATTGCATTTCTTCAACTTTTTGTTTTGTCGCCTGTTCGATGTTGGCCAATAAGCGTTTTTCCCGTGGCGAAACAAACAAAATCGCGTCGCCAGTCCGACCAGCACGACCGGTACGACCTATGCGGTGAATGTAAGATTCAGTATCGTAAGGAATATCATAATTAACCACATGAGTGATACGATCTACGTCCAACCCCCGGGCCGCGACATCGGTAGCGATTAAAATATCGAGCTTACCGCTTTTTAAGTTATCTATAGCTCTTTCCCGTAGAGCCTGCGACATATCACCGTTAATTGCCGAAGCTGAAAACCCCCTGGCTTCCAATTTTTCCGCAACCTCTATGGTAGCCGTTTTGGTTCTAACAAAAATAATCATGCCGTCAAAATTTTCGGCTTCCAGAATCCGCGTCAGCGCATCCATTTTATGAATGCCGCTGACAAACCAATAGCGCTGGCGAATATTTTCCGCAGTGGCGGTTTTAACCTTGATGGTAACCTGCTCGGGGTGATTCAAGTATTTTTGCGCAATTTTACGAATTTCTGTCGGCATGGTTGCAGAAAACAGCGCAGTCTGACGACCGGCTGGAGTTTGCTCTAATATCCACTCGACATCATCAATAAAGCCCATGCGCAGCATTTCATCGGCTTCATCCAAGATCAAGGTTTTAAGCTGATCCAATCTTAAAGTACCGCGGCGCATATGATCCATTACCCGGCCAGGCGTACCGACAATCACATGGGCTCCGCGATTCAATTGCCGCAATTGGGTCGAGTAATCCTGACCGCCGTAGATAGGCAGCACATGAAAGCCTTTGATCTGCGAGGCATAGCTTTGGAAAGCTTCCGCCACCTGTATCGCTAATTCGCGGGTTGGCGCCAAGACCAGCACTTGCGGGTCTTTTTGTTTTAAATCCAGGCGAGACAATACCGGCAAAGCGAAAGCGGCCGTTTTACCTGTGCCGGTTTGCGCTTGTCCCAAGACATCTCGACCCGCCATCATCAGCGGAATAATTTGTGCCTGTATCGGTGAAGGTGTTTCGTAGCCAACGTTTACCAAGGCTTGCAACAGCGATTCTGATAGCGCTAAATCTTTAAAGGAAGGGGTGGCGGCGGGAGTTTCGGACATGGGTCATACCTGTAGAAATAATAAGATGGGCTTGCTCAAGGTCAAGCTATTAGTACTATTGTACCGCAAAAAGTAAACAAGGTGCTTAACTTATTGATAATTCCAGCAAAAATTCAGTTATATGACTGCAACTTTCTTAACGGAATAATGCAGGCAAATAAAAATAAAAAATTGCGCACCAAAAATTAGATTAGCCATTAGCAAGTGAATAGGCTGCGCAATAGCTGGAAACCCCAAGCGATCTAGACAGACTCCAGCCAATATCGCCGTAATTATCAGGCTAAGCAAAACCACCGCCATGCGCATTAATAACCGGCTTGCGCCTGGCGCAAGCACCGACTGTTGATAAATTCGCCACGCTAACCACAAATTGGTGAATAAAATCACCGCTGAGAAGGACCGATGCACATAAAAAATGATGGGGAAACTCTCACGCCAAAATTCACGGCTCACCAAGCTATCTTGATGCGAAATAAAATCGATAGACTCCCGGACTTGCGTCCCCATCGCCACTTGCAACAACGTCATACTTATAGCAACCTTTAAGACCAGGGCAAAGCGTTGCGGCAGGCAACTGGTATCAATTTCAGCAAGCAAGGATTTCTGCGAACGACTAATAGCATAGATCAACAGCGCGACGATAAACAACGCCAGCAACATATGCAAGGTTATCATCAAGGGCTTAAGATTGCTGGCCACCACAGCCGACCCTAACCAACCCTGAAATCCAACCAGCAAAAAAGCAGTAATCGCCAAAAGAAAGATGGTCTTATCTGATTTCAGATAGATGCGCGAAGTCCATGCGGTTAAAAAAATCAAAAAGCCGATAGTCACGCCTACCAATCGATTGGCATATTCAGTCCAAGTTTTTACCGGATTAAAATCGGTGTTTTGATAGCCGCGGGCCGCGTAAATTTCGTGATAATTAACAGGTAACTGCGATTCTTGAGTTGGCGGCACCCATTGCCCAAAACAAGTTGGCCAATCCGGGCAGCCCATGCCGGCTCCGGATGCGCGGACAATACCCCCGGCCAATATCACACAATACACGGCAAAAATGGTTAACACGCCTAAACGACGAAAACGAGTTGCATGCTGACTAGCTATCATATTATTTGGTCATAATTTAGAGAAACATAGACTGGGCAAGCAGAATTTCGTCGGATACTCCCTCAATCTCAAGTATTTCGGTATCCGCCTGCAAGCCAATTTTAGCGAAAGCGGGCACAGTTTGCCAATCGACGCGACAAGCCGGATGATCGGTTCCTGCAATACTCTGGAGAAATGCGACTTGGACAATATCGACATAATCCGCTTTTGCGCCGGAATCGCGCTGAAAATTAATATATTCGGAAGCGACAGACTTTAGCTCAGCCGGAAAATTCCAGGTATCCATGATAATTTTCCCGACATGAGGATGGGCTTTTTCCAGCAACTTTTCCAAGCGGGAGGGGCTCTCCCTGAATTCAGGAATTTTCTCCACCAAAGTTAAAATCGGCAATTTGCCTATCTGATGGATCAAACCGGCCAGCATTGCCTCATCGCTATTCAGGTGCGGCACAAAGTTACTGAGTGCCCGGCTAATTGCCGAGACATTGACGCCTTGCTCCCAAATACTCCGAAAATAATGCTCCAGTAGTTTAGACTTCGAGGCAAACATTTGCTGCATCACCAAACTGGTTATCAAGGTACGTATGGTACTGTTACCAAGACGCGTAACCGCCATTTGAATATTTTTAATTTCTACCGCCCCGCGATATAAAGGGCTATTGGCAACTTGAATCAAACGCGCCGACAACGCAGCGTCGGTGACTATGATATCCGCCAACTGTTGCGCAGTAGCATCACCCTTAGCCACAGCATCACGCACTTTTATAGCGACGTCCGGCAGAGTCGGCAAAATTAGCCGATTAGATTCCAGTTCAGTTTTTACATGATCAAGAAAGTCTTGAACCGATTTAAATTGCATGGAAGATCACCTGCTATAGAATAGGAGCTATTTTAATAGCAGTTCGCTTGGCATCGTCAAGCACCAGATTTTTCCAACCGGCTTCTTCTTGTAAAACCAATAACAAGCGCGTGTTTTGAGAAAAAGTCTCGGTACGCAAAATATCGCCGACATTTTGCAGCGTATCGCCTTCCAAAATATGCATCCCGCCAGCGGGTCTCTGTTCAATTTCGTCACATTCAGCCAAAAACAAATGGCGCTTAGCTCTTCCCAAATAATGCGTACGGGCAACGATTTCCTGACCGGTATAACAGCCTTTATTAAAGCTTATGCCACCTAGTTTATCTATATTTAACATTTGTGGAATGTATTGCTCAGATCCGGACGCTTCGAACCAGGGAAAGCCGGCGGACAATTCCTGGTAACGCCATTCCGCGAGACTACCTATTTTGTAGTCATTTTGCTGAATAAGGTTCTCGACCTCTGCAGGATTTTGGGCAATACACAAAAAATATGAAAAATAGGCTGGATGTCTAATAATGATATTTTCATCCGTGCTAAACTTTGAAATGTTTATCTGTGTATTAAGTTCTCTGTCGCCCGCAGCCGTTTGATCTTCTATACCATATAAGCGCCAAGCCTGACTTTGGTCTGTTATGAGCACTAAGGAACGCAAAATGTACATCTGCAGCTTTTTTATGACCTTATCGAGCAAGCTGACCGGTAAAATTAACTGAAACGCCGACCCGGCTTTGACGACCAACAAGGTACTAATCACCCGGCCTTTCGCATTGCAAAAGGCTGCCACTTTGGCTTGCAAGTCTGATATTTCGTTGATATCACAGGTTAACTGGCCTTGCAGAAACTTTCCGCAATCTTCACCTGTTACGGAAATGACTGCCAGGTGGTTTAAGGCAAAAATTCTGCAGTCGGAATTTAAAGGCTTATCCAATTTTTTTATCCGATGGGTTACTGAGATTATTTGATTATAGCTCTATCTAACAGATATACAGCAATTAGTGAGTCAGATTTTGCAGAAAAGTACAATCACTACAAACTTTATTGTCGGTCAATCGCGCGACTTATTGATTCTGATCAATTGCTTGCATGTGTTATCGATTTTGGCCTGTTGGCTAAACGCGCTGCCGCTGGCAGTCAGGGTTTTAATTTTCTTTATGCTTAGCTATAGCTGGTATTTTCAGCTCAAAGGTCGCAAAGCAGAACACACTTATCTGCGCTATACTTCAAATGTTGGCTGGTCTGTGGCATTCCGGGGCCAAGACAGTTATGACAGTCTGATTTTAAAACCAAGTACTGTGGCTGGAAACATACTGACAATCTTGCATTTCGACCTAGAAAGCGGCAGCAAAACCCTGATGATTTTTAAAGACGCCATGAAGGCAAACGACTATCGCAAACTTATAGTCTTACTCAAAATTACCGGGTAAAGTGCTTAGCAATGAACGAAAACTTAAACCATGCGCTGTTACTGCAAATTAATAAGCTGAAAAATTTGCCGGCCTTACCGGAAGCCAGCACCCGAATTTTGGATGCCATTAATGATAGTGAAATCCCCATCGACCAATTGGCGGCAGTTTTATCCCTGTCTCCGGGCGTAGTCGCCCGATTGCTGGGTCTGGCAAATTCCGCCTATTTCGGCCAATCCCGCAGCATAAGTAATTTACCCACCGCTATTTTCGAAGTACTTGGCCTGGATTTGGTGAAAACCTTAACTCTTGGCATCGTTCTTAACGTGCAATTTGACACTCGCAAATGCCAAGGTTTTAATACCAAATACTTTTGGATGCGCTCATTGCTGACCGCATTAGCCGCGCAAAAACTGGCCAATAGCCAAAAGCAACTGCAATTGTCTGCATCAACCGCTTATACCAGCGGCTTGCTCCTTAACATAGGCATACTAATTTTAGGCTATTTGACTCCGCAAGAATTAAATGAAATTTTCCAGCGCAGTTTGCAAAACCAAAGTTTTATCAGTGAAGAAATTCACCGGCATTTAGGCGTCAGCCATTATCTTTTAGGTAGTTATTTACTGCAGAAATGGCAATTATCACCGATGTTTCCTTTGGTTCTTAACCACTTTGAAGACCCGGATTTTAGCGGTGAAGAAAGGCCATTGATTAATTTATTAAACCTTAGCCAACAACTAAGCTTTAGGTTGTTGCATAACAATGAAGTGGATCTCGTTGAGGTAGAAACCTTAGGTAAAAATCTAGCGCTTTCGACTGCCGACTTCCCAAGAATTGTTGCACAACTTATTGAAAAGAGAGAGAGCATTGAAAATCTGGCCGCCGTTTTGGGGAACTGATGAAGACGAACTCAGCAAATCACTTACAACAAGAACTGACACACCTTGGTTTACAAGACATTATCGTTAATTTGTTTAGCTCCTTATCGGCTCTAAAAAAACTATCAGAAATCAGCTGTCAAGTCGAAGATGAAAAACATTTGATCTTGCAAGCCCTCACCACTCTAATCCAGAATCAGGACATGGAAAGTTGCTCTTTTTTCATCCTGGATAACACGGGTCTGTTAACCAATGTAACCGGTCTAAGCACCTCTGAACTTAACGACCGTCCACTCCGGACCGAGAAGCCGCTCCGTTTCAAAATTGGGGAAGGCATTATCGGCGCCGCAGCCGCTAGCGGCAAGATTCAGCTCTGCAAAAACTGTTATGAAGATGCGAGATTTACCACCGGCAGCAATCATATGTCCCTGCCGGGATCTATCATCAGCGCTCCGGTATTTACCTTACATAACACCTTGATTGGTGTATTAAATGTCTCACATTCCGAACCAAATTTCTTTAACGACTGGCATATTAGATTGCTGGAAATCTATAAAAATATCCTAGGGCAGTTGATTACGAATAGCCGTCTGTTTCAACAAATGGAAACGCAAATTTCTTTGCGTACCGCTGAACTTGAGCAACTGGTCACTGAAACCCAACGCTTGAAAGAACATTACGCCAGCATATCTATGCAGGATCAACTGACCGGCTTGCACAATAGGCGCTATTTTTATGATCAAGTTGAAAGAGCTATCGCTCAGAATAAACGGCATGCCCAGCCATTCTGCCTACTTGTGCTGGATATTGATCACTTCAAAACCATTAATGACCGCTTTGGCCATGCTTTTGGCGATCAAGTCTTAATAGGCGTTGCTGATGCTCTAAAAAAGCAAGTTCGCATCAGTGATATTTTAATTCGCTTCGGGGGTGAAGAATTTGTAGTTATCTTCACCAATACTAATGTCGAAAACGGCCATGTTTTTGCTGATCGGATCAGAAACGCCATCAAAGCACTGAGTTGGCAGTTTGAGGAAAAACTTGTGCAGATTACTCTCAGCATAGGCTTACATTTCAGCAACTTAGAAAGCCAAGAGTCTGAAAACATACTGGACATCGACCAAATTATTCATTGCGCCGATCTGGCTTTATATTCTGCTAAG
>CAVPMI010000012.1:0-20610 GCA_963705975.1 uncultured Pseudomonadota bacterium
CGTTGACCTTTTCCCAATGCGCTCAACGCCAAAATTTCCGGCATAATACCCAAAAACAAATCCAGTAAGCGTGGCTCAAAATGACTGCCGGAACTTTGCTGCATCGTTTCAACAGTTGCGTCGAAGGTCCACGGCTCCTTATAGGGCCGCTTGCTGCTCAAAGCGTCAAACACATCGGCGATAGCGACAATTCTTGCTGATTCCGGAATTTCCGCACCTTTTAAACCTGCCGGATAACCGCTACCGTCCCATTTTTCGTGATGATAATGCGCAATTTCCGCTGCCATTTTAAACACTGGATTATCCGTTTTTCGCAGAATTTCATAACCTATTTGTGCATGTTGCTGCATAATCGGCCATTCCTCGGCGCTTAAACCGCGCGGGGCTTTCAGAATGGCATGCGGAATGCCGATTTTGCCGGTATCATGCGTCGGCGCGGCTAGTTCCATCATTTCCACTTGCGACGGCGTCCAGCCTGCAGCGCGGGCCAGCGCTGCCGAATAGGCCGCCATGCGCCAGATGTGATCGCCGGTGTAAGGATCATTATAGTGGCCGGCGTCGCCAAGCATGACGATAGCCGCCCGCGCCAGTTTATCGAGTTCTGTCACACGCACCAAGGACAGATGGGTTTGCACGCGCCGCAACACAATGGGCGCGGAGACCGGCTTTTGGATGTAATCCACTGCGCCGACATCAAAGCCGTGCGCTTCATCACCGGTCTCGGCCATGGCTGTGACAAAAATTACCGGGATGTGCGCAGTATCAGGATCGGCTTTGAGCAGGGTGCAAACCTGATAGCCATCCATGCCGGGCATCATAATATCCAGCAAAATAATGTCAGGTTGATGATCCAGCGCCGCAGCCAAAGCTTTTTCGCCATCAATCGCAAAAATAAGTTGAAAATGTTCTTTTAGAATCTGCTGTAACACTTTTAAATTATTCGGCTCATCGTCCACCAATAGCACTTTATAAATGTCTTTCATATTGCATCTCCTTGCTTTCTCCTAGGATACCGCGCTATTAAATTTTCAACAGTGCGCTTAGCGCCGGCAAAGTCGAAATGATCGATCTGCCGCTGTAAGCAGTTAAAATCGGCGGCCTCCAGGTTTATTGCAAGTTGTTGTAAAAAAGGTGCGGCGTTTTCCGGATTTAAAGTATCCAAGGCTGACAGTAATGGCTGCAAAAGATCGGAAACACGCTCTGCGGACACGAGCGGCTTAGAATTTTCCACATGCATTTTCGGCAGCTGCAATGACATAATAGCCGCCGCAGCTGTTTTTATCGCTGTATCCAATGCGCCTAACCGCTCCGCTAAATTTAGCGGATTGCCGGCTTTAACCTCCGCATCTAACTCGCTGCTCAGGGCATGGATAGCCGGCAAGGCCAAATTGCCGGAGAGGCCCTTCAGCGTATGCAATAAATGGTGCATAGCTGCGAAATTAATTTCACCTTCCGTAGTAAGCCGCAAGATGTGCAGCGCATCCTCCGCATGCTCTACGGCAAAATTTCGCAACGCTTCGGCATAAACCAAGGCATCACGCCAAGTTTCCAGGCCTTTGGCATAATCCGCTACGCCTGTTAAGCCGCTAAAATCTATGCTGATTTGCGCTTGCACGATCGGAATGATAGCCACTCTCGGCGTGCCCGCGCCAACAGGCGCCAGTTTCTCCATTTTCTCCAGCAGCTCATTGATATCAATAGGTTTGTTGACGACTGCATCCATGCCTGCCAGAGTACATTGTTCGCGCTCCTGCTCTAACACGCTGGCGGTTAAAGCCAGAATAGGCAGATGACCGCTGCTATCCGCTTCCAGCTTGCGTATTTGCCTGGTGGCGTCCAAGCCATCCAGTACCGGCATTTGCAAATCCATTAAAATCAGATCGAAACCACCGCTCTTAAAAGCTTCCACAGCCTCTTGACCGTTTTTGACCCAGGTGACCCGGTGTCCTTGTTGCTCTAAACGCAAGACAGCCAAGCGAGCATTGGCTTCAATATCTTCGGCGAGTAAGACCTTAAAACTGCGCGGTGAATAGAAATCACCGACCCGCATGGCCTGTTGAACGCTTTGATACAAACAATTGGCATCGGCGTTCACTGCCGGTAGCCGCACTGTAAAATTAAAGGTTGAACCTACGCCTAATTCGCTATCAACCCAAATGCGTCCACCCATTAGTTCCACCAATTGTTTGCTGATGGTGGTACCTAAGCCGGTGCCGCCAAAGCGGCGACTGGTAGAGGTATCGGCTTGCGAGAACGAGTCGAAAATTCCGGCGGTTTGCTCTGCGATCATGCCGATGCCGGAATCGCTGATGGCAAAGTACAGCATGTCCTCACCAGCGTACTTGGCAATGTTAAGTCGAATAAACCCAGCTTCAGTAAATTTAACCGAATTGCCGACTAAATTAAGTATCACCTGCCGTAAACGATTCGGGTCGCCCAGCACAAATTGCGCCGCATCTGCGGCAATGCTGAACTCAATTCGCAGACCTTTCTCTGCAGCGCGCAAGCCTATGGTTTGCAGGGTTTCTTGGACAAGAGCCGGTAAATTGAAACAGACGGTTTCTAATGCTATCTTACCGGCTTCAATTTTGGAAAAGTCCAGAATATCGTTGATCACCGCCAACAAATGTTGGGCGGAATGTAAAATAATCTGCACATGATTACGCGTAAGCTCCGGTAAATTCGGATCTTGCAGCACCACTTCAGCAAAGCCAATCACGGTATTCATCGGCGTACGAATTTCATGGCTCATATTGGCTAAAAAATTAGCTTTGGCCTTCGCTGCGGCTTCCGCTGCTTCTTTGGCAAGCTGTAATTCTTGTTGCGCCTGCTTTTGTAGGCTTATATCAGCAATAAAGCCCACGAACAGATGCCGGCCTTCCGAGAGAAAAGCATGTCCGACAGCCAAATTGGCTGGAAAACTGCTGCCGTCTTTGCGCAAGGCCGTGACTTCTCGTTCGATGCCAATTATTTTTGCTTCCTGAGTTTCTAGATAGCGCCGAATATAGCCGTCATGGGCAGAGGACGTAGGTTCCGCCATCAACATGGAGACATTCCGGCCGCTGACTTCGGCATCTGTCCAGCCGAACAGTTTTTCCGCCGCCGGATTAAACGTGCGGATGGCGCCTTGGGTATCAATGGTAATGACACCGTTCACCGCAGTCTGCACTATGGCTTTAACTTCAGTAGTTGCTAACGTAACAAGTTCTTCCAGGTGCTCGCGATAGCGCAATAATTCGGCTTCGGCGGCTTTGCGTTCCGTAATATCAGTAATAGAACCCACCATGCGCAAGGGGCGGCCGTCGGCGTCACGGATCGCTTCACCTCTATCCAACACCCAGCGGTAACTACCATCTTTATGCCGCAAACGCAGTTCTGTGGCATAACGCTCCTGGTGCTCCAAATGTCGTTTAAAAGCAATGCCGGCGGCGGCTTTATCGTCTGGATGAATCAAATCGAAAAAAATCGATTCTACATTGGGCAGTTCACCTTCGGCATAGCCCAGAATTTTATTCCAACGCGGCGACAAATAGTATTCATGGTTAACAATATTCCAATCCCAAATGCCGTCATTCACTGCGTCCTCGGCCAACATATAACGCTCTTCGCTAATGCGCAAAGCTTGGGTGCGTTCTGCAACTTTTGCTTCCAAATTATGTTGAGCATCCACTAAGGCAGTATTCATCTGATTAAATGCGTCAGACAGAACGCTAATTTCATTGACACCCGCAACTTCTGCACGAATGGCGTACTCGCCGGCGCTAATTCGCCTTGCTGTGTCTGTCAAGCTTTGTATAGGACGCATAATCCGGGTGATTATTATCCCGACAATTAAAAAACTCAGTAAACCAGACAAGACCATAGCAGTAAAGACTGGTATTTCAAGTAACTGGTCCACAACAGACGCCGTATAAAAAAGCAACCAGCAAAACAGCAAAGTTTGTAAAATTACCAGTATTAATAGTTGGCTGATAAGACTTTTTTGCAGCATAACGCCTAGTGGGTAAATTAAACAGCTGATTATGCCATGACTGATCAGAATTTTGGAAAGGAACGCAATGCATTCCTTACATATTGCGGGCTTATTGGTGACAATTATTTTGCTGCGTTTTCCTTGTGAATTCAGCTATATTAAGCCTGCATGTATTGACATACTCATATGTATTGCCTAGCATTCTAGATTGGCAAGACTACATTAGCGCAGTGTTAGCCGATTTGCGCTGCCCAAAGTAAGGTAGGCAGCTTAGGAAACAACCATTACTGAGGCAATATCAGTCTATTGTCTAAAAATCTACACGTTAACGTTATCCGTTTGGAAGTGCTGGTTTACCCGGAATGCTGAACAAGCCTGTCTGAGTTCAAACAATTCCTTCGCCAGATTGGCGTTGGCAGCCTTTAGAATGTTGCATTGTTTTTCCAATTGTTCTGTGCGTTGAGCCACCAGTTCTTCCATGCGCCTGCGGTAATAGCAAAGTTCTTGCTCATTGGCTTTCTCCTTCTCATACCTTGCTAGCTGTTCACACATTTTAGCCTGCGCCTCGCCGCGCAGGAGATCCCAGTTCGACGCTTTTGCAGTCGTGCGCTCTTCATAGAGAGCGTCATCATTCTGAAACAATTGGAAATTCGAGGTATTGAATACAGCACTCATAAACGTGTCTCCCTAGAATGTAAAATACATAAAATAAATTGCAGTTCATTTGCGAATTGACCTAATCGGAATCAATTTATTCGTACTTCTTCAACTTGCCAAGCTGACTGCAAACTCTCTGACATTTAATTTATTTTTTTGCTTTTTAGCACAAACCAAACTTGACCGAAATAAGGGCCGCCACGTATACAAGATTTTCGTCGAAATTGCGCGTTTATTTAAGCGCACGACCGGGTTTTATGCACAGAAAAAAATAACTATTATGGCCTAAGCAAACTTTTTAATTTACCATTAGCACTATGACTATTTCAGCTTATGTGTTTCTAATAGACGACGACTACGCGGTGCGCGATAGCCTCGGCTTGGTATTCGAAACTGCCGGTCTAGCTTATCGGACGTTTGATAGCGCAGAGCAATTTCTGCAAAGCGACTACCTCACCATGCCGGGTTGTCTGGTGTTGGATATGAATATGCCTGGCTTGAAAGGCGACGAATTACAGGCTGAGTTGCTCCGCCGTAAGATAGAGTTACCAATTATCTTCCTAACCGCTTACGGCGATATTCCGATGACAGTCCGCGCCATAAAAGCCGGGGCCGTAGATTTTCTGACCAAACCCGTACCAAGTAAACTATTGCTGGAACGAATATTTGCGGTGTTGCAGCAACAAGCGCAACGCCAGGAGCAGCAAACCGCACAGCAAGCAATTTCCAACCGACTTAATTCACTGACTTCTCGCGAAATGGAATTGTTACCACTGGTTATAGCAGGGCATTCCAACAAGGAAATTGCCCGCAAATTAGGCATCAGCCACCGGACTATAGAAATTCATCGCGCCCACATCTTTAAAAAAACCGGTGCACATCATCTTCTGGAATTAGTGCGCTTGTACGATGGCAATCTTTCTAAAGGAGATTAAGGCAATACCGTTAAGTTAAGCTTAGAACTGCTCCCTATCCGTCCGGGACGACTGCATAGATGCAGGAGGTAGAGTAACGAATGGAAAAGTAGCAGAGGGAGGACAATAAATCGCTTAACTTAACGGCATTGCCGGTAAGAGAATTTTAGCCTCCCCATACCCGTAAATTTAAAGTCTAAATACTTTCGACCCGCTGTTTCAAATAAGCTTTAAACTCGGCTTGAATCTCCGGGTGCAGTAAACCGTATTCAACATTTGCCAGCAAAAAACCAAATTTTGAACCGCAATCGTACCGTTTTCCGGCGAATTGATAGGATAAAATCGGCTCGTCGCGCATCAACGCGGCAATGGCGTCCGTTAACTGAATTTCACCGCCGGCGCCCCGACCAGTGCTTTCAATTTTCTCGAAAATAGCCGGCGTTAAAATATAACGCCCAACGACCGCAATATTGGAAGGCGCCACTTCCGGTTTGGGTTTTTCAACAATTGAACTTAAGCGCCCTACCCCTGGCGAGATAACCGTATGTTCAACGATGCCGTATTTATGGGTTTCTTGTGGATCGACCGGTTCTACGCCCAAAATGCTGGTTTGCTCGACATTGAACAAGTCGACCATTTGTTTCATGCAGCCACGCGTACCGTCTTCAATTAAATCATCTGCTAATATCACGGCGAACGGTTCATTGCCTACCAGCGGTTTAGCACAATGCACGGCATGTCCTAGACCTAAGGCCTCCGGCTGCCGAACAAACGCGCAAGAAACATGGGACGGCAACAACTCCCGCAGCATCTTTAATAATTCGGTTTTGCCGCTTTTTTCCAGCTCTTTTTCCAATTCGTAGGATTTGTCAAAGTGATCAGGAATCGAGTTTTTGTTACGTCCGGTGACAAAAATCATGGTTTCGATGCCGGCGGCAATGGCTTCTTCCACTGCATACTGGATCAAAGGTTTATCTACAATAGGCAACATTTCCTTAGCGACCGCTTTGGTAGCTGGCAGTGAGCGTGTTCCTAGTCCGGCCACAGGAAAAACCGCTTTAGTAATTTTTTGGCTCATATTGACTCTATGATTTGGGTTTGCTGGATTTAAGGTTAAAAAGAGACTACATTATCGGCTTAGCTTAGGCTATAGTCAAATAGCAAAAGTTAAAAGGATTACGAAACAAATACACAATTGCTTTTGATAAGCATCTCATTAGGCAATTTTAGCCAAAATCTAAAAACTGTCTGAGTCCAGTCTCGATTTCCCTGCCCAATTGACCAAGACATGCGCTTTGAGCTTTTACGATTGCTTCCGGCTCTTCTTTAGCGGCGATACTACAATCGAAGCGTTTGCTCACAGGTGCTTCCTCCCGGCGTTTAATTTGCCATTGTGCAGCTAAGCGACTGAAACCATCAGCTGTTTGATGAAACTCCAAAATATCTATGCTAATCTGATAATCAATTGCTTGCCGCTGCGCCCAAGGGTAGCGGATAATTTGGGCTATCCCTAAGCGATCTGCCAAAAATTTAGCCAAAGTTCGATCTATATTTTGATCCAAACGTTCGGCCCAGCGATGCTGTTCGTCCAATCGATATTGATTTTCACTTATTTCGACCACAATTTGCGGCCGATTCAAGTAATCGGGTAAGTGGATAGGTCCCAAGCCCACCAGCAAGCTCTTGTCAATCGCCGGCAACGCTACCGGGGCCGACATGCCGGTTTCAGCATTCAACATAAAGAATTTCGTAGGCGCATTGCTGCTGCAAGCGCCAGCCAGTATCAAAAACACCCAGGTGAATTTAGTCATTATCTTTAGCCTGCTTGGGGAATGGATTAATGCTTGCCATAGATGATTTCATCCGGCTGTCGCTCCAATGACTCGGTCAAATTGCGCAAAGAATGCGCCGCATTGCTTAATTCCAATAAAGCCTGGCCTAAAGGGGAATCAGGCGTCGCCAACGCTTCAAAAGCTTTCATGGTTTGTTGAGAGTCTTGCAGCACCAGAGTGGTAGTATTTAAACTTTGTTCGGCAGCTTTCAGAACCGGCGTCAGTTGATTATTCAAATCCTTTACCCCAAGGCGGGTTTCCGTCACCGATAGATTAACATTATTCAATAACGGGCCGATTTGTGCATTTAAGGTTGTCAGCAAAGCCTGGGTTTCCTGTAAGGATTTTGCCAGGGCTTTAACAGACGTTTTGGTATCAGTGGATTTAATTAAATCCCGCGCTTCTTGCAAGGTCTCGGATAAATCTTTGACCATTTGCTCCAGCGGCAATTTCTCGACCTTATCGATGACTTCATCGGCTATATTCCGAATTTCATCGACTGTAGACGGAACGCTAGGCAGTTCCGGCAATTCTTTATAATCCAGATTTACCAGATTGACCGGTTTATCTTGATAGAAATTTAAATCGACATACAGCAAACCAGTCAATAAGCTTTGCGTTTCCAATCTTGCTTTTAAGCCGGCGTCTATCATGCGTTGCGCATCCTCATTCCTAGCATGATCTCTATGAGTTTCTGCCCGTCCACCCGAAAAATCTCGTAATAAGCCCGGTTCAATTTCTATCACTACCGGCTTGAAAATACGGCCGCTGGCAGCATCCATTTCCAGCGAAATTTCAACGACATTGCCGATTTGCACGCCTTGGAGTTTTACCGGTGCGCCAATATTCAAACCATTCAGTCCCGATTCAAAAAAAATCACAAAACGCTTTTTATGCTTAAAAAAATCGCTGCCGCCAAACACCAGCACTGCGGCCGTCAGCAACATTAATGCGCCTACCAAGAATGCTCCGACAGCAAATGGATTGCTTGCTTTACTCACAACTGACTCCCGAATTCCTTTTTTCTTTCCGTCCGCGTCCCACGGGTTAAAAACGCAAGTACTTTTGGATCTTTCGCTTCCGCCAACAACTGCTTGGGCGCTCCCTTTGCTATAATCGTTTTAGTTTCCGCATCTAGAAACACGGAATTATTGCCAATTGCAAATATACTGGCTAACTCGTGCGTCACCATGACTACCGTAGTCGCCAGGCTGGCGCTTAAACTCAGAATCAAATCATCGAGTAATTTGGCGCTGATAGGGTCTAAACCTGCCGAAGGCTCGTCACAAAATAATATTTCCGGGTCCAAAGCAATCGCGCGGGCCAAACCGGCGCGTTTTTGCATTCCGCCGCTGATTTCGGCTGGGTAATAATCTTCGAAACCAGCCAAGCCGACCAACGCCAACTTATAAGCAACGATCTCTCTTACTTTTCCGGCTGAAAATCGCCTAGCTTCAGTCAGCGGCAAAGCCACATTTTCGGCCAAAGTCATCGAACTCAACAAGGCCCCGGTTTGAAACAACACACCGCAACGTTGCAGATTTTCGCACTTGATTTCGGGTTCTGCTTGCCAAAGATTTTGTTCGCCGTAATATATATCGCCTTGCTCAGGACGTTGCAAACCTATCAAATGCCGCAGCAAAGTGCTTTTACCGCAGCCACTGCCACCCATGATAATAAAAATATCGCCACGATTTATCTCGAAATTCAGATCGCGCTGAATAACGAAATCGCCGAAAGCCATGGTTAGATTTTTCACCGTCAGACAAGCTGTGCTCATGCCTTATATCCCTAAGCGATTACACATAATTGTCATCAGTGAATCAGCAACCACGATAAAGACGATGCTGGTAACCACCGCTGAAGTCGCCGCGTCGCCTACTGCAGAGGCGCTACGTCCACACTGCATGCCGCGCATACACCCTGAGACAGCTATTAACACCCCAAAAACGGCAGACTTAAAAAAACCCACGAAAAAATCAGCGAGATGCACAGCATGCGAAGTCCGATTAAGGTATTCAGTCAAAGAGACATCGAACAAACTCACTGTCACCAAACCGCCGCCCATTATCCCCATTAAATCGGCATACAAACACAACAGCGGCATAATCATGATCAACGCCAGCACCCGCGGTAATACCAAGAAAGCCATAGGCTCCAAGTTCATGGTTTTTAAGGCATCAATCTCGTCATTGACATGCATGGCGCCAATTTGCGCGGCATAGGCGGCGCCGGTGCGCCCGGACATAATGATGGCAGTCATCAAACCACCCATTTCGCGGGTCATCCCCAAGGTAACCATATTGGCAATATAAATTTGCGCACCGAATAAGGATAGCTCCAAGGCGCCGACAAAAGCCAAAATCAAACCCACCAAGAGACTAATCAAGGACACTATCGGCAAGGCGGAGGGGCCGCACTCCTGGATATACAGCAATAAATCAACACGCCGAAAATGCGCTTCGCCCCGCACTACAGCTAACAAGCTCAACGCCATTTCACCGATGAACACCAGTATATCTTCCCCTTGCTTTATGCCATTGGCGGCAAAGCGCGAGACAAACTGCAGCCAGGAAACTTGGCGTTTTACCCGGCGGGCGTCCATGCGTTCCGGCACCGTATAATACAGCGCTAATAAGTTTTGCATCGCGCTTGGCAAACCGGCTTTATCCACTGATAAGCCACGCTCTATCGAAAAGTTGATTAACTTTATCATTTCCGTGACCAGCAAGCTATCCCAACGACCCAAGCCGCCGGTTGAAAATCGAATGCCTTTCAGCTCTGGATGTGTTTCAATCCGATTTATGATAGCGGTCATCGAAGGCAGTTCAGCCCCGGACAACCAATCACCATGGATATTTACTTCCAATTGCTGGCCTTCGAGAAGATCTTCAATACGGCTAGAAAGTGCGACAGCTTCCTGCATAATCCATACCAACGGGTTCTTTAAAAGTGTGCAGATTACTATAAAATGCTTATGCTTTACGGTACGGAAACGAACATAAGACCTAAGCCTCATTTTAGCGCGTTGACTCGCTTTAAGCGCAAAAAATTTAGGAAAAATTCAGCGTAGCCTTAATGCAGCTTAGCGTAATAGCGGATCATCGAAAGCTACATCCTCGATTACGCTATGCTGCATCGAGGCTACAGTGCCTATTTTTGTCGCTGATATGTTACAAACAAACAGCTATGAACTTAGTAGTGGCAGCATAGTTCTTGAAATGGCGACAGCAAGGTTTACCGGCTGTCGATCATAATTTAGCATATGCATTTAAACCGTGGTCTATGAGTTTTTTCTCGCACTCGATAATATCTAAATTTTGAATATGTGCATTAATGATATGCGCCGCTTCCACAAATTTTTTAAAATCTTCGGCTGAGTTTAATCCGGGATAATATTTTTGTGCGTCTGCAAATGAACTAAGCTGCAAATGCAAGCAATCGGCACAAATTTCTCTGATATTTTTTATGGTTAAAATACCCAGCATTTGACTGGTGATTGTCCAAGGCAAATGCATTACATAACACTCTTTTAAATGGTCACGACCAATGCCATGCAGATGAGTAAGTGGCAATTTAGATAGATTTAGATGGGGAACCACACGATCCGGAAAATTTTTTAGCGTTAAAATTGGTTTATCAAAATAGTCAATTTTAATAGACATAGGATATATTTTTTCTTGCATTTTATGGTTTGTAAACAGCACAAATGACTTAATGTCAGCCATTTTTTTTATAAGCTCGCCATTCTCATCAATTTCATGATTGTCGAATAGGTAAATCAAACTATTCCTGTCTTTCTCCATTCTCATCATCGATCACCGTAATACAGTTGGCAAGCCGGCGATGATTTGCACTATATCCTCATCCTCCAGCAAATTTTAGCGCGAGATGTTTAAGCATATAGACAATGCTATAGGCTCAAGCATGCAAATCCGCAGCTACATTGAGTATAGGCGTTTTTCAAAGACTTTTAATACATTCATTGTTGATAATGTTGATAGGCAAGTTAAAAATTGGTATCTATAAGACTCTGATCATACCGTTAAGTTAAGGCCTAACCGTTCGCCCTGAACTTGTCGTAGCCCTCGAAGGATGAACCACCAACGGGCGGCGCATCATTCGCGACCGATGCGCCTCCTAGCGTCGGCACATCCTACAAAATCCACCTCGCTGAATAGTTACAAAATTGGCTATAGCCAACATTTCAAAAATCAGCGCCTTATCGCAGAAAAAATATCGAATTTGGCATTTCCGGCCAGATGACGGCAATTGCCGAATAGCTTTTTCAAACTCTGCCCGTAGCCTAAATGCCGGTTACCAATCACCCGCAATTCACCGCCCTGGCGTAATACAGCCAGTGCTTGCCTAAACATTTGGTTGGCGACCTGATCGCCTAGGGTCTGTTGCTGATGGAAAGGCGGATTGCAGAGTATGCAATCTGCACTCTGGTCGACAAAACCGCTGAGTCCGTCATTGACTACAAAATCCGCCTGCCGCTGTCCGCCAAATGCCTGTTGGAAGTTTTGCTTCGCCGAAGCTATCGCCATAAAAGACTCATCCACAAACGTTATCTTTACTTCAGGTCGCCTGACCGCCAGCATCAAGCCCAATACGCCATTACCGCAACCTAAATCAATGCAGTCTTGATAGGCCCGATTACTCGGCAAATGTTGCAGAAAAAACCGCGCACCTATGTCCAAACTATCTCGGGAAAAAACATTGGCATGATTCCACAGCCGAAAACGGCAGTCATCTGACAAATAACTTGTTGGATAGGGATTTTCAGGCAAGACGATATTGGGATCCAACGCAGTAAAAATCAAGCGGGCTTTTTTAACCGCCAAGGAAGTAGTGGTTGGGCCGAGCAAATGCTCCAGTATCTTCCATACCGAAGCCGGCAGATTTTTGATCATTCCGGCGGCAATCACGTGGCATTCAGGTTTTAGAAACGGCCGGAGACGTAACAACTGGTCCTCTAGCAAAGCCAAAGTTTTAGGGATTTTAATGATTAGATAATCAACATCGGCTTCTGCTGGCGTCAAACTGTCTTGTAATTTTACCCGCGCCTGCTCAATACCATTTACATCAAGATTGAACCGCGTTGCTTGCTGGGAAAGGAAGGAATCGGACAGCGCCAGTGGGCGAAAAGCATTTAGTGCAACAGCCAAAGCACCAAAATTATCATTTAAAATCACCAACCGGCACTCGGGGGATAAAACGTCCTGCTCGGCTAAATGTTGCAACAAGTATTCATCTGCTGCATCCCAGGCTTTAAGCAATTCCAGTTTGCGTAAGGGCAAGCGTTGCAGCAGATAACTACCTTGCGGCGCAGCTAGTAAATTTTCCATAGGATAATGAGGTGCTGATTTAACTCAAACTGCGACAAAATGCCACATTAAATTAATGCTAGAAGTTTATTATAATAAGCCCAGACTCTTTAACTACCATCCTTGTTTTTGAGTCCGTACCTTCCTATTCAATGCGGCCTCAAAGCCGCATTTTTTTTAGCCATTTGCTTTAAATTGTGCGGCAAATAAGCTAAAAAAATTAGCGCTGGACAGCTTGGCAATTTCTTCTACCGTCGTGTTGCGTAATTCGGCTATATGCTTGGCAACATAGGGTAGATACGTCGGATAATTAGGCTTGCCACGAAACGGCATAGGCGCCAGATAAGGTGAATCCGTCTCAATCAAAAACCTGTTGCCGGGTATCTTCTGAGCTACCTCTTTAATGGCTATAGCATTCTTAAAAGTGACAATACCGGAAAAGGAAACATAAAAATTCAAATCCAAGGCTTTTTCTGCATAAGCCCAATCTTCTGTGAAACAATGAATAATCCCACCGACTTGATCAGCGCCTTCCTGCCGCAAAATATCCAAAGTTTCCTGCCCAGCCTCACGGGTATGGATAATCAAAGGCTTTTGCAAAATTTTGGCTACTTCGATGTGTTGCTTAAAATAATGGCGTTGGCTTTCAATATAATCTTTGCCGTGAAAGTAATCCAAACCGGTCTCACCAATGGCTATAACCTTCGTCGCATCTGCTAAGGTTAACAAGTCATCAATGCTAGGCGGTTGATCTTCAGTGTTATTCGGATGTACGCCCACCGACAGCGAAATATTGGCATAGGGTGCGATAAGATCGCGCATTGCCGGATATGCTTGCAAATCGATGGAAATACACAGCATGTGCATCACGCCTTTTTGCTCAGCATCCGCCACAAATTCGGCGAAATTTTGGTTGTATGGTTTTAGATCGATACGATCAAGATGGCAATGTGAATCAACAAACATAATATTTAATTTTACATCGTATGAGTTGAGCGCTCGGAGTCTTTACTGCCTGCCAAATAAGTTTCGATTTTATTCCGCGCTGCGCCGCCGTCCTGGTCGCTGAATTGGACGCCGATCCCGGCCGCCCTGTAACCCTCGGCGCCTGCCGGCGTTTTCCAGATGATTTTACCAGCTATAGGTAAGCGCTCCGTTTCTTCCATCAAGCTTAACAACAAAAAAACCTCTTCCCCCATTTCATATTCGCGTTTAGTGGGAATAAATAGACCGCCATTTTTCACAAACGGCATATAAGCCGAATATAGGGCGTTTTTATCTTTAATGGATAAGGACAATATCCCTTGTCTGGAAGCGGTTTCTGCCATAAAATTAAACTGAGTTAAGGTGTGACCAATCGATCAATAAAGTTTCCAACAGCAACAGTTTATTAACCTGGGTCGCCAATTGCGATCTGCTGCGTAGCACCTTATCGTAAAAGTGATAAAGTCTGGTTAATTCTAGTCGCTCGGCAAACGCCTGCAAAGGTTTTTTAAAATCGGGGTTGTTAATTGCAAGCGATGCACTTTGGCATTGTAGCTTAACTATATCCACAATCCAGCTACTTAACCACGTTAACAAAACAGATAAAGCCACTATTTCCTGTTTTTGCCATTTTTCAGCGACTACCAGCAGATTAGTTTTATCTGCGGCGATATCCAACCAATCCTGAAAATACGCTTGCCGGTGTTGCATAAACCCGAGATCGGCATACGCTTTAGCCAGCAGCGGCGCGCCTTGCGCCAGACTCAATAATTGTTCGCTATGTTCAGCCACGCCTTGCGCCGCCAACCAATCGCCGGCAACTTGCCGGTCAGCCGCCGCGAAACTGATTTTTTGACAGCGACTGCGGATAGTCGCAGGCAATTTGGCCGGTTGATCCGTAATCAAAATAAAACAAGTGCGTTCGGTCGGTTCCTCTAAACATTTTAAAAAAGCATTGGCCGATGCAGTATTCAGGCTATCCGCCGGCTGCATAATCACTAAGCGAAAACCAGCAAATTGCGGTTTCAGCGCCAACTTAACTGTCAACTGCCTTATTTTATCAATGCCGATGACTTTACCCGCTTCGTCGGGTTCAATCACCAAATAATCTGCATGCGTCTGCGCGTGATAAAGCTTGCAAGCGGCACACGCGCCGCAAGCGACACCCGCTGCCTGCGGCGTTTGACAAAGCAAGGCCCCGGCATAGATATCAGCCAAATGCCGTTTACCTAGACCAGACGCCCCAACCATCAGCAGCGCTTGCGGAATACGCTGTTGTTCGATGTAAGCCGTTAAATGCTGCCAAATAGCTTGCTGCCATGGAAAAATAGTCAGCATTTCAATCCCCTGGTTAACGACAGACATAAAATTAATGTGTTGATAGTTTGCTGATGATCTATCGAAAGCTTGCTGGTTTTATGCGGATTTATTTGTATTATATGCATATAATTAAATATTCTAGTCTAAATCGCACAATGAAGTCTAAAGGACTGTAGAAAACAGCCCATCATATTAAATTACTACCAAGTTTATCATAACTTGTCAAGAGAACATCTCGCTAGACGATTTACTATAAGTCAATTTATCCTGCCATAAAATTGTGATATAACTCACATTTATTATAACAATAGGCTTAGGGGATAGATTATGGTCTCAGCATCCAGTCCAACCACACAGGAAAAATGGCGCTTTACGCAACTAGGTGGTTTCGATCAAGTCGAAATTAATCAAAACCGAGATTTATTGGCCTTACCCAATTTAGATCAAAAATTATGGGCGGCACTGAGTTGCCCGACTAAAGGCCTGTTTTTCGACGCCCAAACCTTAAGCTTGCTAGACACCGATCAAGATGGCCGGATCCGTGCTTACGAAGTCATTGATGCGGTAAAATGGATCAATCAGGTTTTAAAGAATCCAGAGGAATTGTTTCAAAGTAAAGATACACTGCCGGTAGCAGCCATCAACGACCAGGATGACGAAGGCCGGCAACTCTTAGAATCTGCCAAACATATCTTAAAAAGCCTAGGCAAAGCGGATGCAGTTGAAATTAGCGTGGCTGATTTAGCCGACATTAGCAAAATTTTTGCCAATACCCAATTTAACGGCGATGGCGTGATTCCCGTCAAAGCCGCAACGAATGAAACCCTCCAACTAGCCATTAAAGACATCATCGGCTGTTGCGGCTCAGTCGAAGACCGTTGCGGCGATCCTGGCCTAGACACTGACTTGATCAAACAATTTTTCGAAGAATCGCAAACATATGTTGCTTGGTGGAACCGTAGCGGAGTTGAAACCTTGCAAATCGCGGCCAAGATCTCCAACACCCAATCCGCCGTGGAACTCCTGGCGCAACTGCGGACAAAAATTGATGATTATTTCACCCGCTGTCAACTAGCTGAATTCGACGACCGCGCCGGCGGGCTATTAAACCCTAACGATAGCCACTATGAACAATTAGCCGGCATTAATTTATCTGCCGCTCATGAGGAAATAGCCAAGTTACCCTTGGCAGCCATAGCCGCCGGTCAGAATTTACCACTAAAGCATGGGATCAATCCGGCTTGGCGAGAAACTATTGAACAACTATGCCAGCAAATTCTCACGCCGCTGTTCGGTCAACTGGAGAGTTTAAGCTTTCACCAATGGCAAAGCGTTACCTCGCAATTTACCGACTATTTGGCTTGGCTGGCTGACAAACCCACCACAGTTGTAGAAAGCTTGGGGCTTGAGCGACTGCAAACCCTGCTTAAATCCAAAACCCAAACCCAATTGATGGACTTAATCGCCATGGATTTAGCACTAAAACCCGAAGCCGAAGCCATAGGCTCTGTAGTACGTTTAGTGCATTATTACCGGGATCTTTATACATTATTAAAAAACTTCATCTCGTTCCGCGATTTCTATCAAGCTCAACCACAAGCCATTTTTCAAGCCGGCACCTTGTATCTAGATGGGCGCAGTTGCCAATTGTGCGTCTATATCGACGATATCGCCAAGCATAGCGAACTCGCCAACCTGAGCAAAATTTTCCTCGCTTACTGCGAATGCCGCCGTCCAGGCGAGGCGGCAGTGATAAACATTGCTGCCGCGATAACCGGCGGCGATAGTGATAATTTACGCGTGGGCCGTAATGGCGTATTTTACGACCGTAGCGGATTAGATTGGGACGCCACTATCGTCAAAATCATCGAAAATCCAATCAGCATCCGCGAAGCATTCTGGTCGCCTTATAAACGCGTAGCCAGAACAATTAACGAGCAAATGGAAAAAGGCGCCGCTGCTCGCGATAAAGCTGCGCATGAAAATGCCGCTAAAGGCCTAACTGACGCCAGTGGCAAGGCAGAAGCCGGTAAGCCGCCGGCTGCGCCTTTCGATATCGGCAAATTTGTCGGTATATTTGCCGCCATCGGTTTAGCAGTGGGCGCTATCGGCACGGCATTAGCAAGCCTTTTAGGCAGCTTTATGGGGCTGCTCTGGTGGCAAATGCCGTTGGCTATTCTTGGCGTCATGCTGCTGATCTCCGGCCCCTCAATGCTTATGGCTTTTCTAAAACTCCGCCAACGTAATTTGGCGCCGGTATTAGACGCCTGCGGCTGGGCAATAAACGCCAAAGCCTTTATCAATATTCCATTTGGCCGGTTACTGACTGGTGTTGCGAAACTGCCCGCTAACGCTGAACGGCAACTGACCGATCCTTTCGGCGAAAAGAAAAGCCCCTGGAAACTGTATCTGCTGCTAATTGCATTGCTGGCCGGCGGCGGCTATGCTTGGTATCATGGCTATATCGGCCTTAAACCGGCAACGCCTCCGGAGGCTGCAAAACCTACAGAAAAAGCCGACGCCGCCAAACCGGCAGCAACAACTCCTGCACCTATAGTTGCACCTGCATCACCTGCACCTACCACAACGCCGGCAAAATAAGTAACAGGCAGACCGGAAACACCCGATTAAGCCCAAGCCATGATTGAGTGTTTCCGGCAAGCTTTAAAGAAATCAGCTGAAAACATCTGTTGTTCTGACATGCAAAAAGACTTATTCCACCCGACTGTTGTGAAAGAAACATGCCTAGTATTTTTGTCGATAGTTTATTTGTTTAAACAGTCTAGTAAATTCAATCCGATTTAATAGCCCGCTTACCCCGCAAATTCGGAGAGATTCATGCGTAAAAGTCACGGCTATGCCGCTTATAACCCACAAACACCTTTACGCACTTACCATTTCGAACGCCGGGAACCGCGCTGCAGCAAGACGTTTTGCTGGAAATCCTCTATTGTGGCGTCTGTCACAGCTACTTGCACCAAGCCCGCAAGTACCGGTTTGTTATCGATATGGCAACTTTAGAAACTTAATGATGGTCGCAGCCATGACCGTGCACATGGCCGTGTGCAAGTTCTTCGGCGGTCGCTTCTCTGACATCGATAATTTCTACGTCAAAGTTCAAAACTTCACCGGCTAAAGGATGATTGCCGTCTATGGTAATTTCATCGCCGTTTATTTCCGCGATAGTGATCACGCCGGAACCGAAATTGACATCGGCGTGAAATTGCATACCGACTTCAATATCCATGCCTTCAAACATTTTTCTCGATACAATCTGGTTCATAGCCGGATCGATCACTCCGTAGGCTTTTTCAGGTTGAATGGTAACATTCAGTTTGTCGCCGGCTTTTTTGCCGGTAAGCGCCTCTTCAAGACCGGGAATAATATTACCGGTACCATGCAGATACACTAATGGCTCCTCGCCAACTGAGCAATCCAGTTGCTCGCCACCGTTATTAGTTAAGGTATAATGAAAAGAAACTGCAGTTTTATCGGTGATTTGCATACTTACCTTATTGCTTGAAATAAAAATTTCCCATTATACCTATCCCATGCCGGTTTGCCGTCATCCATTTGTAAAATAATCTCAAATAATGTCTTAGAGCTCATTCGCTCTTTCATAAACAATCGAAATGAGATACCAAGTATAGACGCCGGATTCGGTTTTTACCATCACCTCATCGTCCACTTGTTTCTTTAATAAGGCGCGGGCCATCGGCGAATCTACTGAGATATAATTTTTCTGATCGAAGATTTCATCATAACCGGCAATTCGCAAGCATTTTCTTTCGCCAGCGTCATTTTCTATCTCTACCCAAGCGCCGAAAAAAACCCTCCCTTCCTGGTCAGGATGATAATCGACCACTTTCAGACTATCTAGGCGTTTCTGTAAATATCTGACGCGCCTGTCTATTTCCCGTAATCTTTTTTTGTTATATTGATAGTCTGCATTCTCACTACGGTCGCCGAGACTGGCCGCCCAAGTGACCATTTTTGTGACCTCAGGTCGCTCTACACGCCATAATTGATCCAATTCGGATTTAAGTTTTTCAAAGCCTAGTCGAGTGATAAGCGGGGTATTCATCTGCACCTGGTGTTACGAATACGCATAAAAAAGCCCACAAAAAGTGGGCTTCGTCCGGTTTTTTTATATTTTGATGGACGCCTGCCATTAAAGTAACGACAGTTAAATTCATTGCGTTTATTCTTGGTTTTTTACCGTTGCCGGTCGCACTCCCTCCCCCATTGATCGGTTGCGATTGAGTGAAAACTCATCAACCTCGTTCAATGGTTGCGGATAATAGATGAAAAAATTCGCATTGTCTACAAAAACCGCGACAATTTGTCGCATATTATAATTAGCCATTAAAAATCAATAGGCTACTGTGGCGTCGGCGCTACTTGTTGCCAGCCGTCCGGACAGGCTTTTACATAAGGATAATAGCCTTGCGGATCGTTGCAGTAATACCAATAACCGGATGGGTTTTGTTGGGCGGCAGGCGCCTGCTGTTGAATATAAGTTTGCGGCGGCGCTTGCACCACAGTGGTAGCCGGATAGCCATAATAGGGATAGCCGTAATATCCGCCGTAGCCATAGTAGGGATAGGCAAGACCTAAGCCCAAACCCAAGCCTAAACCACCCCAGCCCCAACCACCGCCACGATAATAACCACCGCCAAAATGCCCACCGCCACCGCCAAAATGCCCACCGCCATGACCGCCACCGCCGCCACCCCGCGCATAAACCGGATTAATGCCGGCGAACATACTGCAAATTGTAAATATTAATACTAATAAATGTATCCGAGTTTTCATTATCGTCTCCTTTTAAATACTGGCACTTTGACAGTCTTCCGCTACAAAAGTGCATTCTGATTTAATTAAAATCCTCCATCCTAGTAGGATCTTAGGGTATTTATAGCAAACCTACCTTATGACTAACTTAAATGAGCTGCTTATAGCTCACTTTACTTTTGGGTGTTTAGCAAGCCATGCTTTGACCAGCTTCTTAGCCGTATTGATTTGCGCTGTCGTTAAACTTTTCTCCATGGCGTTACGGGTTTTCACTTCTTTTGCCAAACCCTGTGCCGCCGCCAACTGCATCCACATATAAGCCAGTGTATTATCCTGCGTTACGCCTTCGCCTTTGTAGTACATAGAGCCAAGATTAAATTGCGCCCTGGCATAACCGTGTTCTGCTGATTTTCGGTACCAAAAAACAGCTTGCGTATAGTCTTGCGCAACCCCCAAACCTTCATCATACATAGCCGCCAGATTATATTCCGCCTTGGCGTAACCTTGCTCAGCCGCTTTCCGATACCACTCCAGCGCTTGCGTATAATCTTGAGGCACGCTCAGCCCTTGGTCATACAACATACCCAGTAGAAATTGCGCCTTGGCATAACCTTGTTCAGCTGCTTTACGAAACCAGTTAATAGCTTGTAATTTATCCTGAACTACACCTTCGCCTTTGTCTAACAACAAACCAAGATTATATTGCGCTTCGGAATCGTTGTGCTCGGCCTTAAACCGCGTTTCTTCGACCAGACTTTCCATATTTGCAAAAGCGGCAATTGGGAAACTAAAGCAAAAAATACTGC
>CAVPMI010000013.1:0-27863 GCA_963705975.1 uncultured Pseudomonadota bacterium
TCGGCAATGCGCAATTTACCGTCACGGCCGGCGCCGGCATCGCCGTAGGCACGGTCATGAACCCGTTTATGCTGACCGAGGCAAAAACCTTGAATTCGGTTGCCGACGCCTTTACAACCTATACGGCTGACAGCAGCATTAGTTTTCTATCTACTAGCGGCGATGTTCAGCTGAATAACAGCACTAGTTTGATACAGCAACAATACACAAACATAGCTAAGGGCGCAACAGTGGTGAATAGCGCCAATTTAGCGGCCCTGAGTTTATATCCCGGCGGTTTAACCGTCCAGGCGCTGACGGGCGGCATAGTCATCAATAATTCCATGACCTTGTATCCAGCCGCTGACAGCAGTTTTGATTTGTTGGCGGCGGCTGATATCACTATTGGCCAGTCTAGCAACGGCGCTACGCTCAATCAATTGGACGTGAGTCCGGCCCTGTTTTCGCCGGCGCAACCTTTAGCCGGAGCATCCGCCGCCGACGTTTATTTTGATACGGCTTCTCAAGTTATTGATGATATCCATGCGCCGCAACCCATCCATGCCGCGGATACCACCAGTAATGAAATTGTTTCAGCCGCCGGCAGCATCATTGGTTTGGATGCCTCAATGATAGCGGCGGCAAAATCCACGGAAATTTCGGCCGGGCAGGACTTTTTGAATCTGGGTTTACAGATTCAAAACATTAACCCTCAAGATGTCTCCGGCATCGTAGCTGGCGGAAATATTACGTTTACCATGCAGCGCGAGCCAAGCACTGGTTCGATTCTAGACTCTGCAACCGGCATCCAACTGGCTGGCCCCGGCTTGCTGAATGTCTGGGCCGGCGGTAATATCGATCTCGGCAGTTCGGCCGGGATTACCACCATCGGCGCATTGCTGAATTCACATTTACCGGCCAATGGCGCAAATCTGACGGTGATTGCCGGTAATGGCTTAATCGGCGACAGCCAGCCTTTGGCTGAATTTTTGCAAGTTTATGTATTTAACAGTAATTACCGGCAGCAGCTAAATGCCCAGTTGTCCGCCCTGCTCAGCCAACCGGCAAGCAGTAGTAATTTACAAATGCTGACCGACTTGCAGCAATTATTGTCCGACCTACAAGCCGCGCCTGCAGAACTTGCAAAACAAACCACCAGCAGCGGGCAATTGCAAGTTGCGTTACAGATTTTATTTGATCAGATACGCTTGTCCGGCATCCAGGCTGCTACTTCCCAAGGCAGCGCTAAAACTCTTGCCTATCAAGACGGTTATGCCGCCATCGCAGCCTTGTTCCCGAATAGCCCGGCCGGCAACATCACTCTGGATTTTAGCGAAATTCAAACTCTGGAAGGCGGCAACATAAATCTTTTAGCGCCCGGCGGCATGATTAATGTCGGGCTAGCGAGTTCCGATTTGGGCTTTAGCCAACTAGCCGCGAAAACTGCAGCGCAACTCGGCTTGGTTGCCCAAGGCCAGGGTGATGTGAACATCTTGTTACAAGGCGACTTACAAGTTAATCAATCCAAGATATTTACTCTGGACGCCGGCGATATTACCGTTTGGTCTTCCAACGGCAACATTGACGCCGGACGCGGGGCTAAATCGGCGCTGGCCACGCCTCCACCCATCGTTACCATAGATACTCAGGGTAACTTGCAGGTACTATTTCCAGCTACGGTAGCTGGTAGCGGCATCCGCGCCGAATCCGGCTATAATAGCTCAAATATAGGTAATGTTAGTTTGATTGCACCGGTTGGAATTGTAAACGCCGATGAAGGCGGTATTGGCGGCCATAATATTATTATTCCCGGCTATGTCAACCAGCAGTTTTCAGCAAATATACAATCCACCGGAACTACTTTCGGAGCGACACCTAGTCAAAGCAGTTTTTCTGTACCGGTTAATTTAGGCAGCACCTTGACTAGCCAAGGACAATCGGCGCTCAGCGATCTGCTGACTGAAGACAGCAACGCTCGCCAGCACCGCGCCACATTGGTTGCTAAAATGGCGGTACTTAAAACCCAACTGGCCGGTTTCGGCAACTGTAGCGTGGCCGATGTGCAAAAAGGGACCCCGGCCTGCGGCGGCAAATGAAGAAAGCCGAAGCCAAACCCTTAATGGATTCTAATCAGCACGCCATCGGTTTTTTCACAGCCGGGTTTGCTATGCGCCGTCACGCTTAAACGCACGAAGCCGCCACTGATCGGCCGCTCCAATTTCCCCTTGATGTCTAACTGACCGGTTTTGCGGGTGGTAATATCCAAGTCATGATTGCTAAAGTGAATTTTGTTATCACCCAGACCGAGGTCGACGACGATTGAAGTAGCTGCGGTATTTGCAGAAGCTACTATTGAAAACTCATCGAAGGATTGCAGGTATTTATTTGCAGCCGGCTTGAAATCGCTAAACACCGGCTTGTCGCAACTATGCGAACTACTGCCGGAACCATAAGCATAGGCTAAGCTTACACTTAAACTCAGACAGATAACGGCGAAAATTTTTCTGTAGCAGGGCATTAGTTTCTCCAATGGATTTTATCATTATGTGTTGGCAATAGCTTATCAACAAAAACCGGGAATTGTTGGCTATTAATTATTTTACCCATTTTCAGTGGATTCCAGCCGAATATCGGCGGGGATCTCGCATCAAAACCGGCAAAAAGTCTTTACGCTCGCCTTATTTTTGACGATTATCCGCACAGTGTGTATATTTTGCTTTAAGATTCGATTTCCGGCTGGAAAGCTTTGTGAAAACAAACCGTTTGCAGCGCAGCAATGACTTAGAATTTTACCTTCTTAACTGCAACCGCGTTAAGAGTAATGTGTGCAACCAACCAGGCGCTCGGTGTTGCACGTTTAATCATGATTAACTATAACAATAAAAACTACTTATGCAAGCGGACCAATATCTCAATTTCTTTCAAGCTCTAGCCGCACAGTGGCTGCAATTTACCCTGGACAACTCTGCCTATGCGATTTGTCTGGCGATTTCGGTATGGTTATTAACCGCCATAATTTACAGCATCCGCATCGGTTCTTTGAAAAAGACCATCGCCATGCAACAGCAAGAGTTACTGAATACGCAAACCGCGTTAACGGCTAGCCAACAACAATTACACACAAGCCAGGAAGAATTGGCCAACAGCGAGGCGCAACTCGCCCACGTGCAAACCGTTGCCGCACATAAAACCGAGAAGGCCGCACAGTTGCAGGAGCAAGTCAGCGTCTTTGGCAAACAGCTTTCTGAAAGCATAGTACTATTGGGTGGCCCGAGCCTGACGGCTGATCTGAGCCTGGAAGAGCTGTGGGGGCATTTCCAAGCCCCTATCGAACAATTGCAGCAAAACTTTCGCGCCGAGCAAACCGCACATCAGAATTTGCAAGCGCGTTTTCAGTCCGAATCAACCAAACTGGGGGAAAAGGCACAGCAACTTCAGGTTTTACAAACCAGTCTGGATGGCCAAAACCAAAAAATCATCCAATTGGAATTAGCGCTTAATGAACAGAAAGCCTTAGTATCGCAACAGCAGACCGCACAGCTGCGTGTAACTGATCTTGAAGCACAGTTAGAAGCGGAAACTACCCAGCGGGCGGCGTTGGAAAAACAGTTGCTTGAAGTAAGTAAAGCACCGGTGGCAGCAATCCAGCCGGAAAAACCAAAAGTTGCAGTAGCAAGCCCTAGCCAACCGCAACCAGTAAATCCGGCATTGATTATAGAAACGCCGCAGGCAGCGGTTATTGTAGAATCCAAACCAGTGGCTGCCGCAGTTGAAACGCCAAAACCAAAGCCGGCAGTCGCTGCAGTTACCAGCAGTCCTGCCGCAACCACGGGTGGTGGAAAGTTTAAAAACATGTTCGGCAATGTGATGCAGAAAGTGGCCAAACTCGATGCAAAATTGGATGGCAAAGCTGATGCCAGTCACTACCTCGGGGAAGCTGAAGAAGCCGCAGCAGACGAATTGCTGAGAAAAACACCAGTCGAAACCCCGACCCCTGCCGCCGAACCGCCCGCCCCTGCCGAAACTGTGCAGCCGCCAGCCGCCGCCAAAAAGGCATCCGGAAATTTGACTGGTAAATTTAAAAATATGTTTGCTAAGGATATGGCGAAAAGTAAAGTTGAAGCAGCGGAAGTTGCGCCTGTGGTAGAAGCAACTCCAGAACCCACTCCTACTGTTGTTGAAAAGCCCAAAACCTCGCCAACAGAGCAAATTTCCGGCAAGTTTAAATCGCTGTTTGCTTCCGGTAAGGATAAAACCGCTAAATCGGCGGCTGTTGTTGAAGAAACCCCGGTTCCGATCATTAAGGAACCAAGCATAGCTGAGGCAACAAAAGCAGAAAAGCCAAATAAATTAAAAGGCCTATTGAACAAATTTAAACAAATAGACAAAATGATGGAATAAAGTCTACCAGACGCTGACGTTAGTTTGCGGCTGTTTATCTGCTCTACACCACTGGCAAAATTGTCCAGCGCAAAAATTCAATTTTAAAAATCCCCTAACCCCGCTTTCTCAAAGCGGGGGACTGAACGCTTACGTTGTAGTTGATATTGCTTTGTTAACCTTTAAATACACAGATGGAAGCTGAAATTGATTGAGAGTCATCGACATGCTTTGATTTTAATTCTCACTTTCATAAAACCGGAATTCGTCATGACTGATCAAATTGAAATTTTGCTGGACAAAATAAAACACCTGGAAATCGAATTGATCGATGAATTACAAAAACAGGAGGAAGAGTTTGCCTTCAAAATTTCAAAACAACGTATCTATTTTGAAAAAAATATAATTATCAAACACAAGGAATATGCCAAACGTATCTTCAATTACATTGTCGATGCACCAATTAAGCACATAATCAGTACGCCTATTATCTGGATGTGTCTCATACCGTTTTTACTATTGGATATGACTGTCACATTATACCAAGCAATCTGTTTTCCGATTTACGGCATCCCAAAAGCAAACCGCCAGGATTATATTATTTTTGACCGGAAATATTTAAACTATTTAAATTTAATCGAAAAAATAAATTGCGGCTACTGTAGTTATGCTAACGGCTTGATCGCCTATATTCAAGAAATTACCGCCCGTACCGAACAATTCTGGTGTCCTATAAAACATGCCAGGCGTTTGAAAATCTTACATAGCCGTTATCAAAAGTTTATCAATTATGGAGATGCTGAAACCTTTCGGGCTAAGGCTGAAATGGTTCGGCATGATTTTAAAGATTTGTAGTTTAATTCCTATAGTCAGACAAATGTCTACGATAATAGGCATTCTCCTAGCCGCAGGCGCTAGCCAGCGCTTCGGCTCCAACAAATTAAGTCAAGTTATGCCCAACAGCAAAACAGTCGCTCTGCAAGCCTGCCAAAATTTATTAGCCGGCACAGATAGGGTAATAGCTGTAGTCCGCCACGGTAGCGAGGAACTAACAACTCAACTCCAAACTGCAGGCGCTGAGGTGATCGTTTGCGAACTGGCCGATCTTGGCATGGCGACAAGCCTGGTGTGCGGCGTCAGCGCCTGCCCTGAAGCCAAAGGCTGGTTAATCTCTCTGGCCGACATGCCCTGGATAGCACCCGCGACTATCCGGCTGGTTGCCGAGCAATTAAGACTAGGCGCCATGCTCGCCGCGCCGTTTTATCAAGGTCAACGCGGCCACCCGGTGGGCTTCTCTCGCCTATTAAGACCGGAGCTGTTAGCCTTAAGCGGTGACACCGGCGCTCAAGCCGTCATCAAGGCACATCTGTTACAATTAAAAAGAATAGCCTGCGATGATCCCGGCATTCTTCTAGACATAGACCGACCGAAAGATTTAAAACCTTAAGACCATACGATAAACCACAGTGCTGCCGGATATCCTTGAACTTCAGCTAGAACTGCGCAACCAGCGCCGACCTTATGTAATGGCCACCGTGGTGGAAATATTAGGCTCTTCTTCGGCCAAGCCCTCAGCCAAAGCCTTAATTGATGCAACCGGCCACATTATCGCCGGCTGGGTCGGTGGCGGCTGCGCTCAGTCTATAACCGCTTCGGCAGCCAAGGAAAGCCTTGCCAATGGAGAACCGCGCTTGATCGAAATTGATTTAAACGATGAAATTTTCGGCGCCGGCATGCCTTGCGGCGGTAGCATGCGGGTTTACATCGAACCCGTGCTGCCCAAGCCGCAGCTTTGGCTAGTAGGACATGGGCAAATACTGGAACATTTGTGCGAATTAGCCTATCGTTTGGGCTTTGAAATAGCCGTTAACGACCCGCAGGCCACTGCCGAACGCTTCCCCACGGCTGAACGCATCATAAATGACGATAACCGCTATCAACAATTACAGCCCCAGCCCGGCGATTATGTGGTGATAGCCACGCATCACAAGGGCGACTACGATTCCTTGTCACAAGCGCTTAAATCCGCAGTCGGCTACATCGCCTTGGTGTCCAGCCGCACCCGCGCCAAACTGGTATTGTCCCGCCTAGAGAAAGAAGGCTTTTCGGCAGCCGATCTGGCCAAAATCCGCGCTCCCGCCGGCCTGAACTTAGGCGCAAAGTTGCCGGAAGAAATAGCACTTTCTATACTAAGTGAAATGGTGCTGGTAAGAAGGGGCGGTAGTGGCGAGCCTTTAAGCAAGCCGTAACTATTCAGCGTACACATTAGTTTCGCAGGCGAAAAATATCACAACCTTGTAGGAGCGGGCCACGCCCGTGATGAAAGCCTTACCAATCCGAAAGGCCTTATCGCGGGCGTGGCCCGCTCCTACATATTTCTAATTTTGCTTTTCGCTTAATAGTTACAACCAGCCAGGATTTTCTACAGCGCCGGATAATCCGTATATCCCTCTGCTCCCGGCGAATAATATTTATCCGGATCCGGTTGATTCAAAGCCGCGCCGGCCAGTATGCGGGCCGGCAGATCCGGGTTTGCCAGGAAAGCATTGCCGAAGGCTACCGCATCGACTTTGCCTTCAGCCACCGCCTGCGCAGCCTCTTCCGGGCTATAACCCATATTCGCGACCAGTACACCTTTATAAAGGCTTCGGGCCGGCGTCAATACGTCGCCATTTTGCAAGCCGAAGAAATCGCCACGCATCAGATGCAGATAAGCCAAATCAAACGCATTCAGTTGCTCAGCCAACCAAATGGCAAGGCCAATCGGATCACTATCGATCATGCTGTTATAGCTATTCAATGGTGAAATTCTTAGACCCACCCGCTCGCTACCCCATATTTCAATCACCGCAGTCAGCACCTCAAACAATAGCCGGGCGCGATTTTCCAGGCTCCCGCCATAAGGACCGCTACGTTTGTTCGCGCCGTCCCGCAAAAACTCGTCCAGCAAATAACCGTTTGCGCCATGCACTTCTACGCCGTCGAAACCGGCGGCCTTGGCGTTCTCTGCCGCTTGGCGGAAACCAGCGACGATGCCGGGCAATTCATTATCCTGAAGTTCGCGGGGAATCACATAAGGCTTTTTACCTTCCGGGGTATGCACTTCGTCGTTTTCAATCGCCAGCGGGCTAGGCGCTACCGGCTGCGCACCTTGATTAAGCAAGGGATGGCAGGCCCGACCGCCGTGCCAGATTTGCAGGAAGATTTTGCCACCTACCGCATGTACCGCATCGGTGGTCAATCTCCAACCAGCAATATGCTCCGGTGCATAAATACCCGGCTCCGTCCAAAATGCCGAATTACAGGCCATCGCCATCGTCGCTTCGGCAATAATCAAGCCGGCGCTGGCACGTTGTGCATAATACTCCGCCATCAAGGCGTTGGGCACATGTTCGTCGTCTGCCCGGCAGCGAGTCAGCGGCGCCATAAAAATCCGATTCGGCACTGTCAATGCACCTAGTGTGAGCGGGGTAAACAAAGTAGTCATGGTATGTTGCCTCCTTATGGGTTTGATAGAGCTTGTAAAAAACCGTCAATATATGCTGCAGGTAAATCAAGGTGTTCATAATCCTGATCGCTAGCCGAAGATAGCGCCAAGGTCAGCCCATTTATGCGTCCTGCTTCCAGTTCTGCCTTGCTCAGTTCTATATCGCCACGATCACGAAACAAACAAGCATCGACCATATTACCGAACAATTGGCAACGCACCACATCATGCTGAAGGTGATGAGTCTGGGAGACGAAGCCGTCTGGAAGTTTAGCCTGATCATAATGGCGGACCACGCCGCCATAGTTAGCGTCTATGTGCACCCGCAGATGCATATCGGCGGCATCAGGGGTCGGCTTGACGTTATATAAATAGTAATAGACGGTATCGTAGCCGGCAAACTGCAGCCGGTAGCGCCTTACCTGCAATTCCGGCGCAACCCAAAACTGGTCAGGGCTGTTGTCGTTAGTTTTTAAGGTCACCATCTGCCGAATATCGGCCGACGAAGCATTGCGCAAATCCGCGCAGCCGGTCAGTAACAGTAGCACTGTCAAAAACACGGCTATAGGATATTGTCTTATAAAGTTAGTGACTTGCATTAGTATTCCCGCTGAGCTCAATTTAAATTCCAGGTTTTGCAAAGTATACCCGCCAAACACAAAAAAAGCCTCTACTTGGAGCAAAGTAGAGGCTGTCGAGTAAGCAGTTATTCACTAACCGCCTTAACAGTGAGACATCAAACAACAAAATTTAAGCTTGTGACGTTTTCCCTCCTAAATTCAAATTACTGAATAAAGTTGCTGCGCAAAATAAAACCGTAGAGATAATGAATTCACCGGACAGAAAACCCAGCATACCAAGCAGAAAGCAAACGCCTACCGTAACATCTCTATAAAAATGAAAAAAATGCTGCATGCCTGCTTGCCTCTTTAATTGTACACTATGAAAGTAAAGCTTTAATCATGCCATATATTTTTTATATACTTACTTCAATAACCTACAATTTTATTCCTAACCACAATATGCAAACACAATTTATATTTGGTTGAAATACACCAGGCGATATGTGTATTACAACCCACAGTCGATCTTACCAAACCAAGAATATCTACCTGTCGATTGAGGTATTACGCAGAATCAAGTAGCAGTTGCGGAAACCACCGACAACATCCCGAACTGCTATCAAACTCTGATATGAAACAGCAAGCAGCAAGCAGCAAGTGCAAATCATTTCCTGATTACGCATATGTTTCAGGCATTCTTTGTAATCGAGGTGGTAATGAGGTCGCCGCAGTTAGCTCCGTGAGTTTACTGATGTATTTGTACGTATTGGAACTTATAGTGATGTTAAAGGATAATATATCTTTGTTGATTAGACTTTTGGTATTTGGAAATCAGTGAAAATTGCTTTTGCTGAAACATTTGGGTAATCGGTAATCATTTTGCCGGAAAACAACTTGCTTAGTTGGCTAAATCGTCTTATAAGTAACAAGCAAAATTTTAATGAAAGCTATGAAACGAGGAAATTTCAGCCATCAACAATTATTATTTACAATCAAATAATATTAAAATATTTATACTATAAACATGGAAAGTGCTTGCGGTTATTTTTTACGATGGGCGAAAAATCCTTCCAAATCAAGCACTCCAGGCATATATTTACTGAATAAACTGGAGGTTTCATATGAATAACAAAAATACAACAAAAAAAACTTATTCAAGAACACGGATCGCAATCGCCTTGGCAGCAAGTCTTGCTGCTTTGTGGCAGTTACCTGACCCAGCCGCTCAGGAAAGCAATCTTGCAAAACCAATAGAAAAAATGACACCCAAGCAGGAAGAGCTGAATGTTTTTGCAGAGCCCGGCCCTACTATTAAACCCAGCCACCCTTTAACTTTATAGCCCAGCAGCAAACTATATCCTCAGTACAATACTGAGAATGCATTTGGCGTTTTTGCGTTAGGCTGCGCGGAGGGAAGTTATTACCAAGCCAGTATCCGCAGCAGTTCGAAACAAATTTCAATGTCTTTTACTTCAATGTCATACCCTCATCTTTCGACCTAAACTTTGACCTAAAAGCATGTTCGGAATTATTTTTTCTAGAGCTAAAGTACATTTCGGCGGCGACACGAAAGAACGTATTTTAGTCCAATCCGCCATACAGAAATTAACGACGACTGCTACTGCGTCGCTTGCTCATACCTAACAAAGTCATCACACCGATCAAAAAACACCAAGCAGTAGTCGGTAAAGGCACATAGGCTACTGAGCTAATTTTATCACCACCGACGGGAGCATCGGGACTTGCCATGCCGGAAAAACTTGGATCAGCATAAGTAAATACAATTTGGATCTTTTCGCTTGGCAAGGATACATTAGACATCTGCAAGCTATCCGACATCTGGAAATTATGGCTCAGCCAAACACCTTGGCGTACTTGCGTATCGGACGGGGATACTAAAAAATCGTAAACAGTTTCAATATGCAGGCCGAGTTGGATGCTGCTAAGGGGGGGCGCCACAGCTTCAGCATAGACATTATTTACACCCAGACCGGCAAGTAGGAAAAATGAAGCTATTAGCCAGCCAGAAAACAAGCTGCTTTTACGTTTAAATAGCATAAACCCTCCTGTATATGTTCACATATAGCTTAATACACCAGTAACTGAGCTGTTTAATTTTCAAAACAAATCATGTTTAGCATTACATCACCGATTTATTTGAAATGTCAATAAGAAAAATAATGTCACAAGCACTGAAAATAATCAATTGTCCGGCAGTACATAGAAGTAGCTTTTTGCTTAATTATTTGCCAAAAGACCATTTCCGCATGACAAATTGCTGCTACCAACACAAATCTTTGCACGGATGAAAAACATTTCATCTACATCAAAAAACCCTGTTGGATGTCATTCATTATTTTCACTGAATAGTTACAAGTGCTTAACCGCTCGTCGGAATTTGCAACACTTGGCCGACTTTGAAATTACCATCAGCCAGATGATTTGCAGTACGCAAGGAACGCATTGAGACTTTATACTGTTGAGCAAGGCCTAACAAGGTATCGCCGCGATTCACCACATGCTCGGATTTGCCGCTAAATGACTCTGAGGCGTGAGACTGTTGCAGCTCATTTCGGCTAAATAATAAGGGCTGTGGTTTTTGCTCAAATGCAGGCTCAGCCTCGTGCTCTTCCAACATAGCCAGATGCGGGGCTTTTCCGGATTTATGCAACTGCGCCATTAAGGTATTAGCCGGAGCATATTGTCTAAAATGCGCCATGATACCGGAAAATACCGCAGCAGCCATTTTATCCTGGTAAGCGCGACTACTTAAGCGCCGCTCTTCATCGGGATTGGAGATGAACGCGGTTTCCACCAAGATGGACGGAATCTCCTGCGCCTTCAACACTACAAAGCCGGCTTTTTGTACATCCGCTCTATGCAGATGACTAACTGATCTCACACTGCGCAACACTTTATTGCCGATATTCTGACTGGCTTCTTTAGCTGCCGATTGGGATAAATCCTGTAACACCGATTCCAAAGCATCACTTCTGTCGTCACCATTATCGTAAGCGTTTTCGCTCTCTGCCAGCCAGCGGGCATCCGCGCTGGAAGCGCCTTTTTTGGCCAAGGTATAGACCGAAGCGCCGCTCGCGCTGGGGTCATTAAAGGCATCAGCGTGTATCGACACAAATAAATCTGCCTTTGCGGCGCGGGCAAGACTCACGCGTTGATTCAAATAGACAAAATAATCACCTTTGCGTATCATCACCGCCCGCATACCAGGTTGATGATTTACCATATTCTCTAGCCGTTTTGCAATAGCAAACACGACGTCTTTTTCATGCGTACCGTTTGCGCCGCGCGCGCCGACATCCTTACCCCCATGCCCTGCATCAATGGCTACTACGATATCCCGGCCTTTGGCTTTTGACGCTTTCAGACTGGCCGGAGCGGCTTTCGGCTCAGGTTCCGTAAGACTGATGGCTTTAACTGCGGGTTTTACTAACGGCTGCAGCTTAGGTTCCGGCTGTTTTTCTACCTGCGGTGTTCTTGCCACAGGCTTGTCTGGTTCCGTTTTGGCTGCAACCGGCTTAGCTTTTACTGCAGCTTTAGACGGCTGCTTAAGCGTTAAGGCAATCTGCAATTCAGCCTTAGCGCCTTGTTGCAATAGACTAGCTTTAGCATCGGCATCAGCTTTCAATTCAACAACTATTCTTAAGACATTACCGTTATGCATGCCGCTACGGATATTTTGAAACAGCGGATGATCGGCAGGTGGTGGAATTAAGACATGCGCCAACTGCGTGTTTTTAAAATCGATTACCAAACGACTTGGTTGGGACAAGGTAAAGTAACTGGGATGAGCAACGCTGGATAACTCGAAGGACAGACGTAGCGGAGTAGCATTGTTGTAGTTTATCGCACCGATTTGCACCGGTTGCGCGTAAGCTAATTGCGCAAGGGAAAACAAACCTAGCAATTGCGTAAATCTCAAAAATAATCGCATACACGCCACACCTACATTTATTGATAATGTAGGTTAAATTATAACAATATCTCCTTGTTTTTCCATATAAGTTTGCAAAATTTATTTTTGTTTACCTGTAATGCCTTGATTTCAATAAGACGTTTATCGGCTTGCTGTTGCAAATTAATCACTAGGTCAGCAACCGGCAAAAAACCTGCCCCCATTTGCGGCCACTCAATAAAACACAAAGCAGTTTGCTGCAGATAATCGTCTATGCCTAGCCAATGCAACTCCTCCGGGTCCTTTAAACGAAAGAGATCAAAATGATATACCCGCCGACCATTAATCTCGTACTCTTCGACCAAACTGTAAGTTGGGCTTTTAACCACCTGCGTGTAGCCTGCCGCCCGTAATAAGCCCCTGATTAACGTTGTCTTGCCGGCGCCAAGCTCACCATACAAGTATACCAAGCATTTTTCAGGCAAAATCGGCCAGAGCGCCGCGCCTATGGCTTCTGTTTCTTCAGAGTTTTCAAGAATTATTTGCAAAAGATCTCCGGCATAACTGTAGCACGGTAGGGCGGGTTAGATGCGCGCAATGGCTTTACGGAATTAGTTTAACTTGCCGCGCATCGTAATCCGCCGAGATATGCTCAGTTCGGCGGGTTACGATGCGCGGCATATTTTTGGACTAGATTTTTAGTTTTAGGAGCATCTAACCAGCCCTACCGCCAGGTCTATGTTACTCTTTAGCCAAGATATCGGCCAATTTTTGGGCAGGCACATAGCCCGGCAAGATATTGCCTTTTTCTGTGACGATCATTGGCGTACCTTGCATGCCAAACTGTTCGCCCAATGCCATATGTTCGTCCACTGGGTTTTCACAAGTTTTACTTTCTAAAGCCTCGCCTTTTTTCGCGGCTGTTAAGGCTTTGTTTCTATCCGTAGCACACCAGACTGATATGGCTTTTTTATAGGAGTCAGAACCCTTGCCTGCTCTCGGGAAGAACAAATAACGGATCGTGATGCCTTTGGCCATGTATTGGTCGATTTCGGAGTGCAGTTTCCGGCAGTAACCACAATCAATATCGGTAAAGATGGAAACAGTGTACTTGCTGTTTTCCGGTTTAAAGATGATCATGTTTTGTTCCCCGACTGCTGCCAGCGCGCTGTTACGCACTCCAGACAATTTGCTTTCGGTTATATTTTTCTTACCTACGGTGTCATACAGTTGACCGTGTAACATATATCTACCGTCTTCAGACACATAAAAAATATCGCCACTCGCAATGACCTCATAGAGACCGGGAATTTCAGCAGGCTTGACGCTTTCTACTTTGCCTTGCGGCATAAAAGCAGCAAGAGATTTTTTCACAGCCGCTTCATCTGCAGACGCGTTAACGCAGACAACGGCGCTGATCATCAGCAGCAAAATTCGAGTAATATTTTTCATAAAGGAATAAGTTTGGATTTAAAAAAAAATTTGACCAAAAATCTATAGCGACGTTCAGCCTAAGGTTGAAAAAATCTGCCTATATCAAGAAACATAGCAAAAGCCATCAGCGAAAACAGTAAAAACATGCCTATTTGTTGAAAACGTAACTGCACTGTTTCAGAAATAGGACTACCCTTGACCGCTTCAATGGCAAAAAACAATAGATGCCCGCCATCGAGTATCGGTATAGGCAACAGGTTAAGCACGCCAAGACTCACGCTGACCAGCCCCAAAAATCTTAAAAATGCGCTTAAGCCCATTTCGGCAGATTGTCCTGCATACTGGGCGATACTTATCGGACCACTTAAATTGTCCACCGATGCTGAACCGACAAACATTTTTCCCATCATTTTTAAGGTAGTTCCGATATAAAAACCAGTTTTCTCAAAAGCAGCAGGCACGGCTTCCCAAGGAGATAAAGCATGTTTCACGCGTAGCGAGTCCAGTAAATCTTTTGGTACTTCGACGCCGGCGCCGATCTTCCCAAGGACTTTACCGCCCTGCTCTTCTTTGCGCGGGGTTAGCTTAAGAGGAATCCGCAAGTTATGACGTTCAATCAATAAGTTGATTTCGACTTCCGGCCGAGCTTGCACATAATCGACCCATTGCTGCCAGTCTGTGATCGCCAAGCCATCCGCACTAATCAGCAAATCACCGGTCTCCAGCCCGGCTGCTTTAGCCACGCCGTCATCCAATAACTTACCGATAACCGGCTTGATAACTGGCATCCAGGGCTTTAGACCTAAACGTTTCTGTAATTGTTCAGGGCTAACTGTGTCTTCATCACTGATGCTGAGCAAACGGTTTAAATGGCTGTTGTCAGCAGTTAACACAGTCACATTGATTTCATGTTCACCACTGATAGCTAAAGAATACACAGCATCCAAAGCCTCACTCCAGGTCGGCGTAGCTTTTTCGTTCACTGCCAAAATTTCGTCCTTTTCCACGAAACCGGCGCTAGCTACCAACGAGCCCGACTCAACTTCGCCAACAATCGGTTTCATGCCGACTTCGCCTATTACCAGCACCAACCAAAACAGAAAAACAGCGAGCACTAAATTAAAGAGAGGTCCGGCTGCGACAATAGCTGTCCTGGCCAATACCGATTGCCGATTGAATGCATACGGCAAATCTTCGGCTTGCACCGGGCCTTCGCGTTCGTCGACCATTTTTACATAACCGCCCAACGGAATGGCGGCGATCACAAATTCAGTGGTATCTGCGGTTTTTTGAATTTTTAACAAGCACTTGCCGAAGCCAATCGAAAATCGCAACACCTTGACACCCATTTTCCGCGCCACAATAAAATGACCGTATTCATGAAAAGTCACCAAAATAGCAATGGCGACGATAAAGTAAAACAAGGTGTGCAAAGTTTCCATTAATGCGCCAGTTTGGAGATCACAGCCGTAGCCACAATTCTGGCTTGCTGATCGGCTTGCAGAACCAAATCCAGACTATCAGCATTGTCTGGGGTAAATTGCGTCATGCTTTGTTCAATAATTTTGGCAATATCGCTAAACCGCACTTGCTCGGCCAAAAAGGCTTCGACCGCAATTTCATTGGCGGCATTTAACACTGTCGGCATGATGCCGCCGGCCTTAATCGCTTGGTAAGCCAGTCTTAAGCAGGGAAAACGTTGCAGATCCGGCTGCTCGAAATCCATATGCCCCACCTCGAAAATATTTAACGGCGCAACCCCGGACTCAAAGCGCTCCGGCCAAGCTAGCGCATAAGCGATAGGCGTACGCATATCCGGATTACCCATTTGCGCCAGCACCGAGCCATCCACGTAATCGACCATGGAATGGATAATGCTTTGCGGATGGATGACTACCTGAATATCATCCGGCTGCATATTGAATAACAAACAGGCTTCAATGAGTTCTAACCCCTTGTTCATCATGGTGGCGGAATCGACCGAGATTTTTTTACCCATATCCCATTTCGGGTGGGCGATTGCTTGCTCTGGCGTGACATGATCCAGATCGCTAATCGGGGTTTGTCTAAAGGGTCCGCCGGAAGCCGTGAGTAGGATACGTCTGGCCTGTTTGGCGACATGTCCTGTGGTATACCCGGCCGGCATGCATTGAAAAATGGCGTTATGCTCACTATCTATCGGCAGCAAAGTTGCGCCGGACTCAGTGATGGCTTGCAGCAAAATTTGCCCGGACATCACCAAAGCTTCCTTATTCGCCAACAACACGTTTTTACCGGCTTTGGCCGCCGCCAAAGTCGGTAGTAAACCGGCCGCGCCGACTATCGCCGCCATCACTGCGTCTACATTGTCCAACGTTGCCACAAACTCTAAAGCTTCAGCGCCGGCCAGCACTTTAATATCAGCAACTCTAGATGCGGCAATTTTTTCCTGAAATTCTGCGGCCTTGCTTGCGGTAGCCACTACTGCATAATCCGGATGGTGTTGTAAACATTGCGCCAATAATGCGTCAATATTTCCATTCGCAGTCAAGGCAACCACTTTATATTTATCCGGGTGTCTGGCTACCACGTCTAGGGTGCTGACGCCTATCGAACCTGTGGCGCCGAGTATGCAAATGCCTTTCATGAATATACGCTCCGGCTAATTAACACAATGCCGGCATAGAAAAACGGCGCAGCAGCAATGATGCTGTCGATTCTATCCAGTATACCGCCGTGTCCAGGCAGTAAAGCGCCGCTGTCCTTTACGCCCTTTCGTCTTTTGACCAAGCTAAAAAACAGATCACCATAGATAGACACCAATACGGTCAACACCGATAAAATGATGATATCCATTGCCATCAACACCACCAATTGCTTGCCTTCGGTTTCAAAACCGGATAGACCGTAATATAAACGCAAGGCAATGCCGCACAGCGCCGCCGAAACCAATGCACCATACACGCCTTGCACAGTTTTACCCGGGCTGACTTCCGGCGCCAGTTTGTCTTTGCCCCATTTTCTGCCGACAAAATAGGCGCTGACGTCCGCCGTCCAAATTAAGAAGAAGAAATACATCACCATGCCAACGCCGTAATAAGCCCGCAGCTTACTCAAAAACATCCAAGCTGACAGCAAGACTAACCAACCGACAAATAATTTGAAGCGCGGCTTGAAATCCATGGTGAGTAATTGCGGCGAGGCTTGCCGAATCAATATCATGGTCAGTACCCAGAATAACACCGGCGCTATCACTAACCATTCCAAGGCATCCGAATAATCTTTGATTTCCGGCCACTCCAAGGTTTCCCCGAGAATTTCCAGAAAAACCGTCCAATAAGTGACACCCAACATGGGCAATACTAAGCAGATTAAAAACAGGATCTTGCTTAAAGTCTTTTCAACACTGATCAGCGCCAACCATTCCCAGGCGCCTATCAGGGTGATGATAGCGATAAATAAGGAAAAATAGGCGGCAGGCATGGCATTCACTGCAAAAATTACGGCAACCGCCAACACCAGCGCCGTTATGATACGTTGTACTAACATAGGGATCGTTTTTTAATTATTATGGTTAAGTAGAGCTAATGGATTTTTTTTCAAGCATCTGTTCGCCGGTATGTCCGAAGCGTCTTTCTCTGCTCTTAAAACTATTAATAGCAGTTTCCAGCAATTTTTGATCAAAATCCGGCCATAAACTTTCGGTAAAATAAAATTCTGTATAAGCCAACTGCCACAACAGAAAATTGCTGATACGTTCCTCGCCACCCGACCGGATAAACAAATCCGGTTCCGGCAACCCTGCTGTGACCAAATGTGAGCTAATTAATTCCTCGGATATATCTTGAACCAGAATATCGCCTTGATTAATTGCCTGCGCAATTTTACTCACAGCTTGAGTTATATCCCAACGGCCGCCGTAATTAGCGGCTATCAGTAAGGTCAAGCCAGTATTTTCCTGGGTTTGGGCTTCCGCTGAGCGGATTTTCTCCTGTAATTTTTCTGGGAAACCGCTTTTATCGCCGATAATTTTTAAGCGGATATTATTTTTATCCAGCTTATCAACTTCCGATTGCAAGGTTGCCATAAAAAGTTCCATCAGTAAGCTGACTTCATCTTTGGGACGTCGCCAATTCTCGCTACTGAAAGCAAATAAGGATAACACTTCGATATTTTGCTTTGCACAATACTCGACAATTTTCCGCACTGCTTTGACACCAGCGTTATGTCCCATAAATCTCGGCATAAGGCGTTTTTGCGCCCAGCGACCATTGCCATCCATAATGATGGCAATATGTCTTGGATTACCGCTATTCGCAGTCGGTTCGTTTTCTGGCATATTCTATCTCGAATAGTTTTTCTCTCGATTACATCGACAACAGGTCAGCTTCTTTTTCTTCGAGATGCTTTTCCACTTCCTTAATGTATTGATCCGTTAATTTTTGAATTTTTTCTTCAGCCTGACGTGCATCGTCCTCGGAAATCGCTTTCTCTTTCAAGGCGTCTTTTATTGCAGCATTCGCATCGCGACGAATATTCCTAATCGCCACTCGCCCCTGTTCTGCTTCATTCTTGACGACTTTCACCAAATCGCGGCGGCGCTCTTCAGTCAATGCCGGCAACGGAATCCGAATCACGGTGCCCTGCGTGGCTGGATTTAAACCCAAGCCAGACGACATAATGGCTTTTTCTATGGCTTGCACCATGCCTTTTTCCCAAGGCGTCACTTTTAAAGTTCTGGAATCCTCTACCGAGACATTCGCAACTTGTGACAAAGGCGACTCATTACCATAATACGTTACGCTAATTTGATCAAGCAAGCTAGGATGCGCACGACCGGTTCTTATTTTAGTAAACGCTTTCTGCAAGGATTCAATGCTTTTTACCATGCGTGAGGCCGCGTCTTGTTGAATATCTGTAATCATATTTAGTTTCTCTCGATAAGCGAGCCGATATCTTCGCCGCGCATCAAGCGCATGACGGCGCCCGGCTCAAAAATGTTCATAACCCGCATCGGCAGATTATTGTCCCGGCATAAGACCAAGGCGGTGGTATCCATGACATTCAAGCGCTGATCAATCGCCTCATCATAGGTCAATCGCGGGTAAAATACCGCATCCGGGACTTTATGCGGATCGGCGGAATAAACACCTTTAACCTTGGTGGCCTTAATCATCAGCTCAGCGTCGATTTCAATGGCGCGCAGGCTGGCTGCAGTATCGGTGGTAAAAAATGGATTACCGGTACCGGCGGCAAAAATGGTGACTCGACCCTTTTCCAAGTGCCTGACCGCCCGACGCCGAATATAATCCTCGCAAACCTGATTGATTTTCAGCGCCGTCATCACGCGCACCGGCTGCCCCAAAAACTCCAAAGCATCCTGCATCGCCAAAGCATTAATCACTGTCGCCAACATACCCATTTGATCGCCGGTGACCCGATTTAAGCCTTCCGAGGCTTTTTCCGCGCCCCGCAAAATATTGCCGCCGCCGATAACTAACCCTACTTGAATGCCTGCATCGCACAAATCCTTCACTTCATGAGCCAAACGCTGCACGATATCCGGATCAATACTACCCCCGGTTTCGCTCATCAGAGCTTCGCCGCTCAATTTTAGTAAAATTCTCTGACAAATGATCTGACTCATACTTAAAATTCTCCATGTTAAATAGGGGGTGCCGCCTCAAGCTAGCCTTTGAAGACAGAAAAAACCCGGCTGGAACCGGGTTTTTTTAGGGTCTTAGCCTCTGACCTGCGCCATGACTTCTTCGGCAAAGTTTTCTTCTTTTTTCTCGATGCCTTCACCCACTTCAAAACGCACAAAACGGGTAACGGCGTTGCCTTTTGCGGTCAGCAACTTTTCCACCGTCAGGCTATCATCCTTAATGAACGGTTGACCCAGCAAAGTGACTTCCGCTAAAAATTTAGCAATCCGGCCGTCGATCATTTTCTCGACGATAGCCGCTGGTTTGCCGCTGTCCAAAGCTTGAGCGGCAAAAATTTCTTTTTCTTTAGTAATGACTTCGGCAGACACTTGGTCAGCAGAGACATAGTCCGGTTTGGACGCAGCAATGTGCATAGCAATATCTTTACCCAATGCAGGATCATTTTTGCTTAATTCAACAATCACGCCGATTTTGCTGCCGTGCAGATAAGCGGCTTGACCGCCGTCGGTGGTGGTAAATTTAGCAAAACGTCTGACAGTGATATTTTCACCCAACTTGGCAATCAGTACCCGGCGGGTTTCGTCGACGGTAATGCCGCTGGACAAAACAACTTGCAGCAATTGTTCATCGGTTTCTACGTCGGCGGTGAGCAATGCATTGATGATGTCGTTCACAAAACCGATAAAATCATCGCCTTTAGCGACAAAATCGGTCTCGCAGTTAACATCCGCCATGACGACAACTTTAGCGTCGTCAGACACTTTCACGCCGATAATGCCTTCCGCAGCGATACGGCCGGATTTTTTGTCGGCTTTAGCCAAACCGGCTTTACGCATGTTTTCAATGGCTAACTCCATATCGCCATTGGCTTCAACCAAGGCTTTTTTACATTCCATCATACCTGATCCGGTACGCTCTCGTAATTCCTTAACCATAGTGGCGCTAATATTCATTAGTTTTATTCCTCAAAGTTTATTAACTAAAAAAACGCCTCACAAAGGAGGCGTTTAAAATACTGATCATACGGGACTTACCGGAGTAATCCCGTGTACGCCCGGATTAGCCGGGCGCATTTATTTAGGATTCCGCTACGACTTCTTCGACAAAATCATCCACTTTCACCGCTGCATCCAGACGCAAAGCCTTCGCTTCCAGAACAGCCGCAGACGCACTTTGGCAATACAAAGTGACAGCGCGAATCGAATCGTCGTTGCCCGGAATCACATAATCGATTTTTTCCGGCGAGTTATTGGAGTCAACCACGCCTATAACAGGAATACCCAATTTTACGGCTTCCATAATTGCGTTTTTCTCATAACCGACATCCAACACAAAGATCGCATCCGGCGTGCCGCGCATATCTTTGATACCGCCCAGGCTACGTTCAAGCTTTTCCAGCTCGCGCTCCATGCCCAAAGCTTCTTTTTTGCTGAAGCGTTGATACAATGTGCCGTCGGCTTTTAAGGCTTCCAGTTCTTTCAAGCGGTTAATGGATTTTTTGATGGTTTTGAAATTGGTCAACATGCCGCCCAACCAACGATGGTTGACATAAGGCATGCCGCAACGTGCTGCTTCTTCTGCGACGGTTTTCCGCGCCGCTTTCTTGGTGCCGACAAACAAAATGGTGCCTTTGTTTGCGGTCATTTGACCAAGGTAATTCATCGCGTCGTTAAATAATGGAAGCGTTTGTTCCAAATCAATGATATGGATCTTGTTACGGGCGCCGAATAAATAGGGGGCCATTTTCGGATTCCAGTAACGGGTTTGGTGTCCAAAATGAACACCTGCTTCTAACATTTGACGCATTGACACTGCTGCCATTTATTTCTCCTAAAGGTTTTTGCCGAATTTTTCGGCTTTGGGTTACGCCTCCGAACTGTCCCGAGTGATGACCGGATCGGCATTTCTGCTTTACCGGCACCCCATCAATCGTGTCGACAGACGTGAGTATTAATACATAGTGAACTTAACTTTATACCACGATTGCGATTTCACAACAATACCGATTCTGTTAGACTTCTCTCTTTACGGGCTGGCGACTGGTTTTAATCCGCGCACAGCCTACACTTTCTATCCAACTTCATACTCGAAAAAAAAATGAGCATTGTGATTAAAACCGCTGACGAAATTGCAAAAATGCGCATTGCCTGCAAATTGGCCGCCGAGGTGTTGGAGATGATCGCACCCTATGTGGTAGCGGGCGTCAGCACCGATGAACTGGATAAAATTTGTCATGATTACATCATTGATGTGCAACAAGCCATCCCTGCTCCATTAAATTATCGCGGCTTTCCGAAGTCTATCTGCACCTCTATCAACCAACAAATTTGCCACGGCATCCCTAGCGAAAAAAAATTAAAACCCGGCGATATTGTCAATGTGGATATCACCGTTATTAAAGACGACTATCATGGCGACACCAGTCAAATGTTTTGCATTGAACCGGTTCCCCTGCACGCGAAAAGATTGGTGGACATTACCCGCCAGTGCCTGTTTCTGGGTATAGAACAAATAAAGCCCGGCGCGCATTTTGGCGATATCGGCTATGCGATTCAGAAACATGCGGAAAACAATCGCTACTCCGTGGTCAGAGAATTCTGCGGCCACGGCATCGGTAAAAATTTTCACGAAGAACCACATGTCATGCATTTCGGCAAACAGGGGGATGGCGCAGTAATGCAGCCCGGCATGATTTTTACCATCGAACCCATGATTAATATCGGCAAACGCCATATGAAAATCTTACCCGACGGCTGGACCGCGGTCACCAAAGACCGCAGCCTTTCAGCGCAATGGGAGCACACCATGCTGGTGACTGAAACCGGCTATGAGATTCTCACCCTCCGCGAGGAAGAACGGTGAGCAAAGCTTTGCCAAACAGCAACAGTTTAAATAAATGTTTTGAGCAAGCGAATGCTGTGGCGGCTTTCAAGCGCCTGATCAATTTTCAAAATCAGACCTTGAAAATACGCTTTAAACCCGATGCGACAGTTACGCCTTTATTGGCGGCAAAATCGCAGTTTACCGATAGATTACTGGAATGTTGCTGGCGACATTTTTTAGGTGATGAATGTGATGCTTTTGCACTCATCGCTACCGGCGGTTATGGTAGAAAAGAATTATTTCCGCATTCCGACATAGATATTCTGATTCTGGCAAATCCGGCAAGTCAGTATCAGTTACAGGAATCCATATCCCACTTTAGCCGTTTTCTCTGGGATATAGGCCTGAAACCCGGCCAAAGCGTGCGTAGCATTGATGAGTGCCTACAAACCGTCACCGAAGACCAGTCCACTTTCACCAGTTTACTGGAAATGCGGCTGATTATTGGCAATTCCGGCTTGTTCGAGACTTTAAAAACCAAACTGGCAGCAGAAAACCTATGGCCTTCGGAGCAGTTTTTTCCAGCAAAAATCGCCGAGCAAGCCCAACGCTACAGCAAATATCATGACACCGCTTATAATCTGGAACCGAATATCAAGGAAGGTCCCGGGGGCTTACGCGATTTACAAATCATCGCCTGGGTATTTAAGCACCATTACCACTCTTCGACACTACGGGAGCTAATCAAATACGGCTACTTGCCGAAATCAGAATACGACTTATTTATCGCGGACCGCGAAATTCTCTGGCGCTTGCGCTTTGCGCTGCATATTTTGACCAACCGCTGTGAAGACCGCTTATTGTTCGACTATCAACGCGATCTGGCCGTGCAATTCGGCTATTTAACCGGCAACGGTCAACCTGATGTCGAACGCTTCATGCAATTTTATTTCAAAACCGTGGTCGAGATTGAGCGCCTAAATGAAATGTTGTTGCAGCTTTTGAATGAAAAACTGATCGCACATCAGGAACATTTGAAGCCTATTCCGGTTAACGCCGATTTTTTTTCCATCGGCGGCTATCTGGAAGCCGTCGACCAAGATGTGTTTGCGAAAAACCAGCTCGCCTTGCTGGAAGTTTTTTTGCTGGTACAGGAATTTCCCTCCATCAAAGGCATTCGCGCCAGCACCATCAGGCTGATCCGTAAAAATGTCCACAGAATCGACGCCGCCTTTCGCGCCGACAAACAAGCCAACCGCTTGTTTATTAAAATCTTACGCCAACCGCGCGGCATTACCCATGAGTTGAAGCGCATGAATCGCTACGGCGTGTTGGCGGCTTATCTGCCGGATTTCACGCAGATTGTCGCCAGGATGCAATACGATTTGTTTCACATCTACACCGTAGACGAACATACGCTGTTTTTAATTCGCAATCTGCGGCGGTTTTCCATGGAAAAACACAGCCGGGAATTACCGTTCTGCAATAAGATTTTTCTATTGATCCCAAAGCCGGAAGTGCTGTATTTAGCCGGCCTGTTTCATGATATAGGCAAAGGCCGCGGCGGTGATCATTCGCATATCGGCGAAAGCATTGCCCGCAATTTTTGCATACAGCATGACTTGCCCTTCCAGGAGACTAAATTGGTCGCTTGGCTGGTGCGTAATCATTTATTTATGTCGATGACAGCGCAGCGCAGGGACATCAGCGATCCGGATGTCATTAACGAATTTGCGCAACATGTCGGTAGCATTCAATATCTTAATCACTTGTATTTATTGACGGTAGCCGATATCCGCGCCACCAATCCCAGCTTATGGAATTCTTGGAAAGACAGCCTCCTGAAGGAGCTGTATATCGCCACCCACCACGCCCTGCACCGCGGCTTGGATAATCCGCTGGCGCGTTCCGAACGGTTGGCCGACAATATTAAGGAAGCCAGAAACGAATTAGGCAAACTCGGTATTTCCGCTGCCTTAATCAGCAAGTCATGGCAGCATCTGAGCGACGATTACTTTTTGCGTTATTCACCGGATGAAATCGCCTGGCATACCATCGCCATTGCCTCTTCGGCGGAAACTGATTTACCGCTGGTTTTGTTACGGCCGCAAACCGAACGCCTCAGCGCGGAAATATTTGTTTACGCACATAACGCCAGCGGCATTTTTTCTATTTGCACTGCAGGCATTGATCAGTTGGGATTGACGATTTTGGACGCGCGCATTATCACCACCACTGACCAGTATGTGTTAAACAGTTTTCAGGTGCTGGAACAATCCGGGCGCGCTATCAACGACTTACATCAGGAAATCCATATCTGTAGTTCGCTACGGCAGATGTTGCTGAGCAAAAAGCCGCTGAAGACACAGAGAAATCTGCATAAACAATCCCGGCAAGCTCGACACTTTCCTATCGAAACCCGTGTTACCTTCCTTGCTGACCCGTCAAACCGGCATACGGTTATTGAATTGGTCACTACCGACCGGGCCGGTTTGCTGTCAACCATTGGCCTGGCGTTTACCGATCTGCATATTCAATTGCATGATGCGAAAATCACTACCATCGGCAGCCGCGCTGAGGATGTGTTTTACATCAGCGATCAGCATGGGCAGCCTATTACTGATGAAACGCAAAAACAAATTATTAGCAGCAGGATTTTGCAGTATGTGAATGAGGGGGTTTAGTGACCAAGATGAATAAACAGCATCATGATCACCCACATTTACAGGAATAATTTGCTGATCCTGAATCATTAATTCCAAGGTTATACGATAGGAAAGATTAATAGAAACCGCATGTAATCCTTGAAATTTCCCATGCAATGGGTGCAAGCGTAAAGAAGGGTGAAACGGATTAGCTTCCAGCAATTGTAAGGTTTTCAAATAAGCTTGTCTCAGTTCGGGGTGACGCTTTATAAATCGCGCTTCACGGCGGATGTATTGCTCAGTAAAAACCAGTCATTTAAGCTTATCCAACCGCGCCATATGCGCTTCGACTGTTTCCTGGACAAAGCGGCCCGCAAGCCCGGCATTGTCAAAAACAGGAGCGCCTATTACTCAGTGTAAAGACGCAATCAATTCCACGTCAATAGCCTATTTTTTGATTATCTACTGTAAACTATAGCCTTTAAAATATTTTTTCAGCGGAAAACTATACCAACATGAGCGACCAACCCAATTGCCCCAAATGCGGCTCGGAATACACCTACCATGACGGCAACGCCTTCGTTTGTCCGGATTGCGCCCACGAATGGACCGAAGACAGCGCCGCCGGCAGCGATGAGACTAAAGTCATCAAAGACGCTCACGGCACCCCGCTGCAAGATGGCGACACCATCACCGTGATCAAAGACTTAAAAGTCAAAGGCTCTTCGCTGGTCGTAAAAGTAGGTACCCGGGTGAAAAATATTCGGCTGGTAGAAGGCGATCATGATATCGATTGTAAAATCGACGGCATTGGAGCCATGAAGCTAAAATCGGAGTTCGTGAAAAAGGCTTAAGAAATTGACAGGGAAAACTGCAAACCAAACGACGTCTTGTAGTTTTCCCAACCGCCCTGCTACTTTTCCCAATGCGCCTTCAACGCCAAAATTTCCGGCATAATACCCAAAAACAAATCCAGTAAGCGTGGCTCAAAATGACTGCCGGAACTTTGCTGCATCGTTTCAACAGTTGCGTCGAAGGTCCACGGCTCCTTATAGGGCCGCTTGCTGCTCAAAGCGTCAAACACATCGGCGATAGCGACAATTCTTGCTGATTCCGGAATTTCCGCACCTTTTAAACCTGCCGGATAACCGCTACCGTCCCATTTTTCGTGATGATAATGCGCAATTTCCGCTGCCATTTTAAACACTGGATTATCCGTTTTTCGCAGAATTTCATAACCTATTTGTGCATGTTGCTGCATAATCGGCCATTCCTCGGCGCTTAAACCGCGCGGGGCTTTCAGAATGGCATGCGGAATGCCGATTTTGCCGGTATCATGCGTCGGCGCGGCTAGTTCCATCATTTCCACTTGCGACGGCGTCCAGCCTGCAGCGCGGGCCAGCGCTGCCGAATAGGCCGCCATGCGCCAGATGTGATCGCCGGTGTAAGGATCATTATAGTGGCCGGCGTCGCCAAGCATGACGATAGCCGCCCGCGCCAGTTTATCGAGTTCTGTCACACGCACCAAGGACAGATGGGTTTGCACGCGCCGCAACACAATGGGCGCGGAGACCGGCTTTTGGATGTAATCCACCGCGCCGACATCAAAGCCGTGCGCTTCATCACCGGTCTCGGCCATGGCTGTGACAAAAATTACCGGGATGTGCGCAGTATTAGGATCGGCTTTGAGCAGGGTGCAAACCTGATAGCCATCCATGCCGGGCATCATAATATCCAGCAAAATAATGTCAGGTTGATGATCCAGCGCCGCAGCCAAAGCTTTTTCGCCATCAATCGCAAAAATAAGTTGAAAATGTTCTTTTAGAATCTGCTGTAACACTTTTAAATTATTCGGCTCATCGTCCACCAATAGCACTTTATAAATGTCTTTCATATTGCATCTCCTTGCTTTCTCCTAGGATACCGCGCTATTAAATTTTCAACAGTGCGCTTAGCGCCGGCAAAGTCGAAATGATCGATCTGCCGCTGTAAGCAGTTAAAATCGGCGGCCTCCAGGTTTATTGCAAGTTGTTGTAAAAAAGGTGCGGCGTTTTCCGGATTTAAAGTATCCAAGGCTGACAGTAATGGCTGCAAAAGATCGGAAACACGCTCTGCGGACACGAGCGGCTTAGAATTTTCCACATGCATTTTCGGCAGCTGCAATGACATAATAGCCGCCGCAGCTGTTTTTATCGCTGTATCCAATGCGCCTAACCGCTCCGCTAAATTTAGCGGATTGCCGGCTTTAACCTCCGCATCTAACTCGCTGCTCAGGGCATGGATAGCCGGCAAGGCCAAATTGCCGGAGAGGCCCTTCAGCGTATGCAATAAATGGTGCATAGCTGCGAAATTAATTTCACCTTCCGTAGTAAGCCGCAAGATGTGCAGCGCATCCTCCGCATGCTCTACGGCAAAATTTCGCAACGCTTCGGCATAAACCAAGGCATCACGCCAAGTTTCCAGGCCTTTGGCATAATCCGCTACGCCTGTTAAGCCGCTAAAATCTATGCTGATTTGCGCTTGCACGATCGGAATGATAGCCACTCTCGGCGTGCCCGCGCCAACAGGCGCCAGTTTCTCCATTTTCTCCAGCAGCTCATTGATATCAATAGGTTTGTTGACGACTGCATCCATGCCTGCCAGAGTACATTGTTCGCGCTCCTGCTCTAACACGCTGGCGGTTAAAGCCAGAATAGGCAGATGACCGCTGCTATCCGCTTCCAGCTTGCGTATTTGCCTGGTGGCGTCCAAGCCATCCAGTACCGGCATTTGCAAATCCATTAAAATCAGATCGAAACCACCGCTCTTAAAAGCTTCCACAGCCTCTTGACCGTTTTTGACCCAGGTGACCCGGTGTCCTTGTTGCTCTAAACGCAAGACAGCCAAGCGAGCATTGGCTTCAATATCTTCGGCGAGTAAGACCTTAAAACTGCGCGGTGAATAAAAATCACGGCGCCCAAACAATACCAACCGTCGAAACGAACAGTGACATAG
>CAVPMI010000014.1:0-62152 GCA_963705975.1 uncultured Pseudomonadota bacterium
TGCCATTGAAGACGTTTTAGGCCGCAAAGCCAACCATTTATTAACTGCATCAATCGCCTTCTTGCCTACCGGTACCTGTCTTTGCTTGCCGCCTTTACCGTATCGCACCAACAAATAACCATCCGACATACTCAGATCGCCAATATCCAGCATTACCAGCTCCGTTAATCGCAAGCCTGAAGAATAAAATAATTCGAACATTGCCAAGTCACGAATTTCTAATAAATTATCGGGATTCGCATCCAAAATCCCAGCCACTTGATCCACATCCAAGATTTTTGGCAATTTTTTCGCGGTTTTTGGCGCACTGACGCCATGCGCCGGATCATGATCAACCTGTTGTTTCTTTTGCAGATAGCGATAAAAACTTCGCATAGCGGCGAGTTCACGCTGTATGGTTTTACTGCCTATTTCTTGCTTATGCCGAAACCCAACATACTGCCTAATATCGCTATTTTGCAGTTCCTGCCATGTCTCAACGTCCGTCTTTTCACAATATTTTTGCAAGCGCAACAAATCGCGACGATAGCTAGTTAAGGTATGCTCCGCCACACGCTTTTCCACGCGAAGATATTCAAAAAATGCCAACAATACTTGCTCTGCATTGCCCAGCATTTTCTACTCGATTTCATGTATTAGCGATATTAAACGCGTGCCGATTATTTCCCCCATCTGCGAAAGAAACAGACTACCCATGCTGTAATGAAATCGCGCTTCATCACGACTGCCGATAGCAATTAAACCTTCAAGCTGAGTATAGGCCATAGGGATAATAGCACTTGACTTGACTTCCGTAGCGGCATCGCCAAACAAAAAACGCGCCTGCGCCAAAGTCGGCCTACCACACTTGGGTTGATTGCTGCTTAATTCTTGACTGAAATGCTTTAAATCTAATGAGCCAGGCTGCACAAATACATTATTGATGGGAGAAGCTATGTTTTCTTTAATAATTTTAATGGCGACGAAATCGGTCAAAAAACATTCGGACAATACCGTACTTAAATTGGCTACCGCATCTTCCAGCGTATTTGCCTCCAACATGGCTAAAGTTAATTCGTGCATTCTATTAAAAGAGGCATCGTTTTCTCGGGCAATATCGATCAAAGCAATCAGCTGATTTTCCTGCTCCTGATGTTTTGCCCGAAAAATCTCCAACTGTTTGGAAATTAAAGATATTGCATTTCCGCTGGGATGAGGAATATGCATTTTCTCAAGCAAATCAAGATGCTGATTAAAAAACTCGGGATGTAGCCGTAAATAAGCATCCACTTGAGCCTCATTTAGCAATGACTGTTCTTCGTTGCTCATAACTGAATTTGTCCTTCATATACCAAAACTGCCGGACCTACCATAAAAACCGGTTGACCGCGACCCAACCAGTTTATCTGCAAATCACCACCCGGCAAACTTACATTAACCTTACTATCCAACAAGCCTAGCTCTATGCCTGATACTACCGCCGCACAGGCGCCGCTACCACAGGCCAGAGTTTCCGCAGCACCGCGTTCATACACACGCAATTTAATAGCCTGGCGATTGATGACTTGCATAAAACCTATATTCGCTCGCGCCGGAAAAAGTGGATGCTGCTCCATTTTTGCCCCAACAGTAATCAAGGGCGCGGTTGTTATATCATTTACAAGTATTACCGCATGCGGATTACCCATAGAGACCGCAGAAAATTCAATTTGCTCGCCATCCAGATTGACATTGTACAACTTAGCGTATTCCGGCAAAAGCAAAGGAATTTGCCTAGGTTGATACAGAGGAACCCCCATATTGACAGTCACGAGACCCTGGGCGTCTAAACTCAACACCAACTGTCCAGCATCAGTATCGACTACAATTTGCTGTTTATCACTGAGTTGCTTGTCTCGTACAAACCGCATAAAACAACGCGCCCCATTCCCACATTGCGCAACCTCGCCACCATCTGAGTTAAAAATGCGATATTTGAAATCTGCATTGGGTTTAACAGGATTTTCAACAAGCAATAGCTGATCGCAACCAACTCCAAAATGCCGATCAGCGATAAAACAAATTTGTGCGGCTGTTAAGTTGATTTCTTGATTAATGGCATCAATGACGACAAAGTCATTGCCTAACCCATGCATCTTACTGAAATTTATTTCCATCATCTCCTAGAAACTAAGCAAAATTTCACCCGCCCATAATTGCTGTATAGCTTCCCTTTCTCTTATTAGATGAGATTTCTCACCATCAACCATGATTTCAGCGACGCGCGGTCGAGAATTATAATTGGAACTCATGGTAAAACCATAGGCTCCAGCCGAACGTACCGCCAACAAATCACCTTCCGCTAAATTTAAAAGCCTATCTTTGCCTAAAAAATCGCCGGTTTCGCAAACCGGCCCCACAATGTCCCATGTCTGCTCTCTACCATTGCCGGCATTATTTACCGGAACAATTTCTTGCCAAGCACCGTATAACGCTGGCCTGACCAAATCATTCATCGCCGCATCCACAATAGCAAAATTTTTATCCGCAGTAGGCTTCAAATACTCGACTTTTGTAACCAAAATCCCCGCATTACCCACTATGGCACGTCCTGGTTCTAATAAAATCTCGAATTCTCGACCGGCAAGACGTTGCAAAATTGCTTGAATATATTCTGCTGGCTGAGGCGGCTGCTCATCTCGATAACAAATGCCAAGCCCACCACCCAAATCGAGATGCTGTAGTTGAATACCATCTTCATGCAAAGCATCAACCAAAGCCAAAACCCGCTCCAATGCATCCAGAAAAGGCTTTGTTTCAACAAGTTGCGAACCAATATGGCAATCGATGCCCACTACCTTGATATTTGGCATTTGCGCCGCTCGATTAAATTCCTTACGAGCCAAATCAATAGCAATACCAAATTTATTTTCTTTTAATCCGGTTGAAATATAAGGATGAGTTTTTGCATCAATGTCCGGGTTTACGCGAAAAGACACTGGTGCTATCAAACCTAAATGACCGGCAAGCCGATTTATTCTGTCAAGTTCGCCGCAGACTTCAACATTAAAACAGCGTATACCTACTTTCAAAGCCGCTAAAATCTCATCTTCCCGTTTTCCAACCCCGGAAAACACAATTTTTTCTGGGCGCCCGCCCGCAGCCAACACCCTTTCCAACTCGCCTATCGATACAATATCAAAACCGGAGCCCAAGCGTGCCAATAAATTCAAGATAGCTAAGTTTGAATTAGCTTTTACCGCGTAGCAAATCAAATGCCGAAACTCACCAAATGCCTGATCAAAGGCATGCCAATGCCGCTCCAGAGTTGCTCGCGAATAGATATAACAAGGCGTACCAAATTGTTTCGCAATTTCGCTAACTTCCAGCTGCTCTGCATACAAGCAGTTATGTTGATATCTAAAATGATCCATGCCTATTTTTGGGGTACGTGAACTGGGGGCTTACTATCGGGCAAATACAAAGGGCCGGATTGACCACAGGCTTGTAACAACCACAATACTAAAATTGAAAAAAATAGTTTTTGTTTATCCATACTGTAAATTATATTGAATAGCCTAAGATACCGGATTAAGCCGATTACGCGTTTAACATTTTTTATCGTAGTCTAAATATACTACAGATTTTGCTTAAATGATAAAAATGAAACTAGGCCATGACCTAAACGAAAAGCAAGTCTTTTTCCAACAAAAACAGGGGGCTTTTGGCCCCCTGCATAATTACGTTTTTGACAAATTTCATCTGATTTTCAAAGAGTTTTTGACTATTTTAGGCGTAACAAAAATAAGCAATTCTTTTTTAGTATCAGTTTTTTGATTGGATTTAAATAACCAGCCAATGCCCGGTAAATCACCAAACCAAGGCACCGAGGTATAGCTATCATCAAAAACAGTTTGATAGACGCCGCCCAACACAACCGTCTCACCATCCTCAACTTGCACTTTGGCGGTTAAACCGCGTTTATTGATCGCCACGTTTTGCTGTCCACCAGTAGTGATTGTTGCTCCTTGCGAATCCGCATTGATAACCAAATCCATAATTACGCTGCCACCCGGGGTAATTTGCGGCGTGACATCTAATTCAAGAACTGCATCTTTAAAATTGGTATTAATGACATTTGCAGTTTGGGTCGTATATGGTATCTGCACACCTTGCAGAATTGTCGCTTTCACCCTATCCGTCGTCATAACTCTTGGGTTGGAAATTTGCTCGCCTTGATCAGTAGTCTGTAATGCTTGAATCTCCAGGTCTAATAAATTTTGGGCCTTACTTGCCAAAGTCATAACCACCGTCGATGCATTACCTGAGCCAGCTGCCACTAATCCGGTTAAACTGCTGCCTATAGTTCCAGAAGTTGCATCATTTATCGATGACTGAGATCCAACCCCTAGATTTACACCCAATTGCCGAGAAAAATCGGTATTGGCAACAACAATCCTGGTTTCAATCATAACTTGTCTTATAGGCACGTCCAACAATTTGATCATTTTCCGCACTTCCTCCATTGCCTTAGAGGTATCTTTAATAATGATGGTATTGGTCCGAGCATCTATGATAGCCACGCCTCTAGGAGACAATAGCCTTAAACTGCCGGCCGCCACGTTAGTTCCACCGCTACCACCAGCAGCGCCACTACCACCAACTTGGGAACCGCTTTGTCCGCCCGCAGAACCGCCACAACCGCCACCACCACCACTACTGCCGCCGCCACTCAATGCCGCCCCGCCCGCGCCCCCAGACTGACCGCCTAAATTGTTATTGCCTATCCCTATCAAAACGCCACAAATTTCAGAGGCTTTGGCATAATTAATCTGGATACTTTCAGTTTTCAGCGGTTCAAGTTGCTCTGTAATTTTTCGAGAATCCAAAGCCTCCTGTTCTATTTTCATGATTTCGGCAACTGGGGCAACCATAACAACATTGCCGTTTTGCCGCTTATCTAAGCCTTTGGACTTCAATATCAATTCCAAAGCCTGATCCCAAGGCACATCGTTCAAGCGTAATGTAACATTACCCGCTACCGAATCAGCAGCAATGATATTAAGCTCGGTAAAATCCGCCAAAATCTGCAATACTGAACGTATCTCAATATCCTGAAAATTCAGCGATAATTTTTCACCTGTATAGGGAAACTTTTCTTTTTTCAATTCTTCCTTTTCGGCAGAAGTCAAGGGCCGGAATTCGACAGTCAATAAATTATCTGACTGATAAGTTGAGAACTCATAATTGTCGTTATTTGGCGTTACAGTAATATTGACATTTTCCCCTTGAGAACTTACATTGATTTTTTGCACTGGAGTAGCAAAATCCGAGACATCAAGATTTTTTGCTAAAGATTCCGGCAAATGCGAATTCAGAATCCTGACAAAAGCTTTGCCACCGCTTTGTTTGGCGTCAACCACAGTATTAGCTGCCGACAAGCCTACTAATAACCTTCCTTCTCCGTTCGGACCACGACGAAAATCAAGACTTTTTACCGATTGTTCTGGGAGGAATTTGCTAATCGCAGAATCTTTTACCGAACGTTCTTGCTCTAATTTGTTAACTGACATATGAGTGCCGACAGACTTTAATAAAACATAAAATTTGTTGCCCTCGATTCTTGTTTCATAAGGAACCTTTTCAACCAGATTAATGATTACTCTAGTTCGTCCCGAGGCTTCGACCACATAGGCGGTTCCTGCGGCACCCTGATTAATTGGAAAAGTTTTTTTCGCTAAATTACTTTTGACTTCGACAAAATCCAGAGCAATTCTGGCTGGATTATCGGTTAGGAAAATCTTCGGCTCTGTTACAGGTCCATTCATTTCCAACTGAACTTGCACCTGATTTCCGGTGAGTGTCGAAAACTCCAAATTAACGATAGCACTTTCCTCGGCCCACGCTAAATTGGATTTTAGGCATAAAATCATCAGTATCGCCAAGCAAGAACGAATCGACACATGCCAATGATTTTTTAATTGCGTAATACTCATTTTTAAACCCTTCCGATTTATCCAGCCAATGCCAACGATGCTTGCTGTTCACGCCATGTTCCAGGCTTGGCGTCAGGTACAATTTCCATCACTTCAATTTTATCCTCGCGAATCCGAATTATTTTGCCGTAATTTTGTCCGATATGATGACCGACTTGAACCCTATGTATTGTGCCGTCAACCGCTTTAACTAAGGCCCATAAACCTTTTTGATTTGTCAATGTTCCCACCATTCTTAAAGAATCCAGCGAATAAGCTTCTAATTCCTCCTTTCTGCGTTCCATGTCGGGTCTAATACCGCTACCTCCTGTTGCATCGCCCCCCCCATTTTCATTGGTTTTTTCCATTGGCACAAAGGGGTCGCGCAGACCATCAGGTTTAAATACAAAAGCTTCAACTACCTTGTTTTCCGGCAAAGACTCAATAGCACCTTTTGGCCTGGCCTTTACATCCTGAATATATTTATTCAGATCACTAAAGTCTTCGTTACTGCAAGCCACTACAAACCCTAAAATTAAGCACAAAAAAAGGCTATTTGTCAGCTGAGGCATTCTTTCCAGCATCACTGAACCCTCTTCTTCTTGACTGATTGCTCACTTTCTTCCGGTCCACCTTCATTATATGTTTTTATTACAGCCGACATCGAAACCCTATTTTCCTTTTTTTCTGCGCCAGGTTTACCGGACACCGGGCTCAATTTGACATCATGGACTGTAACAATTCTAGGCAAAGAAGCTAAGCCGCTGACAAATAAACCCAATTCCTCGTATTTACCAACCACCTCTATGGCTATCGGCAACTCCGAATAAAAGTCTTTGCGTACTTCTGGGCTAGGTTGAAATAATTTGAATTCTAAACCGCTGGCCAATCCGGTCTGAGAAATATCGACCAATAAACTCGCAACTTCGGCTTTGGTCGGCATCTGTTTTAACATTTCTCCCAAAGAGGCTTCAATCAAATCCAACTGCGACCGATAATCAGCTAAATTGATAGACTTCTTTTGCTTCGTTTCAAAAGTGGTTTTTAATTCGACTTCTTGATTCTCCATGGCCGTAAGTTCATCTAATTGCGTCAAAGTTACATAGTAAAACCCACCCATGCCAACCAATATCGAAACAATAAAAATTACGCCTAACTTTAGGGGAGTTGGCCAAGTACCAGCGGCATTAATATCCCAATTGATTTCTGATAAGTTCATTTTTCAGCTCCGGACTTACTTTTTTCAGTATTTTTTTTGCCTTGTTTAGCCGTCAATGAAAAATCGTTCATTTCGCCATTCGTTTTACCGGCCCCCTTAATCACAGTCAAAACAGATGAATTTAGCCAAAACGAATTGTCTATCGCCCGCATAAAAGCCGAGACTCTAGCATTAGATTCAGCTTTACCATCAAATGTCAAGGTAGTTCCGCTCTGAGTTATCTTGGTTAGGTATATGCCTTCCGGGGTAGTTTTAGATAATTCTTCAAACAAATGCACAACTTCCGGCCGACTTTCCTGAAGTTTTTGGATAAGCTCGATTTTTGTAAGTAACTTATTTTTCTTTTCTTCAATATCTTTGATTTCTTGTATTTTTTTATCCAGGATCGTAATTTCATTCTGTAATAGACTATTTCTATGAACTTGGTATTCCTTCAAACCCTCAATGTACAGATAAACAATCAGCAGTATAAAACAGGCAAAAAGGGCACCGGCAGCAATTCCAAGAAAAAACTCCTTCTGCTTTTTTTTACGCAGTTCATTACGCCAAGGGAGTAAATTAATCCTGACCATTAATCGAAGCTCCTCATCGCCAAACCACAAGCTATCATCATCGCCGGCGTATCATTATTTAAGCTTTGTGGCTTGACTCGGTTTGACAGAGCCATATTGATAAACGGATTAGCTACATAAGAAGGTATACTCAATTCCCGCTCAACCAGTTTTTCCATGCCGGGAATAGAGGCGCAACCACCAGCCAGAATCATTGCATCTACGCCACGATTCGCACTGGAAGACACAAAAAACTGCAAAGATCTGGCAATTTGTTGCAACATAGCCTTCTTGAAAGGCTCCAAAACATCGGTAATATAATTATCCGGTAGACCACCATGTCTTTTCGCTAAGCCGGCTTCTTCGTAAGAAAGGCCATAGCGGCGCTGAATTTCTTCAGTAAGCTGCTTTCCCCCAAAACCCTGTTCTCGGGTATACACGGTTTTTCCATCATGCAGAATATTAAGTGTCGTCATTGTCGCACCTATATCTGCTATCGCAACTGTCTTATTTTCTATGGCGTCTGCCAATTGGTCAGCCAACATGGTGAACGCGTTTTCCATGGCAAACGCCTCAACATCGACAATAATCGTTTTTAACCCTGCATAGGCTAAAGCAGCAACCCTATCTTCGATATTTTCGCGGCGTGAGGCCGCCAGCAAGACATCAACCATTTCCGGATTGGTTTTAGTTGGCCCTTGAACTTCGAAGTCGAGATTGACTTCATCAAGAGAATAAGGGATATATTGATCCGCCTCAACCATAATCTGTTCTTCCATTTCGGCATCCGAAAGCGAAGCAGGCATCGAAATAACCTTGGTCATTACGGACGATCCAGCCACAGCTACGCACGCTTGTTTCGTTCTGGACCCTGATTGCTTAACGGCTGTTTTAATCGCATTACCGATTAATTCAATATTTGTAATATTTTTATCAACGATAGCATCCTGAGGCAACGGCGCAACGGCATAGCTCTCGACCTTGTAGCGCAATCCTACTCGACTGAGTTCCAGTAATTTTACAGCTGCCGTACTAATATCAATGCCGAGAACAGCAGACTGATTCCTGTTAAACCAGTTCATGAAAGAAACCTATTGCATTTAAGAAACTTAATTTTATGTCCGGACATTTCCAGAACCTGCGCGCCCAATGCGTCTAAAACAAAAGTATAGTTTGGTTTTATAATTTTCATATGTGTTACCTTTAAATTCAACTTTACTATTGTTCCAGATTTCAAAAGCAGGTATTTTGACATCATCTTAGAAATTCCTCCCAGCAAATAAATTTTAACCGTGCCGACCGAAAAACAAACCAAAACCAAATCATTCTCAGCAAGCCTACTAAATTTGCTGGCCTATGCTAGCCTAGGCTGTTTTGGCTTAATTCTTGCTGTTTGTTTTTTATTTCTGCAAGAATTAGATAAAGAACTCCCAGACATCAATCAATTAGAACACGTTCAATATCAAATGCCCTTGGAAATTTTCAGCCATGAAGGCAAATTGATTGCGCAATTTGGAGAAAAACGTAGAATCCCCATACCCATTGCAAAAATCCCCCAGCAACAAATTGATGCCTTTCTGGCTGCAGAAGATGATCGCTTTTACACTCACAGCGGCGTCGATTTCAAAGGCTTAATGCGCGCCAGCTCACAATTATTGACCACTGGCAAGAAAAAACAGGGTGGCAGCACCATTACCATGCAGGTAGTACGAAATTTTTTACTCAGCAACGAAAAGACCTATTTACGCAAACTTAAAGAAATTATGCTTGCACTCAAAATAGAAAAGCATTACTCAAAGCAACAGATTCTAGAACTCTATCTCAATAAGATATATATGGGCCAAAGGGCGTATGGACTTGCTGCAGCCGCCCAAGCCTATTATGGCAAAGATACCAGTGAGTTGGAGCTTTACCAACAAGCAATGATTGCTGGCTTACCAAAAGCCCCATCAGTTTACAACCCTATAGCCGACCCGGAAAGAGCACTACAAAGACGGAATTACATTTTACGACGCATGCTTGAATTACAATACATTAACTTGATCGCATATAATGCCGCAGTTTCTAAACCTGACAATGCCCATTTGCAAACGACTAATGTTGAGTTATACGCACCCTATGTCGCGGAAATGGTTAGGCAAGAAATGGTCAATAAATATGGCGAGGACGCCTATACGCGGGGCCTAAAAGTGCAAACAACCATTTCAAGCCCTCTGCAACTAGCCGCTGACCGAGGATTACAACAAACCCTGCACGAATATGACGAACGTCACGGCTACCGAGGCGTTATCAATAAAAAAAACCAATCACCAAACAACGTTGTCGTTGGCGACATTAGACAGGCGGTTGTAACAGCGATTTCTCATTCTGGGGTAACGGCAAAATTAAATGACAATTCACCCATTTCCATCCCTTGGCAAAATATTGCTTGGGCTCAACCTTTCAAGCAAACCGATAGTCGCCATTCTATTTTAAAAGCTAATGATATCATCTGGGTTAGGCAACTCAACGATGAGAGCTGGGCATTAACGCAAATACCTGCCGCAGAAGCCGCCTTTGTCGCACTAAATCCGAAAAGTGGCGCAATTTTGGCTTTATCCGGCGGTTTCGACTTCCTACAAAGTAAATACAATCGCGCAGTCCAGTCAAAGCGGCAACCCGGCTCCGGCTTTAAACCTTTTATTTACACAGCTGCACTGGAAAAAGGCTTTACTCCAGCCAGCATTATAAACGATGCGCCTATCGTCATCGAAGACCCTTCACAAGAAAATGATTGGCGGCCAGAAAACTACAATCGACGTTATCTCGGACCGACGTCACTACGCATCGCCTTACGAGAGTCAATCAACCTAGTTTCGATTAGGCTATTACAGGAAGTCGGAATTCCACAGAGCATAGAAACCGCCATGCGCTTCGGCTTTGATAGAGAACAACTGCCAAACACAATGTCTTTAGCTTTGGGAGCCGGTTATGCTGCTCCTTTGAAAATGGCGGCAGCTTATGCAGTTTTCGCCAATGGCGGCTTTGCAATCAAGCCTTATTTAATTGAGCACATAGAAGATCATGCGGGTGAAATCTTATTAGAAAGCACTCCTGAATTAGCTTGTGAGGATTGCCCAGACCAAGATACACCACAAGCCGGACACGCGCCGCGGGTAATTTCTGCAAAAGTTAATTTCTTAATGAATAGCTTGCTAAGAGACGTGGTGCAACGGGGCACCGCTACGCAAGCTAAACAGCTAGGCCGAAACGATCTAGCTGGCAAAACAGGTACCACCAACGATCAACGCGACGCATGGTTTAACGGCTTCACTTCCGACATTGTTGCTTCTGCATGGCTAGGTTTCGACAACTCTTCGCCGCTGGGACATGGCGAAACCGGCGCGAAAGCCGCCTTACCCATGTGGATTGAGTTCATGAAAACCGCACTTCGAGAACTCCCGGAAAAACCTTTTCAACCACCTAACGGCATCATAGAGGCTTATATTAACCCAAACGACGGCCTGCTCATTAATCCAAACAATAAGCACGGTATATGGGAATATTTCAGCGAGGAAACGGCGCCAACAACTTACTCAACACCCCGTAAACCAAAAGAAGCTGCCGAGGAAGAAATAAACACCGAGGAATCTCTATTCTAATCGACAAATAGTCACAAATTATGTAACTATTGTCGAAAAATGAACTTCGGTTGATGACGAAATAAACAGCTATGACCTGACTGTCATACCATGCAGCTGATTACGACCGCCATCTGCAAACGATATTTTCCTCGAAAAGGAAACTATACAAGCTTATCAAAGCTCGCTCTTTTTGTTTGCTGTCAGAACGACTATTTTCCGAATCTTTTACGGAATTTATCAACCCGGCCAGACGTATCTACGACACGTTGCTTTCCGGTATAGAAAGGGTGACAAGAAGAGCAAACCTCTATATGTAAATCTTTTACTAAAACTGAACCGGTTTCAAAGGCATTTCCACACCCACAAGTCACAGTAATTTGTTTATATTCAGGATGAATTTCTGGTTTCATAGTGCTCACATACCCCAACGGGCTACATACTTGATAGACAACTCAATATGATACGTTTTCTAGAAGACATCTGCAACCATAAAATGTGCTGAGGCTGTTGAATATTCGTTTTTATACAATAAAAATTTTTGCCACTCATACCAAAGACCCCATCCTCCGACAGGAAATGTCGCATTTACTACAAAACCACTCGGTTAATTGTAGGAAATTGCCAGCCAGATTTTCACAGTTAGCTTACATAAGCCACTGAATAATATAAATAAAAAATCAATTAAGGCTTGGCATCCAATTTGCGTAATAAAAGCTTGGATTATAGATCCAGTCATCTGAAATATCACGGAGAAACCAATGTCAATTAAAGCAATAAAAGATTTTTCTGAAAAAGCCAAAGTAGATCCTGAGCTTAAAGAAAAATTAAAAGCTTGTGTAAAACTTAAGGAATTACTCGCACTAGGAAAGGAATACGGCTTTGAACTCGACGAGGTGGAGCTTTATCCTCCCAATGAGCCGCAATTTGTAGAAGAGCAACTTTCTGAGAAAATGGCAAAAGCACTGCTTAGAGTATAAATTGCGCAAAAAAGGCTTCCCAACCGCACTGTGCATCGGGAAGCCTTTGTATTAAGCGCCTTTTTCCAGCCAAATCTAGTCTTTTTTACGCAAATCCAGTCCAGCAGTTACATTCCAATCAGAAAATGGAAATGGCAGTTCCTCTCTAGAAAAAGTGAGAAACAATAGAATATGGTAATGATAGGTCGACAAATTGCGGCCAAAATCAAGAATATTCGAGTTTATACGGCCTGTCAGCAAAACCGAGCCCAGCTGAATAAAAATAACCAACCAAAGCGACAGCCTAACCAGACTATCTATCAAAACATAGATGAGCATGAAAATAATACGCTTCCAGGTCTCTATCTTTTGCAGATTTTTTTTTATCTCTTCCTCCACCAGACTATCCTCTGTTCATTACATCACGCAAATCAAGAGCAGCAGCATTCGCACGGGCAATATAGTTAGCCATAGCTAAAGAATAGTTGGCAAACAAACCGAAACCATCACCATTCAACACTACCGGACTCAGAGTAGGCGTCAAAGCATTTTCTAAGGCTTGAATCATGTTATCGAGCGTATTCATTGCCCGCTTATCAAGCAAAATATCTGAAAAATCATGCTTTATGGCCTTCAGAATATGCAAAAGCGCCCAACAAGAACCGCGTGCCTCATAGAATACGTTATCGATCTCCATCCAAGGCGTCTGACCAATAGTCGGCATATTAATTTCGATCGGATTAGAGGGATCGCCATGCGTAGCCCCGGAAAACTTGTCCGTGCTTGCCGCCAAGCGAGTTGAAAGCCCGCCTAAGCGCTTAATCACCACCTCAGTATATTGCCATAAATTATCGGCTCTAGAATGAAATTGCGCCGCTTTGGAAGTTGCGGAAGGATTTTGCAATCGCGCCATATAGCCATGCAGTGCCTCGATACCTTTTACATATTCGGACTCAGTAGAGGGCAGGGCCCAAGAATTGGGTTCATAGTAAAAACTTGGTTCCGCTTTTGCTAAATCAGGATCCTCCGCAGACTGCGACTGATCTCGGGCAAAATGGTTACGTAAAGCCGTAGTGCCATCACGGAGCATAACCAGCGCACCGTACTCCCAACTTTGAATGTTATCGCAAAACAAACCTGGCGGCGCCACGTCATTTGAAAGATAACCGCCCGGCTTGTAAAGAATAACATCGGCAATATGCGCTAGAGTATTAGCATAAACATAGCCAATAGGCATTTGATCGGTATGGGTGACATTCATACGCTCTATCGCTTCATCCTGAACATTGAATTGTTCGGGTTCACGGCTCCACCATTCCCCTAAAATCAACAAGATAATAACGACAGCGCATACCAGTGTACCAAAACCCCAATATATGCCTTTAGATCTTGTCTCTTCAAATGCGTATGAATTTTCTGACATGTATGACGTATCCAGATGAGAGTAAAAAGCGCGAATCGGCTGAATGTCGCCATGTTAGCACGGTTTGTTCCACCAAGTTCGGTTTCAGTGCAGTTGCCGGTGAGTTGCAGCTAGAGGCAAGGAAATTTCTAGCAGCGGCATTTGCACAAAAAAGCCCTTAGCCTGAATGCTGGCAATTACTTTATCCGCATTCTTTCTGGCTAATTTGCGATCCGGGGTAAGCTCCATTTCCATCACAAAAGCCAATTGACCAAAATTTTGCAATAGAATTTCAGGTACGGCGGAAAAATTGTCGCGCTTATCCAAATAGAGATAAAGTTCATCTTTTCTCAAGCTTTTATAGATAAAACACTGCATTATTACACCTCTCAATTAAGGAACGCTGCCAATTTTAACGTTTTTTGTATAAAATTTTTAGTTCAGTTTGCATTATTTACTTGGCCTAGCATGGAAAATCACAGATTTGACCCAGATAATTTTTTTAAAACCGCATGTTTTTTTGAGGGTTCATTGGTGGCAGTGGCTTTAATATTTGGCTGGATAACCGATATTGACCCCTTTGCTAGCCTGTTTTTTTCTGAAGCAGGCATGCTCGACGGATTACTAGCAACGCTGCCCTTACTGATGATTTTTTTTGTCATGCAGCAACTGCCATATTTGCCGTTACAGCGGATCAGAGAACTATTGCAGAAAAGCTTGGCAGAAAGTCTTCAGCGCCAACACTGGCCTGATTTTTTAGTCTTAGCCTGTATCGCCGGCTTTTCGGAAGAAACTTTATTTCGCGGATTCTTGCAACCATGGCTTGAACATTCGTGGAACATGCCAGCCGGATTGATCACCAGTAACTTAATTTTTGCCCTGGTCCACGCCATAACTCCATTGTACGCACTTCTGGCATTTTTGATTGGCCTCTACTTGGGTATATTTCTAGACTACCAAGATGAACGTAACCTGCTAATCCCGATTGTTATTCATACACTTTATGACTTTGTCATTTTCATAGTCATTGTGCAAAATTACCGAAACCGCATATAACAAATTATCAATGACCAAACCCAACCCAACATATGCAGACCTAATCCCTCATTGGCTTCTCAGCGCCGGCTTTTTGGTCTTATTAATCACCTATAACATTATCTGCCAGTTTTGGGGTAGCGAAATAAGGATGAATCTCGACGAAGTCCAAAGAATCCCAATCCGTAGTATTCTTTACGGCATAAGCATTATTTTGTTTCCAGTGATCAAACTATTGCGGCATGTAATGGTTAAGCTTAACCAAACCATGCCGGGAGATAAGCCAGCCAAACAACGTTATTTCTTCACTGTAGCAATAAGTTTGCTTTTGATCGAAACGGTTGGTGGTTTCGGCTTTTTAATGTATATGCTAGGCGACAACTTAAATACACTCTATATTTTTAGCGGACTGGCAGCGTTGGGTATTTTTTTGCATATGCCAAAATTTAACGAATATCTGGCAATTTGCGAGTCCTTACATATAAAAAACAGCAACCAACCACAATAAGTTTAGCTTCCGCTTTTTAGCTTTGCCAGTTAAGCGGTACAATAACCGGCTTATTTACGATTAGCCTTAGGTGCGATCATGCAAATCATCCAAGAAGCACTCACGTTTGATGATGTTTTATTAGTGCCAGCTCACTCATCCGTGTTGCCGCGTGAGGTCGAGTTGAAAACACAGCTCAGCCGAACAATTACGCTAAACATTCCATTGATATCCGCTGCAATGGATACAGTTACCGAAGCACGGCTGGCTATAGCAATTGCTCAAGAAGGCGGAATTGGCATTATCCACAAAAACATGACCATCGACATGCAAGCTCGCGAAGTATTACGGGTTAAAAAATATGAAAGTGGCGTGATAAAAGATCCCATTACCGTGTCGCCGAATGTAACTGTTCGAGAAGTTATGGAGTTAACGCGAGCTAAAAATATTTCCGGGGTTCCGGTGGTTGATGGTGAAGAATTGGTCGGCATAGTTACCAGCCGCGATCTTCGTTTTGAAACCCGACTAGATGAATCTATTCGTTCGGTAATGACGCCAAAAGAACGATTGATTACTGTAAATGAGTCCGCCAGCCGAAAAGAAGCCATCGCCTTGCTGCATAAACACCGCATCGAAAAAGTGTTGGTGGTTAATGACCAATTTTTATTACGCGGCATGATTACCGTCAAAGACATACAAAAAGCCAAAGACAACCCACAAGCCTGCAAAGACCATCTGGAAAGACTCAGAGTCGGAGCCGCTGTTGGAAATGGCGCAGATACGGATGAGCGGGTAGAAGCATTGGTAAATGCCGGAGTTGATGTCATTATTGTCGACACGGCCCACGGTCACTCGCAAGGTGTATTGGATCGAGTGCGCTGGGTGAAGAAAAACTTCCCGAATGTCCAAGTCATCGGCGGCAACATCGCCACAGCAGCCGGCGCCAAAGCCCTGGTTGAAGCAGGCGCAGACGGCGTCAAAGTCGGCATAGGTCCGGGCTCGATCTGCACAACACGCATCGTTGCCGGCGTTGGCGTTCCGCAAATTTCTGCCGTAAGTAACGTAGCCGCAGCGCTTAAAGGCACTGGGGTGCCATTAATCGCCGACGGTGGCATTCGTTATTCAGGTGATGTAGCCAAAGCATTGGCTGCGGGAGCGCATGCCGTCATGCTAGGCGGACTCTTCGCCGGCACGGAAGAGGCGCCGGGTGAAGTGGAATTATTCCAGGGCCGTTCTTACAAATCCTATCGAGGCATGGGTTCGCTAGGCGCAATGTCGCAACAACAAGGCTCCAGTGACCGCTACTTTCAAGAAGAAATTGAGTTAGTAGAAAAATTAGTTCCGGAAGGTATAGAAGGTCGGGTACCTTATAAAGGCAGTGTATTAGTGATTATTCATCAGCTATTGGGCGGAGTTCGTTCCTGCATGGGTTACACCGGCAACCATACTATTGCAGCGATGCATGAGAATGCGCAATTTGTACGGGTTACCAGCGCTGGTATGCGAGAAAGTCATGTGCATGATGTAACTATAACCAAAGAAGCGCCCAACTATCATTTAAATTAATCACAAAATGCCACAAATTCTACCTGAGCAGCACTTGACCCCAAATCGACCCTGCAATCTTTGCGGCTCTAGCGAAGTCACTGTGCTTTCCAAGCGCTGCAGAAACATGACTCCCTTGCAAACAGTTATCTGCAACCATTGCGGTCTAGTTTGGAGCGATCCGTTTCCACATGATCCCCGACAATTTTACGAATCTGATTATCGTTTGCAATACAAGCATGCCTACTCGCCGAAAGCCAAACATATATTGCGCGCTGGCAGGGTAGCCATAGAACGCTATGCGAAAATCAAACACTTGCTCAGCGAAAGGAAAACAGTGCTGGATGTTGGAACAGGTGGCGGTGAATTTGCGTATCTCATCAAATCGCTGGGTCATGATCTACATGGCATAGAACCCAACAAAGGCTATGCAGAATACTCAGTAACCGAATATGCTATAAACTTGCAAATCGGCTTCATTCAACATAACAATTTCAGCCCGGATAGTTTTGATGTGATCACTATTTGGCATGTACTTGAACATACCGAGGATCCCTGTTCAGTTTTACAGATATTACAAAATCTATTGAAACCTGATGGAGTATTAGTCGTCGAAGTTCCTAACATTGAAGCAAACTGCCAGTCGCCAAAAAGCACATTCCATGCAGCCCATTTATACAACTTCAACCTAGCAACACTCAGCAAATTGGGAGAGAAAGTTGGATTGAAAATTGATGCGAATTTATTTTCTGATGATTCCGGTAATCTTACCTTATTTTTTCGCAAAGCCACAGCCGCTAACAAGCAAACAGACAATTGGCAGATTGCCAATAATGCCGAACATATTATTGCTCTTGTTCGTCAGCATACCGACCTAAAGCATTTTCTTACCGTAACACCTTACAAACGATTTTTAGGTCGTATATGCCGAACCGCCAATGAAAAGCTCTTACTCCAGCATTTTGACAACAAGCAAAAATTACTTGATCAAATGTTCCAAAAATACCTGGTACATTAACAAACTACCGCAGAGCATAAAAACAAAGCAAGTTAGCAAGCATATTGGGATGAGACTGCTGCCGACCGATGATATTAAAACAAATTACAAGGTAACTTTGTGACACATTCTCCTATTAACAATATCCATGCCGACAAGATTCTGATATTGGATTTTGGTTCGCAATACACACAATTAATAGCGCGCCGAATTCGGGAAATCGGTGTTTATTGCGAAATATTTTCCTGCGAATGCCGTGCCGATGAAATTAATATATTTGCCCCTAAAGGTATCATTTTGTCCGGTGGACCGGAAACCGTCACCAGCCAGGACACGCCTCGTGCACCACAATTTATTTTTAGCCTGAACATTCCGGTACTGGGTATTTGTTACGGCATGCAAACCATGGCGGAACAATTGGGCGGCAAAGTTGCATCCTCGAATCACCGTGAATTCGGCTATGCACAAATACGCGCCCGTGGTCATTCCACACTGCTGAACAATATTGAAGATCATATTTCTCCGGAAGGCTACGGCCTGCTAGATGTCTGGATGAGTCACGGCGACCGGGTAGTTGAACTGCCAACCGGATTTAAACTTATAGCCAGTTCCGAAGGTGCGCCAATTGCCGGCATTGCCGATGACAGCAACCGCCTGTATGGCCTGCAATTTCACCCTGAAGTAACGCACAGCAAGCAAGGCGGCCGCATCCTAAGTCGTTTTGTGCTGGAAATTTGCGGCTGTCAGGCCCTATGGACTGCCGATCACATAATTGAAGACAGCATACAAGCCGTACGCGCTAAAGTCGGCAACGATCATGTCATTCTTGGTCTCTCCGGTGGCGTCGACTCTTCCGTAGTCGCCGCGTTGCTACACAAAGCAATTGGTGAGCAGTTAACCTGTGTTTTCGTCGATACCGGCTTATTACGCTTACATGAAGGCGACCAAGTCATGGCAATGTTTGCCCAACATATGGGCATTAAAGTCATCCGCGTCAACGCCGAAGAACTCTATATGTCAGCGTTATGTGGTGTGAGCGACCCAGAGCAAAAAAGGAAAATCATAGGCAGTTTATTCATAGAAATTTTTGATGCTGAAGCAAGTAAACTCGACGATGCCCGTTGGCTGGCGCAAGGCACCATTTACCCGGATGTAATCGAATCGGCTGGCTCAAAAAGCGGCAAAGCTCATTTAATTAAATCTCATCACAATGTCGGGGGATTGCCGGAAAACATGACCATGAAATTGGTCGAACCTCTACGGGAACTATTCAAAGACGAAGTCCGCAAACTTGGCCTGGAACTGGGTCTCCCGACCAACATGATAAACCGTCATCCGTTTCCCGGACCAGGCCTAGGCGTCCGTATTCTCGGCGAAGTCAAAAAACCCTATGCAGACTTATTACGTTTAGCGGATGCAATTTTTATCGAAGAACTCTATCGGCACGAGCTATACGATAAAGTCAGCCAAGCCTTTGCGGTGTTCCTGCCGGTAAAATCGGTAGGCGTAATGGGTGACGGCCGCCGTTACGATTATGTGATTGCCATTCGCGCCGTGGAAACCATCGACTTTATGACCGCCCGCTGGGCGCATTTGCCTTATGAATTTCTGGATTTGATCTCCAGGCGTATTATCAACGAAGTTCCTGGGATTTCTCGGGTTACTTACGATATTTCCGGCAAACCGCCGGCAACAATAGAATGGGAGTAAATTCCCAGTTAAACTTTCATCCCAAATTCGACATTTACGCCACTAAGGAATATCATACAGAATGGGATTATGTAGCCACCGCTTTAGGAAATGACTTTTATGACAAAATTTGGTGCGCGATATTTCCAAATGATTAAATGAAATCGAATTATCCTTAGCGTCCATCTCAACGGCTTCTCCTGAGCATAGCTGTTCCTCCACTGCTATTTCTATATCGCTTCCAATAAAAAAAATCTCATCGCCTATTTTTAAAAAATGCAATGAGATTTCTCACATATTTTTTAGTTAAAAAATCACGGTATTAATTCCCAATTACAATTAAAGTAAGGTCGTACAGAAAAGTCCGCCTCCCTCTATCCGGGGACACGATAAATCCCCGGTTTTTTTGCCATAAGATGACCAACAGGATAGGGCTAAGCTAATCCCTTGAAATTTTACAGGTTATCCTGATTCTCTAATTTAACAGACTAATCCATTAGCTGATTTTGCACAGATAACTTCAACGACTGCTACACTAGATTTTACTAAACTCAAGTAAACTTTCCTTAGTTTTTACACAAAATTGAGGTATTTTCTTAACAAAAACTAACAACATCACCAATCGAAAAATCATAAAATACAAACTAAAACACAGGTATAACCGCACTTTCGTAACACCCATAATCCATATTTATTCCTTATACGGCATGCTAATTAAATACGAAGTTGTACCATTTAATAATTTATAAGAAACAATACTAAATGATATTAATAAAAACAAACCAACGATCTTTTTATTGTCGGCGCTGTGGCAATCAATTATCCGATGATGAAATTTTAAATTTTACTGATAGCCTATGTGTTTTATGCGACCATATACATAACGAAGCGCTAGAAATTTATGCACGTAAATTAGACAGCTGCAAGCAAAGAAGACAGCCTCCCAAGCTATTTATTGTCTAATTTCAGCGTTCCATCCCAATTATGAGGTGGATTTTCCTGATAGGCTAATGCTTTGTCCAAATAATATTTGGTCGGACCATCATCGCCAAAATTAACCAACAAGCTTTCGAAACAGCTGATCGCCTGTTGCCAAACACCTAGCTGAAAAGCGGCTAAACCAAGCGAAAATTGCTGATACATCTTAAACTGAGCAGCAACGAAATCCTGCCGCCTGCCTAATATCTCTACCAATTCTACCGGCTCATCCCGACCCACTAACACAAACTTACCTACCGGACGAACAAAAACATTGCTCGCGTTAACCGTAATAGATTTGGCGGCTAAAATCCGCGTACCTAATATTTTGTTAACGCCTTCAATTCGCGATGCGATATTCAAGGTATTACCGACTGCTCGATAAAACCTTTTTCTGCCGACGTGTATTGTACGCAACTTTATATCTCCGTCGAATAAACCGATGCGAATCGGCAAACAAACAGGACTCAAAGCATTAAAGCGCTCTACAGCCCAGAGAATTTCCAGTGCGGCTAAACAAGCCGAAAGCTGCTGTTTAGCGAGTGACAAATCAAACCACACGGCCATCATGGCATCACCGGTAATATCATTTACTTTCCCGGCATGAGAAATCACCGGATCACTCAGCACCTTGAAATAGGGGGCCAATAAATTATCTAATTGCTCAGGCGTCAACCCCTCAGCAATACCTGTATAACCTTCTATGTCGGTAGCCAGACACAAGCCATGGACATTTCTTTTTGCAGTTGAAAAGGGCAGCCAAGCAGACAAATCCCAAAGTGAAATAAAAATTAATTGCATAAAGGGGATAACCACCGGCAACCAGCTGCCATTACTGCTAAAACTCCAAACAGCAATGCCAAAATAAATGCCACTTAACACTAAACTAACACTTGTTCCTGCCACCCAGCCTAAATTTGCAATCAGCAAGGTTATTAAACAACTGAATGCTAATAATACTAAGCACACCATTAAGTAGGGTAAGGGCTGAATAAACCGGCTAGTGCTTAAGTTTGCAAACTGGGTAGCCATAATTTCCACCCCGGATACATTTCCAGTAGTGGCGTCTGAAAAAGGCGTGTGAAAATAATCAGTATCTTCTTTATTTGAGATGGCCCGACGCTTAGCTTTGCCGACGAACACAACTTTTCCCTGCAGATCCGTCACCTGACCATTATACACATCAAGGTAGGTCTCCATTCGGAAGCTACGCGCCGGGCCATAATAATCAAGCAAAAACGGATTATTCTCACTAATAGCTGCATAGATCCGGGATTCTAACTTGGAATTATTAATTGCTGCTTTGGATATTTTCCCTGAAATAAATGCTCTACGTTGTTCGCTTATCCATTCTGAATAAGAGATGTTGGGTGGAATAATGGAGTTTAATTCACCTTTAGGCTGCAAATAGTATAGCCAAGCCAGTAACGGCAAAGCGGGAGATTCCGCTAGGCTATCATAGATATTCCATGAATTATAAATTGACTTACTGGGATTATCCGGCAAATAAAACGGAGCATGCTCCAAAGCCGCAGCAGCCAACAAAGGTGTAGGCGGAATTGTCCGCATTGCGATTATCTGATCTGAAACTTGCTGCTCCAAAGCACCCTGCATCTCAATAAAGGGCTGCCTAAGCTCAAGTTTTTCAGAACACTTCCTGCCTTCAAAATCATCTTTAACGCCAGGCAACATTCTCTGTACACAATCGGCCAATAATACATTGCCTGAATCTTTTATGATTGAAGCAAGAACCTTGTCAACCTTGGGATCAGACTCTATAAAATGCAAATCAAAAACTATTAAAGCAGCCTGTTGATGTTGCAATTCTCGGATTAATTTTTCCTGAAGGCCACGCCAGGTAATATATTGATCTTTTACACGTAATCTATTTTGAGTATCCGCATCATCCATTGCCACGATTACGACTTCACTAGGGGGCGGTCGGGCGCCACGGATTTTGAATAAAACATCTAAACCAAGAGTGGTTTCAAAATCAGTTAAATAATAGATACAGATTGCTATAAGCCAGCTAATTAGTGCAATAAAGATTGTTCGCTGAAAAAATAAATTCATCGCAAACCGATATTTAAATGATAGAAGCATTTTAATTTCATTAAGGCATCAGTGCATTTCGATTGTATGCCTAAAGTAACTCTAGTTGCAATGTTTTTTGTATACAACCACTTGAATATTAAGCAAATAATAAGCAAACCATAAAAATTTTGGCCTTGCAATCTTGTAAAAAAGGCTTAGCTTGGGCGATTTAAAGTGGCTTCTAAATATATTCTAGGCATTTTAAGGCGTTGCCTTAATATTTAGCCGGCAGTTTTTTCTCTATTCTATAGGTTTTTCCTTCAACGACAAGGTAGCCGCCATCGGTTAAGGCTTTTATAAATTTATTGATGGTCTCTCTGGCCACACCTACCATATTAGCCAATTCTTCCTGGGTAGGTTTGTTATGGATAACATAAATATTACCCTCTTTGATAGACAATTCCTGTAAGACTTTGACTGTTCTTTCATAAGCATTGGATAAGGCCAATTGTTTAACTTTTTCCGTCAAATTTATGATCTTTTCTGACAAGCCAATCAGAAAAGCAATGGCTACATCAGGATACAACCTCAGCCAGTTGATGAAGTCGGCTTTGCATATTACGCTGCATCTGGTTGGCTCTATGGCTTCCACAGTTGCAGACCGCCTTTCGTCACAGAGCAATGCCAATAAACCGAAATATTCCCCTGCCTGCTGAACAGCTAAAGTCACTTCCTTGCTATTTTCATCTGTACCGTATATTCGTACCTTACCGGATAGAATAAAATATAGAGAGCTAGTTTCATCGCCCTCAGTGATAATAACCGCTCGTTTAGGAAATTTTACTTCTTTCGCTTTTGCTGCCAGGTCCTTAAGCGCATCTTCTGACTGCGAAGCAAGAAAAGGGATATTTAACAGATTGGCAAAGACTTCTTCTATCATGGGTAATCCTTAAGTATCCTGTTTTAAACCAGGTTTGATTTTCTTTAAATTACGCTTTGTATTCTTTTGCAGACCCACTGTAAACTAAAAAGTCTGCATGTTATGGTAAACCAATTATCAAATTAGAGTTAATTCACCAATGACCGCCAATCTATGCCTTTACCCCGCTGAAAAATTTCAACAGCTATTATTTGAGTGGTTCGACCACCATGGACGTAAAGACCTGCCTTGGCAACAAGATATCACCCCCTATCGGGTCTGGCTTTCAGAAATCATGCTCCAGCAAACCCAGGTTAGCAACGTTATTCCCTACTTCAACAGGTTCGTGGAGCGCTTCCCAACTTTGGCGAGTTTAGCAAGCGCGGAAGTGGATGAAGTCTTAAGACTTTGGTCGGGCTTGGGGTATTATGCCAGAGCTAGAAATCTACATAAAACAGCGCAATTGCTAATCACCGCCGATGGTGAATTTCCACTTTCTGTTGCGGAACTTAGCAAGCTACCAGGTATTGGCCTATCAACAGCCGGCGCCATCCTCAGCATTGCTTACACACAAAGCCAGCCGATATTGGACGGCAATGTCAGGCGCGTCCTAACCCGCTTCCACGCCATTTACGGCTGGCCCGGTGAAAGCCGTATATCCGCTAAACTTTGGGAGATAAGCCGGTATTATACCTGTAAATTACGCCCGGCCGCTTATACGCAAGCCATCATGGACCTAGGAGCGACGCTTTGCACTCGTAGTAAACCACAATGTATGGCTTGTCCACTGGCGTTAGCCTGTCAGGCTCTGGCGCTTGATCAAGTCAAGCAATTGCCAACACCAAAGCTACGTAAGAGATTACCTGTTAAACAATTGTACTTTCTGCTGTTACGCAATTGCGCCGGAGAAATACTACTGGAAAAACGCCCATCGCTCGGCATTTGGGGTGGCTTATGGAGTTTACCGGAATTTAATGACGTCCATCAACTTGAGGATTGGCAAATATCACGCAATATAGCCATGACGCTACAATCACCCTTACCTAGCCAACGTCACACCTTTTCTCACTATCATCTTGATTACATTCCGCTGCCGGCTATTCTTATTAACCCTACAAACAATGTTATGGAAGCAAATGTAAGTCTTTGGTATAAATCTACGCCAATTGAATCACTGGGCTTGCCGGCGCCCATTAAACGCTTGCTGCAACAATTTCAGATTGAGGTAAATGATGACAAGAATGGTTAAATGTGTAAAACTCGGAATAGAAGCAGAGGGACTGGACGCCCCACCGTTCCCAGGTGTTAACGGTCAGCGTATCTTCGATCACGTCTCTAAACAAGCCTGGAAAGACTGGCTGGCGATGCAAACCATGATTATTAATGAAAAACGCCTTGCTAGTTTCGACCCGACCGCAAAAAAAATTCTGGAGGAGGAACGGGAAAAGTTTTTGTTTGCCGGCGGTTTCGAAATGCCGGATGGCTATGTGCCTAAACAGGTTTAAGACTCATCCCCGGAATAGTTGTTGTAGACCGCACAACGATTGCGGCCCGCTTGTTTACATTGGTAAAGCGCCTGATCAGCACGAACAAATACATCTTCATGCTGGTCACCCGGTTGAAATTCGCTGATACCGCAACATAAAGTCAATTTTATGTCTTCGCCATTAAAGTTAAATCCGCACTTTTGAATTAATTCCCGGATATTTTCAGCCATTTCAAAGGATTGCGCTGCATGGGTGCTAGGCAAAAGCATTACGAATTCTTCTCCGCCATAACGAGCAATAAAATCAGTTTCGCGGCAATTATTGAACAATAATTGCCCAACTAGCGCGAGCGTCTTATCGCCAGCTTTATGTCCATAGGTGTCGTTAATACCTTTGAAATGATCGATATCCCAAATCGCCAAGGAAAGCGGACTTTTATGGCGTTTCCAGCGCTTAAACTCCATCTCAAGTCTCGCATTGTAAGCCAAACGATTAGGTAATCCGGTTAATGAATCACCTAAGGCTTTTTCATGCTCAATTTTAAGTTTGGTCCGTAAGCTATCTGTTTCTGTTTCCAACGCTTGTAATTTACGTGTCATTGCTTCGATTTGTTGCTGAGCCAATTCTTGCCGCTCATCCTCTTGAGACTTATGTTCGATTAATTGCAGCATTAAACGATCAAGGTTCTCTGTCGCCAAACTTTTTAATGCGTTTAATTCCATCGCACTCAATGCAGCATCTTTAAAACTGTGCACTTGCTGATTCATCACAGCATTCAAACTTTCGCGATTATCAATAGACAAGCGATTATCGCGCCGGGCAATTTCGACTTGTTGTTCTATTTGATTTAAATCCTTAGTCAAACCTGTCAAAAAATTATCAAGCCCTTGCTTTTCGGTTTCTGCATAAGCACGGATATTAAACAACAGCGAAATTGCGGAATCTATTACATTTTTATACGACTGGCTTTTAAATCCAGCTTGAGTTCGTTGTTTTATAACAGCCGCTTGCTGCTGAAATCGCAGCGGCACTCTCTCACTATCAAGAAGTTCCTCCAGACGCCGTAGGATATAGACGTTTTGCTCATCGGAAACTTCTCCAGACTCACCCAACTGGATTTCTTGTTTAGCCAGTTTGGTAAGGTTCAGCAAGGTTCTCGATAAGGCTTGCAGCTCTGACCCTAACTCATTGAGTGAGACGCCTTTTTTCAATCGGCTGCTGATTTGCAGCAAATGCGGCTCCAATGATTTATGATCCTTTTGATTAAAAATCAAAAACTGAATCACCAATTTATAGAGCAATTTTTCGTTATCGACCGCGATCGTAGTTATATTTTCCACTAACTCGTTCCTTGCTAAATAAGAACACACTGATTGCGCCCATTTTGCTTGGCCATATACAGAGCCTTATCCGCTCTTTCGAAAATAGACTCGTTGCTGTCACCTGCAAGCAGTTGACTAATTCCACACGACATGGTGATGGAAATTAAGTTGCCGGAAGCTCGAAAACTCGCCTTTTCAAGGTTTACACGCAATTTATCGGCAACCCCAAGGGCTGACTGCGCATCCGTATTCGGCAGCAGCATGATAAATTCTTCGCCACCGAAACGCGCTAAAAAATCAGTTTGCCGACAGTGTTTGGACAATAATTGCGAAATCACGATCAACGCTTTATCCCCTGACTTATGTCCGAAGTTATCATTGATTTTTTTAAAAAAATCTATATCCCATATCACCATCGACAACGGTAATCCATACCGCCGCCAACTCGCCATTTCATAGCGCATGCGCTCTTCAAAAGCCAATCGATTTGGTAATTGGGTCAGCGGATCACGAGTCGCATTATTTTGTGCAATATCCAGTTTCATTTTTAATTCAACAGACTCAGCTTCCATAGCATTAACCTTTGCAGTTAATGCTTTTAATTCCAATTGCAGACCTTCGCGCTCAGTTTGTTCCTGTTCTAAATGGCTATGTATTTCCAGCCTAATATCGGACAATCTGCTATGCACCAATTGTTTCAATGGTTCAAGTTGGGTAGCGTTAGCTGACTTATTCTGTAAATCCACCATCTGCATAGATACATTTTGGTCCAACAGATTGCGTTTTTTGATCGCATTTTCGGAAGCGATGCTGACTCCGGTGGCGTTTAACGCCAATTCAGCCAATTGCTCTGTTAGCTTTGACAAGAACTCAGCCATTTCTTGTTGCTCCAAAGCCAAGTAATTTTTGACTTCCAACAACAGTGCCACAGTACTTTCAAGAATGGCGCCCAAAACCTGAGCATTGGCTTCATTTTGTAAACGGGTCTTGATTTGCCCGGCTTCGCCGGCAAAAATTTCAGGAATCTCGGCATAATCTAATAGCCGGAGCAACTGGGTGCGGATAATTGCATACTCTGTATCTGGCAAATCCAAGGCAAAGTAACCGGGGCCGGACTTCTTTTCTGCCAGCAGATCCAATAAAGCTACAAACAGCCCCTGGCTATGCAAAAATTCCTGTCGATTCAATTTGTCCTCTAGCTCTAACAATTGTGTTGCATGCAGAGGATATTGCTTATGCAGAAATTCGAACAGTAATCCAGCCTCGGCCAAGTGCTTATTTGGCTCTTCTTCCAGCTTGAGCAAAATACTAGAAAACGAGTCAAGCTCTTTTTTTAGTTGCTCGCTTTGTAAGCCACCCTTTAGAGAATTACGGATGCGCTCAAGGTGTGGATCAAGTTGTTTGTTTAATCCTTTGACTGCCAGAGCAAAACGAATAATAGTCTTACAAAGAAGCTCTTCATTAGCTTTGTAAGCTTTTTCGACTTGCTCCTGACTTCCTAATAGCGTGAAATATTTATCTTTCCACTTATCCGGACTGTCATCCTTGTTTTTTAAAAAACTCATGGAGTTTTGACTCCCAAGTAAAATAGTTTGTGAGAGATCAAGTATAAACCATCTCTAAAACTCTACCGGCAAAAGTAGGAAATTGTCTACACGTCCCTGTGCAAAATTTCGCCTAATTATTTACCCTGACTTTCTTGCTGAATCAATTGATTGGTTACTGTAAACATGTTGTCCTGTGATTTAGCTGTTTGTCCGGTAACCCGGTATTTTCCATTCACAATCAAGGCAGGGACTCCAGTAATGCCATAGCGGGGCGCCAAGGATTCCGCTTGACGCATTTTGGCATCAACAGCAAAGGAATGGTATGCATTACGAAAATCTTCGGCTTTAACGCCATGTTCAGTAAAAAATTTCAACAATTCATCTTCGTTTTCTAATTTCTGACGTTTGTTTTGAATTGCATCAAAAAAATCGGCGTGAACTTTTTCCTGTACGCCTAAGGCTTCGGCGGTAAAAAAGGCTTTGGCGTGTTTGCCCCACAATTCGCTAAATATGGCAGGTTGCCGAATAAATTCCACATTGGCGGGTTTGGTTTTCAACCAGGCTGCAACGCTGGGCTCCAGATGAAAACAATGCGGACAGCCATACCAGAAAAATTCGATGACTTCAATTTTGTCCGGATTTTGCACAGGCTGAGCAGGTGTTAGAGTATCATAACCGTTTTCGGCATTGGCGAAAAATGCAATACACATCAATCCTATGAAAGCGATTTTTTTTAACATCAAAGTTCCCCGTTGGTTGAATTTTAGATAAAAATGGTTTGCGCTAGTTTATTTCATGCTTGCAATATAATAGGCTACAGCCTTGATTTCCTGATCCGTCATTTTGGTAGCTATCATATGCATCATGTTTTCTCGATTTTTACTGCGGGCGCTGGTTTTGAAATCGGTTAAGGTTTTAATTAAATAATCGGCGTGTTGCGAATGCAAAGCTGGGAAGGAAGCAGGTTTGTTACCTTCACCAAACGGACCATGACAAGCAATACAGGCGGACACTGCCATCGCAATATCACCATTTCTGTATAAATTACTGCCTTGAGCAATTAATTTTGCCAATTCCGCTTTTTTCTGTTCCTCGGTTTTTGCCGGCTCGTCAGCTTCTTCGTCACTAACCGGCAATACTAAAACCGGATTGGCACTGATTTTATTTGCCGAGTAAAATTCAGCTATTTCTTCAATTGCCTGTTCATCCAGGCCGCTGGTCATTGGCGCCATCATTGGCGACAACCGCGAACCACTTTTAAAATCCTGTAGTTGCTTGATCAGATAGCCTTTATGCTGACCAGCCAATTTTGGAAACCCCGGCATCGGGCTATTGCCGTCTTCACCGTGGCAACCAGCGCAGGACGCGGCTTTGGCCTTCCCACCACCAGCATTGCCTTGAGCGAAAACAAGATCAGCGCTTACCAACAACGCTAGAGATATGGAAACAGTCAGCAGTGTTTTTATCATTATTGGCCCCTGTCAGGAAAAGTTATTCTTAAGTTAAGCAGCCTACGCCAGAGCGGCAGGCGTTATAATAATACGATTCTAACCGATTTATAATGACTAAGCGAGATAGCGATGAATCCAGTGTATCATCAAGCAAAATTCATCAGCAGCGCCCCGCGCCTACAAGACGCCCCGCCCGACCAAGGCATGGAAATCGCATTTGCCGGACGTTCCAACGCCGGCAAGTCCAGCGCCATCAACACCTTGGTGCAGCAAACCGCTCTAGCGCGCGTCAGCAAAACCCCCGGACGTACGCAATTATTGAATTTTTTTGAGATTGATGAGCGCCGAAAACTGGTCGATTTACCCGGTTACGGCTACGCCAAAGTGCCGGAAGCGATAAAAAAAGATTGGCAAAAAATGATGGCTAATTATTTATCCGAACGTAAAGCCTTATGCGGCATGGTGCTGGTGATGGATGTCCGCCATCCGCTCACCGAATTCGACTGGCAAATGGTCGAATGGTGCGAACAAGCCGAGTTGCCGCTACACATTCTGCTAACAAAAGCTGACAAGCTAACTTTCGGCGCAGCAAAAAATACTTTGATACAAGCACAACGTGATTTGGGTCGGGTAAGTGTCGAGGTGACGCTGCAATTGTTTTCCGCGTTGAAAAAAACCGGGGTTGACGACATTCATCACTTGCTGGATGCTTGGTTTAAATTTTAAATGTCAATTTACATGCAAAAAAGAAAAGCTGGTAATTCTGTTTGCCCTTCGATTAGAGCCCTTAATTCGCTACCATAGACCTGACATCAGTATTTATCATGCAATGCTGAGTATTTTGTTTGCATAATCCTTGTTTGCTGTTATTGGCGGCAAATACTTACCTGCTTGTTTGTATTTTTCGATAGTCTCTTCGACTATTTCTCAAAGTTCTGCGAACACCTGTTTTTCATCACTACCGTTACAACTACCATAAAAAATGACCGGTCACGAAGCGACGCCAATGGAATTGGTGTATCTAAGCCTCAACCAAAGCACCCTAAATTTCACTGAAATCATTATTATAAATCAATATGTAGATACAATTATGGATTAAGTTTAGATGATTGGAGTATAATGTCGCTCACGTATCCAATCAGCTATAAAATGCAGCTTACGTTCTACCCCGGCATTAATCACAAACGGGTAAGGGTCACTGACACCCATGCTACGGTTCAGAGCGTTCAGTACCACAGAAAAACGCATCCAGGTGGATAGGCAGTCGGTAAAGCTGTTATTTTCCATCTCAGTCGGCGTCAGACCGAAGGTAGCGGCAGTTTCCAGAGTTTCGCTGATATGCAGGAAGTGTGCCCAGCATTCCGCCCAGTCTTCCAGTGGATGTGAGCTTGCATAAGCGCTAATAAAATTATTCGACCAACCATCACGAGGGCCATGCCGGTAAAAGGCTCTCAAGGCGATTTGGTAATCCTGGCGTTCATCACCGAATAATTGCCGAAACGCCTGTAAATCCTCCAGTTTGTTTTGTAAGTGCATCCAATAAAAATGCCCCATCTCATGCCGAAAATGGCCTAGCAAAGTGCGATAGGCTTCTTTCATTTTTTGCTGTGCGGCGCTACGATAACTATCATCCGCTTCTGCGGCGTTAATGGTAATCACGCCATTGGCATGACCGGTATACACCATATCCAGTTTGCTGAGACGGTTACTGCGTTTGTCTTCCAGAAAGTCGAACAATAAGCCATAATGTCCATTACTGGTGCTATGCCGCGCCGGAAATGGCAGTTGCAAGCGCAGCAACATGTAAAATGCCCGCCTTTTGGTAGCTTCCAGCTTCGACCAGCGCTGTAAATTGTTATTGACGCTCAGATTGGGAATTATACGCGTCAAGCGGCAGGCGCGGCACTGCGGATTGAGGTCTTGAGTGTCAACCAGCCAGTTGCAGTCTAGATTACTTCGGTGCTCACATGGACGGTAGGTAGTTGGGCCATCCAGTTTTACCAGTGCCTGTTGTTCAGGAATAAAGCCTAACGCACCTTGGCAAGCAGTACAAAAAGTATTTTCGAAAAAAATTTCGTTGCCGCAGTGGCAGAAAAAGCGCTTCATGTTAAAGTTTAGCCATTGAGGTTGTCATGATTATTACTCTTGCAACGCTTAACGACATTCCGGTGCTATGCGAATTATTAACTGTATTGTTTACTCAAGAGGCAGAATTTCTGCCGGATAATGTAGCACAAACCAGAGGCTTGGCGCATATCATTGAGCACCCTGAAATTGGCTGTATCCTGATTGCCCGGCGGCAAGCTCAGATTGTTGGCATGGTAAATTTGCTGTACACAATATCTACAGCATTGGGAGAAAGAGTGGCCTTGCTCGAAGATATGGTGGTTGCTGAGTCCGTTCGCAGACAAGGAATAGGCTCGCAATTGCTTGCCGGAGCGATAAAGTATGCCGAATCACAGGGTTGCAAACGTATCACACTGTTAACCGATCAAAGCAACCAATCTGCACACCAGTTTTATGTGAAACATGGCTTTAGATTATCGCCTATGGTTCCATTACGCTTGAATTTGGGTGAAAACTGATCCTGTTACTACCTCCCCGTTTGTTCGTCTTTAATCTCCATATGCATGGCTTTGGTAATGACTAGCAACTGTTGGCGCTGTAATTTAAGCTGAGAAAGTTCCGATTCCAGTTGCGCAATGCTTTCATTGACATTGCCTTTTGATTCGTTGATTTTTCTCAGCATAATCAAACGGCTTTCGATTTGTTTTTTATGGTCCTTAATCTGATGCATCAGCGGAGTCAGTACGCTATTGCTCCAGGAGGCGGCATCCTTGTGGGCTTTTTGCAAGATAGATCTGGCTTTGGCAATCAAGGTGCTATACAGCTTATTAACCACCAGACTTTGTTCTGTCATCGTGGTTTTGGCGCTGTTGCGGAAGGCTTCGCCTTCGTCAAAGATCTGCTCCAGCTCAAATTGATATTGTTTGATTGAAAACAATTGCGGCTCTATCTCCTTGAAACCGTATTCATCCTGGAATTTTTTGTGGATGGCTTTAATTAGGCGCCTGGTTTCATCGGTAATATCAACCGAGTCTTGCAGCAAGTCGCGCAATTCGTCAAACAATTTCCGCATACATTGCTTCATGCCGTAGGTCGTCAGACATTTCCCCATTTCGATCCGGGTTCTTTTGATGATGTCGTCGATTTTGTCTTTTGCAAAGCTATCAATCAACATCTTAGCTTGCACGGCAAACACTTTGCGGCTGGCTTGGAAGTTTTCGATATTCGCCATATAAGCGTTTTGCCGATCGCGGGTTTCCGCCATCAATTTACCGGTTAACTCCTGATTATCGAAATCGACTTGCTTAAATTCATCCAGCTGTTTATCGCCATGACTGATTTTTCCGTCCATCAGTTTGATGGACTCATTGACTAAAAAGCCGATTTCTTTCTCTACAATTCCTTTCAGGATAACCCGGCGTTGATCAAGAATATCTTCGGACAGGTAGTTTTCCAATTTTTTCAGACGGCTTTTTTCCAGTAAAACGTCGTCGCCTTTAACTTTTGCTAATAAAGCCTGTTTGGCGGAAACTGGGAAAATTACATCTTTATTCAGATTCAAAATCGCTGCCGAGGTTTCGATTTGTTTTTGTATCGAAGATTCATAACCGGTTTCGCCGGCCAGATCATCCCACATGGAGTCGATTTTGTTCATCACCACAGCTAATCCTTGACGGCGCTGACCATTGGAATTGCACACATGGCTCTTCCACATCTCCATATCGCTTTTGGTTACGCCGGTATCCGCCGCCAATACAAACACGATGGCCTGTGCGCTCGGCAGCATGCTCAAAGTCAGCTCAGGCTCAGTTCCCAGTGCATTAAGGCCAGGGGTGTCAAGGATGCTGAGGCCTTCTTTCAAAAGCGGGTGCGGGAAACTGATTAATGCATGCCGCCAACAAGGCACTTCCACGAATTCCGGATTAATGATACCTTGCTCGGCTGCCTCACGCTCATTCCATAGCCCGAGTTTATCGGCCATTTGCTTGCTGACTTTCTTGGTGGCGACCAACTCCTTAAAGGCTTCCTGCATTTGCGTCGGAGAGTCGCAATCCAGGTCGATTTGAGTCCAGCGATCGGGTTTACGCTTATATTCCATTAGCGAAATGTCTTCTAAGCGGCTTTCAATATTTAGTAAACGGATATAACTGCCGCCGGCTTCATCCCAGTATAGTTCTGTGGGTGACATGGTGGTGCGTCCAGGGGAGGACGGAAGGAGACGCACCCCGGTTTCCGCAAAAAACAGCGCATTGATTAACTCGGTTTTACCACGGGAGAATTCCGCAACAAAGGCCAGTGTGATGCGGTCTGACTGTAAGCCTTGCAAAATATTCAGTAAAGTGTCTGTGCTTTGGGGGTCGCTGAACTTATATCGGTTGCGCCATTCACTGTACATTTCGATAGCTTGTATCAGTTGTTCACGCCAGTGCGTATATTCATGCAACTGTTCTTTAAATTCCAGATTTCTCATGGCAAGCCTTTTGTGCGGTCGAAATATAGGAGCAAATAATAAGGGCTAATTGTAGACCAAATAAACCGAGGAGTAAGCTTAAAGCAAATCTGTTAGGTTTAAATGCCGTACTGTTGGCGATAATTTTTAATAATCACCAGTTTTTCACTGTTATTGTCCTCTTGCTCGATAAATTCAACTATATCCGCCAGCGAAATAATGGGGATGACAGAGATGCCGAACTGATTCTCCACCTCTTGTACAGCCGATAACTCATGCTGACCTTTTTCCTGGCGATCCAATGCAATCACCACGCCAGCAGGGCTCGCAGCGGCAGCGGCGATGATATCCACAGACTCTCGTACTGAAGTTCCGGCGGTAATCACATCATCCAATATCCAAACTTTACCTTGTAAAGGCGCGCCAACCAATAATCCACCTTCTCCGTGGTCTTTGCTTTCCTTGCGATTAAAGGTGAAAGGAATGTCATGCTTCAAACGCGAATAAGCAATTGCGGTAGCGCTGACCAGTGGAATGCCTTTGTAAGCTGGGCCGTAAAGCACATCCACTTCACAGTCTGCAGCAATCAAGGCCTGGGCATAAAATTGCCCTAGTTTGTCTAGCTGTGCGCCGGTATTAAACAGGCCGGTGTTAAAAAAATATGGGCTAATGCGACCGGATTTCAGCTGAAATTCGCCAAATTTTAGGACACCGCATTCCAGTGCGTATTGGATAAACTGTTTTTGATAATCAAGCATGCGTTTTAAGACTGGCTATCCGAAGTATAGATTATAACCTGCTTGGCTTAACGAATGAATTTTTCGAGAATTTCATCCAGAAAGTCCCAGCCTTTTTCCGAACAAAAAATATTTCCGTGTTGCTCTAATAATAGATTTTGGCGTAAACACTGTGTTAATGCGGGTTCCAAACTAGCGCGTGTTAAACCGGTATGCGCTTGGTAATCTGCAAGATTAAAGCCGCTGTTTAAGCGTAAATGATTCATCACAAATTCGAGTGGTAATTGCGCTTCGGTAAGCGTTTCGTGCTTGGATTCAGAAGGATTAATTAGATAGTGCTCAGGGCTTCTGGGTTTAACTGTGCGTATGATGTCGCCAGGAATTGCTCTGCTGAGCTTGCCGTGCGCTCCCGCGCCTATGCCCAGATAATCGCCAAATCGCCAGTAATTGCAATTATGCCGGCTTTGAAAGCTATCTTTAGCATAGGCGGAAATTTCGTATTGACTGTAACCATTCTCACTGAGTAAATGCTGACAAGCTTTTTGGGCGCTATAAATAGTATCGTCTTCCGGCAATTTCGGCGGAAATTTATAAAAATAGGTATTGGGTTCCAGCGTCAATTGGTAAAAAGAAATATGCGTCGGTTGTAGCTCTAGTGCAGTTTGCATATCGGCTTTTGCCTCTGCTACGGTTTGCTGCGGTAAACCGAACATTAAATCCAGGTTGATATTTGTAAAACCGGCGGCAACTGCAATTTCAAACGCTTTAACGGCTTCTGCAGAGTTATGCACCCGCCCCAGTTTTTGTAGATGCCTATCATTAAAGCTTTGCACACCGATAGATAGGCGATTAATTCCCAAGGCATAAAATTCTTGGAACTTGGCGCTTTCAAAGGTACCGGGATTGGCTTCCAGGGTGATTTCACAGTCCGTACTTAAAGGCAGTTGTTGTTGTATACCGGTTAGCAAACTATGCAGCGCTTCCGGCGCAAACAAACTCGGGGTGCCACCGCCCATAAAGATCGATTCGATCGGGTTCGGTGATTGGGGCAAATACTCCAGATCATGATTAAAATCTGCTAAAAGCGCGTCGATATACGCCTGTTCAGGGATGCCGGTTTTAGCCTCATGGGAGTTAAAATCGCAATAAGGACATTTTTTGATGCACCAAGGAAAATGTATGTAAAGACTAATGGGAGGCAAAGTTTCGTCCTTTACCAGACACCGATATTTGGCATTGACGCCCAGGGTTCTTGTATCGGTAAAGCACTGCCTTTTTGCAGCAGTTCAATAGAAATCTGATCCGGTGAGCGGATGAAGGCCATCCAGCCGTCACGCGGCGGCCGGTTTATGCTGACACCCTGATCGATCAGGTTTTGGCAAAATTGATAGATGTTTTCGACTTCAAATGCCAAATGGCCAAAATTACGGCCACCGTTATAGTCTTCGGCATCCCAATTATAAGTGAGTTCCAGTAGTGGCGCATCGGTTTCAGCCGCCTGAAAGTTATCGCCTGGCGCAGCCAGATATACCAGCGTAAAGCGTCCTGTTTCGCTATTCATGCGGCGTATTTCGGACAAGCCAAGCTTGGTGCAAAAAAAATCCAAAGATTCATCCAGATTTTTAATCCGGATCATAGTATGTAAATAACGCATGACACCCTCTTAACTAAATTAAAATGTGTATAAATACCTGGATGAGCTAATTTTACCGGATAGCTGAGCCATGTATACAAACGATTATTATCTAGGTATTTTGCTTGATCGTTTTCAGTGATTACATTAGGCTGAGTACATTTTTTCAATCAGGACAGGAATAACTTTGAACACTTACCCGGAAAAAACCTGCGAAATAGATCGCCTGGTGCGTCAACCCAAATTGATTGCCGCGGCTATCACAAGCCAAAAAACCCAGCAGCGCCGTGATGGACTGTATGCTTATCCAGGCGAAACCTTTTCGCTGGAAGGGGTCGAGTTTGTCGTGACAGCGGTTGAACGGCAGAAACTTGGCGAAATGACGGAACAAGATGCGCATGCCGAAGGCTTTCCAAGTTTGGCAGCTTACAAGGAGATCATTTTGAGCATGCATGCCAATATGACCTGGAATGCAGACGGCCTGGTTTGGGTGCACAGCTTTAAGCGTCGCGACCAGGCAGAATAATACCCTTACCAGCCATCTCTTTAAGTATTTTTTCACCTTCCGCAAACAGCATCTGCGGATTGAGCTGCGGCGCCTCGGTAGTCAAGGCCTGCAAATAACTGTCGCCGTTTTGGTTTGGGTTTTGTTCAAGTAGCTGCAACAATCTAAAGCTCAGTGGGCTAGGTTGCACAAAATGCACAGCATAATCTGCGTCACGGTAAACAATAAGACAAGTAGGCTGTAGAGGTGGAGACATAGGCAAAAAATCCGGTGAAATTTGTTGCACCGGATATTGGTAGGCTAATAACCAGGCTAGCGGCGACAAGTTGATTTTTTGCTCCAGAATTTCTTCTGCAAAGCTTAGAGTAACTGGCTGCGTCTCTATAGTCGAGATTGCTAAGGCCATTTCAACCCATTCGTAATGCGCCAATTCCAATAGAAACGGAAAATCATCTGCATTGTTCCGGGCTTGCAGATAGTCTAAAAACTCTTCGGCGATCTCGGAAAAATGCGGAGTGCTACAGCGATGCTCGGCAAAAAAATCCAGTGCCAGAGCGAACCATTGCTCATCGGGCAAAATCTTGCGGATGACCGGAAAATTGCTGCTGAGAAAGCTGTCAATATTGTTGAAAAACAATTCATGATACATTGCCATGCGTTCCAGCGCCACATCAGCTGGTGGCGGATTATGCAATGGATCGCGGATATAAGCAGCAAATTCCGCTTGTTTGCGTCTAAAGTCAACTGCCATTCGGCACCTGTTTTTGCATGTGTGCCTGTTGCAAGTCAAGGATGTTATCGACTTCCGTCAATAACTCCGGCATGGTCGGTATATTGAAATCACGTTCCAGTAAGGTAGGAAAAACGCCATAAAGGAAATAAGCTTTATCCAGTAAGCCCCATACAGGGTCGATAATCGGCGCGCCGTGGGTGTCGATCAAAAAATCATCGGCTTGTACATAATGGCCCGCCATGTGCGCATAAGCGATGCGCTGGGCTGGGATTGCCTTTAGGAAGGCTTCCGGGTCATAACCATGGTTAACGCTATTCACATAGATATTGTTAATATCGATTAACACATCGCAATCGGCCTCGGCCACCACGGCAGTAAAAAAGTCGATTTCAGTCATTTCCTGACCTGGCGCGGCATAATAGGAAATGTTTTCAATTGCGATATTTTGCTCCAAGATGTCCTGCACCCGGCGTATGCGTTGCGCGACATGTTTCACTGCTTCTGCAGTAAATGGCATGGGCATTAGATCGTAGAGATGTCCTTCCTGACTGCAATAGCTTAGATGTTCGCTATAAAATTTTATGCCGTGCATGGCCATGAAATTCTTCAGGTCTAGTACAAATTTCTCGTCCAGTGGATCGCTACTGCCAATGGAAAGCGATAAACCGTGTCCAACAAAATTGAAACGTTCCGTCATGGCGCGAAACTGCTTGCCAAGCTTGCCGCCGATTCTCATCCAGTTTTCCGGCGCGACTTCGTAGAAGCCGACTTGCGCCGGTGGCTGGGCAATTATTTCGCTCAAAAAGGTGCGTCTTAAGCCAAGTCCGGCGCCTTGCACAAGATTGAGCGTACTCCGCATGGCTAAGCTACTTTTTTTTTCCATTTAGCGTTTTACGCCAAAACAGAAAGAGGCCTACCGCAACGATGAAACCCAAAATATATATTTCGTATTTTTGGATTCTACCCATCATCGCTTCGGCTAAATGACCGAATTGATAGCCCAGGTAGCCTACGGCTGCCGCCCAAACCAGTGCGCCCAAAAAATTCAACGCAAAAAATTTGAACGGATTCATGCGGCTAGCGCCTATCACAAACGGTGTAACGTTGCGTATACCGTACAGAAAGCGAAAACCTAACACGACTTTTATTTGGTGGCGGCTTAACATGTCGAAGACTTTGTCGGTCTTGCTGTGCCAAAGCGGCCGCTTTTCTAGAAAAGCAATGCCCTTAAAGCGTCCCAGATAGAAAAACGTCTGATCGCCGGCAAAAGTACCTAGAAATGCGGTAATGATGACCAATGGCAATTCCAGTTTGCCTTGAAATGCCAGAAAGCCGGCTATCACCAACACTGTTTCACCCTCAAGAAAAGTGAGTATAAACAGCGCTAAGTAGCCGTAATCAGAAATAATTTGCTGTAAATCCATATCCGGGACGATTATTGAAAAGTAAAGGGATTATTTGCCGGCGGCTTTGTCGGCATCGACTTTGGTTTCGCCGCTGCCTGCTTGGCCTTTCATCATCGCGCCGCAGGACATTTCGCCGCCCTTACCGCCATTCATCATCGCACCGCAGCTATGTTCGGCGGCTTTAGCGCCGCTTGCTTCGGCTGCATGGTCCGCATGTTCGTCATGTTTCATGTCGCCCATCATGCCGCATGAGCCTTCTTTGCCTTTCATCATCGCGCCGCAGGTGCTTTCCATGCCTTTGTTCATTTTACCGCCGCTCATCATGCCGCCGCATTTACCTTCGCCGCAAGAGCCTTCGGTTTTTTTAGTGGCGTCGTCTGCAGTCTTATGCGGATAGTTCGCCGGATAATGCGGCGGATAATGCGGTGGTTTGACATTTGAGGCGCAGCCGCCTTGAGCTGTCTTGCTATTGGCTGCATCTGCGTCCGCTTTGGCATCGGCCACGGTTTGCATATAGCCGCTAGACATTTCTGTTAGCGCAAAGGGATTGGCGTCCGCGCTGACTTCACCGACAAAACCGGACAGCAACATAGCGCCCATGGCTGTGGCAAGCGGAGTTTTATTCATTTTTTTCATGGTGTTATCCTCTGAAGCATTTATAGTTATGGAAAGCAGGCTTCCAGTCAGCGACTGCATCGCAATCTGATGCTGCCTGTAGCGTAGCTCCGATTATTGCACATTCAGGTTAAAATCCTTACCTTGCTGATTATTACATATTCAGCTTAGATTCTTTGCCTTAAATTCGCATAAATCCGCAATACAGCAACTTTCACAGCGTGGTTTTCTGGCAATGCAAGTATACCGGCCATGCAAAATTAGCAAATGATGCGCCGCTTGCTTATGTTGTTTCGGCACAGTTTTATCAAGTTTCCGCTCAACTTCCAGCACATTTTTGCCTATTGCCAAGCCGGTGCGGTTCGCAACTCGAAAAATATGTGTGTCAACTGCGATGGTGGGTTGATCAAAAGCCGTGTTTAAAATTACGTTTGCGGTTTTGCGGCCTACGCCGGTCAGAGCTTCCAAAGCAGCGCGGTCCCTAGGTACTTCGCTTTGGTGCTTGTCAATCAGCGCTGCACACAGTTTGATAATGTTTGCCGCCTTGGCGTTAAATAAACCAATAGTTTTGATATATTCCTTCAAACCGGTTTCACCTAAAGCCAAAATAGCTTGCGGCGTGTTGGCGACCGGAAATAATTTGGCCGTGGCCTTATTCACCCCTTTGTCGGTGGCTTGCGCGGATAAAACTACTGCAATCAGTAACTCGAAGGGATTACTGTAATTAAGTTCTGTGACAGGATTGGGAATAGCTCCTGCTAATAGGTCGAAAATTTGTTGCCGTTTAGAGTTGTTCACGGGATTTAGATGGAGATTGGCGCTTTTATTGCCGGGTGAGCCTGATAATTCTCTATCTCGAAATCTGCATAGACGTAATCGAAAATCGATGCCGGCTTGCGTTTAAGGTTTAGCACAGGTAAAGCCAGCGGCGGACGGGTCAATTGCAATTGCGTTTGTTCAAGGTGGTTCAAATACAAGTGTACATCACCACCGGTCCAGACGAAATCCCCAGGCAGCAAATCACATTGTTGGGCGACCATATGGGTCAATAGCGCATAACTGGCGATATTGAACGGTAGGCCTAAAAAGGTATCACAACTGCGCTGGTAAAGCTGGCAGGATAATTTGCCGTCGGCGACATAAAACTGAAACAATGCATGACAGGCGGCCAAGGCCATTTTGCCCTGGGCGACATTGGCTTGCGGTGAAAGCGATTCATCGGGCAAATCGGCCACATTCCAGGCTGAAACCAGCATCCGGCGGCTATTCGGCGTCAGTTTAATCTGTCGAATCACTTGCGCTATCTGATCAACAGTTGCGCCGTTGCCTACCGGCCAGTTGCGCCATTGTTTGCCGTATATCGGCCCCAACTCGCCATTCGCATCCGCCCATTCATCCCAGATCGAGACGCCATGTTTGCGTAGATAGTCCAGATTGGTATCGCCATGCAAAAACCATAATAATTCATGAATTATAGATTTTAGATGGACTTTCTTTGTGGTGATTAACGGAAAGCCTTGAGCAAGATCGAAGCGCAGTTGATGGCCGAAAATAGACAGTGTGCCGCTACCGGTACGGTCGCCTTTTTGGCAACCCTCTTGGAGAATTTTATTGAGCAGATCCAGATATTGTTGCATGACTTATAAATCCTGGCGGATGGCGACTATAGGAGGGGCTGAGTCAGCCGTACGCGGTCCATCTCAGTGCGTAACTGCGCCATTGTAGCCTTTAATCCGGTTCAAAAACAAATGTCCTAATCACCAAGTGCTGATTTTATTGATATTTTTTAGCGGTACAATTATTGCTTTGAAATATATACCATTCAAGCAATTGGAGGTAATACATGCAAGATTGTCCGCGTAATTGCCAACGCTTTAGCGATGTATCCATTTCGGAGCGCATTCTCAATAGTCTGTTTCTGCTGACTATCCTTTTAGGTTACTTGTTCTCGCTGGGACAGATTTATTTTACACATCAAGGGAGAGATGGCCGCCCCGGCCTATCCATAGACGATGTAGCCATAGCATATCACGGTATTCCCGATCAAACCCGGCTGGCGGCAGCCATAAAAGGACCTATGGCGGGAAATCTTAAATCGCCTGCCGATAAGGAAATTATTCTTGACTGGGTTGCTGCCGGCGCGCAAAGAGAGATTTACGATAGCCGCGTGGCTCCAATACTGCAACGCGATTGCCTAGTCTGCCATTCTCCTGACAGTGGCATGCAAGTGCCATCCTTGACTAGCTACGAGCAGGTGGTGAAACTTACCGAAGCCGACAGAGGGGCCTCTTTGCCATCTCTGGTACGGATATCACACATACATTTGTTTGGCATCGCCTTTATCCTGTTTTTTGTCGGCAAATTGTTTGTGCTTTGCGAAATGCCAACGTGGATGAAACGTCTAACGATAGGCGTGCCGTTTTTGAGTTTACTGATTGATATTTTTGCTTGGTACTTAACGCGAGAATCCGCCTCTTTTGCCTATCTATTAGTCTTTAGCGGAGCACTCATGGGCTTGTCATTGATCTTTCAAGTATTAATGAGCCTGTATCAAATGTGGTTGCCTATTTCATATTACCAGAAATTCGCAGTTTGTTTAGAAACAAACCTGGCTCGGCTAAGTCGGCAAACGCTTGCAAGCGGGCGGGCAACTGGATTTAAACAACAGTCTGCGCAAATAAGCCGGATTACCAGGACTTACCTGTTAAGTAAGTCAACAACTTGGCTTAACTGGAGGCGCTGGCGGCAAATATGGCGGCAAACACTCGCAGTAATGTCAAAAACTTTCAAACGGATGGTGTAACAGATAAATAAGCATTGCCCTTATTAACCTAAACAAAGAAAGGCCGGAAAGTCCGGCCTTTTTGCTAAATACTCTGTTTTATTTAAGGGAATATTTCAGCCTTGTCGGCATTTTGTTTTACTTCGTGCTCAATTACCCGGAGTAGGCGGTGTGGTAGTTGAAGGGCTTAAGAGTGAACCTGCTCCGCCTAAGGGGTTGCTCAACGATGACCCTGAACCGATCGCGGCTCCGCCTAATGGATTTAAAACCGAGCCGGTTCCAGATGAGCCGCCACCCACGGCATTTTGTAATTGTTGCATTTCTTGATAGTTTTGCACATCTTGCTGAATTGAGGCCGGCGCTGCCTGCAACAGTTTTTGTTCAGCCGCATTTTCCAGTTGATCGGTTATAGAGGGCGCGGGAGCAGTCGTAGCTTGACTAGTGCTTTGAGCGCCTTGCAAAGCCTGGGCGGCATTCAACAGTGATTGCTGGGCCAGTGCTGCGCTGGATGCAAGTAATAAAGAACAACTTATTATAATTTTGTTTCGCATGGTGTTACCTCACGTTAAGTAGCTATCAAGGCCATAGTATAATATATACAAGCTTAAAAACTCATTAAGGCTTAAGTACCAGCAATACGTTTCAAGCTTAATTTTACCAAAGCCTCGGCGCGTTGCATGCTAGCGGCTTCAGCATAACAACGCAATTCCGGCGCATTGCCCGAAGGCCGCAAATGCACGATTTCGCCGTTTTCGAAACTCAAGCGCAAGCCATCGGTTAAATCCCAACTCGCCAATTTGCCCAATTCTGCTCCCCAGATGCCTCGATACGCTGTCGCATCGCTTTGTAATCTGTCTAGCAACGACAAGCTATTGGCGATCGGAAAATCCTGAATGCGGTCGCTAGCTGTGAAGCGCGGCGGTAAATCGGCGAGTAAAGCCGAAATATTGACTCTTTTTTGACTTGCCATTGCCAAGATTGCCAAGGCTGGCAACACCGCATCGCGGGTTGGCAGAGCCTCTAAATCGTGCTGAGCTACGCTCAAACCCTCGCCGGCCAGAAAGCCGCCGTTAGCCTCAAAGCCGACGACGCTAGGGCTGCCGCCGGCAATTGCCTGCTCCATGCCGGCGATCACATATGGCGAACCGATTCGGGTACGGATCACGTTTTGGAATAAGCCGGAGGCCTCGATAGCGGTATTACAACTTACCGGGGTAACGACAGTGTGGGCGCCGAGAAATCTCGCGCACAATAATCCCACGATATCACCGCGCAGCCAATTGCCGGTCTCGTCGGCTATCAAGGGCCGGTCGCCGTCGCCGTCAGTGGAAATAATAGCCTGCAAATTATATTCAACAGCCCAGGTTAGTCCACGGCGGCGATCTTCATCACTCACCGCTTCGGTATCTATAGGCACAAAAGTATCGGTACGTTCCAGGCCTATTACTTCTGCACCTAAAGCACTCAGCACCTCCCGCAAGCAATCGCGCGCTGCACTGGAATGTTCATAAAGGCCTATACGCCAGTTCTTGAGTAAGTCCTCGCTAAACAAATGGGTATACCGCTGAACATAGTGCTCTGAGGCAGAAGAATTTACGCTGGGCAATACATCCTGATCAGTTAAGTCCTGCAATTTTACAACTGCGTTGCTGATGGCTATTTCATCGGCTTTGCTGATCTCGCCATCTGCTCGATAAAACTTGATACCATTCCGATCAAACGGAATGTGGCTACCGGTAATCATGATCGCCGGCATGGCCTGTGAGAGCGCATAGAAGGCCAGTGCAGGCGTTGGTAAAACCCCGCAGAAGTCCACTTCGCAACCGGCCTGCCGAATTCCGGCCACGCAGGCGCGGGCGATAGCCGGACTAGAGGGGCGTAAATCCATGCCTAACGCAATTTTTAGTCCTGGTTTCGCCAAGGCTAGCCCCTGCAGGAACGCTAAGGTATAGGCAATACAAACCTGATCGGTCATTTGACTGACCAAGCCGCGTGCACCACTGGTGCCGAAGGCGACGCCGCTTTCAGCCATCATTGCTTGAATATGGATTTTGCTCATGAGAGATTTTTGCTTTCCAGTCTGATTTTTGAGATTACTTCTTAATTTAATTTCGTGTGCTGCCATGCCTTAGGACATAAAGTAAGGCCTCCATCGGCACTATTCTAAAGCCTATCGCGCAGAATCCACAGCTAAATTCAGCTAACAGAATCTCATGGTCTTGGTATTTCAGAATCTTGCTACGTCTTAAAACCTACAATTCCGCCAACCCCAAAAACCGGTAATTGTTGTATTTACTACATTTCTGACTTTAAACTGCAGTATATTGTGTTTTTATCAATAGAATATCCGGCATTTTCGAGTCTTTAAACCTTAGTAATCAAGGCCTAGCTGAACAGGTAAATATACTGGCAAGCGTTTTGCTTTAGAAATTTTAACATTATCATTCATTAAGATTCATAGGGGAATATGTCAAATGTTACTAGAAAAATTCGATAGTCAAGCGCTGTTATGGATTACCACCTTAGTGGGGAAGACTACTACTCCCGGACTTTCAGCATTTCGCGGCGATTTGGTATTAATCGAAGGCGCGATTCGTGAGGGCTCGACCAATATTCGCGATCGCAAAACCCCGGAACTCGTGATAAACCAAGCGGCGATTTTGGCTGATAGCGATAAGATTTTATTCATCAACGGCTTGTTTTTTCGCTTGGAGCATTTGCCGATTTTTGTAGAAAAATATAAAGAAGCTTTGACACCCGATACTGTAGCTGTACTTTACGTGGAAAACATTGCCACCCCAATACAACTCGTGTATGAAGGCATAACCTTCAAGCTATTGCCCTACAAGGAAGGCATGATCTGGAACGAAACCCTGGAAGCGCTGTATATTGAAAAGGCAGAACTTAAGGGACAGACTGCCGAAGACAAGGTCACCACCATGTACGAAGCCGCAAAGACTTTTAAAATTAAAAGCGATCCGATTTCTTTCGAAGAGGCTTTGACCAAAACCATAGAAGTTAAAAAAGACCTCAGCGGTGGGCCGGTCTAAGCCTGGCATTTACTACCTGCTAAGGATGAGTTCTTATGAAAAAATTCAAAGTCATTAACGTGGCGGACTCCGAGCGACTGATTGCCGAGCACCAGCCTATGATCCTGGATTGCCGAGATCTTAAAGACTACAAGCAAGCGCATATTGAAAACGCCATGCATGTGCATGAACAATTACGCGACACTTTGCTGCAAAAAGGCGAAAAACAACGGCCCTTGCTGATTTATTGTTACTACGGCCACGCCAGCGAGCACTTAGCGGAGATGTTCGGTGATTTCGGCTTCCAACAGGTCTTCAGTCTAGCCGGCGGCTTTGCCGATTGGAAACAACAGCACACAGCTTAGAGGTAAGATTATGCAACAATTATCAAGAGAACTGGCTTTGCGTATCGCCTTAGCCTCACGGGTGCTGCCTGGTGTCGATGTCAAAAAATTGTTGGGGGTTTTGCATGAGAAAGTCGGCTCTCCTCTCGATGACGAAAAACTGAAATCGATTACTGTTACCAATCTTAAAACCGGTATCGGCAGTCTGGATGGCGAGGAAGACGGCGAAGATATTGGAATCGGTCTGGAAAATATTAAATTGGCGGTACGCTATTTGTGGGGCGAAGAAGAAGGCGATGACGGTTTGCCGCAAGTTCAACCTTATAAAGATGGAGACCTGCCTGAATCAATCCGGGTAGCCATAGCCTCGAATAGCGGAGCACTTTTAAATGGACATTTTGGTTCCTGTATCCGGTTTCTGGTGTATCAATTGAGTAAAGATGCTATGCGGCTGATCGCTATTCGCTCCACAGTTGAAGCCGATAGCACAGATGATAGAAATCAGTTTCGCGCCAACTTGATCAAGGATTGCCAAGTGATGTTTGTGCAATCCATAGGCGGCCCGGCAGCAGCAAAAGTAATTCGAGCCGATATTTATCCTATCAAAGTTCCGGATGTGATTTCAGCTGAACAGCAATTGCGTGAGTTTCAAAAAGTTTTCCTGGCGCCCCCGCCTTGGATGGCAAAAGTTTTAGGTAAAACTGCCGAGGAGCGTAAACGTTTTAGTCATGATGGTGAGGATTTGCTAGCCGAGGGGTAAAGCGATTCGTCTTAAAGGACATTTTTACTCATGCCGTCACGGCAATTGATTAGCCAACAAGAAGCGCATCTATCAAGAAAGATGCGCTTTTCATATTCGCAATTACTTTTTGAATGTAAACGCCCCCAATAGGCCATTTGCCTTGGCGTCCCTATCGGTTAAAGGCTGCAACTCAAAACGGTTTTCGATTAGCTTCAAAATAGACGTCGTATCGTAGGGCGTATGGTCCACATAGCCTTTCTTGGCAAAGGGTGAAACTATGATGGCCGGAATACGCGTTCCCGGTCCCCAGCGGTCTATGACTGGCGGCGCAACATGATCCCAAAGTCCACCGAATTCGTCATAGGTGATGATTATGGCCGTACTGCGCCAAATCGAGCTGTTGCGAATCGCTTCAACCACTTCTTTGACCTCGTCATCGCCGGCGGAAATCGTCGAGTAACCCGGATGCTGATTTTTTTCGCCAACCGGTTTAAAGAACGCCACTTGTGGAAATGTATTCTGCAAGTCAGTAAACAATTTAGCCTTATCTTTTAAATGGTCAGTCCGCGCTTGGGTATCCGGCGCATAATTGGCGTAAAACGCAAACGGTTGGTGATGGTATTGGAAGTCGCCCTCGGTTTTACGTCCGGCCACGGCGTCGTCCCAGCCGCCGGAGTACCAGGCCCAGGAAATCCCTTTGTCAGCTAAACGGTCGCCAATAGTGGCTTGGGTTTGTGGAGGTAGTCTATTTTCAGCGTGTGTATCATCAAAAGGCGGATGAAAAGGCTGGATGGTGCCGACTGCAAAACCGTCTTCGGTGACACTCGGGTCCCCGGTCGGCAAGCCAGTGGCCGGATCGTTTCTCCATTGCCTTAAATTTGCCGGGGCATCCTTAAATTCCGGTGTACAGGCGCAGATCAGCCACTGATGATTTAGAAAAGAACCGCCGAAGGCCGCCTGAAAAAAATTATCCGCCAAGGTAAACTCGCTGGCATATTTCCAGAGCGCCGTGCCGGCCAGATCATAGTGACCCATAGTTAAACCGCCTGCCGAGGATAATTGCGCAAAGCGATCATTACGACCGCCATTAATCTGCATCTGGTGAATAAAAAACCGATGCGTCAGGTCTGGGTGTTCTTGGTCTGGCTTTACATAGGCGGCAATGTCGAACGGTTTATTCGGCAGATCAGCCGGAAAACGCTTATCCGCTTCCTTACCATTCATTATAGGCGGCAAGCTTTTATAAGGTCGGCCGTATTGATCGACTTGTAGCGGGGCATTTTTGGCTTTGGCTAAACCGTTAGCGCCGGGAAATTCGCCGAACAGACTATCGAAGCTACGGTTTTCAAGATAAATAACCACGATATGCTCAAGTTTGTCCAGGCCTTTAGGTTTATTTTCGGCCTGGGTTGGAATAGGTTGCAAGGCCGCAAACGCTATGATAAGGGCGGCGAAACGGAGATGTTTCATAGGCAAAGTCCTTAGTTGTTAGTATTGCTCTATTGTACTGATAGTCGAGCAAAAACAACAAAGGCAAGATGATAATGTATATCTAAAGCGCGGCAAATCAATGGTTCTCCATACACCAAGAAGCGGCAGCAATCAGGGCAATTAGTTTTGGGGGTGTAGTGCTTATCCAAAATGTAGAACCGTCAAATTTTAGCGTAACATTGATCAACCCTGATTTACCTGACTACGCGCCTGTTAAGATTTTCGATGGCGTTTCTAACTCGTCTGAAGGTAGAATGTACAAGCCAAGCGTACAATTTTGGAGTCGCTATGCATATGGTTAACGTAACAGAATTACGCCAGCACTTGCCCGATCATCTGAAACATGAACAAAAAGGTGAAGAAATTGCAATTTTGTTTCGCAAAAACCGACTAGCGCTACCCGAACAGCACATACCCACTTCTTATATGGAAGATATTATTGAATCGCTCGGTTTGGCTGTTCTGCAACTTACCCCCGCCATAGCTGCCTTGGCAGAAAGCGGCGGCATCGCACACGGTGATCCGGGCGGCCGCTTAATTGCTGCTACGGCCCTTGCTCATATAGCACCGCTTATCATCTCTGATAAAAAACTATGGGCTACAACCGGCCTACAATGCATTTGGTAAAAAACGACCTATCCGATTAAAACCCATATAGTTAAGAATAATATCAATTCCTTCGGAGCTGGCGACCTTCGCCTCTATCTCTTTACATAAGAGAGACGCCAACAAAAAAACCTGTTAAGATTCGTACACTTATGGGCTAAAAATTTCACTACCCGTGATTCTGTTAAGCCCATCCAAGCCCAAGATTATGATTTCATGAACATTCCCCAAAAAATCGATCCCTCCCGCATCCGCAGTTTTATCCGTCGCCAAGGCCGGGCTACAGCCGGGCAAAAGCTGGCTTTGGAAAGTTATTGGGATAAATACTGTCTATCACCGCAGCTTGAACTGGATTTGACTCAAGTTTTCGGGCGCTCAGCGCCGCTGATAGTCGAGATCGGCTTTGGCAATGGTAACTGTCTGGCGGAAATGGCGGCGGCAAATCCCGACCTCAATTATCTGGGCATAGAAGTGCATAGACCAGGTGTGGGGCATTTGCTGCTGTTGCTGGAAGAACGCGGCATTAACAATGTAAGAGTCTTTCATCATGATGCGATAGAAATTTTGGAACAGAAAATTTCGGATCATAGCCTCAGCGGAGTACACTTATTCTTCCCTGATCCCTGGCAAAAGCGCCGTCATCATAAGCGCCGCATCGTCCGCTCTTCATTTATAGATCTTTTGAACAAAAAACTGGTTCCCGGTGGTTATTTTCATGCCGCCACAGATTGGGAGCATTACGCCAAGGACATGCTCAAAATCTTATCGGCTGGGCAGCACCTGCAAAACACCAGTCCAACTATGAGCTTTTGTCCGCGCCCGGATTACCGGCCCTTAACCAAGTTCGAAAATCGCGGGCTAGGTTTGGGGCATGGCGTTTGGGATTTGATTTTTCGAAAACAATAGTTGGTCGTTTGAGCTCACTTCGCCAACTTCTCTCGCAAACCGCCATATACGGCCTCAGTAGCATCATCGGCAGATTTCTCAATTATCTGCTAGTGCCACTGTATACCTATACCTTTAATGCCGGCGAATACGGCGTGGTATCAGAATTTTATGCCTATGCCGGATTTTTCGCGGTATTGCTGGCCTTCGGCTTGGAAACCGGCTATTTTCGTTTCCGGCAAAAGCCAGATCTTGATAGCGAGGATGTTTACCGCAACGCCCTGGGATTTTTGACCATCAGCAGTATATTGTTTTTTGCTGCGGCGTTTATTTGGCGTCAGCCATTGGCAAACTGCCTGCAATACCCGCAACATCCTGAATATTTATGCTGGTTTGCCGGCATTTTAAGCTTGGATGCCATGACAGCGCTACCGTTTGCCAGCTTACGCGCAGAAAATCGGGCTTGGCGCTTTGCCGGCATCAAAATGACGGAAATTTTTTTTACCATCGCCCTTAATCTCTTCTTCCTGTTGTTATGCCCAAAATTGCTCAGCCTTTGGCCTGACTCTCTGTTTGCCGAGTATTACGACCCGCACTTGGGTGTTGGTTATATTTTCCTCTCGAATTTAGCGGCTAGTCTAGTTAAATTGTGTCTGCTGTTGCCGCAATTTCAGGGCGTACGCCTACAGCTTGATCCGCGAATTTTAAAGCCGATGCTGGGCTATTCCCTGCCGATGGTGGTGATAGGCTTTGCCGGCATGATCAACGAAATGCTGGATCGCGCCATTCTAAAGCTGTTGCTGCCCTACGATTTAACCACCAATTTGAAAATGCTCGGTATTTACGGGGCCTGTTACAAGCTGTCAATATTAATGAGCCTGTTCGTGCAAGCCTTTCGTTATGCCGGCGAGCCATTCTTTTTCGCCTATGCAGGAAGGGCGGACGCCAAACGCGCCTATGCCTTGGTGATGCAGTATTTCGTGATGGCTGGGGTGTTTATCTTTTTGTTGGTAAGCTTATTCCTGGACTTTTTTCAGTATTTTATCGGCACTGAATTTAGGGCCGGTCTGGCGGTAGTGCCGATTTTGTTGTTGGCCAATCTTTGCCTAGGCATTTATGTGAATCAATCTATCTGGTACAAACTCAGTGATCGTACCGGTCTTGGAGCCTGGGTGTCTTTGGCCGGAGCGGGTTTGACTATTGTGCTGAATATCCTCTGGATACCGGAATGGGGTTATATGGGCTCGGCTTGGGCGACGCTAGCCTGTTATTTTTTCATGGTCTGCGCTTCCTGGTTGCTGGGGCGACATTATTACCCCATTCATTATCCGCTGGTAAAGATTGCGCTTTATATCAGTTTAGGCTTAGGACTGTATTTTGCTAATACTTATCTGGTAACTGCGCTAGACTGGAAACCTTGGCTAAGCGCTACGCTGGGTTTACTGCTCTATTTGTTGATTGTTGGTGTATTTGATGTCAGGCCTTTGTTAAGACGAAATTGACTGTGATGAGTGTTACGCCGCTGTTCGGCTTTAGTAAGCACCTGCAAGCGGGTTACCGAATCCGCTTGGGACCAGAGGCATATTTCTTCTACGCTTCTAAAGCAGCCTAAGCAAATATTGTCATCGGTAAGGCAACAGTTGCGCACACAGGGCGAAGGAACGGAGTTTTCGGTTTCTGTCATTACACAAGGATATGAATAGTCTTGACGCAAAGCTTAACATACACCTCAAATATAGTATATTTTTGATGTTAGCATTGAATTTGTTGGTTTTTCTTGGTTTTGCGCGAAAAAACTGATTTAGCGCTGTTCGCTAGGTATTTATGCGATTAAAATCAGCAGTAAATTAAACCTTTCTCCAAGAGGCGTACATGTCGTTTGCCATAGAACAAAATAGCCATTTAGTGTCGGAAAACGAATACCTTCAATCAGAAAAATCCTCTGCCGTAAAGCGAGAATATATTGATGGGCAAATCTATGCTATGGCAGGCGCATCGCATAATCATAATTTTATTTCCGGAAATGTTTATCGGAAATTTGGTAATCACCTGGAAGGTTCGCGCTGCGCCCCCTTCATGTCAGATACCAAGGTGCGTATCGGTAAGGATTATGTATACCCTGATGTTTTAGTTGATTGCGGCAATTTGTCGGGTGATGATTATTTCTCGACTACGCCAATTATTATTGTGGAAGTGCTCTCTAAAGCAACCCGGAAAACCGATCTGACGACAAAACTTTTACGCTACATCAATTTGGAGTCTTTACAGGAATATGTATTGATAGAGCAGGATATCGTTGCCGTCCAAGTTCTGCGCCGATCTAAAAACTGGATTTCGGAATATTATTTTCTGGGAGACACTGTTACGTTTGCATCGATAGACTTAACGTTAACCGTTGATGAAATTTATGACCGAGTTGACAATTCGGATATGCGGGAATTCAGGGGGAATCTTAATGGCGCTTGAAATTGAACATAAATTTTTACTGGCAAACGATGACTGGCGTAGTGAAGTCAAAAAATCCGTGTTTTACAAACAAGGTTATCTGAGCAGTAGTCCCCTGAGCTCAGTACGAGTCAGGATTTCAGATAGTCAGGCTTGGTTGAATATTAAAAGCGCTACTATAGGCTCTTTCCGGCACGAGTTTGAATATGAGATTCCACTCGCTGATGCAAACTCAATCCTTGATGAACTTTGTGTTAAGCCACTAATAGAAAAAACCCGGTATTTCATCGAGCAGGCTCCTCATCTTTGGGAAATAGATGAATTTACCGGCGATAACGCCGGTTTAATAGTCGCCGAAATTGAGTTGACTGACATCGGCGAAGCTTTTGCAAAACCGAGCTGGCTGGGAAAGGAAATAACCGATGATATTCGCTATTACAACAATTGTTTGGCTAATAACCCTTATAAAAATTGGCGAAATTATCCAGCAGCAGAAAAAACTTAATTCGTTAGCAATTACTTATCAGGACTACTCTGTCAGTTTTAAATACTTACGATACAAGCTGTCTTTGTCTTCTACATGGTTGGCATCCAGGGTGATGCAATCCACCGGGCACACTTCTATGCATTGCGGTTTATCGTGATGTCCTATGCATTCGGTGCACAAAGCAGGGTTGATCACATAGATTTCTTCGCCTTGCGAAATTGCCCCGTTTGGACATTCAGGCTCACATACATCACAGTTGATACATTCCTCACTAATTATCAGCGCCATGATTACTCCTTAGAAAATTTTTCAATTAAACGTTTTTTGACCGTTTCCGGCACAAAACTGGAAACATCGCCCTTAAATTGCGCTATTTCTCTGATCATGCTTGAGGAAATAAATTCATATTGTTCTGCTGGCGTTAAGAACACCGTCTCAATTTCTGGTGAAAGGCGTCTATTCATACCTGCTAGTTGGAATTCGTATTCGAAATCCGAAACCGCCCTGAGTCCGCGAATAATCACCGCAGCCTGATAGTTTTTTGCACACTCAACCAATAAGGTATCGAAACCTATTACATCGACATTTTCAAAACCCGAAATGACGTCTTTGATCAAGGCCACTCTTTCCTCCAGCGTAAACAAAGGGCCTTTCCCGCGGCTCTCTGCAACAGCAACTATCACGCGCTGATAAAGTTTCGATGCTCTGTGGATTAAATCCAGATGCCCATTCGTTACCGGATCGAATGTGCCGGGATATATCGCTGTAATTTTCATTAGCTATTGGGAATTGAAAATTTGTAATTCTAACCGATTCGCCTAGTGAAAAGTAATTTATGCTCAGCAAGAACATCTTGGCTGAGCTGATTGGCGCTGGAAATAATTATTCCAATCATTTTCCGAGAAAATGCTGCACTTAAGCCAAAATAACTATTTTTGACATCAAAGCTATTTCGCTAATTTGTCAGCTATATCGTTTGCTAAAGCCAGTGTGGCGCGGCGGGCGGCGTCAACATAATCGACATAATCAGCAGTTTTTACCACAGCCTGCACCTGACTTATGCCTGCGATGGGTTTTACATGTGTATCTGTTGGACGGTAAGCCCAATGCGCAACCAGACTTGCGCCTTGAGGTGAAATATCAAAACCTGTTATGTCAATCAGCAGCCTGGCATTCGGCGCTATGACGACTGCGGAAGAGGCGGCTACAAAGTTTAGCTTGCTTACGCGTTGACTAAGTTCAGCAGCGATTATCCGAGGCAGTGCTTCCTTTAAAGGTGTTGCCCAGCGTTGTTGCTCATTAATCTCAATGCCGTACTCGCCGTTACGCACGACCAGTTGCGGACGGTCTATCAATTCCGGCAAAGTGACTGGGCCGACCAGCACTGAGGGTTGTTCAACACCCAGCGGTCGCTCAATAGGCGCGGAAGCTGCTTCTAATGTATACAAATACTCTGGAGCGGAGGTGCAAGCAATGAACTGTACTAAGAGCATTAAGCCAGAAAATCTCAGGGAATTTCGATATAAATTCATTTTTTCTCCGCAGATTTGCCACTTAGCAAGGATTCCGGATGTTTATCCAGATAATCAGTCAAAATGCGCACTGAATCAGCTGTTCGGCTAATACTGGTTAATGTTGTATGCAAATCATACTGTAAATTTGAGTCTGGGGAGACGATTTGCCCGGTTTGCGCCAATGTGCTGCGCAATTGCGTAAGTACGGTTTTTGCCTCGGGTGCAAGCTCGCTATGCAATTTAACCATCAATTGATTGGTGTTTTCCAGCGTCCGGTTGGCCGTTACCAGCAAAGCATCGGTATCGCGGCCGATTTTCTCTAGTGGTAATTGATCCAATTTTTTAGATATGTTCAGCAAAGTCGTTTGCAACTGAGCGATATTGCCTTGGATGGTTGGCAAGGGCATTGGGTTAAGTTGCGGTTGGGGCGTTATTTTTTCAGCGTCTGGAAAAAAGTCCAGCGCGATAAACAATTGGCCGGTCAATAAGCTGCTGGTCCGGAGTTGGGCTCTAAAACCGTGCTCTATCATCTTGGAAACCAGTTTGTGAGTGTCTGTTGTGGGTTGATCGGACTTATCCAGATACCGGGAACGGATCCGCTCCGGATAAACATTGATTAACACCGGAAACAAAAACTTTTCATGCTCGCTGTCATACTCGATATGCAGCGCAGTTACTTCACCGATTTCTACTCCGCGAAAATCAACTATCGAACCGGGTTGCAAGCCGCGTAGCGATTCATCAAAATACAGAATATATGTTTTAATTAAGCGATCAACTGCTTTCATGGCGTTACTGCGATTAGGGGCCAGCCTAAAAGTGCTATTGTTCGCAGCAGGCAGGGTGCTGGCCGAATCACTAGGTGTCTCAAAAGCAATGCCGCCGGCTAGAATAGTGGTTAAGGATTCCGTTTGCAGACGGACTCCGCCGGAATCCAGCTGCAGATCGATACCACTGGCCTGCCAGAAACGTGTATCGTCGGAAACAAAACTATCGTAAGGTGCGTTTACAAAAACTTGAATTGTGAGTGCCCGGCCATCAGGGTTAAGGGTCACAGCACTGATTTGCCCGACTTGGATATGGTGAAAGTACAATGGAGCACCAACCGAAAGTGAGCCAATATCATTGGTTTCAAGAATAAATTGACTGCCAGGAGTCTCCCTGGAAACCACCGGCGGCGCCTCAAGTGCTGTAAATTCATGGGCGGGAATATCAGATTCGCCTACATCAATACTAATATAGGCGCCGGATACTAAAGTATTCAAACCTGAAACGCCATTTGCGCCTAGCCTAGGCCGCACAACCCAAAAATGCGTACCCTCAACTAAAAAAGGTTCTGCGAATTTAGCCATGGCAATGCTTACCAGCACTGTACGATGATCAGCTGCCAGGGTGATGGTTTTTACATCGCCGATATCAACACTTTTATAACGAACCTTGGTTTTTCCTGCTTCTATGCCTTCGGCATCAATCAGAGAGAGGGTAATAGTTGGGCCACGCTCAATAATAGCTTGCATTGCAATCCAGCCGCCAATCATCGCTGCAATCAGCGGCAAAATCCAGACTAAAGGCAAGCCGCGTTGCTTGACTTGCTGAGGACTGGCTTCAGGCAGGCTGGTAAAATCCAAAATAGGCTGATCTTCACTCATGTTTAGACTGTGCTTCCGGCTTAGTTTAACGTTGGAGGAGGGATGGGGCTTGATCCCACATTAAACGCGGATCAAAACATTGGGCCGAATACATCGTTAATATCACGACTGCCGCAAAGGCTAAGGCGCCTGGTCCAGCCTCAATAGTTGCAATACCGCGTAACTGCACTAGCGCCACCATCAAACCCACGACGAAGATATCCAGCATGGACCAGCGGCCAATAAATTCCAGAAAACGATACAACACGGTACGCTCTCGCAACCGCCATTGCCAATGGAAGTGAGTACTGACTACCAAGAGCAGCAAAGACAGCAATTTCATGGTCGGAACCAAAATACTGACGAAAAACACCAAAACCGCCAGTGGCCAGGAACCGCCTTGCCATAGCGCCACAACGCCGCTCATAATGGTGTCGTCTTCATCATAAAGAGCGGTTTGGGAATGCATAATGGGTAAAGTGTTGGCAGGAATATACAGGATGCCTGCCGTCAACAGAAGTGCGGTGGTCCGCTGCAGGCTTTCGGGTTTTCGGGAATGCAGTTGACAACCGCAACGTGGACAGCGTTGGAGGGCAGCCTTGTGACGCGGACGAGACAATAAATTGCAGACATGGCAGGACAGCAAACCATGCGTAGCGGCAGTAACTATCACTTCAGTCAAGGGCCTTACCTCTTAATCTCGTTCCAAAATTCAACTGGGTCGAAGGCATAGGATGCTAAGGCACTGAGTACGATAAAAGTACACAGCGACCACAAGCCAATGCCGGGGTTTACACTAGCAATACTGCCTAGTTTAACAATGGCAACCAAGGTCCCCAACACGAAAATCTCAATCATGCTCCAAGGCTTAATTGCCGAACGTAAGCGGAACAACCAAGCTAAAGCTGACGACAAATGCCGCCATTTTGCCAGCAGTAACAGCGAACAGGTGCTAAGCAAATCCAGTCCGGGAAACACGATAGTAGTAGCCAGCACGACCAAGGCCACCAGATTCATGCTTTGCGCATGCAGTGCATCCGCCACCCCCGGTATGCTGGCAAATACTGTATTGCCGCCGGTTTGAATTGCGACGACAGGAAAGGTATTCGCTAACACAAAAAAAACCATTGCCGCCAAATTCAGCGCCAAGGCATTTTCCAGTCCTCCAGGTCGCCCATCATACAACAAAGCATCACAGCGTACGCACCGGAACCGTTCAGATTGTTGGTTGGGAATGCGTTGAAGCAAATCACAATCATGGCAAGCCTGTAACCGACTTTCGCAACTTAGGTCCTGCATTTTTTCAACCCTTGGAATTAGCAAAATCTCAGCTAATATACAAGCTTAACCAAACAATTGCCAAACTCACTAAGGAACGCCTGAACTGTCTATGCGTATCCTGCTCCGTACTATTAACACCATTGCGGCGGGGATGAGAAATACTGGTTTAGACTTGTAAATTTATTTTGCAGCAGGATTTCTTGCAAAGACAGGCCTAGAGCAGATCCGGTAGGTAGATTACGCCACTTAATCATTTTGATTGTAAACAAAAGATTAATCCATACTGCTGAAATAAATAGGCTTGATCTAAATGTTAAAAAAATGCAAAATAGGCTATGCAAAGAAGATGTTTATAGCCATGCAAAAGGAATTATACAAGTAAATTTTTTGCTATAAAGCTTTCTTGGTAATAAATTCAATTTTTGGCCTATTGAGTCAAAATAATACGTGGATCCTAGATGAAAAAACCATATATTTCTACTGCAAATTCCACAGCTCTAATTGCATTGCTTTCAGTAGCCCCTTGTGCATTAGCCGCTAATGTGGACCAATCGCAACTTAATGCCAATATCGCTTTGACTTTTAATGCCATCAATTTATCCATCGGTCAATCCTTTCAAGCGGGAAAAAGCGGCGCTTTGACTGATATCGACGTATTTTCAAACGGACAAGTAGCAGGCGAGAACAATACCTTAGTATTGGATTTGTATTCTGGAAGCGGAATTGGCGGCCAATTACTTGGCTCACTGACTACATCCGTTTTATCCGTCAGGAATTCTACTTTAAGTGGCTGGCTGATTGACATTAATACTCAAAGCTTAAACACCCAGGTAGTTGCTGGTCATGAGTATACATTCTCCATTAGCCAGGTCACAGGCACTGGCGCAGGCGATCTGGCTGACACTGGCTTACTAAGCAGCGCCCTCAATCCTTACTCAAATGGCCAAGCTTTTAGCACCAGCCTTGGTGGCCTGTCTAACTGGGATCTTGAATTCCAAACTCTGGTTAGTACTGCTGCTCCCATTTCCACTCCTATCCCGACAACGTTCTGGTTGTCAGCCGGGGGCTTTATCGGCATCACCTGCATGACTCGTAAACACAAAACTGCTTAATAATTAATCACTTTCAATTTTCTGAATTGCTCACAATGAAGTCTTGGTTGTTACCGGCTTGAAGCATGTCATCTTGCACTGCCTATGCAATATCACGTCAGGTAAAGTTCAATATTGGTCATTGAGATAGTTGATAAAGTCGGTGGAGGTAACAATACCAACTACATCTTCTTCATCGTTGATCACCGGCAATGAATGGAAGTTACCCTTTGCCAATAAAGCGGAAGCTTGTCTGATTGTATCCTTACTGTTGATTGTGGTCAGGTTTGTAGTCATGATATCGGCAATTTTAAATTGCTGATCAATAATTGAATCTATTGATCTTTCGTCAGCACCGCTAATGAGCAAGTTAATCTTCATCAAATCAGTAAAACTAATCAGTCCAACTAACTTTTTACCATTGACTATGGGAATATGGTGAATATGTGCAGCACACATCAACTTTCGCACATCACTAAGCGGCTGACCCGCCTGAATCATTGACACTTCGGTACTCATAATTTTTGTAATGGAATCGTTTTTTTTCATCTTTATTTCTCCTTATGTAATGGACTAAACTTATCTCTTATCGGTAAGTATTTGGCATGCTAAAGCAGCTGGATGAGAGCATATTTATCGATAAGGCCGCAGGGGCGGGTGTCAACAGTCTCACGACCTGAATTGACCAAGCCTCAAGACTGTGAAAAAATGCTACACTGATTGTTTTGAAGCTTTTTTGCTTAGACCGGTGCAACAGGTATACAAGCCATAATAAACATTAACATGGCTGTATACTTGCATCAAAAGCAGTTAAAATTTTATTAGAGGAATTTTGACAGATTTATGAAACTTTCTTTGGCGACTTTCAAATCTTGTTCCGTGGCGGGAAGGTCAGATTTTTTGGCTGAGTCTCTGGCTTTTTTCAATTTACCTAACGCTTTATCGCGCTCGAACTCGAATTTATAGTTAGCACTGAGTTCGGCCGCATTTTCATGTGCAGCTTTAATCAATACACCAACTTCTTCAGCATTGCCCGAAGGAATAGCATCCAAGGCTGCTTGGATTTTTACATCAACCTCTTTTAATACTTCAGGCATATTTTTTTTGGTTTCTTTCGCAAAGGTTGAACCTGACAGGCCTAACATTGAAAAAAACATGATAAAGGTAATAAGAATTTTCTTTAGTGACATAGAATAACCATTTATTGAGTGAATTAATTTGTGGGTGAAATATATTTTGTGCGGCTATTGATTTAGTATTTTTTGCGTACTCCTTTGAATTTAATAAATCTCCATGGATTCTCTTTATTAACTACAGAGAAAAAGACGAATAGGAACTGCAGAAATCATTGAGCACAAAACTTTGCCCAAAACCAGCTATTGAATTTCAATAAATTTTCCTAAATCCAATATACGCCCCTATTTAAAGGGAGAAAATACAGTATTTTAAAAATTAAGTATTGACCTATATCAACTTTTTTTGATTTAAAATCGAAAGTGGGGGATAGGGATTGGGTAGTGGCAAAACAATTACCGAAAAGCTATGATCATCACCGGCGCTTTTAGCCATGGCTTGAATAGAGCAAGAATTGCTCCGTCTACAATGCGCTCCGCCATTACGGCAAGAAATTTAGAACGTGGAATGCTGTCAAGATAACCTAAATGCAAGAGTTTTTGGAAAGATTGCGCCACATCCACATTTACTTTGTTTAACAAATTTTATTTACTTATTATTTCAAAATTTACTATTCTATTAATTTAAATTCAAAGAGTTACGTAAAAACGAGCCTGAAGTTTGTCGCCTAAATAATCAATACAAAAAACTCACAACGCATTAGGCCGATAAACCCGCTTCCGCCAATCAAACTCAAAATAATCAATCAACTTCCGCTGCTTAGTATAGGGCTCATGCGGACGCGGCACCGCATAATAGCGGCCTATGATGTCTGTCTCGGTAACTTCCAGGCGCAAAAAGCCGTGGTGATCGTCGCAATACCGCTCTAAAGTCACACAATCGCCATCGGCGCGCTCAAACACCACCGGCGTAATCATCGGCTCGCCTTCGACTTTTTTCATGCCATGCAAATTGTGGTAACCGCCGGCGCCGGTCACCAAATAAGGCAACACTGCTCCACCGCCCAAAGATTTACTCAAGCGCTGATAATTGTGCACATGGCCGTTCAAGATCATTTCAGGCTGCCGTTGCGCCTCGGCGAAGGCATTTTCCAACACCTGTTTCATATAACTGCTGCCGGAATGGTGTTCATCAGCGGAATAGATAGGATGATGCAAGGCCAGGAATAAGGGCCTATCTAAAGGTAAATGCCTTAGCTGGTCTACCAACCAAGCAAATTGTTGCTGGTCTATGGCTCCGCCCTCCGGCACATTACTATACAAACCGATTATATTAAGTAAAGGCGAACTCAACACCCAATAGACATTCGGCTGCACCATCGCTGTGCGTGGACAGTCGCCCGATTCCGGCATTTTCATCGGCTGCTCCGCACAAAAGTTGCGGATAAAACCTTCCAGCGAATGTTCGTGTTGCAGATTAGCGCCATCATGATTACCGGGTATGGCGAAGATGGGCGCAGAGTAGAATTCGTAGGGTTTATAAAACTGATTATAATATTCGTCAACCTCGCCATTGATATACACGCAATCCCCAAGTAAATAGAGAAAAGCCGGATTGTCGGAGCTTTGCCCGTGCGGGTTGAAATCGGCTTCCATCCCCCTGACCACCAACGTTTGCGGTACGCCATCGCGGATGCCGCCCACATCGCCATTAATATGCAAAACCAACTTCTTGGCAGCGCAGATAGCTTGCAGATGATCATCCGGCAAAATCTCACTGAACTGCAGATGAAAGGTGCTGATCCTGTCGGCTCAGGCAATTCGCGAAAATGACTCGCACGTTGCTCTACGCCATTATCGACATGCAGATCAAAGCCATTGTTGGCAAGTGAAGTACGGCGGCGGCCAAACACATGCTCAGCCATTGAAGTGTCTCTTAAACATTTAAAGAATCCTGCTATGGGTAATCTTTAAAATAATGGAAAACTATTACAAAAATACGACAGCTGAAACCCCTGGGATAAAATAAAAACCGGCTCAAGGCCGGTTTTAATGCTCTAAAATTGAGTTGTTCAACCCAATCCGAGTAAATGCATTTGTTGTCTCAAACCATAGAGATCAATTAGCCAGCCGAAGATAACGCTGAACGCGCGTACGAAATCGGTGCGTTCCTACAGCATCTTCAAACGAAACCATTTCCCAAGCATCCTTATCTTCCAGCAAGGTAAGCAGTAATTTATTGTTGAGCGCATGACCGGATTTGAAGCCATGATATTCGCCGATTAAACTATAACCCAGCAAATACAAATCCCCGATCGCATCTCGGTGTTGTCTTTCACAAAATTTTCAAATGTCAATGGGGGTTGTTTGTTGCTGGGTTATAGTTTAATCAGCAAGATATTCGACGATAAATTACTGCTTCTTGCTGGAAGATAAGGATGCTTGGGAAATGGTTTCGTTTGAAGATGCTGAGGACGCACCCATTCGGTACGCACGGCAACTTGCAGTCTTCGGCTGGCTAATTGATCTCTATGGTTTGAGACAAATGCATTTACTGGATTGGGTTGAACAACTCAATTTTAAAGCTGGTTGAAAACCGGCCTTCAGACCAGTTTTATTTTTATAGGTTTTTGCTTGTTTCGTATTTTTTTGTAATAGTTTCCGATTATTTTTAAAGATTACCCATCACAGGATTCTTTAAAATGTTTAAGAACACTTCAATGGCTGACATGTGTTTGGCCGCCGCCGTACTTTCACTTGCCAACAAGATGGCTTTGATCTGCATGTCGATAATAGCATAAGAGCAACGTGCGAGTCATTTTCACGAATTGCCTGAGCCGACAGGATCAGCCCCTTTTCATCTGCCAGTTCAGTGAGATTTTGCCGGATGATCATCTGCAAGCTATCTGCGCTCCAAGAAGTTGGTTTTGCATATTAATCCACAAAATCTGGGCAGCATCCGCAATGGTTGATTACCCACGCAAACGTTGGTGGTGGGGGATGGAAGCCGATTCTAAACCGCACGGCAAAGCTTCCGACAATCCGGCTTTTTCTCTATTTACTTGGGGATTGCGTGTATATCAATGGCGAGGTTAGACGAATATTTATAATGAGTTTTATAAACTTAGCGAATTCTACTCTGCGCCCATCTTCGCCATACCCGGTAATCATGATGGCGCTAATCTGCAACACGAACATTCGCTGGAAGGTTTTATCCGCAAGACTTTGTGCGGAGCAGCCGATGAAAATGCCGGAATCGGGCGACTGTCCACGCACAGCGGTGGGTGAGCTCAAATATACTGGGTGTTGAGTTCACCTTCTTGATATATAATACGTTTTGTATAGTAATGTGCCGGAGGCAGAGCCATAGACCAGCAACAATTTGCTTGGTTAGGTAGACCAGCTAAGGCATTTACCTTTTCAGATAGGCCCTT
>CAVPMI010000015.1:0-35610 GCA_963705975.1 uncultured Pseudomonadota bacterium
TATGATGTGCCATACCGGTATTTTAATCAGTTTGACAGGCTTAGAAACAGTGAGGTGTCTTTTGGCATCATGGGCTTGGATGGCTTATTTGCGATGAAGTCACATGTAATCCATCAGCGCACTAAATTGTAGATCTTTTTGATTTGCATTATTTTTTAAATCACGGTTATGCGCTGGAGGATATTTTTCGAGCTGCCAAGCTAGCTGCAACCGGCTTTTGCATATTCCTCGGCACAAGCCGGTTCAGCTAGCTTGGCAGCTCGAAAAATATCCTCCAGCGCATAACCGTGATTTAAAAAATAATGCAAATCAAAAAGATCTCTAGATTTAGTGCGCTGATGGATTACATGTGACTTCATCGCAAATAAGCCATCCAAGCCCATGATGCCAAAAGACACCTCACTGTTTTTAAGCCTGTCAAACTGATTAAAATACCGGTATGGCACATCATTTCTAGCAAAAAACGTAACTTTAACCTCATTGATTTTATAATCTTGCGAATAAAGCAGTACATCAATACCGTTTATTTTAGCGGCAATCAACTTATCGCCAGACATGGCCAACTCGGCATTAAATCCCTGATTTTGCGCATTACGAATAATGCTTGAAATTTCAGCCTTATTCAGCTCTTTGCTGGGTAACCAAAAATCCAAATCCTCGCTCAACCTATGCCCTACCTGCAATGACATGGCAGTACCGCCAATCAGTGTGAAATTTTGTAGTAACTGCTCCTCACAAAAATAGTCAAACACCGCTTTTGTATTTTCAGGCAGGTAATCTGTGCGCAAGCCGGTATTACTCATCCACTAAACCAGCCCTAATATTTTTAATCATCCGTGGATAGGTCATAGACGGCGCATCTTTAAAGGCAATTTTGGCTAAGGCATCTACCCGCTCCACACCGAAATATACACAAATTCTGCAAACATCCACAAAGATTCCACGCTTTAACACATTCAGGATTAACGCATCCTCAGGTATAGCCGGGTTGGACCAGTCGTAAGGAAAGGACAATTTTAAGCGGAAAACCAGAGAATCTGTTTTATTAAAACTGGAGGTATGCATTTCGATCGACAATTAATAAGTTATAAATATCCGTCACTTAGATAAATATTAATCGTTGTATAAGTTCTTGCGATCCAGGCCTTGAATATTCAGCAAGATTGGATTTTGGCGTCGAGGCTTGCTGACTGAGGTGTCGCCGGCATGGATGCCGGCGTCAAGCCTACATGTACTTGCGGCGTCCTCCGGCAGCAAGCCTCGACGCCAAAAGCCGGAAAGGCCAAAGGACTAAAATGCAAGAACTTATGCAACGATTAATAAATCAATTATATGCCAACATTCGAGAAACATATACAAATAGCGGCTACCTTAGCTATTGGAGGCGTATAACACGAAGAACGTGCTAGCCGGCAAATTGTTACCCGCTTGACTAATCCCAAGCCCAAGGTAGCCTGTTGCTCTGGTGGTACGGGTGATGCTTGGTCTTAGGTCGGGAGATAGCTAATGCTGACAAAACTTGTACCACTCTTTCAAGAAACTTTCCATTATCCTGATTGAATAGCAATTTAAATTTATATCGCCAACAAAAAAGGCATCCGAAGATGCCTTTTTTACGCAGAACAGCCCGCAATTAACCGTGGTTATAATGCTTACGCAACGGCTTTACCACTTGCCAATGGCTGTCCAAACCTACCGGAAACACCACTAAATCGCCCGGCACGATGCGCACTGGCTCGCCGCCGACCGGCGTAACGATAATTTCACCTTCCAACACATAAGCAGTTTCTTTCTCATCGAAATCAATATCGAATTCGGAAACTTCTTTTTCCCAGATTGCCCAGTCGGACACACCCAACTCGTCTAAACGTTCTTGGCTAGGATTGTGTTCTATCGTGATTTGACTCATGTATTTTTCCTTTCATTAATATCCACAGAGGCTGGAATTTTACCACTGTTAGCGCCATGAAATCATTACAGCAAAGTTTCCGCCAACGCTATCACCGCTTTTACCTCGATTTCAGCAATGGAAAAATCGTTTTTATCCAATTTACAGGGGTTAACCAGGGAGGGTGACTTCAAAACTTTGTTAATGTCAGTCTGCCAAACCCGCGACACCGGCGTCGGCCCAAATAAGGTGATGGAAGGCCGGTTCAAACCCCAAGCCATATGCGTAGGGCCAGTGTCGTTGCCGATCACCAGCGCAACTTGCGCAATCAACGCTTTCAAATCGTTAAAACTTAAGTGCGGCAATACCCTGGCCGAGCTTCTGACGGCGATCCATTCGGCGGACTGGCGCTCTTGCTCATTGCCCCAGCAGATTAAACAATTCGCCTGCAAACCGTTCACGACTTGCAGATATTTCTCCTTGGGATAATTGCGGCTGGGCCAAGTTGAGCCAATCACAAACAATACAGTGGCTTGCCCTGGCGACAAATAATCGCTTAAGGAATGCTGCGGCGGCTGAAAAAATAGAAAGGGCTGTTTATGCTGGATTTGCGTTTCGCTCACCTGTATGCCTAAAGGTTGCGTCAACACAGTTAAATTGCGTAGGATGGTATTGGCGTCATAAGGACAAGCGACGGTATGCCGATAGAACCATGCCGCGTTGGTTTCGCGGATAGAGTGCTTATCAAAACCTACGCAGTTACTCGACAACAAACGCGCGACCAAGGCAGATTTAATCAAGCCTTGAGCGTCTATCACCAAATCGTAAGCCTGCGCAGCATAGGCCTTGATATGAGCAAATTCCTGAAAGACACCGGTCCGCCTGGTTTTCAGCGCCTTTAAATTCACAGTTAGAACTTGGCTTAAATCCGGATTATCCGCCAGTACTGCTGCGAAATTTTGCTCCACTAGCCAGTCTATTTGCACATCCGGCCGGGCAGCTTTGATGAATTGCAAAGCGAGCATCGCGTGCACAATGTCGCCCAAGGCGGAAAGCTTGACGATTGCGACTTTCATAGACCGGCGGACTTATCCTCAATCTTAGCAATAATGGTTGCCGGAGAAATTTCCGTTAAACAATGCGTATGCCCCAATGGACACTCGCGTTTAAAACACGGCGAGCACTCCAAGTTTAAATCCACGATTACGGCCTGCGCATGCAATGGCGGGGTAAAGCCCGGATCGGAGGAGCCGTAAATGGCGACAACCGGTTTATCCAGGGCTGCGGCGACATGCATCAGACCGGAATCATTGCTGACCACCACTTGCGCAAAAGATAACAAATCCACCGCCTCGCCCAAAGAGGTGCGGCCGGCAAAATTTACACAGACGCCGGCGGACAAGTCCGCGATTTGCTCGGCAATGCTATTATCCTTCTCGGAACCGATCAGCCAAACCTCCCAGCCTAGTCTATGCATTTGTCTAGCAACTTCGGCAAAATGCGTCACCGGCCAACGCTTGGCTGGGCCGTATTCCGCGCCGGGACATAAAGCTAGAATTTTTTTAGGTGTGTTTAGTTGAAATTTTTCGCAAACCAGCTGATGGCGCTCGGGTTCGATGGCGAGTTTGGGAAATTGATAAATCGGGGCGGTTATAGTATTCGCCTCTAAACCCAAAGCCACAAAGCGCTGCACAGTCATACGGAGTCGGCTTTTGTCCAAAGTTCGAATGTCGTTTAACAAGCCCCAGCGCATTTCGCCGCGGTAACCGGTTCTCCGCGGAATGCCGGCAAAAAACGGGATCAGTGCCGATTTCCAGGAGTTAGGCAACACAATGGCCTGCTGATAAGCAGCTGCCCGCAGTTGTATACCCAGCTTAAAGCGAGCCGCCAAATCAAACTGACCATGCCCCAGCGGCATAACCAAAGCCTGATTGACTTCCGGCATGCGTTCTAACAAGGGAATAGACCAAGGTGGCGCCAACACATCTATCGATGCGTCAGGATTACGCTGTTTAAGGGTGATAAACAGGCTTTGCGCCATCACCATGTCACCGACCCAGGATGGGCCGATAATCAATGTGTTTTGGGCTATCAACGCTGACTATTAACGAACGAAACTTAACCATTCGCGATGATCATCGCGACGTCCGTTCACATAGTCGAAATACAGCGCCTGTAATTTTTCGGTAATTGGCCCGCGTCCGCCGTTGCCTATGGCCCGGCCGTCATATTCACGTATCGGCGTGACTTCAGCGGCGGAGCCGGTAAAAAAGGCCTCGTCGGCGATATAGACTTCATCGCGGGTAATTCTTTTTTCGCTCACTTCATAGCCTTGTTCGCGGGCTATCGTGATCAGGGTGTCACGGGTAATACCTTCCAGCGCCGAGGTAGTTTCCGGCGTGTAAAGTTTACCGTTGCGCACGATGAATAAGTTTTCGCCGCTGCCTTCCGCCGCATAACCTTCATGATCGAGCAATAACGCTTCGTCATAACCGGTGGCTAAAGCTTCCTGCAAGGCCAGAATGGAATTGATATAGTTGCCATTGGCCTTAGCTTTGCACATGGTGCTATTCACGTGGTTGCGCGTATAAGACGAGGTGCGGATGCGGATGCCTTTTTCCATGTTTTCAGCGCCCAGATAAGCGCCCCAGGTCCAAGCGGCGACCATCACATGTACTTTCAAATTATCCGCACGCAAACCCATGCCTTCGGAACCGAAAAAACACATACTGCGAATATAGCCGCTCTCCAAATTATTTTTGCTCACGGCGTCGCGATGCGCCTGATTGAGCTCGTCCTTGGAGTAAGGAATCCGCATATTCATAATATGTGCAGAGCGGAATAAGCGATCTGTATGTTCAAACAATTTAAAAATCGCGGCGCCGGCAGAACCGGTATTGTATGCGCGTAGACCTTCGAACACCCCAGCGCCATAGTGCAGGGTATGGGTCAAAACGTGTACTTTTGCATCACGCCAGGCTACCCATTCGCCATCCAGCCATATCCACCCGTCTCTGTCATCCATCGTTTTCATCATCTGAACCTGTGTATTAATCTCTGTATTTGTCTGTATAACCAACCCAACGGCCAGCCGTGGCGGAGATTGTACTATAAACCGCCGGCCGCTTTAAGCAAGAGAGACAAAGGTTCAAGCTAACATAGGTTTTTTTAACTCTTTGGGGATAGAAAACACCACTTTTTCTTCAATGCCTTTATTTTCTATCACTTTTGTCATATCCCCGCCCCACTCCTTAAGCTGGTTGATTACTTCCTGCACCAACACTTCCGGTGCAGAAGCGCCGGCGGTAACGCCGACCACATTGACATTCGCGAACCAGTCCGGATTCAGATCCTTATAGGTATCAATTAGGTAGGCGGCTTTACCCAATTGCTCGGCAATTTCGCGCAAGCGATTAGAATTGGAGCTGTTCGGCGAACCAACCACCAGTATCAGGTCGGCTATGCCCGCCAGATCATGCACCGCATCCTGACGGTTTTGGGTGGCATAGCAGATATCATCCTTTTTTTGTTCCTTGATGGACGGAAACTGCAGGCGCAAGGCATCTACCATAATTTTGGTATCCGTCATAGACAAGGTGGTTTGGGTCACATAGGCCAGATTATCCGGGTTATTTACCTTAAGATTTTTCACGTCCGCCGGCGTTTCAACCAAATAAATATCCCCATTTTCGGTGCATTTATCGTATTGACCCATGGTGCCTTCCACTTCCGGATGACCAGCGTGGCCGATCAAAATTACTTCTCTATCCTGCTTAGCATGCTTGGCAACCTGCATATGCACCTTGGTCACTAAAGGACAAGTCGCATCAAACACCGTGAGATTACGCTCTTCGGCTTCCTTTTGCACCTGCTTGGAAACGCCATGTGCACTGAAGATCAGATAAGAGCCTACCGGCACATCACTTAAATCTTCGATAAAAATGGCGCCTTTTTCCTTTAAGCCATCGACCACGGTGCGATTGTGCACCACTTCATGCCGCACATAGATCGGCGCTCCGAAAGTATCAATTGCTTGATCGACAATTTCGATAGCCCGGTCAACACCGGCACAGAATCCACGAGGGTTAGCGAGTACGATTTGCATAATCTTGAGTCTTTTACTAGGTAATGGTAAAACAATTTTAATCCAATTTTGCTTCCGCGACGATAATTCCGTCACTATCGGCATATAAATAGTGGTCTTTTTTAAAATTTACCCCGGCAAAGGTAATCAACACATCGGTATCACCCTGGCCGTGTTTGTTGCTGCGCAAGGGATGCGTGCTCAAGGCCATCACGCCTATAGGCAGTTGTTCGATAAACTCCGCACCGCGGATGCAACCGTAAACAATAATGCCCTGCCAACCGTTTTCCAAGGCGAGACTCGCCATAGTATCGCCTAGTAAGGCGCAACGCCGCGAACCACCGCCGTCGATCACCAATACTCTATCGCTGACTTTTTCTTCCAAAGTCGTGCGCACCAAAGAATTTTCCTCGAACACTTTTAAGGTGCTGATTTTACCGCAAAAACGGCGTTTACCGCCAAATTGCCGGAATATGGGCTCGGCAATTTGAAAATTGTCCTGTCCTGCAAATCTATCGCAGAGTTCGGCAGTATGAAAAGTCAAACTAATCTCCAAAAAGGGTTAAAAATACCGCACCGGCAATCCATCTTACCTGATCTCAACCAAGCTAGCGCCCGCTTCTAATGTTTTGACCAACTCTGGTAGAACTTTCCTAAATGCTTCGAGCAAAGCCTCTCTCCGGCAATTACCCAGGCGCACCCATACCAAAGCGGGGTTGCCGGACCCCATATTTGCCAAATAAACAAAGTCATCATCTTTACTGATGACCGTTAAACCCTCACTCCTGGCATAATCCCAAATGTCATGGTCGCTGGTTTCGTCCATCGCTAAATCACGAACATGTACTGCTTCCAAACCTTCGGCTGACAGAAACCGCGCCAAGGCTGTCGGCAACTGATTATCTACCAGAAACTTCATGCCGCCCTAAGTACCACATGATCGGTTTGCCGAGCCGCGTATTGTAAAGCAGCCAAAATATCCTCGCGCTGGATGGCATAGTCTTCGATGATTTCCTCAAACGAAGCACCGGAGGCTAACAAATCGAGAATATCGCTGACACGCAAGCGGCAGCCGCGAATACAAGGACGCCCACCGCATTGTTCCGGATTGATGGTAATACGGTCCAGATAATCGGTGGATGTGTTGGAAATGTTCATCTGCTTAACCATGTTTAAAGTTTCTAAAAACAGAATCATCTCTGAATTAATTATTGTTTCCTTACGTTATGCTTTCAAGCCCTTCTCCGCCCCTTATAAATTAGCGGACCGGCACTCCTTTTCGGCATTAGCCAAGGAGATTTCAACTTCTTAGTTCGGCAATCTTAATTGATGAAGGTTTTTTTAAACATTGTAACCTTAAAAACATCCTTTCTTTAAAAGTCCCAGCCATACAAGCTTTTGACGCACAAAAAAAGGCCTGCATTTCTGCAAGCCTTTTAAGAATCTGATTTGAACCACCAAGCTAATTGACTAGCAGTTGCCGGCCGAACAAGGAAGCAATGATACTCAACAGTCCAGCCTCCAAAGGAAACACGCCCTCCACTACCGCATATCTAAACTTAGGCTTGCGGATTAAGACTATTGCCAACCACCCCCAAGCGATTTATAAAGATCAACCGTGGCAATAATTTGCTTCTGTTTGGTTTCAATCAGCTCTCTTTTGGCTTCCAAGGCGTCCCTTTGCGTTAATAACACATCCAAATAATCAGTGCGAGCGGATTTGAATAGCTGGCTAGCCACATCTATTGACTGGATGAGTGTTTCCACTTGACCTCGCTTCAGATGATAGTTTTTATCCAGATTATCTATATTTGCCAGCTGGTTCGCTACTTCGGCATAAGCGTTGATAATGCTTTGCTCATACTCATAAACCGCCTGAATCTGCTTAACATTTGAGTTTTTATATTCGGCTATGATGGCGTTCTTATTGACCAACGGGACCACCATATCCCCAAGGAGATTAGCCGCCAATGACTCTGGCGTAGTGATCAGATATTTAGGATCGAAAGCATCATAGCCTATCCCGGCTTTTATACCAAAGGACGGATAGAAATTAGCTCTAGCCACATCTATATTTAATTTCGCCGCCGCTAATTCAAGCTCCGCTTTCCGAATATCAGGTCTGTTTTTTAATAACTGCGATGGAATACCGGCGTTAATAAATTTTGGCTTGATCTCCATAAAACCGCTTGAAGTACGCTGGATAGGTTGTGACGTACGGCCTAATAGAAAGTTGATGCGATTTTCAACCACTGTAATCTGTTGCAAGATTTCATAGCGTTTAGCTTGGTTTTTAGCGACTTCCGCTTCGTACCGCTTTACCGCCAGAGTACTGGTTCTAGCAAACTGCTGAAGCTGTTTGACCATCTCCAAACCATTTTGCTGAATACCAATATTTTGCTCTAAATTCTCCAGCTGATTATCCAAGGTAATCAGTTCGTAATATGAATGCGCAACTTCAGCGACCAGATTAGTCACTAAAAAGTTTTTACCCTCGGTTGAAGCCATGTACTCCAACACGGCCACCTGGGTCGCATTTCGCAATTTTTTCCAAACGTCTATCTCCCAGGTTGAAAATAACCCGAATTGATAATCGCCCAGCAGCGCTGGGAAAGCTTGACCATTTGCCAAGTTTAAACTGTTTTCAACAGCGCCGTTTCGCGTATATTTTCCAGTTTTATCCCCACCCGCCTCGGAACCAAAGTTAACAAATGGCAAATACGCGCCTTTCCGCGCTTGAATTTCATTTTGCGCAACGCTAATACGCTGCAGCGTAATGTTAAGTTCTTTGTTGTTGGCAACAGCAACTTCAATCAAGCTTAATAAATTCGGATCTTCGAAAAAATCCTGCCATTTCACCGTGGCCGTATTGGTCTCTTCTATTAGTTCCGGTTTGAAGGTATCTGGAAGATGAGTGTCTTCATTTTTGACTGTCAATTCCGGAATGCCGCAGGCCTGCAACATTAGCCCCATTACGCCAACGACGACAAGGGGAATAACTTTATAACTCGTCGTCATCATCGATACCGTAGTGATAAGTTTCAGTTAATGGATCAAGGTCTTCGTTTTTAATTAAGGACTTACCTTCTATCATTTTGGCAAAAATGTAATAAAGCCCTGGTATAAGGATAACGCCAAACACGGTGCCGAACAGCATCCCGCCCAAGGAGGATGTACCTATGGTTCTATTACCGACAGCTCCCGCCCCCGTTGCCATCGCTAGGGGTATTAACCCGGCTATAAACGCAAACGAGGTCATCAAGATTGGGCGAAACCGCGCTTTCGCGCCTTCAATCGCCGCCTCTTTAACAGACATGCCTTGGGCTTGCTTTTGCACCGCGAACTCCACAATCAATACCGCGTTTTTACCAAGCAAACCAATTAACATCACCAACCCCAGTTGGGAATAGACATCGTTGGCCAAGCCTAAGGTTTTCAGCAGAAAGAAAGCACCGAAAATACCTGGGGGCAGCGAAAATAAAACAATTAACGGCAAAACAAAGCTTTCGTACTGCGCGGCCAGCACCAAATAGACAAACACGATAACAACCACGAAAATCTCTATCGCTTCCGTACCCCGGCGGGCTTCGTCAAACGACAAACCTTCCCAGGCGACGTCAAACCCTTTCGGTAAAACTTCAGCGGCCACTTCCTGAATTGCCTTGATGGCGTCGCCGGTGGTATACCCAGCTGCCGGCTCGGCGCGAATAGCGGCGGAATTATAGAGGTTATAACGCGTGATTTCGTTCGGTCCTTGGGATTTCTTCATGGTCATGAAGGAAGAATAAGGCACCATATCTCCCTTATCGTTTTTCACATAATACTTCAACACATCCTCAGGGGAGCGCCGGAATTCGGGCAAGGCCTGGGCGTAGACCTTAAAAAAGTTATTGAAACGTATAAAGCCCTGCTCATAGGTGCTGCCAATCATAATATCCAAGTTATTCATGGCCTTGTCGATAGTAACCCCTTTTTGCATGGCCAATTTATTGTCGATAACCAGTTCGTATTGTGGATAATTGGCCGCATAAAAGGTAAACAATCCGGTCAGTTCCTTGCGTTTACGCATCGCATCCATGAAGGTATGGTTAAGTTTGTCGAACTCGAAATAATCCGTATCTATGGTCTTGTCCAATAAGCGAAACGCCAAGCCGGATGCCGCGCCGTAACCCGGTACTGCAGGGGGTTGGAAATACTCGATGACTGCGCCAATGTCATGGGTTTTTTCCTCCAGTATGCTAATAACATCCTTTACGGAATGTTTACGCTCAGACCAATCTTTCAGGTTGATAATACAGGTGCCGGCATTGGAACCGCGGCCTTCTGTCAACACTTCATAACCGGCTAAGGAAGAAACCGATTGCACGCCGTCAATTTTTTCGGCTATCTCTTCCAGTTGCCGCGCCACTTTGTTGGTCACTTCGATGGTTGAACCGGGCGGTGTCTGAATAATCGCATAAATCATGCCTTGATCTTCACCCGGAATAAAACCTGACGGCAAGGTTAAACTTACAGAATAAATACCGAAGGAAAATCCGCCTAAAATCAAAACCGTTAGCAGCCGCCTCATGATGACGACATTGAGGAGTTTAATATATCTGCCCGTAACCTTTTCGAAAACGACATTAAAAGCATCAATGAACATACTGATCGGTGTTTTCCGTTTCGGTTGTCCATGGGTGTTTTTAAGGATCATCGCGCACAGTACCGGGGAAAGTGATAAGGCCACAATTGCTGAAATCACAATCGACGACGCCATGGCGATACCGAACTGCCGGTAAAATACGCCGACCGGGCCTGACATAAACGCAATTGGAATGAACACCGACACCATGACCAGTGTGATCGCCACAATGGCGCCGCCAATTTCCCCCAACACTTTTCTGGAAGCGACATAAGGCGTAACATGTTCAGCCTCCATTTTCGCATGCACCGCTTCGACTACCACAATCGCATCGTCGACCACAATACCAATGGCCAACACCAAGGCAAATAGGGTAATCAGGTTAATCGAAAGCCCGAATGCCGACATAACGGCGAATGCCCCGACCAGCGAAACCGGAACCGCAAGGAGCGGGATCAGGGTGGAGCGCCAGTCGCCCAGGAAAATAAACACCACCAAGGACACCAGCACGAACGCTTCCGCCAAGGTGTGCAAGACTTTTTCAACGGAGGCTTCAACGAATCTAGATACATCGTAGTTGATTTCGTAGTCCATGCCCTCGGGGAAGGTCTTTTTCAACTCTTCCAATTTTAGCTTCACGGACTCAATCACCTTTTGGGCATTAGTGCCGTAGTTTTGCTTAAGCACAATGGAGGCCGAAGGATACCCGTCTTTATCGGAGTAAATATTATAAAACTCGCTGTTTAGATCTACCCTGGCCACGTCTTTAATACGCAGAATTTCGCCTTCCGAATTGGCCCGGATAATAATGTCTCCATATTCTTCCGGCTTGTTGAAACGTCCTTTATAGACCAATACATATTCTTTAGACTGAGCGGCAATGCCTGTGCTTTGGCCCAACCGACCGGGACGTCCGATAATGCTTTGATCCCCGATGGCCTCCATCACCTCGTCTATCGAGACGCTATAGGCCCGCATCCGGTCCGGATTCAACCAAATCCGCATCGCATATTGGCGGGCGCCCAATATGGTTGCTTGGGCGATGCCATTGATGCGCTGAATTTCCGGGATAACATTGACGTAGGCATAATTAAATAAAAGCTTCTGATCAGCGTTTTTGTCTTTGCTGTACAAGTTAACGTACATAAGCATACTGGGCTGAACGAAGTTCACGATCACGCCTTCCAACTGCACCAGTTTGGGCAGTCTGCTCATCATCTGATCCACGCGCGTCTTCACGTTAACCATCGCGATATTGGGATCAACGCCCAAATTGAAATACACTTGAATGGTCGATTCGCCGGCGCTGGTCGCATCCGAAGTAATGTATCTCATGCCGGTCACGCCATTGATGGCGCGTTCTATCATAATCAGGGACGATTTCACCAGAACATCGGCGCTAGAACCGGGAAACGATAACGCTACCGTGACCCGCGGCGGTGCAATATCCGGAAACTGGGCAATGGGCAAGGTTCGAATCGCCATCACCCCCATAAATAAAAACACGAGTGATAACACAATAGCCATCACCGGTCTTTTGATAAATACATTAAACATAACTGATCACTTATAAAATTAGGTTACTCGGTATACAATTTCAACTCTGAGCGAACCTTTTCAGGCGGCCTTAAATCAATATCCACCTTTTGACCGGGATGCACTTTGCGCAAACCTTCAAGCAACACTTTATCATCGTCGTTCAAGCCCTCTTTAATGATAAACAGCTGTGGCAAATCAGCCTCAATTTTGACAAGTCTTTGCTCCAATTTTCCTTCATTATTGATGACGTAAACATAAGATTTATCCATAATTTCGAATACCGCTTTTTGCGGGATGAGCATAGCATTCTTGTACGGCTTCTCCATTAAGATAGTTCCGGTTTCTCCATGCCGAAGCAGTTTGTCAGGATTTGAGAACGTAGCGCGAAATTCAATATTACCGGCAGTATTATCAAAATCCGCCTCAATGGTTTCAATGACCCCGGTTTCATTAAAAATCTGTCCGTTTGCCATTTTTAACTGCACTGTTGTCGATGCTCGAGCATTTTTATGCTGCTTATAGTCTAGGTACTCAGCTTCTGGGACATTGAAATAAACCCATAATTTACTGATGTCGGAAAGAGTCGTGAGCAAGGCTCCTTCTTCGACCAAGCTGCCGTTTCTCACATTCAAATGATCCATAATGCCTTCAAAAGGCGCATTCACATCTGTGAACCCCAAATGGGTTTCGGCCAACTTCACTTCCGCATTTGCCTTATCTAATTTAGCTTTTGCCAAAGCCAATTCGTTTTGCGATACGATATTTTTATCGGCCAAACCTTTGGTATTTTGGTATTCGATATTCATCGTACTCGCTTCGGCCTGTTGTTTTAGAAGCTCTGCCTGATAGATATTGGGCATAATTTTAAACATGGGCTGCCCCTTTGGCAACAATTGCCCTTCATCCACAAAAATACCTTGTACATAACCTCTTTCCAAAGCGCGTACCTCAATATGTCTAATGGCGTGAATCTGACAGACATACTCTTTCGTGACGGTCGTGTCTTCACGGAACGGCGTGGTTGCCTCCAATTTAGGCATTTCTTCATGTTGTTCGGTTTCTGCTTTATGGCAACCAACTAATAAGGTAACAATTAAGCCTAATACTACAGATGTTTTAGTCATCATTTTTAAATGTGCTTAGAATGCAATGAAACAAAAATATTTTTACAAAAATACCCTAAGGGGTAAGTTTTACTTATCATCATTAGTAAAGAATTATGAACAACCTATAGCCGAAGCAGAATGCCAACAACTTTAAAATGGTTATAGAAACTTACTTATGTTGATAAAAAACCATGCCATAAAATATTTAGCACAAAATATGCCAACATAACTTTCGTTGTTCAGCAATTATTTATATGGTTTATTTCAAACAAGGTGGTTGACATAGAACACCAGTAAATTAAATGACTGGGTTATATAAACCAAAATGAAGAAACCTCGAGACGAGCAGGCGTGGATTTTTTGGCTGATTATTAGCCTCGTTCGGGAATCATTTGCACATATAGAGTGCATTACAATTTTATTTTGCACCATTACGGTGCTTATTTCTACTCATCCGCATTGACCGATCCACAAGGAAACCCGGCGCAGCCGAACCTTGCGCTGATTTATCGTGGAATGCTCATGGACCAATATAAAGCAAACTTCTAAAAATACCGCGCCAACAACCCATACCGGCATTCGGCATTTGGTAACGGAATGCGCACTTCGTAGCCACCACCGGCGGCTTCCTGCATAGGGTTGCCGTATTTATCCTGCATATTTTCCAGGACAATATCCTGGTTGCCGCTAGGTAAAATCAGCTCCAGCTTATCGCCGACCGCAAACTTGTTTTTGACGCTAACCTCGGCAAAGCCGGTATCCGGGTTATAGCCGGTAATCTCTCCGCAAAACTGTTGCTGATGGCTTTTTGAGTAACCGGTAATGTAGTTTTGATGTTCATGAGTGTGATGACGTTGATAAAAGCCGTCGGTATAGCCGCGATTAGCCAGATTATCTAAAATTCCCAACAATTCCGGCTGAAAAGGCCGGCCGGCTAAAGCGTCATCTACTGCCTGCCTATAGGACTGCGCGGTACGCGCCACGTAAAAATGCGATTTGGTGCGGCCTTCGATTTTCAAACTATCGATACCAATTTCCACCAAGCGCTGCACATGCTCAATGGCCCGCAAATCCTTAGAGTTCATAATGTAGGTGCCGTTTTCATCTTCCATGACCGGCAGTAACTCGCCTTTGCGGCCTTCCTCCTCCAAAAAATAAACATTATCCGCTAAAGGATGTCGGTCAGCGCCGCCGCAACTAGCGGTATTTAAGCCCTGATTCAGATCCGCCATAGACAACACCGAACTCTCGGCCAACACATAATCGCCCTCCGCATTTTCCTGGGCCGGCACAGTGTCGTACTTCCAGCGACAAGAATTAGTGCATGTCCCCTGATTGGGATCGCGGTGGTTGAAGTAACCTGATAATAAACAACGGCCGGAATAGGCAATACATAAAGCGCCGTGCACAAAAACTTCCAATTCTATGTCCGGACACTGCTGGCGGATTTCGGCTATTTCATCCAAGGACAATTCCCTGGAAAGAATAATGCGTTGTACCCCCAACTGCTGCCAAAACTTTACGCTAGCATAATTTACTGTATTGGCCTGCACAGATAAATGTATCGGCATTTCCGGCCAACGTTCACGTGTCAATATGATCAAACCCGGATCAGCCATAATCACCGCATCCGGTCCCATAGCAATAACAGGCTCCAGGTCTTTGATAAAGGTTTTGACCTTGGCGTTGTGCGGAATTACATTGGCGGCCAGAAAAAACTTTTTCCCTAATTGATGTGCTTCGGCTATACCTTTGGCTAAATTATCAGCCAAAAAATCATTATTTCGCACACGTAAGCTATAACGCGGTTGCCCGGCATACACAGCATCGGCGCCGAAAGCGAAAGCATACTGCATGTTACGGATGGTACCCGCAGGTGAGAGAAGTTCAACGTGTTTCATGTCTAGATTAGATTACTGATAGCGGTTAGAAGATGCATTTTAGCACTTCTGCAATAACTGTCTGTCTTAGTAAGAGTGGACCACGCCCACGATTAGACTTATCCACACCTGAAGACCTTTTTGCGGGCGTGGCCCCCTCCTACAATTTTTCTGATTTTGCGGTTAACTTTGGAGTTAATTAACAAAAAATTGCAAATAACCCGATTAAGCACCCTAAACACCATTATCAAATCGCCAAGATTAGCTAAACTTAAATTTAGCAATCCGACGACCGTAGCGGCATCTGCAATCTCCAGATAGCAACAAGCTGTAAGCCCAGGAATAATCTACCATGCACAAGAAAAAAATTCTGTTTGTCGACGATAATGAAAATGTTATCAACGGAATTCAGCGGCAATTGCGGCCTTATCGCGAACAATGGGAAACCTTTTTCGCCTCTAGCGCCTGCCAAGCTTTAGACTTGATGGCGCAACAAGCGATAGATCTGATCGTCACCGACATATTGATGCCGGACATGCGTGGCGACCAGTTGTTAAAAAAAGTAAGTCACGACTATCCCGGCACGGTGAGAATGATACTTAGCGGTTATGCCGATGAAGAAACATTAAAAAGCGGCTTGGAAGTAGCCCACCAATACCTAAGCAAACCTTGCAGCGCGGAAATGCTCCGCGAAGCCATTTCGCAAGTATTTAAAATTCAGGCTTGTGTCAACAATCCACGCATCATTGCCAGCGTCGGCGATCCTAATCAACTGCCCAGCCTACCAAAAATCTATCATGAATTGAATAGCGCCATAGCTAACGATAACACCACCGCTAGTGATATAGCCAAGATTTTTAGCCAAGACATGGTGTTGTCGGCTAAATTGCTACATCTGATTAATTCACCTTACTTCGGTTTAAATCGAAAAATCTCCAATTTAACCGACGCCGTCAACCTAATCGGCGTCAAAAAGCTCAATAATCTCGTGGTATCTGTACATGTCAAAACCGCCTTTCCGGTCAACGATCCTACCATGATGGGCTATATGGAATATCTTTGGCAGGATGCCGCCCGCGTCGCTGAACTAGCGCGGCTAATCGCTTTATCGGAAAACCAACAAGATGATAGACCGGATCAAGCCTACTTAAGTGGACTGTTGCATAATCTCGGCTTATTGATCTTCCTGTCCCGCGGCGGCGACAAACTGAAAACCTTGTTGGGACTACTGAACCAAACTGAAACGAAAGCTGCGGAATTGGAAACCGCTATATTTGGCTTCACGCGTTCGGAAGCCGCAGCCTATGTGCTAAGTCTATGGAAAATCCCACCTCGGATCATCGAAGCAATATTATTACAAAACTCCCCAAACGAAACCGACTACGAAGGCATCAACGCCCTTACTGCACTACATGTGTCGGCATGTTTATTGAAGCCTAACGCCATGCCGGGCATCGATAAATTATTTGCTATGACTATCGACGCAACTTACTTACAACGCATTGATAAACTCGAACGCTTGCCCGACTGGCAAATTTTGGCCGACAAAGTCTCGCTCCATCACGCAGGAAAATAATTAAATGCTCAGTAATCAGTACGTTCACAAAGCGATGATCATTCCGATAGCAAACAATTTACCCTCTACAGTGGAGAATTTGTAATGGATTTATATGCTGATATTAGTCGGAAAATTCTCTTCGTAGACGACGAAATACTCTTATTGGAAGGGATTAAGCGCCAACTGCGCCGCGAATTTGACATTACGGTTGCACTTGGCGGCGAAACTGGGCTGGCGGTATTGAACGACCAAGGACCTTATGCGGTAGTGGTTTCTGATTACAACATGCCGGGCATGGACGGTATCGATTTTCTAAACACGGTCTACCAAATGCATCCGCACACGGTGTTAATCATGTTAACCGGTCGCGCCGAACTCGATATAGCTGTCAACGCCTTGCATAAAGCCCATATTTCACGTTTTCTCAACAAACCTTGTTCCAAGGAAATGTTGCTGGAAACATTGCAAGACGGTCTGGAACAATACCGTTTACGCCAGTCCGAGCAACTATTGCAAGCGGAATTACAGTGCTTAAATCAGCATTTGGAAGAAAGGGTCAGGCAGAAAACCCGAGCATTACAAGTGCAATACGAATATGTTGCAAATATGACGCAAATGAGCAACCCAGAGGCCATTATCAAAGCCTTTATGTTCGCCATCCGCGAATTAACGCAACTGAAGGACCTTACTTTATGGCTAAGTCCCCAGGTTGACGGGCAATTTGCCTGCCATTATCCTTTGGAAGCCAACCTGCCGGCATTTCAGGCCAAAACCTGTCCTCCTGGGGTAATTGCAAAAATCTTAGCCGACAAAGAACTCTGGATGCGTCTGGATGTTTCCGAGACAGGTCTAAGCGATTTCGATAAATCTCTATTTAACGGCCAACCCTTCATGGCACTGGCTTTGCACAGCAAACGGGGGGTCTTAGGCATACTCAATCTGGCCGGCATCAATGTAAATCTGGACTCGGATCTACTGGAGGCCTTAATCGGCATGACTGATGTGACAGCGACCGCACTGGAAAATCACTGGCATCGGGAAGCCTTTGATGACGCACAGGATGCAATTATTACCGCGCTGGCAAAATTATCGGAATACCGTGACCCGGAAACCGGTGCACATTTACTGCGCTTGAAAAAATATTCGGCACTAATTTGCAGATATCTGGCGGAAACTGAAAAATTTCGCAACATTGTTACCGCTGAATTTACCCTGGATTTGGTGCGCTCATCGCCTTTACATGACATCGGCAAGGTCGGCATTCCTGACGCTATTTTGAAAAAGCCCGGTAAGTTGACTGTCGAAGAATTTGAAATCATGAAAACCCACGCTGAAATTGGCGGCGACACCTTGCGTACTGTCTATGAACAATACCCATCGCAAAGCTTTATTAAATGCGGCATGGAAATCGCCTATGGACATCACGAAAAATGGAACGGCGGCGGTTATCCCTGCGGCCTGCAAGGCGAGTCGATTCCGCTAGCCGCCCGAATACTTGCTTTAGTGGATGTTTATGATGCACTAACCTGCCGAAGAATCTATAAGCCGCCGTTTTCCCGCGAACAAGCCAAAACCATTATTGTTGAGGGTAACGGCAGCCATTTCGACCCTGACATAGTCGCCGCATTTTTGAATAACGAAGCGGAATTTTATAGTATCGCCGAACAATTCGCAGACATCGTATAAATTTTAACGACAAACTAGGAAATTGATGTGTTTATCGAAGTTGAAGAAAAATCCCGTCTGCTCATTGTTGATAGCGACCCAAATTTGCGGGAACATTTAGACGAAATGTTCAATGGTGAATTGTATGCTTCATTAAGCGATGAGGCGGAAAATTTATCGTATTTGATACATGGCTGTCAGAGCTGCGATGCGACCGTAGCCCAGGTAGAGGAGTTTCTCAACAAAGGCGCGCCCTATCAATTAGTTTTTGTCGAAAGCCAACTGGTCGACGGTAATGGCTTGGATTTAATCAGCCGCTTATGGCATATCGACGCCGATTTGCATGTCGTGTTATGTAGCGCCGATCCACTGCTGAATTGGCAACAAATTGTGGAAACATTGGGTGAAAGCGACCAACTACTCATTCTTAAAAAGCCAATTAACGATCTGGAATTACGCCAAGTCGTGCATGCCATGATCCGAAAATGGCAGCTCAGCAAACAGTCAAAGAACGTCATGCAATATATGGAAATGCAAATTAAGCAAAGGACGCGCGAGATTGAAGAAGCCAATAAAAACCTCTTGCAGTCGGAAAAGCTGGCGGCCGTTGGTCAACTGGCCGCCGGCATTGCCCACGAAATCAATACACCGGCGCAATATGTCGGGGATAATATTAAAGCTATCAGCGATTTTTTTACCAGTATTACCCGCTTACTGACCTTTTATCGGCAGTTCTTCGCTGAAAATGAACAGGCTGAAGTACTCGCCCATATCAGCGAACAAGAACAGAAAGAAGATTTAGCCTTCATTTTAGAAGACGCGCCCTTAGCTATACAGCAGTCTTTGCAAGGCATCGATCAGATTGTGCGAATAGTGCAGGCCATGAAAGGTTTTTCGCATTTTGGACAAGGCCGCACTTCGAACATCAATATTAATCTAGCGCTGGAAAACACCTTATTAGTGGCGCAAAACAGCTATAAATATTTAGCCGATATTGAAACTGACTTCGGTGAGATACCCACCATCGAATGTTTTCCCGGTGAACTGAATCAAGTTTTTTTAAACATTGTGGTAAACGCCGCCCATGCGATAGAAGAAAGCAATAAAGGCCGCGGCAAAATAAAAATTGCTACCCTCGCTAGTGAAGACACTGTGGAAATTCATATCAGCGATACCGGCAACGGTATTCCGGAAACCATACGGGAACGCATCTTCGATCCATTCTTCACCACCAAGGATGTAGGCAAGGGCACCGGTCAAGGACTTAACATAGCCTATCGTATCATCCATGAACAACATAAAGGCGCCATTAGGTTTAACAGTGAAATCGGGGTTGGCACGACGTTTATCATTCGGCTAAATCGAAAAATATCTAAATAGCTTTGTCAACGCTTAAGACATTACCTAGTAGAATGCTTTCAATCAAACTAAAATATCGATTTTTGCACCGTTTATATTTAAACCTAACACTGGTGTGTCTAATGTTTATTGCTCTAAGCTGGTTCAGCTTAAAAAATCTCGATCCTGCGGACAAAGATCATTCGTGGCTGTTGATTGTATGTGTTTCGCTGATATTGAGCATTTTCGCCGGCCTTATTATCAAAACCATACGGCTGATGAAACAGCAAATGTACGCGTTGGAACTGCGAACATCTCAGCTTAATACTATACAAAACCAGTTACTGCAAGCACAAAAACTGGAAGCTATCGGTCAATTGGCCTCCGGCGTTGCGCATGAGATTAACACACCTATTCAGTATATAGGCGATAATCTTTCGGCCTTAAACGACAACTTTGCAGACATTATCGCTTATCAGCAAGAGTTACTGAGCTTGGTCGACGAAAACTCAAGACCAAAATTTACAGACTTGGCCAACAAATACGATTTGGAATTCATCTTGCAAGATAGTCCGAAAGCGGTCAAGCAGGCCAAAGACGGCGTGGCGCGGGTGACAGAAATTGTCAAAGCCATGAAAAGCTTTTCGCATATCGAAAGCAGTCAAACGTTACAACTCATCAACCTGCACGAAGCCTTAAACAGCTCGTTGATTATCAGCCGTAACAGTTATAAATATGTGGCTGAAATCGAAACCGATTTTGCCAACGATGTCGGGTTCATCGAATGCTACCCAAATGAGCTTAACCAGGTATTTCTAAACCTCATCATTAATGCCGCACATGCGATTGAAGAAAAACAAGCCGGTATGGGGCTGATTCATATCGCCACCCAAAAATCCGGAGATAGGGTGGAAGTCCTCATCCGCGATAACGGCGCTGGTATTCCACCAGAAATCCAGGAAAAAGTCTTTAATCTGTTTTTTACCACAAAACCGGTGGGCAAGGGCACGGGCCAAGGCTTAAGTCTTTCGCATAGCATAATAGTTGAAAAGCATCATGGCAATTTGTTTTTTACCTCCGATATTGGCGTCGGCACGACATTTCATATTCAATTACCCTGCAAACAAGCATAATCCGACATGCGCAAAAAAAACATTCTGTTTGTTGACGACAACCTTAACGTCATTAATGGCATCAAGCGGCAACTACGCCCCTATCGGGATCAGTGGGAGATTTATTTTGCGGATAGCGGCGCTCAAGCACTGCGTCTGATGCAAAAACAAGCGATAGATCTGATTGTCACCGATATGCTGATGCCCGAAATGCAGGGTGACGAACTGCTGAAAAAAGTCAGAGATGGCTTCCCGTCCGTGGTACGCATGATACTGAGCGGTTATGCCCATGAAGAAACCTTGAAAAGCGGACTGGAGCTAGCACACCAGTATCTGAGTAAGCCTTGCAGCGCGGAAATGCTCCGCGAAGCCATTTCTCAGGTTTTTAAAATTCAGGCCTGTGTAAGTAATCCGCGCATCATAGCCGGTTTAGGCAACCCTAAACAGCTCCCCAGCTTGCCAAAAATCTATTATGAATTAAATGCTGCTCTCGCTGACGAAAACACCACGATCGAGGATATTGCCGAAATATTCTCCCGGGATATGGTGCTGACGGCCAAACTGCTGCATCTGATTAATTCGCCCTACTTCGGCATGAACCGGATAATTTCCAACTTGACTGAGGCCATCAATTTGATTGGTCTGCAAAAACTGAACAATCTGGTGCTCTCAGTGCATGTAAAAACCGCGTTTCCGGTGCTTAATCCGGAAATGGCGCAGTATATGGAATATCTCTGGGAGGATGCCGCACGGGTTGCCGAATTAGCCCGGCTAATAGCTATATCTGAAAATCAACAAGGAGACCGGCCCGATCAAGCCTATCTGGGCGGTTTGCTGCACAATATGGGCTTGTTGATTTTTATGTCCGGTGGTGGTGAGAAACTAAACCAGCTATTGGCGCAAATTAAAAACACCGATCAGCGGGTTTCCGAACTAGAAACCGAAATATTTGGTTTCACGCGTTATGAAGCCGCAGCTTACATACTGAGTTTATGGAAAATTCCACCGCGCATCGTCGAAGCCATCATGCTACAAAACACCCCTAATCTAACCGACTACGATGGATTCAATGCATTATCGGCTGTGCATGTGGCGGGATGTTTACTTAGACCATCAGTTATGTCGGAATGTGAGCGTTTATTTGAAATGAATTTGGATCAGGACTATTTACAGCGCCTGAAAAAACTTGAACGCTTAGCGGATTGGCAGATTTTAGCCACGAAGGTTTTGGAGTTTCATGCGCGTAAATGAGTTTGCCTCTAAACTACTTTGGAAAAGCTGGAAGCTGTCTTACACTTATTTAGTCCGATTCTCCAATAACTCCTGTAGAGGTTTTGCCGGAACCGCCTTTACAATTGGTGACAACTAAAACGGGTTGTTGCTGCCATTTCATCGCAGTTTAAAACAGTTCTATTTGTGGTCGACCGCCATCACCTGAAGCTGCAGTTCCGGTGATTGAAGTATGTGCGTCGCGTTGCCCCTGCATCACATAACTATCATGCTGGCTTTCCATGCGGTGTTTGAGGGTTGGACTTAAAATCCCATCCCATTCGCTATCAGTTATTCTGTTGGCCAAGCCTAAGAAATGCTGATCAAGTTCTTTAATGGCTGATTGCACTTGCTCGACTCTCTGCCGCAGCACATCCTGAAACTGTAGACAACCCAACGCTTCGGAAAGCCGAGTAATGGCTTCCTTATTACCCTGTTCAACTGCAGAGATCACTTCCAGCAACATACTACTACCCTCGTTAAAAAGTGTTTCCACCGCACTCAGGTCCTCGATAATCTTATTTATATCGAATGAAGTCTCATGGGTCAAGATAGCCTCATGGGCGGCGGTTAACTCAGCTTCCGCACCCTGCGTCGCCAGCCGGATTTTCAGCTCAATATTGGCGGCGGCTTCAGCAGTTTGCGTGGACAGCTTTCTGACCTCATCGGCCACCACGGCGAAACCGCGACCGGATTCACCGGCCCGTGCCGCTTCAATAGCCGCGTTAAGGGCCAGCAGATCGGTCTGGCTGGCAATTTTCGATATCACGCCCACTAAGGGGGAAAGCTCAGCTACCTGCCCGGCAAGCCCTTGAACACGCTGCAGATTGGCGCTTAACCCAGCCTTGTGGCCCTCAACATGTAAATACAACACATTGACGACATCCTTGCTGTGATTGGATTGTTGCCGAATGATTTCCGTCAGCATCATGCGGCTGTTCAGTGATTCGACAATACGATCTACCTGGGCGCGAGATAAACTATGCACCTTGTTCAAACACTCGATAACGGTGATAACGCCATCTTCAGTATCTTGCAGTGCGCCGCCCAATTGTTGAAACATTAGGTCAAAATAAGGCGCTGCCTGCTGAATTTCATTAGAAACAGCATTTTGTTTGAATTTTTTGCTATCGATTCGACCGTCTTTAGACTTGATCAGATTTCTGATAATGCTGATCTCGGCATTCAAAAACGGCCACATTGCCAGTAGCGACAGCGGCATAAATATGATGATTGCAATCAAAGCCGCAAGTGTCATTTCCTGACTATCCGGCCAACCTAGCAGATGAATCAGAGCATCATCTAGCCATGGCATGATAAAAGTTATCAGCAGCATCAGTGCAACAGCCGTTCCGACAAATGCGCTGAGGACGCGACGGCTAAAGCCGGGTTGCGGAAATGCATCCGCATCCGGCGTTTTGAATTTCGAACAACTGGCGAGGGATGCCACAGAGGGCCTATCGGCATTCATAATTCCCCCTAAGCACCCGGCAATACTTGTTTGATTATTTTAATCAACTCGGCGCCATCTACCGGCTTCACCAGCCAGCCGGTGGCCCCCAACTTCTTAGCTTCATCGCGTTTTACCGCCTGACTTTCCGTCGTCAGCGTTAAAATAGGTGTAAAACGAAAGCCCGCCAGCGTCCTGATGTTTTGAATCAGTTCCAAGCCGCCCATATTCGGCATGTTGACATCGGTAATAATCAGATCGGGCTTAGTTCCCGTCTTCAACTTATTCAATGCCTGCACGCCGTCACCGGCCGTTTCAACTTTAAAGCCGTGCATTTCCAGGTTGGATTTCACGCTCATCAGCATGGTGGCGGAATCGTCTACAATCAGAATAGTTTTAGCCATAGCGGCTCTCCGTGAATTTAATCTTCTATAGTGAGGTTAATGTTGACCCAAAGCCGATTTCAACCAGACGCCAAACACCGGGTCCGCCGGCCAAGCAGTAATAATCGGCTTAGCGGCCATCAGTACCTGCAAATTAGCAGGATGGATATGGGTACAGGACGTAAAATCGACTTTAGCTGTCGTTTTTTTTTGCAGCCATTCCAATAGCCCTTCGGCCTCATCCACGCTTACCACGTCTTTAAAATTAACCAGATTCTTTTTATACTCTATGCTCATAGCAACAGCTCCTTGACATTAAGCACCAATAACACTGAGCCATCGCCCATCAAGGCCGAACCGGCAAAAGTCGACATCGCCGTCAACACCCCTGTCATCGGTTTCAGGATAATATCCACGGTTTCACGAAAATCATCGACCAGCAGGCCTATCGCTTCCTCGCCCAAGCGCACCACCAAAACCGCCAGTTCGTCGTCGGCATTGGCTTTTGGCTCAGCAGCAATAGCCAGCAAGCTGTTAATGGCTTTAATCGGCACGATGCGCCCGCGCAGTACCGTCGCCAGACTCTGTTTAATGCTGCGTAAATCTCTGCGAGGAATACGTACTGTTTCCACCACGCTATCCATGGGTACGCCAAACAGCTGGCCGTCGGATTCGATAATCATGACATTGGTGACGGCGATGGACAGCGGCAACGATAGCCGAATCCGAGTGCCTTTGCCTTTTTCGCTTTCCAGTGAAATAGCACCGTTCACCTTCTCAATAGCAGTTCGGACTACATCCATACCGACACCACGACCGGACAAGTCCGTGACTACCTCAGCAGTGGAAAAGCCGGCTGCAAAAATTAGATTGATAGCTTCCTGATCGCTGATGCGTTCCAGACCGGCCTCATCAAGCAAGCCTTTTTCGTAGGCCTTACGCTTCACGAGCGCCGGGTCTATGCCTTTGCCGTCATCGATAATCTCGATAATTACCCGGTCGGACTCCTGGCTGGCCCGAATAATCAGAGTGCCTGTGACCGGCTTTCCGGCAGCTTGACGGACTTCCGGCAGTTCAAAGCCATGATCAAGGCTGTTGCGGATAATGTGCACCAAGGGATCACCCAACGATTCGATGATGTTTTTATCCGCCTCAGTATCTTCGCCTTCTAAAACCAGTTTGACGTCCTTACCCAATTTTCGGGAGGTATCACGTACCAAGCGCGAAAACCGCTGAAAAACAAATGACACCGGCATCATCCGCACCTGCATGATGGCGTCCTGCATTTCCTCGGCGATGCGATTGATCACCGCATATTGGGCCTTGATTTCCCGTGACAATTCGCGCGTGCCAAACACGGTTTCAGCGCGACCGGCCAGATACGGCAAAGCGTTTTTGGATACCACCATCTCGCCAATCAGATTCATCAACCTATCGATTTTCGCCTGATCCACTTTGACGCTTTTCGCGCCGGCAACATGGTCTTCGGCGCGACGGCCGAATTTAAATTCGGCGTCCGAGTCAGTGGGCAAAATAATCGCATCAGGTAGTTGATCCTCGCGTCGAGCCATGACTTTTGTTTGACTAGAGACGTCTTGCAGCGCCGTTTTTGGTTTTTCAAGCGCATCTTCCCCACCTACTCCAGCAGAAATGACTGTAAAGTTATCGGCAACTTCTGCATTTTGCTGGAACGCATACTGATCCAGCCAATGCAAAAGCGGCAATGCCTGGCCTTGTTTCATGGCTTCTTCAGTCGCTGAAAGCAAATCGGCCAAAGGATAGTTAAAGTCACTGGTGCGTAAACAGCCCACCAGCGTAGCGGCCGCCGCCTGCATCCGGCCCAGTTGCCAGGGTTCTGTGATAGGCAGTTGCAGAATTTCACGCTGAGTAGCAACCAACAGACGGAGGGCTTCGTCATGTTCAACCGCTTGTCGTGTTTGCAGCTCAGCAGAGGGAGCGGCGACGCTCGGATTTTCGTTGCCAGACTGATCGTCACTCAGCGTAGGTTGTGGCCGGCTTTGCAGCGCTGACCAATCGCAAGGCGACAGGCTAAGCATAGAAGCCAGCAGCCCGTTTAAGACCTGATGGTTATCGGGCTCAAGCTCCAACACCAGCAATAGCCAACGCAAGGCGGAAGCGATCCATAAATCCGGACCAGATAGCGCCAATAGGGTTTCGGCGATGCGGGTAAGACCTACTAAATCATTGGCTTGCAACAGCGCCCAGGCGTCAGATATAAAATCCTCATAGACAGAGCCACCGTTCGGATCACCATTGGGCGCTATCAGCGCCGACGCCGATAAGGGCTCATGATTGATATGATCGGCCATGTACCGATAGTAGTCCGCCAGTGTATCGGCAGGCGCAGAGCTAAGCAGCTGAAAGTCCAGCAGGCAACGATAGGCATCCATTTCGGCCAGTTTAGGCCAGGGCACACGGGCAACTATTCCGCCCCATAATAAGTCGGGGGTTTGCCTAGCCTGAAAAAACGGATCTTCACCTTGAAAAAAACAGTCCTCGGCCGGCGCATACACCAGCCAGTGTAACGGCTGTCCGTTGTGCGCCAGACGATAAGCCTCCATCCTCAGTGATTCCGGAATGTCTGCCAATGCAACTGGTGGTGGCTTAACGCCGATGACCAAATTTGACTGCGACTCGGTTGAAACTCTGCTAGCGGCGACGGCCTCGGCGAGATCTTCTTCATGCGGGCTACTGGCGGCGATCAATATTCTTAAGCTATCCGTCAAACGCACCGAATCGCCGACAAAGCGGGCGCTGATTACCCCGCCTATTTCGATTTCGTCGATTAACATGCCGACGAAATCCATGGCGTCCAGCAGTTTATCCGCTAAATCCGGCGAATAGCTGACTCGGCCATTGCGCACATCATCCAGCAAGTCTTCGCCGGCATGCAGCACACGCGTCATTTCCGGAAACTCGAACAAGCCGCTGTTCCCCTTCAGGGTGTGCACAAAACGGAACAATTCGCTCATCAAATCCGCGTCCTGCGGAGCTTTTTCCAATTGCATCAGCTTTTCAGCGATACCTTGCAAAAAGTCCCGGGCTTCGGCGATAAATTGTTGTAATAACGGATTCATGTCTGAGCTTCCCCAAGCAATAGGCGGACTTGCCGCAACAGTTGGTCAGGTTTGGAGGGTTTAATTAAATAAGCGTTGGCCCCAGCCAAGTAGGCGCGCCGCTGATCCTTGGCTTCCGCCTCGGTTGAAATCATGATGGCCGGCGCTTGAGGTATGGGCTGACCGCGCAATTCCCGCAGAAAGCCATAGCCGTCGAGTTTCGGCATATTGATGTCGACCAGATACAGGTCGAATGTCTGTTGCAGCGATTTTTCCAGCGCCTCTATGCCGTTAATAGCTTCTTCCACCGCATAGCCCTCGCCCTCTAAAATACTGCGGTGATACATGCGCACCGTGGCGGCGTCATCGACAATTAAGATACGTTTCATCGCGTCTCCAAGGGTTTTTGATAAACAATCGCTTCCGGATATTTTCGCACCTTATAGAGCGAGGAAATACGGCTCATGGATTCCGAATGCCCTAGGCAAATGAAGCCACCCGGATTCAAGGCATCGTAAAAAGTTTCAGCCGCAGTTTTGCGGGAAATATCATCAAAATAAATCAGTAAATTCCGGCAGAAAATCACATCGAAATTGCGATAGCTGCGGGTATCCGCCCGCTCGGATAGATTGACCCGGGTAAATTCCACCGACTCCCGTAAATCTTCGTTAATCTGAAAACTTTCCGCCGTGCGATTAAAATAACGCAACAATAACTTGGCCGGCAATTCATGCACCGAGCGTTGCGAAAAAAGTCCTTTCCGAGCATGCGCCAGAATTTTGGTATCGATATCCGAAGAGATAATTTCCACATCCCATTGATTGATGTCCGCCCAGTATTCCAGCAAGTAAATGGCTATCGAATATGCCTCCTCGCCTGAAGAAGAGGGGATCACCCAAATCCGTAGCGGACTACTATCTTTTTTGGCGGCAACAATCTCAGGCAGGATAGAATTAACCAGGCATCTGAACTGATATTCTTCTCGAAAAAAATAAGTTTCATTCACCGTCATCAGATTCGTCAGATGTTGGAGTTCCTCACCTGAGGCCTCAAAGCGCAACAAGCTGAAATAACTGCGAAAGTTTTCGCTATTGGTATTGACGATACGCTCCTGCAAACGTTTATCCACAAAATAACGCTTGGTGGGCTCAAACTGAATGCCGGTTTTGCGATAGAAGAATTCCCGAAACTTCTGAAAATCTTCCGCACTGATGCTAATGTCGGTCATTGAATTCTCAATTTTCGGAAAGTCGTTTCAAGGCTAGGTCGACGGCAAACTGGATGTAAGGCTCATCTGGAAACCTCGCCAGAAGGTGTTTAAGCGCTTGTTCCGAGGCTTTTGAACCGACTTCCACTAACAAATCCAGAGCAGTAGCACAGACATTGACATTAGTATCGCGTTGAATAACCTCTATCAGCCAACTTTCCACCGCCGGGTGCCGTAAGGACTCCAGAATATTGACTGCAAAAATACGCACATCAGCATCGGCATCAGCCAACAGAGCATACATGATAGGCGCCACTTGATCCGGCAACAGCTTCATGATATCAATAGCCTCATTGGATAACCAAGGATCCTCCGTGCGTAGGCATTTGATCAGACCCATCACTACAGTTTCATCACCGATAGCCGCCAAGCTGCTGAGAATCACTTCCCGCACAGACAACTCCTCATCACTCAGCAAGCGCAATATCAAAGCCGTCGAAGCCTGCGGATAATCTGCCAAATCCCGCGCCGCCCAACGGCGAGCGATAGGGTCATTACTTTCCAATTGCAGAATTAAACTCTCGTAATCGCGAGCATGCGCACGCTCATTCTGGCTGATGGGGACGTTAATTTGTTTTTTAATAAATGCCATAGGTTTTCCTATTCATCTGCCGGCCCATTGATTAATCTGATTAGCCACTTTTTCCATAGGCAACACTAAACTGGCGCCGCCGCGCTCGATCAATTCCGCCGGCATGCCGAACACCACGGCGGTCGCCTTGGATTCGGCGATAGTCCGCCCGCCGCGTTTTTTGATCTCGGTAAAGGCGTCGGCGCCGTCATAGCCCATACCGGTCAGCATCACCGCCACCACCCGCGCCGGATCGCAATGTTCCAAAACAGAACGGCCTAGCAGTTCTACCGAGGGATGCCAGAGATGCTCCCGGCTTTCCGGCTTAGGCAGCACCGTTAATTTCCCACCGCGAAATCCAAGCACCATATCTGCGCCGCCTTTGGCGATATAAATCGTACCGGCTTCGATAGGCAAAGGCGAAGCCGCCTCCACCACCTGTAGATCACATACCAGGTTCAGGCGTTCGGCAAAAGAGCGGGTGAAGGCAGCCGGCATATGTTGCGCCACCAGTACCGGCCAGGGAAAATCGGCCGGCAAACGCGGCAAAATTTCTTCCAGGGTGCGCGGACCACCGGTGGACACACCGATGATCAACAAACCTTCGCCAGCTACGCCGCGTCTGATCGCCGCAGGGCGCAACACCGGCTTCTCGCGTTCTTCGCGCAGGCGTTGCGCCAAACCCTTGACCGGTGAAGCACTGCTTTTAACCCGGGCAGTGGCCGCTGCTCGCACCTTGCCGACCAACTCTGCCTTAATCTGGCCGATGTTAAGTGAAATCGTGCCGTCCGGTTTGGCGATATAATCGACTGCTCCGAGATTCAATGCTTCAAAAGTCGCCAGTGCGCCCTTTTCCGTTAGCGATGACACCATCACTACTGCCACTGGTCGTTCAGCCATCATCAATGATAGCGCGGTGATGCCGTCCATTTCCGGCATATTGATATCCAGCGTCACGACGTCTGGTTTAAAGTTGCGGTTTTCTTCCACCGCTTCTTTACCATTGCGGGCTTGGCGAATCTCAAAATCGCCCTCATCCTGAAACAACGAGGACAGTTGCCGGCGCATCAGCGCCGAATCATCCACAATCAGCAACTTAATCATCCGCCGCCCCTTAGGCTCTTATGGCCGCCAGAGAGGCGACATCGCTCCCTCCCAACAAATGCGCAGGCTCGATTAACTGCACCATGCGTTTTTGTTTTTCCAGATTCGCCATGCGCGACAGCAACAGGGATTGCTCGCTGGACAGTTTCGGCGTCGGCTCTATGGCGGATTTGTGTATTTTCAGCACTTCCGCCACGGCATCGACGATAAAACCGGTGCGGGCGCCTTGAATCAGAAACACCATCACGCGCTGACCATCCGAGCGTGGCACGCTTGCTAATCCTAGTCGGCGACGCAGGTCGATCACCGGCAGCACCGCACCACGCAAATTGATGACGCCTTCAACAAACGCCGGCGCTTTCGGCACATGTGTCAATTCCTCCGGTACCCGAACGATTTCTTGTACACTATTGATAGGGACACCATATTCTTCTTTATCCAGACGAAAGATTACCACTTGCTCATCATCATCGGCGTTTTCATCATCCGGATCGGCACTGCCTGCTTGAGGGTCGTCATCTCGTAAATTAGCCACGTTAGTTAATGCCTGCTTGATGGTTGAATGGTTGAATAAATGCCGGGCGGCGATGATGGACACCAACCGTTTACCACCCTCCAAACGGCAGATTTCTGCGATATCGGCCAGGTCGCCGTCACAAGCCAGTAGGCTGGGCATGGGGTCAACTTCGGTCTTAGCAACCCGCAACACTTCATTGACGTTATCCATGACGATACCCACAGATACGCCGTCTAAAGACACCACCACAATACGGCTACGCTCGTCGGCGTTCCGTGGAGGCAGCGCAAACATGCGGCGCAACGACACTAACGGCAACAGCCGATTTCGTAATGTCATCACCCCTAGCACATGCGCTTCCGAATGTGGTACATGAATAATCTGCTCCGGCACCTGCACGATTTCTTGTACATCCTCAATGGCAATCGCATATTCCTGACCGGCGACATCGAAACTGACCAGTTGCAATTCATCGCTGTCTTCATCTTCTTCTGTTCCGAGGGTGTTGGCGGACAGGCAGCCACTCTGATGAGCAGTCTTGCTGAGCGTGGCAATTTCCTTGAATTCCTGGGCGATGAGTTTTTCAAAATTCAGCACCATAATCATGGCGTGACCACCGACATCCTTGATCATTCCTGACAGTAAATCTGTATTTACCGTGCTGCTGATGGCCGCCACATCTTCAATCTGACCCGGTTCAACACCCACCACACTGGCTACCCGATCCACGACAAAGCCGAGCGGCTGACCCAAATCGATCACGATGGCACGCGAGGCGTCATCATGTGGTTTTTCATCAAACCCAAACATCCGCCGTAGCGAGATAATCGGCAGCACCTTGCCACGTAAATTGGCTAAGCCGTCGAGAGTTTTCGGTGCTAGCGGCACCCGCACCACATCGGGTACTCGGATAATTTCCTGTACCGGCGTCATATCGACGGCGAACACTTCATCGGCAATGATGAAGGTGACAAATTGCTGCGTATCCGACACGTCGGCTTCGAGAGGTTCATCAGCAAGCCCCTCGACCTGATTCTGACCTTGCAGCCTGGCTTCCTGGGTATTCGTTGTCATGGTGCCCCCCTTCAGGCGCTTTGCAATTCGTCCGCGAGCGAAGCAATTTCTTCTATTGCTGCCGCTAATTCCTCAGCACCTTGCGACTGCTGGGTCGCGGCAGAGGCGGCCTCCGTAGCCGCTTTGTCGGCTTCCTGAGCAGCAGATGAAATTTGCTCTATGCCTTTTTTGACTTGTACCACTGCGGCTGCAATTTCGTTGGACGCAGCAAGAATTTCCTGACCGCCTTTTTCAACGTCGTTGATATCGGTTTCAATTGTTAACAGGGCGGCGGTACTAACCTTGGCTTTTTCCACCTCGGCAATGGCCGCCGCCACAATTTCATCCAGATCACGACCAACCACACCAATCTGGTCCTGCACTTCTTTCACCAAATCCTTGATACGATCCGCGTTTTCGGCGGAATCGTGCGCCAAGTTGCGGATATCGGTAGCGACTACCACAAAGCCTTTACCATAATCGCCGGCTCGGGCCGCCTCGATAGAACCGTTCACTGCCAGCATATTGGTCTGTATGGAAACCGTGGTAATGGCGTCGACGATCTTGTCGATGCGCCTTGACACCAGTTCCAGGTCCTTGATTTGTTTAATACTGGCGCGGGAAGCATTCGCGGCATCGAAAATCCCTGATATCAAGGCGTCGACAGCGGTTTTATTAATCGTTAATATATTTTTGATCGCCACAATCTTTTCGCCATTGGCTGTGGTTCTACTCTGCGCCAACTCCGCACCTTTCTCGATCTGATTGACGGCGGCGGCTGATTCTTCGGTACTGGCGGCCTGGACTTCCGTGCCTTTCCGGATTTGGTCAATTGCGGCCATAATCTGCGTACCGGAACGGTTGATTTCCTGTACGGCAGACGATAATTGTTCGGCAGCCGACGCCACTTCCTCGGCGCTCTTCGCCACATCGGTGGAGTTTTTTAAATCTTCGGCCAGTTCCGACAGGTTTTGCGCGGTTTGTTCGCATTCGGCCAAAGCTTCTGCTTGTTCAGCCACTGTTTTGGCTGCTTCTTCGGCGGCGGCCGATTGTTCTTCGGCAGCAGCAGCAACATCTTCCGAGCCTTTCAATGCTTGCTGACTAGCGGTAGCGGACTGCGCTGCGCCAGTGGCGATTTCTTGCACCCCTTTAACCACATCAATGGCGTCAATCCGTATCGCATCAAGCTGTAGAGTAATCGTTTTACCGTTTTCAACCTGACCCTCAATGGCTTTAGCAGAATGCCCGATACCTTCGGCGATGACCTTCACTTCTTGTTGGATTTGCCCGACCAAATCTTGAATTTGTTTAGCGCTTTTTTCCGAGGTTTCCGCCAGGGTTCTGACTTCATCGGCCACCACCGCAAAGCCTTTACCGTGTCGACCGGCGCGGGCCGCTTCAATCGCCGCATTTAAGGCCAGCAGATTGGTCTGATCGGCAATCCGGGCCACGGCTTTAACAATGTCACCGATACTGGAGGCCTGCTTTTCCAGTTCCGCTACCATCACCACTGAACCGGATTGGCGTTGCGCAGCAATACCCACGTTGCTGACTATAGATGCAATCTCTCCACTGGTTCGGGCCACCAAAGTTTGGATGGCTTCCGCTTTGGTCTGACTCAAGTCTGCGTTTTGGGCTACCAACTTAAGCCGGGACAGCTTAAGGTTAAGCCGTTCGTGGTGAGCTTGTCGAACCATGAACGGCTTAACCGTCCACCCTTCGACAGGCTCAGGGTGAACGGTTAATCCTCGCAGTTGTCCCGCTTTAAATTGGTGGCCGCGTTTTGTAATTGGCGGGCGATGGATTCACTCACGAGTTTAAGGCCTGATAAGGATTCCTGGGCCGCACCGGAGGCTTCTTCCGCACCGTTGGCGATCTGATCGGTAGCACGCTTTAATTCCTCAGCGGCAGACGCCGCCTCGTTGATACCCGATGATAATTGGCCGGTGGCAGCGGCTATTCGCTCCGCCGCCTGCTGCTGCTTGCCCAAGGTACGCGCTTTTTTTCGCTGCGCCTCCGCTTCGCGGACTGCGGCAGCTGAGGGAATTAGCGCTCGCTGAGGCGGCGCTGCTAATGGTGGTTGATTTTCTAACAAGAGCCATAAAACTTCTCCATTTCTATTATTTTCTAGTATATAAATTGAGCATCTTACAACTAATAAACAGATATTTTATTAGTTGTAAGATGCTTGTAAACAAGCTTTCCTAATCTGTGAAAGGTTGGCTGCTGTGCTTATTTTGTAACAGTATTTTTGATAGGGTCTGCGTTGACTGCAGAAAACAACATTAGATATGCCACTGAATAACAGTATATTTTCTTATAACACTATTAAAAACCACGATAATTCAATATTAAAAAACCAAGACAGATTAGCAATTTACACTACAACTGGCATAGATAAACATCCATAATTCCTAATATTTTGTTAAGTATTATAGTATAATAACTCCGCCGCCATTTATTACCCTATAAAGATTATGCTCCACATGGCTTAGTAAAATAAAATTCACTGTTGAATATTATAGTAGACAAAAATAATGTTTAAGATAATAAGGTAGTGTAAAAACAGGTATGAAATAGTTATATTAAGTAACTATTTAAAATTTCAAAGCTCACAGCCGATTTTCACGGCCAGCGATATTTTGGGGAGTTTTCAGTCGTCCAACCCGTATAAGAAACTGCGAAGAGTCGTCGACTTATTATTCAATCCTAACTTTTTACGAATATGATTGCGGTGTACGCTTATGGTTTCCATTGAGAGAGATAAGATCCCTGCGATAGTCTTGGTGGATAAACCCTGCTTGACCATCTGCGCCACCTGTATTTCGACAGGCGTTAACTGCCGGAAGGTAGTCGACAGACTGGAAGCGCCCTCATGTGCTGTAACCAATTCCAACAAATTGGCTTCAATTATGTTAAGCAACTGAGCTTGATTTTGCGTCAGACTGCTATTTTTTAACTTTTCCAGGAAAGGCGTAACTGTTTTTCTCAAGTTGTCCGATAGCTGGTTTTGGGCGTCAGACATGTACATTTTCTGTTGTTTGAGTACAACATTGAGTGCGCTTTTGACCTCCACAGTTTCTTCCTTCCACACTCCTAATTCTGCTGTGGTCACTCCTATCTGATTTTCAAGGTATAGACGTGAATCAAGCAATAACTTTTCTGTCTGCTTTTGCAGGCTAATGTCCATAAAAAAAACAACAAAATGCGTGATAAGCTTATTCTCGTCTGTGACTGCGGTATTGATTAGCCAGATTGGAAAAACTTCACCATTTTTACGTTTAGCCCAAGACTCACCCTGCCAGATACCCTGAGTCGTCATTGCCGCCCCCATGATTTGATAAAACTCATTGCCTTGCAGGCCTGAGCTAAGCAGGGAAGATTGTTTTCCGATAACCTCTTCGGCGCTATAACCGGTCATAGTGGTGAACGCTTGATTCACTCGCAAGATAACATGGTCGGCGTCGGCCACCATAACGCTTTCCTGCATTTCAAATGCCTTTGCGGCAACACGTAAAAATTGCTCCGCGAGTTTACGTTCGGATATGTCGGTGAACGTGACCTTTAGTTCAGCAGGTTTACCTTCCGACTTTCTCTGCAGACAATCCAGACTAGCCTGAAAGATACCTCCATCCGCGCGGCGTAGCGCGAGCTCGAAGCCGCATTTTTCGTGACTTTGAAATGCTTTGGTTAAATATAGACGCCATCCGCCCACATCTTCCAGCGCCACAAATGCTGCGAAATTGCTTTTGATAGGACGTTCGCTTTCCACGCCTAGGAGTTGCGCGCACTTCAGGTTTATTTCTGTAATCCCACCATGCTCGGTAAGTGTCAAATAAGCAACAGGTGCAAATTCATAGAGTTGCAAATAGTGATCGCGAGAATCCTCGAGTGCGTTTTGTGTGATCCGTAACGCCTCATTCTGCATTTCCAGTTCGATTTGATGTACATGTAGTTCGTGCACAGTTCTCGATATCGGGTTCGAGACAGTTTCCACCATTGCTGAATTAGCAATTTGCGCCTCTGCTCTTTCACGTAATTCTGTGGCATTTTTATCGATTTTTTTCTTCATGTAGTTTGGTTGGGTTTTTATTTCTGTTGAGCACAGTTCATCTAGCAGCACAT
>CAVPMI010000016.1:0-120107 GCA_963705975.1 uncultured Pseudomonadota bacterium
AAGACGTGATAAGTAAACTGCAACAGCAAGGCATGGGGCGACACACAACAGATGAAATTACCGAGCTCGGTAGTCGGGACTTACATGCCTTGGCGGTATTGTTAGGCGATAATCCGTATTTCTTTGGAGAAACTCCCTGCTCATTGGATGCTGATGCCTATGCGATTCTTGTGCAAATGCTGCGCGTGCCGGGATTTACTGCGCCGATTTTCGATAAGGCTAAAACTTACCCGAATTTGGTTGAATTTACGGATCGATTTCACGCCCGGTATTTTTCAAGCTGAAGTTAGGCGTAATCTTCCAAATTGCCTCCCAGCCACACGAGAAAATCCGCCTCGCTCAGCGGACGGCTGAAGAGATAGCCTTGCAGTAAGCCGGTAAAGCCCATATGTGCAAGCGATAGGCGCTGGACTTCACTCTCCACGCCTTCCGCGACCATACGTATGCCTAGTTGTTTGCCGATATGGATAATGGATTCGACCAAGGGATCGGAGCTATCCGCTTGTAAGGCCGAGATGAAACTTTTATCGATTTTTAGTTCGTCGAAAGCCAGATTACGCAGGTAAGAGAGCGATGAATAGCCGGTGCCGAAATCATCTAGCGATACCTGAAAGCCAAAGCTTTTCAATTCCAGCAAATTGCTCTTGGCTGTTGCCAGATCGCTCAATAAGGCATTTTCGGTGATCTCGATGACAAACTTTTTGGGACTAAGGCCGTAGGTGCGGATCATATTGTGCAAATGTTCGACAAAATCCGGCCGATTAAATTGCCAGGGACTAATGTTTAGCGATAAATGACCGTTGAAAACATGGCCGCCGGCTTTCCACGCCAAAAGCTGTGAACAAGCATTCTTGATCACCCAGTCGCCAATTTCGTTAATCAGGCCGGTTTCTTCGGCGATGGGAATAAAAATATCCGGAGCAATGATTCCCAGTTCGGGATGCAGCCAGCGCAGCAATACTTCCGCGCCTTGGCAATGCAGATCTGTGGACAGCAGCGGTTGAAAGTTTAACAGTAATTGTTGATTGTTGACCGCTTGTCTTAGGTTATTGCTAATGGTGTGCAACGCATCAATTTGCGATTGCATGCCGGGTGCGAAATATTGGATGTGTTTGCCGGTGGATTTAGCCGCATGTAAAGCCATATCGGCTTGCCGCATCACATTGCACCAATCACCATTGGCTTCGGACAAACTTGCTATGCCCAGGGTGGCCGCCACGAATAATTTATGCTCGCCGCAAATTAACGGGAGCGTCAGACTGTGGCGAATTTTTTCAGCCAGTGCGGTCGTGCGCTTGCCGGTATCGCTGTTATCGGCGAAAGACAGCAGAATAGCGAATTCGTCGCCGAACATACGCGCTATAAATGCCGGTTCTTTCCCGCAGTTTTCCTGCAACCGGACGCCGATTGCCTTGAGAACGCTGTCGCCGACATCATGACCCAACGTATCGTTGATCAGCGTAAAACGATCCAGATCTACCAAGATGACGCTGGCGAATTCGGCTGACGCGGTATTAAACGCCAGTGATTTTTGCAATTGCGAGATAAAATGCCGACGATTCGGCAGCCCGGTTAAATCATCAATATAGGCTAATTGCCATAATTGATTTTTGGTTTTCTCGCGGTAGGCAATTTCCTGCTTAAGTTGGTGGATGGTCTCGCTTAAATTACGTGCTTGTTTTTGCATCTGTATACCAAGCGCAAGGCTGATAGGGATAATCAGCCCGAAAATACAGAGTTCGGTAAACGGCGGAATCAGTACGCCGGTAAAAATATAGGTCAGCAATCTAATGGATAGGGCGCCAAGCGTGAAGGTGATGCTAAAACCTAAGATGCCAGCCAACCAACGGCGTCCGGATTTAAACAGGGCGATGCTGCGCCAGTAAGCCCATGCGACATCCATGATGGTTATGGCCCAGGATAAATACAGAAATGATCCGGCTTTAGCGTTTACTTGTTTTAACTCTTCGCCCCAAGGCAGTATTAAGGATTTCAGCGTGGTTGTGGTTGTGAAAAATATACTTTCCGGAATTAGCCAGTTAAATATTTCAAATAGGCTGGCGACAAGATCAGTGGGTGTGGAAATATAACGCGAAACCGGTTTGCCTGTGTATTCGGCAATCACCCGAATCATCAACGAGGGCGTGAGAATAATGAAAGTTGCCCGCCAGTGCAACATTGACTGGATGTCGGCAACGCTATCGGCGTGTACGCTTAAGGCCGTAAAAACAGAGGAAAGACTCATTGCTAGGCAGACCAGGGCAAAGTAGCCATACATGCGTTTTGCCCCAGGCATTAACGCCACAATCAAGAAGTGAATGAATGTGAAAAAGCCTATGCCTACTGTCAGCAGTTGGGCGTTGAAGTAATAAGCTGGCGCTTCCGACATGGCTGAGGTTTATAAGTGCTGGAATACATTAAAAGTCTAGACTAACTTATCGTTAGTAAAGATGAATCGGCGTGAAAAAATCTGTTTAGACATAATATCTGATCTTACTTAAGGGTTATGAGATTAATTGTGTAATAATGGATAGGATTTGTGCTAAGTTATTTGAGCGTAATGAGCTTACTTGTCGGCAACGGCTTGTAATAGCGATACATTTTTTATGGTTGCTAGTGATGTTAATCATCTGACTTTTAACTAGTTTACAGTTTGCCCCTTGATTTTTCCAGTAATTTAGTAATGGTTCGATTCCTCCGCCGCCAGTCTTTGCATATGCTGACGGGTATTCCATGCTAAGTCGCCTTAAAGAATTTCTTAATCGTTCATCCTCAGCTTTGTTTTCATGAAAAGAAGTGATTTTTTTTATCATTTGCCCGAATGCTTAATTGCGCAAAAACCGTTGCCGCAACGTAGCGCCAGCCGTTTATTGCAGCTAGATAAAAGTTCAGGGGTTATCAAGGATGGGCAGTTTTCAGATTTTTTAGACCTAATGCATGCCGGCGATCTACTCGTGCTTAACGATACAAAAGTGATTCCGGCCAGGTTGTTCGGCCGAAAAGCCAGTGGCGGCAAGGTGGAAATCCTAATTGAGCGCCTGGAAGGCCCAAATCAGGCCTTGGCACATGTGAAAGCCAGCAAAGCGCCGAAAGCCGAAAGCGTATTATTTTTAGAAAATGATACAGTTTGTCGGGTGATCGAAAGAGAGCATGATTTATTTCGGCTGCATTTTGAAACGTCATGCCCATTACCGGAGCTTTTGGCGCAGATCGGTCACATCCCCTTGCCACCTTATATTAGTCGGGCAGATGAAAGTGAGGATTTAGCACGCTATCAAACTCTATTCGCCAAACATGCTGGCGCGGTTGCGGCGCCGACCGCCGGTTTACACTTCGATCAGGCGGCTTTGGATACCTTGGTAGGGAAGGGTGTTGAGCTGGCTTTTGTGACGTTGCATGTTGGTAGCGGCACGTTTCAGCCGGTACGGGTTGAGGATTTAACTCAGCATGTAATGCATAAGGAGTATTTTCAGGTGCCGCAAGCAACGGTCGACGCAGTCATGCAGACCAAGAGGCGTGGCAATCGGGTGGTGGCGGTCGGGACAACAGCAGTGCGCGCTTTAGAGTCTGCCGCTTGTACTGGTGAGCTACTGGCGGGGTACGGCGATACCGATTTGTTTATTACTCCAGGCTATCATTTCCAGTGTGCTGATGCTCTACTCACCAATTTTCATTTACCGGAATCCACTTTGCTGATGCTGATATCGGCTTTTGCCGGCTATGATGCCGTTATGAACGCTTATCAACATGCGATTGACCAGCAATATCGGTTTTTTAGTTATGGCGACGCTATGTTGATTATGTAGTCAATAATGCCCGGTAAATCCAGGAAGGATTAACAAAAGGACATTCTGTTGCCACACTCCTCTCCAGGAGGGAAAGGAGTGTGGGTTTGGTTAGTTTTTCTGTTGTTCTACTATTTCGCCTTTCTCATTGACAGAAACTTTCCAGTTAACGCCGCTGGCTAGCAGATAGATTTCGTATTCTTCACCATGACCATTTGGGTTGGCAATCATCTCGGCTTTTTGTAGCTTATAACCAGCAAAATTCTTTTGTAAGGTGTCTTTAATCGTCTCCGGGGCTTCGCTCAAATCATCCAACAACAGCTCATTGGTAAATAAACGATTGTCATCTCTGAACAGTTCCAAAATCTGCTCCTCGCTGCCTTCCTCTTTAAAACTGACTTCAAGTAACAGGCGTTTAAAGTGTGTTTCATGGCTGGCTTGTAGGTCCAGTGCTTTGGGATGTCTTTTTATTATGTCTGCTTTGACTTTTTCAGGTATAACAATTTGACCAGTTTCTTCGGCTTGTACGTTTAAAGCTAGCGTCGATAAAAGCAGTGCGGCTAGGGTGGTAGTCATCAAATGTTGCATGGTATTTCCAGAAATCATTAGGGTAGTTAGGTTAATGTAAAGCGGGTTGCCATTGCGCTGCGCGTTTTTGTGCGTCAGAAATTTGCTGTGGGCTTAAATCTTTTTCGACTTCATCCAGTAAATCATGTGCTTGGAGCTCGCGTTGCGCCGAGGCTAGCGCCAGCCAGACATAAGCCTCTGCTTCGTCCTTGGAAACGCCATCACCTTCGTAATAGCATAGGCCAAGATGATATTGAGCTGAGGGGTTGCCTTGCTCGGCGGATAATCTAAACCAATTCACGGCTGTTTCCGGATTTTTTACTACGCCTTCGCCGCGAATATACATCAAGCCGAGATTAAGTTGGGCGATCGGATGGCCGTGATCGGCGGCCAAGCGAAACCATTTTGCGGCTTGTTCATAATGTCTGGGTAGGCCATCGCCATCAGCGTATAACAAGCCGAGCGTAAATTCCGCCTGCACATCGCCGCGTTCCGCTGCTTTTAAAAACCACTTTGCCGCTTCTTTTAGATTCAGCGGCACGCCTTCAGCATGGGCATACATAAGGCCTATATTATATTCAGCCAGCGCGTTACCTTGGGCGGCTGCCGATCTAAACCATTTTTCGGCAAGTTTGTAATCTCTGGCTACGCCATCGCCTTCCGCATAGCGGGTGCCTAAATCGGTTTGTGCAACGGCATCTCCTTGTTCTGCGCGATGTGTCAATTCCTCTAGACTGTCTGCCCATAAACTTGGTGAATAACTTAGCCAGCCGGCTAATACCCATTTAAGCCATTTTGATTGCATAATATATTTCCTGTAAAATTTTAAAGTCGAGCGATGCTTGTTCTATCGTTCTTCGTGACCACCCACTCGGCCTGCTTCACGATGTCCGCTCTCATTATTATTATGGCTGCGATAGGCGCCGTAATCTCTATATTCGCGACCGGGCTGCATATAGGGATGGGGCGCGACAGCATGGCCGCCGTAGCCTCCTCCAGCGTAATTGTAACCGCCGACACCATAGGGTACTAAGTTTGGTTGGGCGAGAATGGGGGCGGAATAATTTGGGTAGGGCTGTTGTGCATAGCCAACGCAGCCGCTAACAAACATGACGCTAATCATGACGATTATCGAGCGAATGTGTTCTATTTTCATGGTTTTCTGCTTTTTCTACTTAATTTGTCAGTTCATTCCTTTTCCGAGCATGAATTATACTCGTTATAGGGATGAAGATAAGACCTATCGTTACGGGATTTATTTTACCGGAGATTACTTAAATTTAACTTAATTCCTGCTGATTGTGCGATTTAAGTTTATGGGTCGATGGTTTTGCAAATAGGTATGAACTCATGGAAATTTTAGTCGCTTAGACGTATAGCGAAGCATGGAAAAAAATTACCGGCGAGTGATCTGGTTTGTCACCTAGTCTATGCCTTGTTGTTTATAAAATTTGTGACGGCTGTTATACTGTTAACTATAATCCATAAAAAACTATTGCAATATGCTGTCAATTCTGCAATATTTTTTCATTTTTGATAAGCCAGAAAACCGAGGACATACCGAATGCGGAAACAAAGCCGTTTTATCTCTATCATATCCAGTATTTTTTTCGCTCTGATATTAAGCGCTTGCTCAAGTCAACCACCGATGCAACCGGTTGAACCAGCTAAAATTGTTTCCGGCGATGTCATGTTGCGCGATAGCCAAGGTATAGCTCAGCTTGGCAGCCGTTGGCAGGAAGGCAAGCAAAAGGTGGATAAAGGTCAAGCTATGCAGCGCCAAGGACAGACAGAAATAGATCAAGGTCAGATTTTGATTGACGAGGGACAAAAAATTATGCGGGAAAGCGAAGAAGGATACAAAAACATCAAGCAATAAGCGCTATCTAGCGCAAAAAGAAACGCCTCATTGAAAATAGAATGAGGCGTTACAAGTATTTTTGTTTCCAGAAGCTTAGGCAAAAGTATTGATTTTAGTGCCGATGCTGCCGTCTTTATCGCCGTCCGAGTCTTGTTCGGTAGGCGCCTTCACCCCGCTGGAAAGGGCTTGGTAAGGTGTCGTTAGCGTTTTTGTCTGCGTAACAACATGGCTTGAGTAATGAGCTGTTGGCGACGAAACTCCAGATATGGCGGACATGTAATTTCTCCAGAATAGTGTATTGCTAGTTATCGGCAATGACTTACCGATAACAGTCTAGCGGCTGCAGCTAAATTATCTTGAAGTTTGCAACAGAAATATTTGAACTTCCTCTAGTTTTTTGATAGCTGCAAGTTTTGCCGATGATCTGCAATTTGATATATCAATAAGGCTGACATGATAAAACCCGTGCCTATCATGACTTTTATACTAAGTGGTTCATGATTGATCGTATAGCCCAACAGTAAAGACAATACCGGTGTAATCAGATTAATCATCGCCACCTGGGTGGCCGGTAAGCAACTTAGGATATGGAAATAGAAAGCGAAGCCCAGGGTGGTAGCAATCATGCCCAGATAGAGGATGGCGTACAGGGTTTTTTCCGGAATCTCGATCGGCAGTTGATGTTCGTCTATAAAATACCAGGATAGGTAGTATAAAGGCAAAGATATTAATAGGCCGCCGGAAATTTGTTGTAAGGCCGGTAAGCGTGCGTCGATGTGTTTAATCCAGACTGCGCTGCCGGCCTGTATCACAGTAGAAATAAAAATTCCGGTAACTGCCAGCATGGCTTGAATATTTAAATCCATGGCCGAATTGAACATGACCAATAAGCCGCTGAAGCCAAGGGTATAAGCAAATAGCTTGCGCCAACCCAGGCTGCGTTCTCTTAAAAATAGTGCCGCCATAAAGGCGGTCAAGAACGGATTTAGGCCGTAAATGACTGAAATCCAACCGGATGGAATATACTGCGCGGCCCAATAAGTAATGATCATACCCAGGTAAATTTGTAAGCTAACAGCCAAATAAGTCCTTAGCGCAGCCCGGTGAAATACCGGACGTTGCCGTATAAATAACATAAACAGCACTATACAAGTACAGCCTATGGTCATTCTTGCTGTTACGCCCAGCACATAACTCAGGCCTTCGCCGCTCCATTTAATCGCCAACGGCGTAGTGGACCAGATCAAAACCACGCCTAGATAGGCAAGTCGGACCAGCATTAGGTTAGGTCGCCAATTTGGGCTTAGTGTTGCTGTTCCCTTTCATAGCCGGTTGGTTCAGCCCAAACAGAGGGGGATGGGCTAAATAATCAATGGGTTGATCTAACATAGGCGTGTTTTTAGTCTAAATCAAGTCTGTTTGATGGTGAGGATTTTGCTGAGTTGTTGCGGTTGCCAATGTGCTATGCCCCAGGCGATTATCTCCGCTATGGAAGTTGTCCTTAGCCAGGGCGGCGGATTTTGTTTTAATAGGTGCAACAGCAGAAATAAAGCGGCTGGCGGCTGCTTATGATCTATCGCCTGGGCACGGGTCTGCTTACTAAGTTTTTCGCCTTGATGATCAACAATCACCGGCACATGTAGATATGCCGGTGTCCGAAAGCCTAGCAATTGTTGTAGATAAACCTGCTTGGCTGTCGAGTTCAGTAAATCAGCGCCACGCACTACCTGAGTGACTTCTTGCAGATGATCGTCCACGACAACTGCCAGTTGATAGGCGAACACCGCATCTCTACGTTTGATGACGAAATCGCCATGATCACTGGTCATATTTACGCTGATTGTGCCTTGTATCCGATCTGTGAAGCAAATTTTGCTGTCTGTCATCTTGATTCTTAAGGCGTATTCTTGCATAGCTAGCTGTTTATTTCGGCAGAAGCCTGGGTAAGCGCCGGGATAATCTTGTAAAACTTTACGGCTGCAACTACAGGCATAGAGCTGGTTTTGTAGCTCTGTAATGGCCTCGGCGTAAGCGCTTAGATGTTGGCTTTGATAATAAACTTCGCCGTCCCAGTGTAAGCCAAAAGCCTCTAAACAGTGCAGAATTGTACTTGCTGCTCCGGGAGTATTGCGCGGGGTATCCAGATCATCAATGCGGAGTAGCCAGCGACCATTATTCCGGCGCGCATCAAGATAGCTGGCTAGAGCGGTATACAGCGAACCTAAGTGCAGCGGGCCGGTTGGTGAGGGTGCAAACCGGCCGATATAAGGTGAGTTAGGCGGCAGTTTGATTAGCCCAGTTGTTTTTCCCTAAGTTCATCCAGCGTTTTGCAGTCTATGCACAATGTTGCAGTGGGTCTGGCTTCCAAACGGCGGATGCCGATTTCGATACCGCAGGTTTCGCAAAAACCGTATTCGCCGGATTCAATGGCTTTCAGCGATTCGTCAATTTTTTTGATCAATCTGCGTTCCCGATCACGTGTACGTAATTCCAGGCTGAATTCTGATTCTTGGGTGGCCCTATCGTTTGGGTCAGGGAAATTGGCTGCTTCATCTTGCATATGATGTACAGTGCGATCCACTTCCTGCATCAATTCCGACTTCCAATTGTTGAGTATGCCGGAAAAATGCTGTAACTGCGCATCGTTCATGTACTCTTCGCCTGCCTTTTCAACGTAAGGTTTGAAGGTGAACTCTGACTGGGTACTACTCATCCATTGACTCCTGGGAAACTATACAAAAAAATCGGGGCTTTTTAACAGAATGTCGAGGGATAAGCAAGAAGTTTGTTATTATCCACACGCTTTAGATAAACTAAATTAAGCTATGAAACCGCAATTTGCCCACAGAATGCAAGGCATAAGTTCATTTTATGTGATGGAGTTGCTGCAACGCGCCAAACAGCTGGAAAAGCAAGGCGTGGATATTATTCACATGGAAATCGGCGAACCGGATTTCATTACGCCGCCGACGATATTGGCGGCTGGCAAACAGTGTCTGGACATCGGTGAAATTAAATATACTGCAGCAGCGGGTCTCCCGGAATTACGCAAGGCAGTGGCCGATTATTATCGGCAGGAATATGGAGTAAAGCTTGATTCCCGGCGTGTGTTTATTACACCCGGCGCTTCCGGTGCGTTTTTGTTGGCTTTTGGCATCAGCCTCAATCCGGGTGAGTCCGTTATAATGGCTGATCCCTGTTATCCGTGTAACGATAATTTTGTTAGGTTATTCAATGGCGATACGCAGTTCATCAATGTCGGACCCAATACTGCTTATCAGCTAAATTCTGAGCTAATTGCAAAAAACTGGCGCGAAACCACTAAGGGTGTGTTGCTTGCTTCTCCCTCTAATCCAACCGGTACGTTGATAGATAATCTGGAGTTGCAGGCAAGCATAAAATTGGTAGGGAATTTGGGCGGCTGTTTTTATGCAGACGAAATTTATCACGGTCTGGTTTATGGGCAACAAGTGCATACCGCATTGGCTTATAGCGATGAGGTGTTTGTAATTAATAGCTTCTCCAAGTTTTTTGGTATGACCGGTTGGCGAGTAGGTTGGTTGATTGTGCCCGAGGGTTTTGTTGATGCTGCGGAAAAGTTGGCGCAAACTATTTTTATCGCCACTTCTACGCATTCGCAATATGCTGCTCTGGCGTCATTTTCTGCGGATAATCTTGCGGAATTGCATCGGCGGCGGGATGAATTTAAGCAGCGCCGGGATTTTTTATACGAAAATCTATTGCGTCTGGGATTTAAGATAGCCTGTAAACCGGAAGGGGCTTTTTATATTTATGCCGATTGCAGCGCTTTTACCAGGGATAGTTTTCAATTTGCGCTGGATTTGTTGGAAGTTGAAGGTGTGGCAGTCACGCCGGGCAAGGATTTCGGCTACAATCTCCCAGAGCAGCATATTCGGTTTGCATATACCGCCTCAATCGCTAGAATGGCTACAGCCTTAACTAGACTGGAGCGATTTTTATGCCGATAAGCCAATGGTCACCGCAGCAATTACAGCAAAATTTGCAATCAGAACATAATATACTGCTGCTTGATGTCCGGGAAGACAATGAATTTGCCTATGCACATCTGGCTGGTAGCCGGCATATTCCTTTGGGGCAATTGCCCGCCCGTTTGGATGAGTTGGATCAACAACAAGACATTGTTGTGATCTGTCATCACGGCTTGCGTAGTCAGCAGGCTTGTGTGTATCTGCAACACGCCGGTTTTAGCCGGTTATATAATTTACAAGGCGGGATCGACGCATGGTCAGTGGCTTGCGATCCTTCGGTTCCTCGTTATTAAAAATAAGAAAAAATGAGAATATGTTTTTAGAAGAATATTATACGATTCAGGACGGCGGTATACATATTGCCGCAGAACAAGCCAGCATGTTCGCAAAAGAGGTTGCGCATGATTTCAACCCGCTACACGATGTTGATGCCAAGCGCTTTTGCGTCCCAGGGGATTTGTTATTCTCGTTGGTTTTGGATAAATACGGTCTTAGCCAAAATATGCACTTCATATTTTCCGGCATGGTCGGTCATGGGGTGATGTTGAATTTTCCCGATACCGACGCCGAGCAAATCGAAGTATCTGATAATCAGGGTAAAACGTATTTACAGATTCAGCGTTCCGGCGCTGTGGTTCGAGATAAGAGTTTGATCGAAGATTTGATTCGCGATTATGTGGCGTTCTCGGGGCAAAATTTCCCTTATGTGTTGGTGCCGTTGTTGGCCAAGGAAAATGTTATGTTCAATATTGACAGGCCCTTGGTGATTTATGAGAGTATGACCTTGAAATTCAAACACCTGAATTTTCAGCAGCCGAACTTGAAAATGCTGGAGCCGAAAATGGAAGTAAACGGCAAACGCGCTACTGCTTATCTGCACTTTCAGATCATGGCTGGTGAAGAGGTGGTTGGCGATGGTTTTAAAAAGCTGACAGTCAGCGGTTTACGGGATTACGAAGCAGAGCCCTTGGAGGCTTTTGTGGAGGAATATCTGGCGAGGAAGCATGGTTATTTAGGGAATTTGGAAGGAGATAGTGCGGTAGCTGTTTAATTAGCGCTTGAAAGCTTGTTGGCTGTGTTGAAGACGCAGCCAGAGAAAGCGGCTTGATTTGCAGAACAGCAAATATTAGTCAAATGACAATTAAAGTGTAGGCAACTCACAATTTTGGAGTCGGTGAGGTTAACAACTGCAAATTATTTCAAGTTTGCCATCGGCCACGGCAGACATTGCATATTAGCAGGATGCTTATTTTTGTTAAGTAAAAATTTAATACTTTGATTGACGCTCAGCATATTTGCTGTATAATTCCATCCTCCAGCTGCGGAGCGGTAGTTCAGTTGGTTAGAATACCGGCCTGTCACGTCGGTGGTCGCGGGTTCGAGCCCCGTCCGCTCCGCCAATTTCTTCAAATCTAGTTATTTGGCAACAAAATCTAGATATTTCCCCCAGATAATTTTAAAAGTCAATGTCATGCTAGGGTCGTCACCAGCGACACGTTCCGCTATCTCGTCGACTGTAAACCAGTCTCCTGCATCGATTTCTTCGCTAGCCAATAGAAATGGGCCATTATGCAGGCACCGGTAGACTTGGATGAATTCCATGCCCAATTCCGGGGTGGGCGCAAGTTTGAATAGACTTTGTAACTCGGTGACCACACCCAGTTCTTCAGATAATTCCCTAGGTGCGCAACTGTCGTAATCTTCCCCAGCATCGACGTGTCCAGCAGCGGAGGTATCCCATAAGCCCGGATTCAGATCTTTTTGCATTGAGCGTTTCTGTAAAAACAACTGCCCATGCTGGTTAAATACAAAAATATGCACAGCGCGGTGGCGTAATCGGTGGGAGTGGATTTCCGAGCGCGGTAGGTATTTTAGGACTTGGTCGTGGTCGTCAACAACCGCTAAATATTCAATCTGCATGATTAGGTATCGATTCTATTTAAGAGTTAGTGTATGGTAGCTAATTTCTAAGCAGTCGTAACAGGAAATATGGCCAGAAGAAGCGAACATAGTCAGGAACAAATCAAGGAAATGGTGTTGAAAGCCGCTGAGATCATCGTTACCGAGGAGGGGGCGGCAGCTTTGACAGTGCGGAAAATTGCTCTGGAAATAGGTTATACCGTGGGAACCATTTACATGGTATTCGCGAATATGCCGGATTTATTGCTGCATTTGAAGGGGCGTACCCTAGATTTATTGCTTAAGCACTTAAACGAAATCCGGGCGGCTGAGGATGTTGAACAGCAAATCCGCGCCTTGGCGCTGAGTTATTATCAGTTTGCTGTTGGGAATTTTAACCGTTGGAGCATCATTTTTGAGCCGATATTGTCTGATCAGGCGCCGCTTCCCGACTGGTATCAGGCAAAAGTCACGCAAATTTTTGCGCCGGTAGAAGCCTTATTTCAACGATTGCGTCCGGAATACAACGCCGAGCAGACTGCATTAGCCGCGCGAACACTATGGTGTGGAGTTCACGGTGTCTGCATACTGTCGCTGCAAGGAAATCTAAGCCGGGCTGGTCTGGCAGATACCGAAATTGCTGTCGGCATTTTGGTGGATAATTTTATACAAGGCTGGAAGCGTTAGTCGCCGATTCTGGCAGATGCAACATCAGCAAAACCGTTGCGCTAATTAATAGCCCGCCTAGGGCAAGCAGCGCAAGCACCGGTCCAACCTGCTGTGAAGCCGCTAAGGTGTATAGACCTACAGATATTAGCATAGCGGCATTCTGGAAAAAGTTCTGCATGGCTACCGCACCTCCGCTGCCTATGCTTAGCTTGCCGATTTCCTGTAAGGCTGCGTTTATTGGTACGATCATCATGCCGCCTGCAGCGCCGATGAAAAATAAGACGCTACGCGCTGGCCAAACGGCCTCGGTGAAGCTTAGGCCGATAATCAACAGGCCCATGCTATAAGCAGGGTAACGGGTACGGCGGAGATGTTCCAGCGGTATCATGCGTGGCGCCAAAGCTGCGCCGGCGACTATGCCAATGGCCAGATATAACGTCAATTGCGCGATGTCGCTGGCGTTGTGCGTCATCAGCACCAAGGGCGCCCAGGCAATAATAATAACCCGGACGCAGGCTGCGGTGGCCCAAAACAACGAGCCGCCTAAAACTGCAAAGCGCGTACGCGGATGGACTAAAAAACTGCGGATTTCCTGATAAAACAGCCAAATTTTCCAGCCGCTGGCCAGCTTAAGGCCGACGGAAGCCGGCAAAAACAGTGTGGCGGCGGCGGAAATAAGAAATAATGCTATCGAGCCGCTTAGCGCCCAAGTCACTGAATAATCAGCTACCTTGGCGCCGATCAGCATGCCGGTCAAAATCGCTAAAATGGTTGAGCCTTCTATCCAGCTATTGGCTTTTACCAGCGCATCATGACTAGCTAGTTCGGGTAGGATTCCGTATTTTGCCGGGCTGTATAGTGCTGCGCCGACGCCTACCAGGCAATAGGCAAGTAAAGGTTCGACATGCAGTAATAATAGACCCGCACCCCCAGCCTTTAGCAGGTTGGCGACCAGCAGTACCCTGGATTTTGGGTATTTATCCGCAAACACGCCCACCCAGGGCGCCAGCAAGACGAACGCTATCAGAAACACGCTTTGCAATGCCGGTACATACCAGGAGGGCGGTTGTCCGGTTTGCATCACCAGCGCAATCACGGTAAACAGGATGGTGTTGTCTGCAAAAGCTGAAAGAAATTGAGCAAGCAGTAAGGGATAGAAGTATTTATTCATGCTGGCTGTGGGGGTTTTCGGCTAATAATTCTGCCGCCAAGGACTGTGCAACTGGGTAATCGGTTTTTCCGGTCGCCAAGGCTGGTAGTTTAGCTACAACAAAGATTTTTTTCGGTAAATTAATTGCGGCGACGCCAGGCGAGGCCTCGGCCAATTGTTTGGCACTCGCCAGGCGATGGGTGGTCAGCAAAACCAGTTGCTCGCCTTTTTTCGGGTCTGGGAGGCTAAGTACAGCATGCTGAGCTTCCGGCCAGGCTTGGATAGCTAACTGTTCGACCGCGACCAGCGATACCATTTCGCCGCCGATTTTTGCAAAGCGTTTGCTGCGGCCTTGGATAAAGATGAAGCCATCTTCATCAATATGGGCGATATCCCCTGTGTCGTGCCAGCCTTCGCCATATAATTCTGAGTTGGGCGGTTGCAGAACGCCGGGATTTTTTGGCAGCAAATAGCCTTTCATAATATTCGGACCGGCGACGTGCAATTTGCCGGCGTTTTCTATGCCGGGCACGGGTTCTAAATGATAGAGCATATCCGGCATGAAGCGGCCCACGCTGCCGGCTTTATAATCTATCGGCGTATTGACTGAGGTTACCGGTGAGGTTTCTGTACCGCCATAGCCTTCCAGGATGCGGATGCCAAATTTATTTAGCCAGGTGAGGCGGGTGGTTTCCTGGAGTTTTTCCGCGCCGGCGACCACATAGCGCATTTTGTAAAAGTCGTAGGGATGGGCTTTTCTTGCATAGGCGGCCAAAAAGGTATTGGTGCCGAACATGATGGTAGCGCCAATGTCGTAGGCAATTTCCGGTACGATGCTAAAGTGCAGAGGCGAGGGGTAGAAAAAACTGGTCATGCCGTTCAATATCGGCAGAAAGGTACCGATGGTAAAGCCGAAGGAGTGGAACATCGGCAGAAAATTCAAAACTACATCCTTAGGGGTAAAATCGATGCGCGACTTGACTTGCTTTAGGTTGGCTAGTACATTCGCGTGGGATAACACTACGCCTTTTGGATCACCCTCTGAGCCTGAGGTGAATAGCACTACGGCGGCGTCATCGGCCTCGTAAGCGTGAGATTTGTACCAGAAGTGCGCCGTTTTTGCCAATAGCAAGCCGCTGAGTTTGTTTAGACCGTTGAGCGACTGAGCCAGGTCTTCCAGATAAATCAGTTTGACTTGTCTCGCCAATATCTCGGCTTCGGCGCCTAAATTCGCCAGTTCGATAAATTTCCGCGAAGTCAGCACGCTTTGGATGCAGCCGGTGCGGCAGGCGGAGGCCATGCCGTTGGCGCCTATGGAATAATTTAGCATGCCTGGTACTCGACCATAGAGTTGCAAACCCAGCACGACGTTTAGAGTTTTACAGGTATTCGGCAGCAGTACGCCGAGCGTCTCACCAGGTTGGCTGATGGTTTTGATGAGTTTGCCTATGATGATGCTGCGCATAATGAGTGCATCATAGCTCAAGGGCGTACGTTCCAGATCTTCGGCAACGGTGTGCTTGCCGCCATGAATACGGCGGGCGTCCAGCAACGCAGAGAAAATGGTTTGCCGGTAGTTGCTGGTGGCGAACATCATTTCTGTCATGATGTCGGCAAGTATTTGGCCGCTGTGTTTGCGGCGGGCTTTGCCGGAGATGTCGCCGTGGGTTTCGATATACGTGGGAGGAAGGATGTGGATAGTAATGTGAGGAAACCAGCGTACCCGAACTTTATCTTTCAGTTTGGAAAAATGGCTGTATTCAGCGCCGTCTATGCGCACCGGCAAGAGCGTTGCGCCTGATTTATCGGCGACCATACCCGTACCGTCGTATATTTTCATCAGGGAGCCGGTGTCGGTGATGCGGCCTTCCGGAAAAATCACGGTCTTGGTGTCGTTTTGTAAGTGATTGATCAGGGATTTTAGCGATAGCGGGTGGGTAGGGTCCATTGGAAAGACTTTGGACAAGCGTAAAAAAGGCTTTAGCCACCAGCGTTCCGATATATGGGTGTTGATGGCGAAAGTGATGTCATCCGGCAGAAAGACCCCGAGCAATAGTGGGTCAAGAAAGGAAGTATGGTTGGAGATAATCAGCACCCGTTTACCGGCTTGGGCGTAGTTTTCAAGGCCTAGGACTTTGACGCTGAACAATAAAGTCAGCAGCCGGTGTAAAAATAGCTTTAACATAAAATTCCTCCTGGGGTGGAATCATAGCAGATGAAGGGGTGAATGTTGTGCTCAGTGTATAGATTAATTAAACATTGTTCAATTAATTTATTGTGAAGGTTTTGTGATAGTGCCTGCGCTTGGTTTAGCCGGATATGAATTATGGGCGCATTGTGAGGTGGCCGAACTCTAGGTTTAGTTTAGCTGCTTGCTTTGAATCTTAGGGGTTTTGGGTTGCCAATCAATATCAGGCAAGGTGTATATGTAAAGCGTGTCGCGTTTAGAAGCTGGTTCTGCATCTAAGAATTTTAATTCTGAGCTAATTCGCTGCTTCTGCTCAGTCAAAGCAGGTGTGGTTTCTATGTATTGATCCAATTTACGCCAAAATTCGCTGACTTGATTATTATTACTTACATAGCTTTTGTTTAAGCCGTCCGCTAACACAACTTGCGCTTGTTCTGGTTTGCCGTTTGCCTCCAGAAAATTAGCTAATGCTACACGGATATTCAGTTGATATGGATTTAACACCAACGAGCGACGCAGGTGTTGCTCTATCCTTTCATCATGTTTTGCCTCTAATTGAAGTAATTTTGCTGCCGTGTTGTGGTTGAAATAATTTAAGGAGTTGCTTTGTGTGGCGACATCCAGGCTTTCTAGAGCGTAAGCAATCATTTGACTACGTTTGGCCGGCGGCAGGGCTTCGGGTTGATTTTCGAACAAAGCTAACAACACCCAGCCTTGACAAGACTGAATGTTTTCTATTAAAGGCGCAAATTGCTGAGCTGTTTCGCATTGAGTTAACAAGGTTGGAATCGGAGTCCTGGGGTCATTGCTGATGGCTTGAATACCAATCGATAGCGTGCTTAGATCAATTATTAGAAATAGGCTGATCACTGACAGTAAGCCATAGTAACTGAGAGCGTTAACTTTTTCTTGCGGTCGAATGATGATAGCTTTGGAAGTGTTTGCCTGCTGCCGGCACAAGCGTCCGACGTAAGCTCCAAGCATGATTAACATTGCCGGCTGATACAGATGAAAATCAACGAAAGTGTGGATTAGCAAGGCAGTACATGCTAAGGCAAGCCCAAGATTTTGAAAACTTTGCCCTGAATGCTCGGGAGAACGAAACAGACGCCAGCCAACACGGAATATCGTCATCACCCAGCATAAGCACAGCACAAGACCAATAGAGCCCAGTTCAATCATGAATTGTAAGTAGTCATTGTGCACATATTGCCCGGCTTCTATGTGCAATGGCGTACGATACTGAGGATAAATCCAATGGAACATATTAATACCCCAGCCTAGCAATGGTCTATCCAGGAACATGCGCCAACCTTCGGTCCATAGATACTCCCTGCCAGTGCCGAGAGTCTGCATACTATCGTTTCCGCCTTGTTTAACTGCCTGAAAAGTTGTCATAAGGCGTTGAGAGAATTGGCTGCCGTGCAGAAGATCTGCAAAGATATAGCCTGCTAAGATCCAAGTCAGGGTTAATAATATGGCTCGCTTAGCGTGGGTTTGGTGTCGGATGGCGAAAAATAATACGGCTAGACCTAGGCTTATAACCGTTAAACTGCCACGTGCTTGCGCCAAAGAAATGCTAAAACTGCAGGCAAAAATGAATAAGCCCAGCCAGCGTGCAGTCTGCTGCTGAGAGATGAGCCATATATAATCAGCAGTCCAAGGTAGTAGAATTAAACCTAATAAGGCGGTATTCGTATTCCCATTAAGTGGAAATACTCCGGTGGGGCGAGGGTGTTGAAGGACATATGCTTGATAGCACATCAATATGATTGAAAACCCGGCCAGCGGTACCAGCAAGTAGTAAAAAAAACGCCATTGTCTGTCACTTGCCCAAAAACCCAAGAGCATGGTTAATAAGCCGGAGCAAATCACCAAGACTTGTAGGTAGCTTTCCCCGGCTGCTGCTGACCAGATGGTGGATAGGGCTGCCCAAGCTAAAAAGGCGGAAAACCATAAAATAATTGGCTGGTTTGGTAGGCAAAGTTCATGTCGAAAAGCGCGGAATAAAACAGTCATTACCAATGCTAACAGTATAAACAGCGATTTGGTTAGCCAATGAAAGGTCGAGTCGTTTCCTTCCACTTGGATGGCGACGATCAGTGCAAGCATCGCTACCAAGGCAAGGCTGAAATCCTTGCAGGTCAGGAAGTGAGGCCGGTTAAACATAGAGACAAAAAACATTGTATTTCCATGATTGAGTCAAGGTAAGACGAGAACCATGCCACTGTACACAGCCTACTGAAGATGTAGAAGCCGACGAATGCCTGAGCAACTATTAACACAGTAGTCATTGTCGGTTTGAGTAAGTAAGCAGAGCAGAAATTTAAAGACCATCTATAAATATAGCAATACCCAGAACATAATGCCAGCAACATGCTTATAGTTATGCAATATTTAAATTTTCATAAGAGAGTAAAAGGTTAAGCATTTTGAGCCGTTTGCTTAGTTGTCTGCGGGGAAAGAGGCTAAAATTGATACCTTATGCCTGGTTGCATTTAGCCGTTAAGTGGCTAGGTTGTTGTGTCGGATTTTTGGGAACAAATCTCCCGGTGATTATTAAGGGTAGACTGAGTCAGCAGTCATGTTGTTGGGATAAGCAGCATTAAGCTGCAATTAATTTTTAGCATAATGTGCTACTGCTTCGATGGTTCTGCAGTTGCCAAAGAGATTATTAGCTAAGTTTGGGTAGGTGCAGCTATTGGCTTGTTTCAAGAATAACTAAAGCTGAGCATAACAGGACTCTTATAAACTGAAAGGATTTTTAAATCAGAGGCTGTCTTAATAAATATTTAAAAAGGACTGGTAAAATATATACTAAAGTCTAAGCTTAAAGGCGTAAGTATTAAGTGGAGAAGTACTGAAATTTATTCATGGTTTCAATCAGTAAAATTTTCATCGATCATGTAACTTTGCTTGTCAAGATTTATATTTGAATTATTTGTGGGTGAATTGATAAGTATTTATTTGAGAACGAAATACTGTGAAAAAGTTCACAAAATAGTAGGGGAGTGATGGCAAAATGACCGTTAAAATGCATGATTACTATTAATATACGCTATAGTTATATTTTTGGGGTTAAAAAAATCCTGGAAAGAGTTATAGATTGATTTTTTAGATTCTGGCAAGGAGGGTGCAAATAAATTTCCAGCTTGCGTATTATTTCCTATTCGTATATTCTCAGGGCTTCACGATAGCATATTGATGAAGGTGTTTTGTGTCATGACTTTTCATCTTTAACTCAGAATGGCAACTTAACTTTAGCTTAAGAGTTTATGTTTTTTAATTTCTTCTTGCCCTCCTTATTTGCAACTTTATGTTTTATAGCAATATTGTATCCTGTGGCATTAAAAGTTGGTTTCACTGACAAACCAAATCATAGAAAACAACATAAAACCCCTACCCCCCTAATTGGGGGGGTTGCTATTTATTTGGCAATATTGATAACATTGCTAATTAATGCAAATGATCTCCCAAGTCAAACTGCTTTTATAGTTGCTATTTCCTTGCTGGTTTTTGTTAGTTTAATAGATGATTATAAAGACTTAGGTATTAAGCCTCGTTTATTTGTGCAAATTATTTCAGCACTGATAATGACTGAGTATGCAGAAATCAGGGTGGAAAGCCTAGGAGATATATTTGGGTTTGGAGAAATAAAATTGGGTGCATTTTCCAGCGCATTTACTGTTTTTGCGGTAGTAGGTGGAATTAATGCATTCAATATGATCGATGGGATGGATGGTTTGGCTGGCAGTTTGAATCTGGTTTCTGTCACCTCGTTGGCGTTGGTATCATGGCTATCTGATAATGATTTAATATTAAGCTATAGCTTAATTCTGATGGCGGCAATAATCGCATTTTTGTCATTCAATTTAAGGATATTTGGCCGATCAAATGCAATAATATTTTTAGGAGATAACGGCAGTACTTTATTTGGCTATATTATTTGTTGGTTGGCAATTGACGCTTCCCAAGGTGATAATGAGCATATTACTGCAGCAACTGTATTATGGATTCTGGCTATTCCTTTGCTTGATTCTGTTTGCATAATGTTACGCAGAATTAGAAAAGGCAGATCTCCATTTAATCCTGATAGAGAACATTTACATCATATATTTACTGTTGCGGGTTATAGCAATAACTTAACCTTAATAGCTATAATTTCAATTTCAATTTCATTAGCAGCTATAGGAATAGTTAGCAGTCAATATATTAGAATTCATGAGTCTTGTTTATTTTGGTCATTTATATTGTTGTTTGCCATTCATTATAGGTTAATGAACCGTGCTTGGAAGGTGATGAAGATATGCCGGCATCTGCGTATGACAAAGGTTCACGACCGTCGTAGGGTCGGACATAAGAAAGAGACGGAAGATAGAAGAAATTTGGCAGATAGGCGTTTCGTTCCTTCCCAACAGCAGGTCGAAACAATTCATAGCGGCTCTGATCGGTTAATAGCACTCCTTTTGCGGCAAAGAATACGTAAAAATTCACAAACGGATAGAAGGAGAGTTGGTAATTTTGAGGCAAATATTCAAAGTGTGCATGATAAGCGTTTTATAAGTGATAGGCGGAATGTGCGAGTGAAACTTCCTTCTGTGAATAATGGAAAAAGTAATCGACAGTATGAAGCATAAAAAATTGAAATGAATTTTTTGGGTGTAATCCGGTTGCGGACAGCAAATATAGGCTCAGATCATCGTGAGATTTTTCGTGGTTTGGTTTGGGTGGCATTGTTTGTGTTTTTAGGTAAGTTTGCAGGTGCAGCCAAGGAGATGGCGATTGCTTATCGGCATGGCGTATCTAATCAGGTTGACGCCTATCTTTTTGTTTTAAATTTGATTAGTTTGCCAGCCAACATTTGGTTTAGCATCCTTAGTTATGTATTGGTTCCATTAGCATCGCAAATCCGAGAAAACTACCCGGCTCAATTGTGGCGATTTCGCGCGGAGCTTTTTGGCTTTGCATTGCTTTTAGGCCTTGATTTGGCTTTGCTTTCCTGGTTTGTGCTGCCTTTGTTATTGCGATCTTCTTGGCTAGGGCTTTCAGAATTGACTGCGAATATAGCCTTAGACATATTGCCGGGCATGATAGCTTTGACACCCTTAGGTATCTTGATAAGTCTATTTTCCGCTTGGATGTTATCCTCTGGGAGGCATGCAAATACCTTGCTGGAAAGTGTCCCGGCAATAGCAATATTGCTAGCAGTGCTGCTGATTCCGCAACAAAGTGTAGAGCCCTTAGTGTGGGGTACGCTGATTGGATTTATATTGCAGGTAGGTATGCTTGCAACGCCTTTAGCCAAGACATGTGAATTGGAGTTACCTCGATTCAGCAGCCAATCGCCATTATGGCCGAAATTTTGGCAAGGGTTCGGTATCATGTTGTTAGGCTCCGGGCTAGGAAGTTTCAATAGCGTTATAGATCAATTTTTTGCAGCACAATTAGAGCCAGGCGCCATTACAACTTTGAGTTACGCTAATCGGATCATGGCATTGATCCTTGGACTTGGAGCCACGGCAATATCACGCGCTACATTACCGGTATTTTCCAGGATTAAATCGCAAAACGGCAAGCAAGCAAAACGGGTAGCTATGTTTTGGATGCGGATCATGTTAATCATTGGTGTTTTTACTGCGTTTGTTTGTTGGTGGCTCGCTCCTTGGATAGTTAAATTACTTTTTGAACGAGGGGCATTTTCGGCAGAAGATACGAGAATTGTAACTGACGTATTTCGTTATGGATTAGCGCAGGCGCCATTTTATTTCTCATCTATAGCGTTGGTTACTTTGTTGGCTAGTCATGGTAAACATAATCTAATAGCTATAAGCGGTGCTACCAACCTCTTTGTAAAGGCAGGAGCAAATTATCTTTTGGTCCCCATTTTAGGGATTAATGCCATTATTGCTTCTTCCGGAATTATGTACTTAATTTCTTTGTTGCTGCTTTATGTATTTAGCAGCTGTTTTTTAAAAAATAGTTGAATTAATGATATTTTAAAGATGAGGTTACTGATTTTTATATATTCCATGGGAGACGGTGGCGCTGAACGTGTTACTGCTGGTTTGTCTAATTACTGGGTAACAAAAGGTTGGGAAATTACTATCGTAACAATGGCGCCCATCAGTCGGGATTTATTCAAATTAAATCCTTTGATTCAGCGTATTTCCTTAGAAACTGCTGAGGATAGCGGTAATAAATGGGTTGGATTTGGACGTAATTTAGTGCAAATAAAGGCACTACGGAGAGTGTTGAAACAAGTCAATCCAGATATTGCCTTAGGCATGATGATTACTGCTAATGTGATATTAGCAATAGCCGCTTTAAATTTATCCTATATCAAAACAATAGGTTCTGAAAGAAATACTCCGGTAAATCCAGGTGTAAAGCCATTATGGCATTTTCTGCGTAAATATACTTATGGGTTGTTGGATGCCGTAACAACCATGAGTGATGAAGGCAAAGTTTGGATGCAGCATAATACCTATGCCAAACAGGTTTTTACCATGGTTAATCCGGTAACTTGGCCTTTGCCCAGCCTAGAACCACGAATAACACCGAAATATACAGAAAAAAGGCTTTTAATAGGTGTAGGTCGGCTAGTAGAGGCTAAGGGATTTGATAATTTAATTTCAGCGTTTGGAAAACTTAAAGATAAATATCCAACATGGGATTTAGTAATATTGGGTACTGGACCTTGTCACTGTCGTCTTGAGCAGCAGATTCAGGAACTTGGTTTAATTAATCGTGCTTTCCTGCCGGGCAGAGTTGGTAATATTGGGGAATGGTACGAAATAGCGGACATTTTTGTATTAAGCTCTCATTATGAAGGCTTTCCAAATGTGTTGGCGGAAGCGATGGCTTATGGTTTGCCGGCAGTAAGTTTCGATTGCAACAGTGGTCCTCGCGATATTATTCGACACGACGTCGATGGAATATTGGTTGAGCCGGGGGATTTGGCTGGTCTTGTTTCAGCTTTGGAGCGGTTGATGGCAAATGAAGCTTTAAGAAATCAATATTCTTTAAGAGCTAAAGATGTTCGGGAAAGATTTTCCTTTGCTACTGTCGTTGCCAATTGGGAACAGTTGCTTGGAAATCTTTTAATTTAAAAAAATTAAATGTATTGTCTGTTTATGTTGTATATATTGATATTTTGTCATATAAACGAGATAAGTATGATGAGTTTTTATTTTAAATTATTTTGAAAGCCAATGCAAAATAAAGTGTTTATTGTATTATCTTTTTTATTGGCACTTTATGGCGGAACTGGACTCTATAAGTTCTCTGGTTTGTTGATGAACTTGATATTTGCAGCTTGTGCCTTGGCTTTACTAAGGGTTCAACTGCATAAATACCAAAAAAATGGTTTGGAGTCGATTAGTGTAGATACAAAAAAATTTATATTCTTTGGTATATATAGTTGTTTTTTATTGGGTTATTGTTTGAGAGATTCTTTAGTATATACTGAGAATCAATTTGAGGTAGATGAAGGAATTGTTCGCCAATATACCAACTTATTTAGGGGCTTAATTGATTTTTTCATTGTCGTAGTAACATTCAAAAATGTGAAAAACTCCAAAATTATTATTTTGCTACCACCCTTGTGCCTTATGATTATCTTATCTGGATTATTCCTTGAAAGTTATGGTGTAATCAGTTTCAACGAAGATGTGCACGAAAATACTCAATACGAAATTTCAGCTGAAAATAAGTTGTTAGCTAGGCCGGGTGGTTTTATGAATGCCAATATGACGGCATCTTTGGCGATAATATGGTTTTATATGGTATTTGAGTCACCATTAAGGTATCCAGAAATTTTAAAAATTTTGGTGTTAGTATTGACTGTTGCAATTTGTTTGTTGACTCAGTCAAGAGCTGCCATATTATTTTTTATGATTTATATGGTTTATGCAGTTGTAGTCTTAAGGAATAAAAACTTATTGATTTCAGTTTTAGTTGGAGGCATATCAATAATTGCAGCGGCATATTATTTTGATGTAGATATAGTCAGTACTTTGATTGAAAAACTATCCTCAAGGGGGGATAGTAAAGAAGATAATGCTCAAGAGCGTTTAGGTTTGATAGCTTATGCCATTAATGCTTTTTTTGATTCTCCTTTATTTGGTAATGGTATATTTTATGTGGCAAAAACAGAAGGACATAATGTTTCATCTCATAATCAAATACTTGAGATTTTGTCGAGTTATGGGCTAGTAGGTTTTGCAATAATGTGTTTGCTTTATTGGTTTTTTTATCATAGAAATTCATTTTCTTACTTAATTCTTTGTGTTTTTCCAACACTTTTTTTTAGTCATAATTTTTTTGAAAATAGTGCTTTTCAGCTTGCATTAGGGTTTGCTTATTGTTTAGTAAACGCTGAGGATGAGCAAGTGCGTACTGGGGCAGGGTAGTCTTTTGAGCTTATTTTATACTAAAGGTGGCTTTTTGACTTATTGCCCGATGATGTGTTTATCATTGATGACAGTGAATAATAGTTTAACTAATAATTATTAGACCGGACTAAGGAAAAAACATGAAAGCAAAATACTTAGTCAGATTTGATGATTTTTGCCCGACCATGAATTGGCCGGTATGGAATCAACTGGAAATGATATTAGAAAAGCATGATATCAAGCCAATTATAGCGATTGTCCCTGATAATCGAGATCAAAAATTAGCTGTCGGGCCACCAATGCTAGATTTCTGGGCAAGAGTTAGAGCTTGGCAAGCTGCTGGTTGGTTTATTGCAATGCATGGCTACCAGCATCAATATTTAACTTCTGACGCCGGTATTATGCGTATTAATAAATTCAGCGAATTTTCAGGTTTGTCTTACCAGGAACAGCGGAATAAATTGGCGAAGGGTGTGGCAGTTTTTAAGGAGCATGGTGTGCGTATCGATGGCTGGATTGCTCCTGCTCATTCTTTCGACGCTAATACTGTTAAAGCTTTGCTTGATTTGAACATCAATATTATTAGTGATGGTTTTTATTGGCGTCCGGTTAGTAAATTAGGAGCACTTTGGATTCCTCAGCAATTGTGGCGATTTAGAAAAATGTCTTATGGTTTGTGGACCGTATGTTTACACCATAATGAATATTCAGCACTTTCTATCAAAAAATTCGCGCAGGATATTGAAGACTATGCGCCGGCGATAATTTCAGTCGATCAGGTGCAGCGTGACTTTGCTATCAAAGAATGTACGCTACTGGATAATTTAATGGTAATTTTCTGGCATATATCTTTACGGTCAAAAGAGATTTTATGGCTAATTGTCAATTTTATTAAAAAAATTATTAAATAAACGTGAATACTTCACAAACTAAAGTATTATTTATTATACCTTCATTAAGGGCCGGAGGAGCTGAACGTGTTATAGTAAACTTACTCCGGCATTTGGATCGATCAAAATTTGTTTTAATTCTAGCCGTTGTAAATATGCAGGGGGCTGTGTATGCGGAAGATTTACCGAATGATATTCAGCTTATTGATTTAGCTGCTACCCGAGTTAGGTACGCATTTTTTAAGATAATTCGCCTGTTTTGGCAGCTTCAACCTAAAGTAGTTTTTTCAACCTTAGGGCATTTGAATTTAATGTTGGCTATATTAAAGCCCTTGTTGCCAAATCGTATTCGCTATCTGTGCCGAGAAACAACTATACTCAGTGAGGCGTTGAAGTCCCACCCATATCCGCGTTTTTGGCTCTGGGCTCATAAGATATTTTATGGTCGGTTCAAAACCATTATCTGTCAGTCAAAATATATGCGTGATGATTTGATTGCCAATTTTAGTATTTCTATTAACAAAACCGTAATCATTAATAATCCGGTTGATATAGACCGGGTTTTGCAATTGGCTGCAATGCCTATTGCAGCAAAAGGCTATGGATATACTACTAATGACGCTAATCATAAAATTATAAATATTGTTTCAGCGGGCCGTTTAGTTGAAGTCAAAGGTTTTGATATGTTGATTAGGGCCATAGCTATTAACGCTAATTCCGCCATTCATTTGACACTGTTAGGAGATGGACCATTAAAAGCAGAATTGCAAAATTTAGCAACGTCACTTGGCATAGAAAATCAAATTAGTTTTGCTGGTTACCAAAAAAACCCCTTTGCGTTTATAGCGCGTGCAGATGCATATGTGCTTAGCTCTCGTATGGAAGGCTTTCCAAATGTAGTTTTAGAAGCTTTAACTTGCGGAACTCCGGTAATTGCTACGCCAGCTTTGGGTGGTACATGTGAAATTCTTGAGGGTATTGATGGCTGTATATTGGCAAATAGTATCAGTGCAGAAGGATTGGCCGAGGCGTTCTCTAGCTTTAAATGGGGTCAACGCTTACACCACGATGTTATTGCTCCTTATGCAATAAAACGCATTGTCAATCTCTATGAACTGCAATTACTGGTCTAAAGCTTCATGTAGACTTTGTTAGTGTCTATGTAGCCACTGAATATTTTTCAATTTCTTAGATTAGGTTAATTGTAATGTCAGCATTAGTATTATCACTTGATTTTGAGTTGTTTTGGGGCGTTACTGAGTCCAAAACGTTGGCAAGTTATGGTGCAAATATTGCTGGGGTTTGGCAAGCTCTGCCAGCTATGCTGAAATTGTTTAAGAAGTACGATGTTCATGCAACATGGGCAACCGTTGGCATGCTGATGTGTAGGGATTTTCGACATTGGTCTGATCTGCGTCCAGCTATTTTGCCAACATATAATAGAAATGCATGCTTAACTTATGCCTTTTCATCTTTAGCTAAAGAACATCCCAAGCTTTTCTTTGCTCCCAACTTAGTCGAGCAAATCTTAGCTACTGATGGTCAAGAACTTGGAAGTCATTCTTATAGTCATTTTTATTGCGGTGAAGTTAATGCCACTCTAGATCAGTTTACTGCTGATATAGAGTGTATGAAAGCGGTTTTTTCTGAATATGGGCATAAACCAATTAGTTTTGTTTTTCCTCGTAATCAAATTGTTGATGATTTTTTACAGGTATTATTGAACGCAGAGTTTAAATCGTATCGTGGTAATCAGTCTCATGTGTTATATCGACAAGGCCAATTAGCCAATATACCGTTTAAAAATGTTGTGCGAGTAGTCAAATTTGCTGATGCATATCTACCATTTACTGGAAATCATATTTCTGCGTTACCAAATCCTGCTGTTGCCGGCAGGTTAATGAATATACCTGCCAGTATGTTTCTCCGGCCGGTAAGCAAGCATGCGTTGCTAAACGCGATGCATTTACATCGGGTTAAGAGCGGAATGCTGAATGCGGCAAAAACACAAGGTGTTTTTCATTTGTGGTGGCATCCACATAACTTTGGTCGTAACACTGAAGCAAACCTTAATAATCTTGAAATGCTATTAATGTATTATCGTACCTTGAATCAAAGTTATAGTATGCGTTCTCTGTCAATGAGTGAGATGGAGGAATCGTGCAAAATTCGTTAATAGGCATGAAAAATTTTAGAATTTGTCATGTCATTATTACCTTAAGCATACTGGGCGGAGCGCAACGCATGCTGGTTCGGCTTTTGTTGGCTAATCACAAACCGAATGCTAATCGTATGGTTTTAGTCTTGCGTTATGCTGGTGCATGGGGTGATGAGCTGCGATCCGCTGGCGTCGATGTCCGCGAGTTAGGCATGGAGTCTTTCCGGGATATTCCGCGAGTTTTTTTGCTTTTAATTAATTATATAAAGGCATTTAATCCCGACATAGTGCAAACCTGGATGTATCATGCTGATCTATTAGGCGGCTTGGCTGCGCGTATCACGGGATGTAAAAATGTTATTTGGGGTATTCGTAGAACTTCGCTGTCGTGGAGCGATACGAAAAGTACTCTGTTGATTATGAAAATGTGTGCGTTTTTGTCGCGCTGGATTCCTAAAAAGATTGTCAGCGTTGCTGAGGCAGGTAGACTTGCGCATGTGCAAGCTGGTTATGATGCAGGTCGAATGATTGTTATTGCTAACGGATTTGATTTTACAAACCTTACAGCCACAATCGAACAAAGAAATACCTTTCGTAGCGTATGTCGAATATTGGAAGATGAATTAGTGATTGGATGTCTAGGGAGATTTAATCATGCTAAAGGACAAGATATTTTTGTAAAGGCGGCTAGACTTCTAGTGAATAGTGCTGTAAATGTCAAGTTTTTACTGATCGGTAAGGGTTGTGATGTCAGCAACCCGCAATTAACTACTTGGATAGCCGATAACGGGCTGCAGGCGGTTTTTATTCTGCTGGGTGAGCGCTACGACGTGCCTATTTGCCTCGCGGCTATGGATATATTTTGTATGCCTTCGCGCACAGAGGGCTTTCCGAACGGATTGGGCGAAGCAATGGCCATGGGTTTACCCTGCGTTGCAACAGATGTTGGGGATACCCAAACTTTGGTGGGCGATACGGCTTTGCTTGTTCCTTCTCAAGACGAAAATGCCTTGGCCAAAGGTTTATTAACGTTACTTAATTTAACACCTGATCAGCGTGAGCAAATGGGTCAAAGAGCAAAATTACGGGTAATGACTGATTTTACTTTGGAAAAAGCTTGTGATAGGTACAACGCAATATATCGCGAATTAATCATGGAGAGTAGTTCTTAATGTGTGGTTTAGCAGGGTTTTTATCCGCCTCAGATACGATTTCCGCTTCGGCTTGGTCGTCGGTGCTAACGGAAATGGGAAACGCCATTCGGCATAGAGGGCCAGACGATAATGGTGTGTGGTGCGATGTCGATTCCGGAATTGGCATGTCCCATAGACGATTATCTATCCTCGATCTTTCGCCTGCCGGACACCAGCCTATGGTTTCAGCTTCGGGTCGATTTGTGACTGTATTTAATGGCGAGATATATAACCACCTTGATCTGCGGCGGGATTTGGAAGCGAAGTTAGCTTTAGATACTTTCGATAGCAGTGCAAATAGGGCCCAAAATAATTCAAATTTAACATGGCGAGGCCATTCGGATACAGAAACTCTACTCGTTGGTTTTGATGAATGGGGAATTACAGAGACTATAAAGAAAACTTTAGGCATGTTCGCGATAGCCGTCTGGGATAAGCAGGATAGGACTTTAACTCTTGCCCGGGATAGGATGGGAGAAAAGCCTCTTTATTATGGATGGCAGGGCAATACATTTTTATTTGGTTCAGAACTCAAGGCTTTAAAAGTTCATCCGGATTTTCAAGGTGCAATCGACCGCGACGCCATTGCGTTATTAATGAGTCATAATTACATCCCAGCGCCTTATTCCATCTATCAAAACATCAAAAAATTGATTCCCGGATCGATATTAAATGTTTCTCTACAAAATCGAGAGGCACAGTTAATGAGATATTGGGATGCCAGAAATGTAGTAGCGAACGGATTTGAGTATCCTTTTTCGGGAACACCAGAGGAAGCTGTCGACGCATTAGATAAATTGCTGGCCGATGCAGTCGGAAAGCAGATGATGGCTGATGTGCCATTGGGTGCGTTTTTATCCGGCGGGATTGATTCCTCAACTATCGTGGCGTTAATGCAAGCTCAATCCATGCGTCCGGTCCGCACTTTTACAATTGGTTTCCATGAAGCAGGTTATAACGAGGCTGAGCATGCCAAGGCGGTTGCAAAGCATTTAGGTACTGATCACACTGAAATGTATATAAATTCACAACAGGCGACGGAAGTAATTCCGCGATTACCCAGTCTGTTTTGTGAGCCTTTTTCCGATTCTTCGCAAATTCCAACTTTTTTAGTCAGTCAGCTTGCCCGTCAGAATGTCACTGTATCTTTATCAGGTGATGGTGGCGATGAGCTTTTCTGTGGTTATGAACGGTATTTCAAGGCCTTCAAATTGCAGAAGATATTAGGGGGGGTGCCCAATGGATTGAATAGTATTTTTCCAGAGATGGTTAAAGGCATACCCCAGCCAATTTGGAATGGCTTGTGCGCTCCGGTTCGTCCATTTTTGAGCTCGAGCAAAAAAATGACGGATTTCGGCTACAAAATACATTTGGCTGCTGATATGTTAAAGGCTCGCTCCTGTTCTAAAGAGGAGCTCTATCATTTTATGGTTCGGCATTGGCGTAACCCCTCTGATTTGGTTATCGGTCTGTCTGATTTAAATACGGTATTTACAGATCAGCAATTACAGCCGAAAACAGATAATTTCTACAATAAAATGATGGCCTTGGATATGCTTTCATACTTGCCGGACGATATATTGACAAAAGTTGATCGAGCGGCAATGAGCGTTAGTTTAGAAACACGTGTTCCACTTCTGGATCATCGGGTAGTAGAGTTTGCGTGGTCGTTACCGTTTGATTATAAGCTGCGCGATGGCGAGGGTAAATGGCCATTGCGGCAAGTGTTGTACAAATATATCCCAAAGCTCATGATGGATCGTCCAAAAAAGGGTTTTGGCATTCCTATTCATATTTGGTTGCGTGGATCTCTGCGGGATTGGGCAGAAGAATTGCTTAGTGAAACACGTTTGCGGCAGCAGGGGTATTTAAATCCTTTGCCGATTCGTCAAAAGTGGGCTGAGCATTTATCTGGCAAGGGAGATTGGCAGTATCTTTTGTGGGACGTGTTAATGTTTCAGGCTTGGTTACAGGATGGAAATAAATGAACAAGCTACCTAAAAAAGTCTTGATGTTTGCAAATACCGAGTGGTATTTGTTTAATTTTCGCTTACCGCTGGCTAAGCATCTCCGTGAACAAGGGGTTGAAGTCATTATGGTGTCGCCCTTTGGCCCTTATGGAAAAAAAATTGAAACAGAGGGCTTTCGCTGGATAGGAGTGCCTATGTCACGCCGTAGCCTAAATCCAATCACTGAAATCGGACTTTTGTGGCGATTGTTCAAAATTTATCAGGTTGAAAAACCAGATATAGCACATCATTTTACAATCAAATGTGTGGTATACGGGGGGTTGGTCGCCAGCGCTGGTCGTACTCATGGGGTAGTGAGTGCGGTTACCGGTCTAGGTTACGTGTTCATTGGCAATGATTTTAGGGCAAAAATATTAAGACCTATCGTTCGGCAATTATTACGTTTTGTTATAGATGGGGCGAATCGACGTTTGATTTTACAGAATCGGGATGATAGGCAAATCTTTCTAAAAGCTGGATTAATAAAAAGCGATTATGTCCGGTTGATTGCGGGATCTGGTGTGGACACACAGCGATTTCAGCCAAGAAGTAAATACGTTCAATTGGAGCGGCCCCGCGCAAGAGTTGTGTTTGCAGCGCGTTTGCTATGGGATAAAGGGGTGGCCGAGTTTGTGGCAGCGGCGCAACGGCTTAATGCACAAGGCATTAACGCTGAGTTTATTATTGCTGGAGATCCCGATCCTGGAAATCCAGCATCCATACCAGAGGAGACGCTTAGAATGTGGCGCGAACTTCCATTTATAGGAATGTTAGGGCATGTAACTGATATGGCTGTCTTATTGGAAAGCGCCGATGTGATGGTGTTGCCAAGCTACCGTGAGGGGCTGCCGCGGAGTTTGATTGAAGCAGCTGCGGCCGGACTTCCAATTGTAACAACGGATGTGCCGGGATGTCGTGAAACAGTTGAAAACGGAGTTAATGGATTTTTGACGCCGGCGCGCGATAGCTTGGCACTTGCCAAGGCATTGCTAAAAATTCTGGAAAATCCTGAACTCGCCGAACAAATGGGAGTGGCAGGCCGAGCTAAGGCCTTATCCGAGTTTGATGAGCGATTGGTGTTTAATAAAACCGTGGATGTTTATCGTGAATTATTAAGTAATTAGACTCGTGATTATTCGTTGTGTTTATTGTCGGTAATAAGGTTTTTATTGGCATGATCTTTTATATCCAGATTGGTATTATCAAAAACCAGATTGTTGGTAACTATGTTATCAGTGGATTTTCCGTAGAGCAAAATCCCAAAACCAATGTTTGCATCAGTTTTATTGCCATTGCCGGAAACTTGGTTGCCACTAATAATGTTATTTGTGGCGTTGTTAACAATTGCGATACCATCTTGAAGATTGTCTTTAACAATATTGTTTGTGATGTGTTGTGATGATTGTCTGGAGATTTTTATTCCGGCGGAATAAGCGCCAATACTGCCATTTTTGAACACGGTATTATGGTCAATAATAACTTGTTTAACAAAAGCTCTGCCAGTGAGGTCATCTGCGACAACTGATTCAATTCCTGAGCCTTTGTTATTTAAAAATTTAGAGTTTAGAATTTGTACATTCATGACTGTTTCACCCTTATTGGGTTCTAAATCAATACCATCCATAGGTAAGGCGCCATTAGTATTCATAAAAACAGAGTTATTTATAGTTATACCATCTGCAGAAGTTACTGACAGACCTTGTCTGCGATTATTGTCTGCGGTAACAGAGCAAAATTGGATTTGGGTTGCGCGATTTCCTACATAGAAGCCGTCACCCCAATTATCTGTGGCAGTGACGCCTTCAATAGCTATATTTTTTGACGCATATATTTCCAGGCCCATGCCCCATTCTCCAGTCGTGCCTTGGTGTTGATTGCGTTCACCTTGTAATTGACCGCCAATGATGTTGATATTTTCAGCATTTTCAATTTTGAGGATGCCGTTTTTTTCTCTATCGTTTGGCATGGCTTTTAGAATTGCGCCATTATCCATAAAAAAAGTCATATTGGACTTAAGTAGTATATGTGTGTTGGCATTGATCATATATACTCCCTTGGGTATTGTAACAGTTCCGCCTGTACCGGCAATTTGATCTATGGCTGACTGAATGGCAAAGGTGTCATTAGTGACGCCATCGCCTTGAGCGCCATATTCTTTGGCATTCTTAACCAGCGGGGATATTGGTGGTGGCGTACATTTGGATTTGATGTCGTAACTTGAGTGAGAATACAGTGGCATTTCTTTATTAGCTGTTTCGGGGGTTTTAGCTAATAATTTAGAATTAGTAGTCTGTGCGTAATATGCAGATTGGTTAAAGCTAGTCGAATTTAAAAGATTAGAAGCATGATGACGTAAAAGGCCTCGCAGCATGTCATTTGTTATAAAAATTAAGCCTAAGGATAGCATTGACAACGAAAAAAGAATGATTGATATTTTTTTTATAGAGCGCATTTTGTAAAAAACCGTATTCAGATATTAATAGTCAGGATACTGAAATTTAGTGCTTGAGGCAAGATCCTTAGTGAAAATACAGTCTAAGTTAACATAGCGACAAAGAATTAATTGAAAGTGCAAATGAATTTATATGGCATAGCTCGGTTGTTGCAAGCGATTTAAAATACGTATTATTAAGCGGGCTAAAAATTTGCCTGTCGTTTGTGCAAAATTACAGTTGCTAACGCAGTAAGAGTTATTTGAGTTATATTTGTGTTGTCATCCGCATTTTTCATAAGTTGGCTATGAAAAAACATTATTATTGAATTGATTAATAATATCGGAAATTTATGGTTGTTTATATTTGTAAAGTTGCATAAAACAGCTTCTGCTTGAAGTGATTTCAGTATATAATTAAAAAATATATATTGTATATCGAGTTGTTTTTTAGTTGGCCGAAGAGGCAATATTTAGTACCACAGGCTAAAATAAATGTTCCCACACGTTACCGTTAAAATATTTAATATATGTACTTGAACAAATTAGCAATCTTTATTGTGATAACCCAACTATATGGCTGCTCAATAGTTCCCGGTCAACATATGAATCAATTGTCGGGTGAGTCAAGCTTGGAAATACCTGTTACTGAAGATAATGAGACGGCCTTAAAAAAATTAGGCATACAGCGGATAACTGCTCAACTAATTGTTAATTTAGAAAAAGATATAAATAATTTCAGTTTGGGGCCAAATAATGTTGCTAATCTGTATTACGATTTTCGAATAGGCGCTAATGCGGAAAAAAATGTTCCTCCAGAAAAAACGTATACGCAATATCACGTTGGTCCTCGTGATATTCTGGTTATAACTGTCTGGGAGCATCCAGAGTTGACTATACCTGCCGGAGAATTTAGGTCGGCCGATACGGCAGGCACAGTGGTTGGTGAGGATGGAAACATTTTCTTTCCTTTGGCTGGAGTAATTAAAGCCAGCGGTAAAACGGTTGAGGAAATTCGAACTGAATTAACCAAAAAACTATCAGTTTATATCGAACAGGTTCAGTTGGATGTACGCGTGACTAGCTATAGGAGTCAAAGGGTTTATGTGGTAGGCGAAGTTGTTACGCCAGGCATACAAACTGTAAAGGATATTCCGTTAACAGTATTAGAAGCTATTAATAGTTCGGGCGGTTTAGGGCCGGAAGCGGACTCTCGAAACATTACTTTAACGCGTGAAGGGAAAACATATAATATCAATTTGCTGGCTTTGTACGAAGGTGGGGATATTAGACAAAACGTGATGTTGCAAAATGGCGATGTTCTTAATGTACCCGATAGGCAATTTAATAAAGTTTTTGTCTTAGGAGAAACTAATATTGTGAATAGTTTTTCAGCCGGTACAAATAGTTCACAAAGATCGCGTTCAGTTCTAATGAATAAAGGTCGCATGACATTAAGCGAAGCGATTAGTGAAGGCGGCGGGCTCAATCAGGAAACTGCTGATGCCGCGCGCATTTTTGTATTTAGAGCCGGCATCGCTAAAGGCAATCCGGAAATATTTCACTTAGATGCTAAGTCTCCTGATGCCTTTTTGTTAGCTGAGCGCTTTCCATTACAACCACATGATATAGTCTATGTTGATCGTGCTGAGGGTATTCGTTGGAACCAAATCCTTAATCAAATTCAACCCACGGTTAATTTGTTGAATTCTTTACATAGCGGCACTTTAAGTATTCAGCCCTATTGATTTAATTTTTATTCAATCATGCGAACATATCATAGCAATAGCGGTATTAGTTTTAATAATTCGCCTGAAATCGATAATAAAATCGATTTAAGTGAAATACTATCAGTAGTCATTGATGGAAAATGGTTAATTATCTTAATTTCTATGGCTATGTTGATGCTTGGAATTGCCAAGGCATTGTTTGACACGCCTATCTATAAAACAGACGCTATGTTGCAAGTTGAAGCTCATGCTTCGGCGTTAGCACCTGTTGAAGAAAAAAAGCCACTAGAAAATTCTGAATCGCCTGTAGCTGCAGAAATTGAGCTAATTAATTCAAGGTCAATTATTTGGAAGGCCATAAACAATCTGAAATTAGATATCGTCACTAATCCGAAATGTTTTCCTATTTTTGGTGAAGCAGTAAAAAGAAGATTTGAGAAAAATAATAAAGACAGTAGGCTTTCAAATGCGTTATTTGGGCTAAATAATTATGCTTGGGGAGGCGAGGTTATTAAGGTTGATCAGTTAGCGGTACCAGCAGTATTGCTGGATCAGCAGTTGACGATAATTGCAGGCGAGCAAGGCTATTATCAATTAAAGCATAATGATGAGCTGCTTTTGGAAGGAGAGGTAGGAAAAATTGCCGGCAAGCAATTAGAAAATAATCAAGAGTTAAGTTTATTGGTTTCAGATTTAAAAGCACGTCAAGATACTGAATTTTCTATTATGCGGCAATCGGAAAGCAATGCTATTGAACAATTTAAGCTAAATTTTCATGCGGCAGAAAAAGGGAAGCAAACTAAAATTATAGAATTAACCTATGAGTCTAGTAATAAAAAGTTGGCAGTTAGTGTTTTAAATGAACTTGTTAATGTTTATGTTCAGCAGAGTGCAGACCATAAAGCAGCAGAAGCGCAAAGTTCGCTTGCCTTTTTAGAAAAGCAATTGCCTTTAGTTAAAGAACAACTGGATACTGCAACTACTGCCTTAAGTCTTTTTCGATCTAAAATTGGTTCTATCGATATAGAATCGGAAACTCAAAGTTTATTAGATGGTGTTGTTAAAACTAAGACGGAAGTGATTTTGTTGCAACAAAAACGCGATGAATTAAGGCAGAAATTCACTGAGGTACATCCTGCAGTTATTGCTTTAGATAAACAAATCGCCAGGTTAGAAGGACATATTTCAGAGCATAGTCATAAAATAGAAATTCTGCCGGAGTCGCAAAAGGAAATATTAAAACTTTCTAGAGACGTAAATGTAAATACTGAGCTTTATACTACGCTACTCAATAATGCCCAAAGTTTACGTGTCGAAAAAGAGAGTGCAATTGGTGATGTAAGAGTCATAGATTATGCAGTGACGCCAACCTTGCCGGTTAAGCCAAAAAAAGCCTTAATTGTGGCGGTTTTCTTATTATTAGGTTTAGGCATTAGTCTCGCAATACTCTTTATCCGAAATGCCTTGCATCGTGGTGTAAAAAAACCAGATTTAATCGAAAAAATATTAAACATTCCAATTTTTGCAGTTATTCCTCATAGCTCTGCCCAAGAAAGATTAGATAAGAAACTGCTTTCCAATAAAAACTGTTTTGGCAATGAAACTAATATTCTTGCCTTGCATAATAAAAATGATTTAGCGATTGAGAGTTTGCGTAACCTGAGAACAACCTTGCATTTTGCATTTTTGGCGACGGAAAACAATATAATTATGATCACTAGTCCGAGCCCTGGGATAGGGAAAAGCTTTGTCTCGGTTAATTTAGCAGTTGTATTGGCAGAAGCTGGAAAAAAAGTTTTGTTAATCGACGGTGATATGCGCAATGGTAGCTTGAACAAAGTCTTGGGAGTTGATAGAGAAAATGGCTTGACGGAACTGCTTTTAAGTTCCAAGTCACTTTGGCCGGCATTGTTAAAAGAAGTGTTGCGAAGATTGTCTTCAGTTGGGGTGGATTTTATTTCTACCGGATCATTCTCGCCAAATCCTTCAGAATTGTTGTTACATAGTCGATTTGGCGCCTTATTAGAGTGTATATGCAAATTTTATGACTATGTTATTGTTGATTCTGCACCGATTTTGTCGGTTGCTGATGCGGCAATTATCGGGCGTCATGCCAGTGAAACATTCATGGTCGTTAAGCCTGGTGAGCACACTTCACGGGAGTTGGAAGAGAGTGTTAAACGTTTGGCCTATGCTGATGTTGCTTTGAAAGGCGCTATTGTCAATGATGCCGGAGAAAGCTTTTCCCGTTCTGGATATGCTTTTACAAAATATCAGCAGCAATATATAGATTTTGGGTATAAAAATTCGAATAACGAGGAAAATATCAATAGTGGCTTTTCCACAATTATTTCCAGTAATGAAAAAAAATTGAAGTTGTTCGGCCATGCTATCGTTAGCAAGCTTAGCAATTATGGAAGAAACGAAGTTGACGAATAGACGCAAGTTGCGTTATTGTGTTCGTTAATAATCTGCTAGGATTTGTCGTGATAATTGGTTGTTGGGAGCTATGCTAGGCGCAAATTAAGTAGGTCTTTATTTGTCAAGATTTTATATAACACGTTGAAAAATAATATTCTTGTACGTCACCCAAAGGAAATTAATAAATCATGGGCACAGCGCATTGTCAGTTGCCACGCGCCAGAGGGAAAAGTGTCTGCTGTAAAATTGCAATCTATGAATATTGGTACCACCACTCGTTGGCGGGTACATGTCGAACACAATTCACCCGAAATTATACCAACTAACTGGTTTGTTAAGACTCCTTCGCTACTGCTAAAGTCACGATTAATCACTGCAATACCGCGCTTGTTGCACAAAGAAATTTTGTTTTATCGCAGTTTGGCTAACAGTGTGCCTTTGAAATTGCCGCCCATATTAGCGGCGCAAAGTCAATTTTGGCGTGGCTCGACCTTAATTATGGGTGATCTTGATAAATTGGGCTTCCGGTCAGGGCAACCTATTGAGGCATTATCTTTGTTTCAAGCCAAGAGCGTTGTTGAAGAGTTGGCGCGATTTCATGGTTATTATCGGCGAAATATTCATTTAGTTAGGAATCAGCAATGGTTAGGTGGGATTAACGCGAGCGCTGAAAATCATTTGGGCAGTCTACTGGCAGTGCCGATGATGAAACGTGGATTGCTAATAGCCAGTAAACTTATACCAACAAGACTTCACCATCTTGCCCTGCGTTATGCCGCTAATAGGCGCAAAATAATGCATGTTCTTGCGGCAGGTCCACAAACCCTAATTCATCACGATTGCCATCCAGGAAACCTGTTTTGGACCGAAAATGATCAACCCGGTTTTTTAGACTGGCAGTTGGTGCGTATGGGTGAGGGAGTTAGCGACGTTGCTTATTTTTTGGCCACATCTCTTGATCCAGACTGTCGCCGTAACAATGAGAAACAATTATTGGCTATATATTTGGCTTCATTAAAAAAGCAGGGTGTTGAAGATTTGGATGAGCATTGGCTTTTTCAGCGCTATCGAGTTCATCTCAGCTATGCTTTCGAAGCCATGGTAATCACCTTAGCTATAGGCGGTATGATGGATCTCGACGCTAATCTTGAGCAAATTAGACGCGTAACAGCTGCAGTGGATGATCACGATAGTTTTAATATGCTAATTCACAATGCTAAATAGCTTGAATGTAAACGCGCCCGCTTGCGGGGATGAGCAAGACTCTACTGCAATAACTTTCGACGTTGCTCGCCAAGCCATTATTGATTTTGTTTCCCCGTATAGCCTGAAGGAAAAAGAGCGCTTGCCTTTGTGGCAGGCAATGGATCGTGTATTGGCCGAAAATATTATCGCTCAACAGAATGTTCCACCTTATAACAATTCCGCGATGGACGGGTATGCTTTATGCGGTGATGATATTCCCTTGCGGGGTATTTGTGAGTTGAAAGTGGTTGGCGCTAGTTTTGCCGGCCATCCTTTTTTAGGCGCTTGCGGAAAATGCGAATGCATAAAGATAATGACCGGGGGCGTCGTGCCAGAGGGATGTGATACGGTAATCCCTCAAGAATATGTCGAAATAATCAATGATTTCAGTATACGCATTGATGAGCGGACGAGGCAAGGAGAGAATGTACGTCTCGCCGGCGAGGATATATATTTTGGGCAAACTGTGCTGATGCATGGTAAACGGATTACTGCGGCAGATTTAGGGGTAATTGCATCGTTGGGTATTGAGTCTGTCTCAGTGTTACGGCGTTTACGTATCGCTTTTTTTTCTACCGGAGATGAATTGCGGGCCGTAGGGGAAAATTTAGAATCAGGACAGATTCACGACAGTAATCGTTACACCCTGTTTGGTATGTTGAGTCATCAGCATTGCGAGATAACCGATTTGGGAGTGGTTGCCGACGATGTCATGGCACTGCGTGACACCTTGCGCATAGCGGCCAAGCAGCATGATGTGCTTATAAGTAGTGGAGGTGTCTCGGTTGGCGAGGCGGATTATGTACGTCAAGTTTTGAGTGAATTAGGCGAAATTGTTTTCTGGAAGGTGGCGATGAAACCCGGTCGACCATTAACTTTTGGACGGATAAAACAAGCTTGGTTTTTTGGACTGCCAGGCAATCCTGTGGCAGTGATGGTTAGCTTTTGCCAGTTTGTTCAACCTGCCTTACAATGTTTGGCGGGAGAAGTTGCTCGTTCCCCCTTAATTTTAAAGGCAGTGACTCAATCTGTTTTAAAGAAACGTGCAGGACGCACAGAGTTTCAGCGCGGGATATTGAGTCAGGGAACAGATGGCAGTTTGACTGTATGCAAGACTGGTGAACAAGGTTCAGGCATTTTGCTTTCCATGTCGCGCGCTAACTGTTTCATAGTTCTGAGTGCCGAGCAAACCCGAGTTGAAGCCGGTTCTACAGTTAGTGTGCAAACTTTTGCTGATTGGCTATGATTTTGAAGGGATTGAGTGGCGTTTTTGGGATGCTAATTTAATATAGAAGTACTTTTGATTTGCACATACACCGTTAGGTTTAGCTTTAAACCTAATAAAGTTGCTGATTTTCGGGTAATGTGAGCCAGCAGAGTTTGTGTGCCTACCTGCAGCCGAACCGCTGTTTGTGCGGCTGGATTGGAGGAAATGCCAGTGATTGAGGCAGGTAATATATTTAGAATGCTACTGGCTCTGGGCGCTTCAAGTGCGATGCTGACGTCGCGCGCGTAAATTTGTAGCCGAATCCGCGTACCAATTTCCGCTGCAATTAATGGTAGGTCGAGTTGACCGCCAGGAAAACTGACGCAAGTTAGTTGAAAAATTGGGTCATGTGCAATGATTTCTGCTTGCCAGACAGACGCAGCTTCTTTGTCTTGAGCCAGTGTTCCATCCAGTTGGTTTTGCGTTTCTGATAAGCTACCGGATATCTGGACGCCGCCATCTGCCAAAATCAGTACGTGATCCGCAAGTTGGGCAACTTCTTGTAGTGAATGAGTGACATACAGCACAGGGATATGCAGTTCTTGTTGTAACTGGCGTATAAACGGTATAATTTCCTGTTTGCGTTTAAAATCTAGGGACGCCAGGGGTTCGTCCATGAGCAAAACCTCCGGATTAAGCGCTAAAGCACGGGCAATTGCAACCCGTTGACGTTCGCCACCCGATAATCGCTCGGGATATCGTTGCAATATATGAGTGATGCCCAGCACATCCATAATATGTTGTAGGTCGATAGTGGTAGGGGACTTGTATAAGCGCCGTATACCAAATTGCAAGTTATCGGCGACAGTTAAGTGCGGAAATAAATTTGCTTCCTGAAACACATAGCCTAGTGATCGTTTATGTGTCGGCAAAAAAATTTGTTGTTGACTGTTTTGCCAAATTTTACCATTGATTTTTAGAAATCCCTCATTAGGTTTTTGTAAGCCGGCAATACAGCGCAATAGCGTGGTTTTACCTGAACCGGAAGGGCCGAAAAGCACAGAAATCCCGGATCCAGGAAAGTTCACATCAACAGACAGATTGAAAATGCCGTAAGATATTTTGAATCTGGCAAGTATAGGCGAGGACATTAACTAATAACTAAGGGCTTGGTTTTTAGTACAGTGTAGAGTATCAGCAATACACAGAACGAAAAAATCAAAAGTCCACCGGCTAGCCAATGAGCATCGTTATATTCTAGGGCTTCGACATGGTTGTAAATTTGAATGGATACTACTCTGGTTTTATCAGGAATATTGCCTCCAACCATCAATACAACGCCGAATTCACCGACTGTATGCGCAAAACCCAAAATGATCGCGGTTAAAAATCCCGGTTTGGACAGCGGTAATACGACACTGAAAAAAGTATCTATCGGACTGGCCCGCAAAGTGGCGGCGGCTTCCATGACTTGCTGGCCGATGGAGGTGAATGCAGCTTGTAACGGTTGCACCACAAAGGGTAGAGAATACAGAACGGAAGAGACGATCAAGCCGGCAAAGCTAAAAGGAAGTATGCCGAAACCCATGCTTGTCGTCAAATGGCCGATGGGTCCGGATGGTCCCATCAAGACCAGTAAATAAAAGCCCAGCACACTCGGCGGCAGCACTAGCGGCAAAGCCACAATTGCGTTTATTAGACCCTTCAAGTGAGATTGAGTGCGCGCCAGCCACCAAGCGATAGGCGTGCCGAACAATAGCATCAATACCGTCGAAATGCCGGCAACTTGAAAGGTTAACAGTAGAGTTTCCAGGTCGGCAGAACTTAACATAATTGAGGCCTGGTTGATTTATTTACTAAGGTCATACCCGTATTTGCGGATGATCGCGCGAGCAGGGTCGGACTTTAAATAATCCATTAAACTCACTGCGGCCGGATTTGTTTCCCCTGATTTCAGTAAAACCGCTTCCTGCAAGATAGGGGAATAAAGCGAGTCGGGTACAATCCAAGCCGAACCTGTGTTTATCTTGCCGTTTTCGCTGATTTGCGAAAGTGCAATAAAGCCAAGTTCAGCAGCGCCACTATTAATAAACTCGTGGGTTTGGGCGATATTTTCACCTTGTACGAACTTAGATTGCAACTTTTCCAGCAAACCTTGGGTTTTTAGAACTTCCAAGGCAGCAACGCCATACGGAGCAAGTTTTGGATCAGCTAAAGCCAGATGTTTAAAATTACCGTTAACTAAGATTTGTCCATCGGTATCGACAGTTTCGCTATTGCGAGACCACAGCGCTAATTTGCCGATTGCATAAGTGAATCGGCTGCCTGCTACCGTTAGCCCAGCTTGTTCAAGTTTGAGCGGATTTTTTTCGTCTGCCGACAAAAAAACTTCAAAAGGCGCGCCGTTTTCAAATTGAGCCACAAATTTTCCTGAGGCGCCAAAAGCCAGCTTGGCGTTATGGCCGGTAGCTTTTGTAAATTCCGCAGCGATTTCTGTCATAGGTTTTGTGAAATTGGCTGCAACTGCAACCAAAGTGGTGTCTGCATCAGCGTTTAGGCCGATTGAGAGTAAGAAAACTTCAAGTAATGTGGCGAGCATTTTTTTGTTTAACATAGCGACTCCAAAAAAGAACATTATTGAACGAAAACACGTTAGCTACAATAAAATATATCCTGCAAAAGTCAAATCCAGGGTGCGTAGTGCAGGGAAATCTGCTTTACATGAACTTATACATAGGGTATAAAAAAGCCGCTTAGCTACTAAGATGCGGATTCTTTTCAGAATAGTCTTCTATTGTCGACATAAAAAATGTTCCAGAATGTAAAAAACAGGGGAGCTGCTCTGATATGGCTAAGTTGAGTTGGAAAGATTGATTAGATTAAAAAAACACATCTTAACTTATTGTAATTGAATGAAATTATGTATGATTACTGGTAAGTTGGAAGTGGTTGACATGCCGGAAGAAAAGTTAGGATCACTTGTTAAACGTACAGGTTATATGATATGTTACTCAAGCGTATGATTGATAAAGGATGAATTGTCAAATCTTTTGGGCAATTGTACTGTGAGATGGACCAGCGAAAATTCTTACCCATAGTGAATATTTTTTTGCGCAAAGTCAGGACGTATTTTAACTGCCTAATTCATGCGAGAACATATTCTTGTCACACGCTGGCGTTATACTATTGTTGAAATTTATAAGCATCAAGAAACTGGGGCCTTTTAAGGGCATAATTTGTAAAAAATACATCATATCAACGCAATGTCGGGTGCTTGATTACCCAAGGAGAATTTAAACATGCAACAGAATAAACGAAACCGCGTTAGTGTTTTAACATTCATGGGCTTAGCTCTTGGAAGCAGCATAAGTTCAGGCTCTGTGTTTGCGTCGAATCTAACTATTACCCCTACTTTTGATAGTTCTATAACTAGTCTTGCAAATGCCTCAGCAGTTGAAGCCGGAATAAATGCTGCAATTTCAGCTATTGAAAATGACATCACAAGTAATGCACCGATCAACCTTAATATAGACTTCAAAAATTACACCAGTGGTTTAAGTAATGCTATTACGCAGCAGGAATCTATTTCTTATAGCTCTTACTTGAAATTGCTCAACAATGAGCCGAATAAAACAGCTAATGTTATCACTGCGCTTGCGAGTTTGCCTGCAGGTCCTGGTACAGGGATTAATAATAATTCCACTCAGGTGATTTTGACGGCGGCTAATCTGCTAGCTATTGGTGATGCGAATCCAATTGGTGGTACGCCTGTTAGTTTGCTGGAATTACTAGGTAACGGTTTTGTTAGCACAATTAGCTTAAATACTGCACTGATTAGTTCCGGTAATTATAGTTTGGAAGCAGCGGCTGAGCATGAAATAGACGAAGCTATGGGTATAGGGGGTAATGGTTCCTCTCTGAACACGGTAAATGCAACAGATATTGGCCCATTAGATTTGTATCGCTATAGTGCTCCTGGAGTTAGAAGTTATACAGAAAGTACAAGCGCTGTTAGCTATTTTTCAATTGATGGCGGTGTAACTAAGTTGGTTAATTTTAACCAGCAAGTCACATTTAGTACGGGTAACGTAGCAAATGAGGATTATGGTGATTGGGGAAGCCCAGCAAATACAGCATCAGGAAATACACCGCCGCAAGTGCAGGATGCCTACCAAACACAAGGCGGAAATGCTAGTTTAGGCCCTAACGAATTGACTGCATTAAATGTAGTCGGCTGGGATCTTACGCCGGCGGGCATGATTGCCGATGGCTTAGCAAGTCCAGTGCCGCTTCCTGGTACGGTTTGGTTAATTCTGAGCGGTTTGTTTGGATGTGTGGGGTTGCGTCGTCGTATGTCCATATGTAGTTTGGCAAGTTAGAATCAGTTTTGGAGTTGTAAGTTTGATGGTTAAATGCAGATGATACATTTGGTTTTATGCGATGGTAAAGAATTTATCCGTTTGGGCGTAAGGTATCTTTGTGAAAGACAGAATGATATAGAATTGGTTGGAGAGGTTTGTTCACATGGCGAGCTGGTTGAATTGTGTCGCTTAGTTAAGCCGGATGTGGTTTTGTTGGGTATGAGCCTACAAATCGATGATGTTGGCAAACTGGTTTCTGATGTATTGAAAACTTGCTCTAACATTATGGTTTTTACTGAAAGTAAAGATCGGCAGCAACATTTGCATATCTTACGCTTAGGTGTTATGGGGATAGTAACGCATGATCAAGGCGCCGAGATGTTGGTTAAGGCAATACATGCGGTGCATCATGGAGAAATGTGGTTTGATCGAAATATCGCTTTAGACTTGTTAAAACGAGGCAATGTTGATAATGAAATTGCGTTCGCTCAAGATGAGGTCAAAGAAAAAAGTGGCTTTGAAAAGTACAATTTAACAGCTCGGGAACATGAAATTGCACGCTATGCAGCAAATGGCTTAACTGCCAAGGACATAGCTTCCAAGCTGTTCATTAGCCAAAAAACTGTCCGGAACCAATTGGTTGTGATTTATAGTAAATTAGAAGTTTCAAGTCAGGTTGAGCTAGTTCTTATGGCGTGTAGGCTGAGTTTGATTTCAAAATGTTAAATATGCGAAACGTTAGCATATAGAATATTTCGGTGTTAAATGCTGTTTTTTCAATTAAATCGAAAATATAAAATGCGTTAAGAATTGTGAGCTAAGCAATCTTAAGCAAGCATTTGGATTCGTTATGAAATTGTTGGTTTCAGTTATAAAATGATTATAGCGATTGGTAGTTAAAAACAAGAATACAATTGCTATAATGAAAAAATAATTAGATTGCAATGTAGATTTTTGTTTGATGTGTTATAATTGCAGAGGAACTTTAAGGCTGAAATTGAAGGGGTAGCCTAAGGTTTATGGTCTTTAAGTCTGGATTTAAATTATGTTATTTCAAGATTGCTTCTTTTTATAGTAAAGCGATGGCCATCCAGAGGATTAATTAAAAATGCAGCGCTTAGCAAAATTATGCTGTTTGTTTCTGTTTCTGTTTTTAAATTGTTTATTTTTAATGCGTAATGTTATGGCGGCAGATGTTTTAGGGCCGGATGATGTATTACGTATCAGCGTTTATGGACATGAAGACTTAAGAATTGAAACTCGGGTATCGGCTGATGGCAGGATCACCTTTCCATTAATCGGGGAGATGGTAGTTAACGGAAAATCACCTATAGAATTAGAAGAAGCTATAGCGGCGAGTTTAATAGATGGTGGATTTATACATGAAGCTCAAGTCAGCGTGGTAGTAGTTGAACATGTAAGTCGTAATGTTTCTGTGCTCGGTTATGTATATAAGCCAGGGCGGTATCCGTTAGATTCTACAACGTCTTTAGTAGATTTGATTGCTATGGCAGGCGGCACAATAAACGGATCTTCGGACAGCAAAATATGGGTTACCCGTACTGAAGATGACAAAATTGAGAAATATCAGTTAGATTTAACGGATTTTTTAGAGAAGCCGGAAACAACTGTTGCATTCAAAATGCACCAAGGCGATGTGGTCTATGTGCCAAAATCACCTATGTTTTATATATATGGTGAAATTCAGCGCCCAGGTGGTTATCCATTAGAACCTGAACTTACCGTAGTTAAAGCCCTGACCTTAGGCAGCGGTTTGACCTTGCGGGGCACTGAGAGAAGTTTGCACATAAAGCGAAAAAATGAACATGGAGATTTGCAGGAAATAGAAGTTGAATTGGCTACGCCGGTGGTAAAAGATGATGTTATTTATGTGGGTGAGCGCTGGTTTTAACTGAAGATGGATTTGATTTAAGAAAAGGCTTTCGGCTGTTTGCTGGGTTTAGGGTTAAGTTAATTATGGAACAAAATGAATTTTCATCAATTTATTAATATTATTTTTTGGCGAAAGAAAATCGCATTTTTGGTGTTGATTGTATTAGTTTCTTCGACAGTTTTGATCAGTTTTCTTCTCCCAAAACAATATATTGCAACGGCATCGATAGTCATCGATCAGCGTACCGTCGATCCTCTGACCGGAATGGCCTTGCCAATACAATTATTGCCTGGATATATAGCGACACAAGTTGATATTATTAGTAGTCATAACGTGGCGCGAAAAGTTGTAGAAAAGTTGAGGCTCGCAGATAATCTGCAGATCCAGGAAGACTTTGCAGCAACTGAAAGTAAAGGCAATATAACCGATTGGATGGCAGATAGTTTCCAAAAAAAATTGGATGTAAAGCCATCCCGAGAGAGCAGTTTAATAGAAATCAGTTTTACTGCAGTGGATCCGCAATTTGCAGCTATTATTGCTAATGCTTTTGCAGATGCATATATACAAGTCAGCGTAGAGTTACGTTCTCAGCCAGCTAAATTAAGCGCAGATTGGTTTGATCAACAAATGCTCTCCTTACGCGAGCGTTTAGAGCGCGCCCAAGCAAAATTATCAAGTTATCAGCAACAGTACGGTATAGTTGCAACTGACGATAGGTTAGATATAGAAACTTCGCGTTTAATTGATTTGTCCAGGCAATTAGTTGAAAGTCAAGCAAAAACAGATGAACTGCAATCTAGGAAAAATTTATTAAACATTCCACATAAAACTCAGAATTCTACTGATTCATTGCAGGAAGTATTGAATAGCTCTTTGATAGGTTCGTTAAAGGCAGAGTTAGCGACTAAAGAAGCAAGTTTTGCATTATTATCAGAGAGATATGATAAAAATCATCCTCAATATAAACAGGCGGAAGCGGAAATAGGCAGTTTGCAGCAACGGATAAATGCAGAAATAAAAACGGTGCAAAGCAGTATGCACAGTGGGTTGGAAGCATCCAGGCAAAGAGATGAAATTTTAGCAAAAGACTTGGCTGAACAAAAAGCTAAGGTATTGGAATTGCGAAAACAACATGACGAAATCGCTGTACTTAGTCATGAAGTAGAAAATGAGCAGAGAACCTACGATACAGCTATGCAGCGTACTGTTCAGACAAGAATGGAGAGTGAGTTGAGCCATACTAATATCTCAATTCTAAATCCGGCTATACCGCCCGCAAACCCAGCTAAGCCCAAAATAGTTTTAAATATTTTAATATCGATATTTATGGGTGGTGTATTAGGTGTTGGTTCAGCGTTTTTATTAGAATTACAAGATCGCAAGGTTAGGTCTGCATTAGATATTTCAGAAAATTTGGATTTGCCGGTGTTAGCTGTTTTATCAGCTGCAGTGCCGAATTCCAAATTAAAAGCTTCTAGTTGGAGCATAAAGAAATATTGGAGACAGTTTCGGTTTGTAAATCAACCAAGTTAAATGTATCTGGAAAGTGTAATGATTAAACATAAGCGGCAGAAATTCAGTCAATAAAGATGGTTAATATAAAAAATAAATTAGAACAAAGTGCATCCATCGGCACTTTATTGTTTAATGCCGGGAAAATTAGTACTAGTGACGCCGAACGAATTGTCGCCTTACAGAAGCAGAAGGAAATTCGCTTTGGCGATGCGGCAAAAGCCCTGGGTTTGATCACTGATGACGATATTCAAAGCGCTCTATCATACCAGTTTGATTTTCCATATCTGACAGCGGATGAGGGGGGCTTTAGTCAGGAATTAGTGGCAGTTTATCAGCCATTTAGTATACACGTTGAAGGATTACGGGCAGTTAGAAATCAATTAATGTTGCGATGGTTTGATGCACATAAAGCATTGGCCATAGTCAGTCCTGGACGTGAAGAAGGACGAAGTTGTTTGGCGGCAAATATGGCTGTGGTTTTTTCCCAACTAGGAAAACGCACTTTATTAATTGAGGCGGATTTTAGGCATTCAAGGCAACAAAGTCTATTTAAAATTGAATGTAATTATGGTTTATCAGATCTGTTAGCTGAGCGATGCACTATAGACATAATTTATCAAGAAGCGACCTTCAAGAATTTGTCAGTTTTAGTTGCGGGTACCAAGCCACCTAATCCAATTGAATTATTAAGTCGAGGTTTTAAAGAACTTCTTCAACAATTTCAGTCGCAGTACGATGTTATCCTAATTGATACGCCGGCATTGGCGGATGGAATAGATTTACAGCTGATTTCCGCGCATAGTGGCGGGGCAGTATTGTTGGCTAGGCAACATAAAACCCGATTAAATGACATGCAGCAATTAAAAGCCGCAATATTCGAATCGGGTAGTCAATGTGTAGGAACAGTAATCGGAAACTTTTAAGAGCTAAACAACGCGACTCCTAATATGAATAAACACAAATTTTCGAAATTACTTGCAGTGTCCTATATATTAATTTTGGCAGCATGTAATAGTAAAGAATCAGCGAAAAGCCCGGGTCAAATAATTGCCAAAGTTAATGATCAAGAAATTTCTATTCACCAGCTAAACTTTGTTTTGGCACATAGTAATGGTGTAACAAAAGATAACTTAGATTTGACAAAGAAGCAGATAATTAATTCTTTGGTTGATCAAACCTTATTAATCGAACAGGCGCTTGCAGATAAAATAGATCGTGATCCGCAAATAATGATGTCGATAGAACAGAACAAACGTCAAATTTTGGCGCAAGCTTGGCTAGAAAAAGTTGCTAAAGATGTCAATAAACCAAACACCCAGGAAATTGATAATTTTTATCAGGATCATCCTGAGTTATTTGCTAAACACAAAATATTCAAATTAAAAGAATGTCTAATTAGTAAAATAGAAGATAAAAAGGAGCTGATTAAACAACATATAACTAATATTAAACAATTTGATGAGTTATTGAGAAAATTTGATGCCGATAAAATCTCTTATCAAATAAATATGACGACTCAACCGGCTGAGAATCTGCCGCTTGAGGAATTACCTGCTCTAGGAGATTTAGGAGAAGGACGGTTTATTAAAATGGAAAAAGATAACAATATCGTAATACTGACAGTGTTGAGTGCGACTGAGCAATTTGTTGATAAACTTAAAGCAACACCAATTATTGAAACATTTTTAATAAATCAACAAAGGAAAGCAATAATAGAGAAAACCATGTTAGGCTTGAAAAATAAAGCCAATATCGAGTATATCGGGGCATTCGCAGTTGAAAAAGGTGATGAGCAAACAAAACCAGCTAAGTCTGACACTACAAATTCCAAAATCGATGTTAAAAATACAGAGGATGTAATTAGCAAAGGTCTAAAAGGTTTGTAGCTAAAGCAGATACTGGTTTAGTAGGTATTAAATATGGCTGCTGGGTTGAACGTAACATGAAGCGGTGGCAGAACTTTTCATTAGGCCTTTTAGTGCTTATAGTTGAAAGTATTCCATTAAACAGTTATGCAGTGTTTTCACCGGATGATACGTTTAAGCCTTATGTTTCATCTAATATGTTATACGATAGTAATTTTTTAAGAATGTCAAACAGTGTCAATCCGGTTGCTGTGACAGGTAAAAGCGGCACCAATGAATTTATGAAACAGGTTGCTTTAGGTTTGGATATAGACTGGATGGTTGGGAGGCAGAAAATTGTTATAAACACTAATTTCAATCAGAATTGGTTTCAAAATTATACCGGATTAGATTACTTAGGTTGGAATAATACCGTGCAATGGAATTGGCAAGCTGGAAATGACTTGCAGGGTGAAATCGGTTATACGAATAAAGAAGTGTTAGGTAATTTTAGTCAGCTTAATGGTTTAATTGCTAACTTATTGAATACACAAAAATATTCTGCTAATGGCGCTTATATGTTTCATCCAAGTGGAAGAATTAAGTTTGGGTATTTTAGAGCAGATTATACATATGCTGACAGCAGTCGAGCATTTAGTAATTTGATAGAGGATGATGGAGACCTCGATCTACAATATTTAACAACTAGCGGAGGCTATTTAGGTGTACATTTACAGCTAGTAAAAGGCCGATATCCGCAAAGATCATTTCCAAATAGCAGTGATCTAGATGATGCTTATACACGATTCGTCTATGAGTTTACATGGGATTGGAGTACAGCTGATAGTAAATTGCGAATTGACGGTGCAGGCGGATATAACCAACAAAATTATGCGCATCTAAGTGTACGCGATTTTGGTAGTACAGCAGGCAGGATAAACATGCATTGGCAGATAAGTGAAAAAACTTTGTTGGAGTTGAGTTTAAAGCGCCAAATTAGCCAATCGTCTAATATAAATGCAAGTTTTATGGAGCTTCAGGGCGTTTATTTTAATCCAAAATGGCAGCCTGTACCTAAACTAGACGTAGTTGTGCCATTATATTACTACCAACAATTGTATTTAGGTGAGACAGGGGTTGCTTCAGTAACGCCTCAATTAAGTAATAATACCACTGGGATAGGGTTAAATTTTATATACAAACCATTAGATTATATTAATCTTGGGACCGTATTAAATTACGAAAAACGCGATGCGAATATTATAACTAGAACTTATGAAACTAAATCAATTGGGCTTAACTTACAGATTTTATTTTGACTTATGCACGAAAATATTGTTGTTTTAAAATATTGGAAGTCTTTTACTTTCAGCCGAAATGTGCTTAATGCGATTCAATCGGGTTGGTTGTTTATTGCCTTAGGATTTTTGTTGATGTATGGTCCAACCTATTGGGACATGGCGAATACCATATGGCAAAATGGCGAACAAACTCATGGCCCTATTGTACTTATAATCACGATTTGGCTAATTTGGCAAGCGATAGACCGCAATTCTAGGATTTTTCGACACTCTTCGATGTCTGGGTCTATTGCTCAAATGATTTCATTAATAGCCGTAATTATATTTGCATTAGGTTGGCTTAATTACGTTGTTGGCCGATCTCAAGGAATCTTAGTATTAGAAGTTGGGTCGCAAATTCTTGTACTAAGCGGAATTGCGCTTTTGCAGTTTGGATTCCCAGGGCTTAAGGCGATAAGTTTCCCGTTATTTTTCTGTATTTTTATGATTCCGATGCCGGCTTTTTTTTTGGATATGATTACCCTACCAATGAAAATTGCAGTTTCTAATGTGGCTGAATATGTATTGTATGCAATTGGGTTCCCAATAGCCAGGAGTGGGGTGATTTTACAAATAGGTGTATACCAATTAGAGGTTGCTAATGTCTGTGCTGGAATGCATACATTAATTTCGTTGGAAGCGTTGGGTTTACTATATCTTAAACTGGTCAGTCATAATTCTGCGTTTCGAAATATTGCTTTAGCCATCCTGATAGTGCCGATCTCGTTTTCTGCAAATACAATTCGGGTCATAGCTATAACACTAGTGACTTACTATTTTGGGGATGAAGTAGGGCAGGGATTTGTCCATGGCTTTGCTGGTATGCTGTTGTTTGTTGTGGCGCTTGGCTTGATTATGCTAGTGGATACATTATTACAATCACTGGTTAAAGATATGCAGCCAGACAAAGTCATTGGAAACTAAAATATGAGTCCACTTTACAGAAATTATCTATTGGCATTTACTATGCTTGTAGCTGTAATCCTGGCGGTAGTTCTTAAACCGGTTGAAAAGTTGGCTGACAATGGAGAAAAAGTAGATTTGTCGGCAATGATACCTTCTAAGTTTAAGGATTGGGGCGTTGATACAAATACGCCAGCCCAGATTCTTTCCCCGGAAGTTGAAGCTAATCTGAACAAAACTTATGACCAAATTTTAAGTAAAACCTATGTTAATCAGCAAGGTGAAAAGATTATGTTGACCATTGCTTATGGAAGCGCACAAACTCAAGACTTAAAAGCACATAGGCAGGAAATTTGTTACAGGGCTCAGGGATACAGCATTGATATGCTACGTCATGAAAATATGCAAATCTCAAATAAAAATATCCCCGTAACTAGGATGTATGCGACGCAACGGGGCCGTAATGAACCAGTCACCTATTGGTTTACTATGGGTAATCAAGTGGTTTTGAGTCGAACTGAACGTTTTTTAGTGCAACTTAAATATGCTCTTTCCGGGTATATTCCTGATGGGTTTTTAATAAGAATTTCCAATCTGGCAAATGATCCAGAAAATGCGTTTTTAAAGCACGAAGAGTTTATTTCAACGTTAATTTCTTCAACTTCTACGGCAACTTCAACCCGCTTGCTTGGAAAATAGCATTACTTGTGCGACTAAATTGTAAAACGAAGAATATTGATAGATTTAATTATGGCTCATGATTGCAGGATTTAGCGTCTTGATCCTTAAGTTTTGATGGGAAATTGTAAAAAATATTCATAACTTAGGCAGAGGAATAGTATACATGTGTGGCATAGTAGGATTTTGTAGCAAGAAAAGTGCTGAACCCTGGAGCGAAAATCTTGAAGCAGCAGTTGCGACGCTACGTTTACGAGGTCCTGATGATAATGGAACTTGGCTTAAAGGTGGAGTGGGGCTGGGACACACTCGTTTATCTATCTTGGATTTATCTGAACACGGTCATCAACCGATGTTAAGTAGAACCGGTCGTTATGTTATGGTATTTAACGGTGAAGTATATAATTTCCGTGACATTCGGAATGAATTAAGCGGATTAGGCCATATCTTTCGTGGGAGCGGTGATAGTGAAGTAATTATCGCGGCCTATGAAGAGTGGGGCTTATCGGCCACTTCCCGATTCATAGGTATGTTTGCTATAGCCTTATGGGATCAACAAGAGCAAAAGTTGATACTGATTAGAGATCGATTAGGGGTCAAGCCGTTATATTACGGTTGGGATGGTAATACATTGTGGTTTGGTTCGGAGCTGAAAGCCTTACGGGCATTTAAAGCATGGCGCCCGGAGATAAATCGGGATGCATTGTCTGACTTTTTTCGTTTCGGTTATATTAATGCTCCGCGCAGCATATATAACAATGTTTATAAACTCCCCCCAGCATATATGCTGGTATGGGATTTGGTGGCTGAGCCGACTGTAGAGTCTTACTGGTCCATACTGGACAAATTGCATACGCCTTTGCAAGGAGATGAAGAGGAATTGACTGCGCAACTTGAAGCTTTGATGGTGGATGCTTTCAAGTTACGCATGGTTTCTGATGTGCCGGTTGGAGTGTTTCTTTCCGGGGGGGTCGATTCCTCTTTGGTAACCGCCATTCTTCAACGTCACTTAGGGGAGCAAGTGCATACGTTCACAATCGGCTTCAAGGAAGAAAAATACAATGAAGCTCCACATGCTCAAAGAGTTGCGGAATATTTGGGAACAAAACATACCGAACAGATTCTGGAAACATCGGAAGCTAAGGCTATTTTGCCTAGATGGGGAGAAATCTACGATGAACCATTTGCTGATGCTTCAGGAATTCCGACCTATTTAGTTTCCAAGCTCGCAAGTCAACAGGTTAAAGTGGTGTTATCAGCAGATGGTGGAGATGAACTGTTTAGCGGTTATAACATTTACACAGGAATATTAAGTCACATAGCTAAGCGAGAACGCATCCCAAGTTCATTGAAATCAGCAATAACCTTAGGTGGGCGCGTGCTTGATTTTGAGAGTATTGATGAGTGGATTAGCCTTTCTCCCTTGCCTGAATCAATGCGGAACATTCTACGAACAAAACTTACTTGGCGCGCCGGACGAATCCATGATTTTCTTGCTGCAAAAACATCGGGTGGGATGTATGAACAAGCTTTTTCATTCTGGAGAGGCCGAAATTTAGTTCGTCTTTGTGGTGGGCAAGAACGATTACGAGAACTTGCGGATGTTTATCCAGGGGTATTCGCAGAGAAAATGTGTTTGTGGGATCTACATAATTATTTGCCAGGAGATATTCTTACCAAAGTTGATCGTGCAACTATGGCGATGAGTATCGAAGGGCGCGAGCCCTTGATCGATCATCGCATTGTTGAATTTGCATTTAACTTGCCACTTAACTTGCGACGAGGTGCGCTTGGAAATAAACATATTCTACGTAAAATTCTTTACAAATACGTTCCTCAAGAAATGATAGACAGACCAAAGATGGGTTTCGGCATACCATTGCTAGAGTGGTTGCGTGGTGACCTGAATTATTTGCTTGAAGTCTATTTAAATCCAACTCTGATTCAGTCACAGGGTGTACTTGAGCCTGATATGGTTGAGCGGACTGTGCGTGCATTTCAATGCGGAGATGTTTACGCTGTTAATAGGGTTTGGAGCTTATTGGCATTTCAGATGTGGTATCAGCGCTGGATATAATTGGACTAATAAATTATGAAAAATAGTAAGCCTAGTTTATGTTTTGTAGCGCTTTCCGCTTGGCCAGTACTTTCCGGAGATCGTAACATTCATAGCGTTGGCGGCGCAGAAGTACAGCAATGTATATTAGCTCGAAACTTTGTTAAGCAAGGTTATAAGGTCACGATGATATGTATGGATTATGGCCAAGCAGATGGTGTGGTAGTTGATGGTGTACTTGTTCTGAAAGCACATAGACCAAATGGTGGGCTTCCCTTCTTACGATTTATCCATCCACGTTTTACATCTGTTTGGTGGGCTATGCGGCGAGCAAATGCGGATATGTACTATCAGAGAGCAGCCGGCGTACATACAGGCTATACCGCATTATTTTGTCATATGTTTGGACGTAAATTTATCTATGCGGCCGCTCATGACGCAGATTTTGATCTTGCGCTTCCCCTCATCAAATACCAGCGTGGAAAGAAAATTTATGCTTGGGGTCTTAGAAAAGCGCACTTAGTGTTCGTTCAAAATCCGACACAATTAGATAGTTACTGGAATTTACACGGAAAAAAGGCGGTATTGATGAAAAATTGTTACAGCCTACCAGTCAATGCCACTATCAACAAAAATGGCTATGTTCTGTGGGTATCTACTCTGCGTAAATGGAAGCGCCCTGATTTGTTTATTAAGCTAGCTAAATGTTTACCACAATATCAGTTTAGGATGGTCGGCGGATCTGCTGGAGATCTTAACTTTGAGGAACTTAAGCAGGAGGCCGCAGCTTTGCATAATCTGGAGTTTATTGGATTTGTACCGCACGCCGAAATTGAAGAACAATTTGATGGTGCGCGCTTGTTCGTTAACACTTCTGAATATGAAGGCTTCCCTAATACATTTCTACAATCATGGGCTAGGGGCATTCCAACGGTAAGCTTTATAGATACAGGATCAGTGTTGGAAGGAAGGCCAGTTATCAATCGTGTAAATTCTTTAGAAGATATGGTGCAACTTGTTGATTATCTGATGAATGACAATGAATCATGGGAGGAAGTCGGTCGGCGCAGTATGCAATATTATGCCGAAGAACACTCTATAGAAGGTGTAATTAATAAATACACAGAAATATTTTATGATTTAAATAAAAATAAATGTGATATACTGACAGAATAGGTTAGTTGGAAGTTTGGTAATCATATTGATACTTTGTATTTATTTTCTGGTACATGTGTCCGGTAATGTAATCAATAACGCAGGTAACATGAAGTTAATCAGAGTTTCATTGCCTACGGTTTGGAGAAGTGTGGCTATACGTTATCTAGGAGCATTCAATGCCAAGTCAAATTAAGCCGTTATCGGTATTGTTTGTTTTGAGTACTCTGCATTTTGGTGGGGCTGAAATTCAAACAATTACATTAGTAAATAAGTTAAATCGGGATCGTTTCCGTGTTGGGTTGATCTATTTAAAGCGAGAAGAAAGGCTATTGCCTGAGTTAAATACACAGAAGATTGATCTGCTTTGGTGTGGTGATTTTAAAAAAGGCTGGACTCTCAGTGGTTTGTTTCGCTTGTCACGTTGCGTAAAAACATTTCAGCCAGATGTGATTGTCTGCGTAAACAGTTATCCACTGCTATATGGTCATTTAGCGAATTGGATTACCAGCAGTTGTGCACGCATTATTGAGGTTTACCATACAACGGAACTCCCTGATGTCAAAACTAAACGAATACAAAAGTTATATCGCTATTTCTTTAATTGGTCCGATCGTATAGTTTATGTCTGTAAAAACCAGCGACAATATTGGGAAACTAAAGGATTGCGTGCAGATTTGGGTATGCATATATATAATGGTATAGATACATTACATTTTTGTGACAGATACAGTGATCTAGAAAAATCAGAGCTTAGATTGAACTATTCTTTCCATAAAAACGATTTTGTGGTCGGGATTTGTGCTGCTTTGCGACCGGAGAAAAATCACGTAGAATTATTAGAAGCGATCAAAAACCTTAAGTTAGATGGGTTACCAGTTAAGCTATTAATTATTGGTGATGGTCCCGAGCGTGCTGTGATTGAATCAATTATTTTAAAATTAGAGCTTACTGCTGATGTTGTTATAACCGGTTACCAGAATGATGTACGACTTTACCTTGCGGTATGTGATGTCTTTGCTATTACGTCTTCTTCTGTTGAAACTTTTTCATTGGCAGTGTTAGAAGCTATGGCAATGAATAGAACGGTAGTGGCAAGTAATATAGGCGGCGCTGCAGAACAAATTGATCATGGTAGCAATGGTTTTTTGTATGAAAGGGGTAATATTACTGCGCTGACTAACGCATTGAAGTCAGTGTCTAAAAAAAATGTTTCAATCGAAATGGGCCTTGCGGGACGTAGAAAAGTTAAGAAATTGTATTCACAGCAAGTTATGATTCAACAGTACGAACAAATGCTTTTGGATAGTGTTGGTCAAACTTCAGATTCTCTTGATTTAGAATCTTAATGAATAAAATAATATTATACAAACTGTAAAAATTATTCAGAATTGTTTAATGACCTATATATAACTGGAATGTGATATGTTTACAACGGAATCAAGTAGAAAACCGAGTATTTGTTTTGTTGCTCCACATTTATTTCCGGTACTTGCAGATGATTATGCCACCAAGGCAGTGGGGGGGGCTGAAGTTCAACAGAATTTTATTGCTCGGGGCTTATTAGCACGTGGTTATTCAGTTTCTGTGGTAGTTAATGATTACGGTCAGCCTGATGAGATGTCAATAGCAGGTATTCGTGTTTTAAAGATTAAATCCTCAAAGAATGGGTTGCCATTCATTCGATTCTTTCATCCAGGAATGACCCTATTTTGGCAGGCGTTAAAAAATGCTGATGCAGAGATTTATTATCAACGTGGAGCTGGTTGGCTGACAGGACTTGTAGGGCAGTTTTGTCGCTTATATAAACGTCGTTTTATATATTCTGCTGCCCATAATTTGGATCTTGACAAAGAGAAGGCTTGGTCGTTGTTTCCTTATAGTATGGCGTGGCGGGCTTATTATCTGTTTCAACATGGTTTACATTGCGCTGATAAAATTGTCGTGCAAAATGTTTTACAAGACAAGCTCTGTGTAAAAAATTATGGCCGTCCAGCAACTTATATACAGAGTTGTTTTGAAGTAAGTCATCAATATGAAAAAGCAGATAGTCGCCTTGTGGTGTGGGTCGGTGTACTCCGACAGTGGAAACGTCCTGAGCTTTTTCTTGAATTGGCGCAAAAATTTCCGCATATAGGCTTCCAAATGATAGGAGGTGCTGATGTCGGAGCTCAGGGACAGGCCCTATATAGTAGAATCGAAGCAAATGCCGGCAAGTGCGTTAATCTTGATTTCAAGGGGTTTCTGCCATTAGCTGAAGCCGATAAATATATTGCCCAGGCAAAAGTGTTTGTAAACACCTCTGACTATGAAGGTTTTCCAAATACTTTTCTTCAATCTTGGGCGCGAGGCGTTCCAACAGTTTCATTTGTCGATTGCGGTGCATATGACGAATCGGGTTCAATAGGTGTTATTGCAAATAGTCTGTCGCAAATGCAAGACATGGTTGAGCACTTAGTTTCTGATGAGGAGTTCTGGCGTCAAGAAAGTGCACGTTGTCGTCAATATTTTGAAAAGCATCATTCTGTAGACTGTGTAATTACCCAATATGAAGAACTGATTACAACTTTAATGTATGAAAAAGAAAGGTAATGGAATTATTTATGAGTAGACATGAATCAGAGATCGCAAAAGGCGAACGTTTTGGTTTTGGCGAAAATTGGCGTGATTTTCTTAAATATTTAGATGAAGAACGCATTAATAGAGCGTCACAGTCGTTACTTAATATGTTGCAAATGAGCGACTTAAAAGGAAAGTCATTTTTAGACATTGGTTCTGGAAGTGGGTTATTTAGTCTTGCTGCACATCGCTTAGGAGCAAAAGTACATTCATTTGATTATGATCCAAATTCTGTAGCCGCCACTCGGTTTTTAAAAGAAAGCTTTTATCCGAACGATAATAATTGGTTGATAGAAGAAGGTTCAATATTAGATGAAGAATATATTCGTTCACTAGGAAAATTTGACATTGTCTATTCTTGGGGGGTGTTACATCATACAGGTGAAATGTGGCAAGCCATAGAGAATGCAACACTTGCCTGCAATCAAGGCGGATTATTTTATATTGCTATTTATAATGATCAAGGCACATGGAGTAGGCGTTGGTTGAAAATAAAGAAAATTTATAACCAGTTGCCGCGTTTTCTAAAGCTTCCTTATGCAGTATTTATTATGGGTATTCGTGAAATACCACAAATATCTTGGTGTTTAATTAAGTTTCAACCAGCGACGTATTTGCGAGGTTGGACCCAGTATTCTGAAATAAGTATGAGAGGGATGAGTCGTTGGCATGACCTTATTGATTGGGTGGGGGGTTATCCATTTGAAGTGGCAAAGCCTGAACAAATATTTTATTTCTTCAAAGAGCATGGTTATTGTTTAGAAAAATTATTGACTTATGCAGGAGGTATCGCCTGTAATGAGTATGTGTTTAAGAACAGAAAAGAAATAGAATAGAATAAATATTCAGTTGAAAATAGGATACGAGTTAATATTTCTATGACTATATATTTTACAACTTTACATATGTTTAATAGATGTTTTATGCCTCAATAATGCATACTATATGCAACTTTACTATTTTTGATTAGCATGAAAATACAAAGCTTTTGTTCCTATAATTAATATGGCATTAAAAAAAGCCTTAATCTGGGGGGGCGGGCAAACAGTCTTCCGAATGTGTTTGAGTTTTATCAGCATCAAAGTTACAACGGTTTACTTAGGGCCTTCAGGTCTCGCTTTAGTTGGACAACTGGGTAATTTCATAACATTAATACAAGGAGGAATCGGGTGTGCGATTCAAACCGGTGTAGTAAAGAAAACTGCGGAAGCAAAAGGTGATAGACAAAAATTAATACCACTCTGGACTACCGCACTAAGATTGGTTCTTATAATCGGAATACTGGCAGGATTGGCGCTCAGCATTTTCTCAGAACAGATTTCAAGCCGGCTCTTAGGAAATAGCGATTTTTGGCCAGTGATTTTACTTGTTGGAATATGTTTACCATATATTTTGGTAAGTGACATTCTGACCGGTGCGTTGAATGGACTAAAACAACTCCCGGCTTTAGGGATGCTTGGTATATCGTCAACATTGCTTGGTGCGATGATTTTCATACCATTAAGCTACTACTATGGTATTTGGGGGGGGGTAATTGGAACTATATTATCTTATGCAAGTATATTCATTTGTTCTACGATAATAGTGTGTCGTTCAAGTGAATTAAAATTTGCAGATTTTTCAGGCAGATGGGAGGGTGACTTAGCGCGGAATTTGATAGCTTTTTATCCTATGTTGTTAATTCATTCAATTGCTGTTCCGTTGGCGCCGTTATTAGTGCGCGATGCACTTGCAAATCAATTAGGAACCGATGCAGCCGGATATTGGCAAGCAAGTATTCGAATGTCAGATATGTATACACAGGTACTATTGACTACCGTGTCGCTATATTTAATGCCGCATTTGTCGGAAATAACACATAGGGGTGCTTTTTGCCGGGAAGTTGCATTTACAGCAATTAAGCTTGCAACTTTGACATGCATTGCCGCAGTGACACTCTATATATTCAGAGACTGGGTAATTGCAACAGTTTTTACACCAAAATTTTATTCGGTTAGGGAATTAATGCCTTATCAGTTACTTGGGGATGTGTTAAAAATGGCAGGGTATCCAGTCAGAATGGCGCTTTCCATACAAATGCGATCAGTTTGGTATGTCTTTATAGAGATAAGTATAACTGGAGTTTGGGTCGGTTTAACCTACTTTTGGATACCGGAGTTAGGTACGGAGGCTGCGACGTTAGCTTATACCTGCGCATGGGGCGGAGGATTGATATTAGCTGCATTCGGATTATGGAGAAAATAAATGAGATCTATGGTCGCCAAAAATGAGACGGCACCGTTAATGTTTATGTTGTTTTATCTCTTGCTGGCTATGGTATTTGGGATAGTTATAGCAATGTTTGATGGTGTGCTGGCTTTGCTCATATTTGCCCCAATTGTGGCAATATTATTTATATTTAGAGAATATCGGATCGGCGTGGTTGTTTTAGTTATTATCATTCCATTTCAGCATACCCCATTTTTACCAAGTTTTACCGGATTTAATATAGTTAATTATCTAACCACGGCAAGTTTAATCTCGATGTTAATAGGTAAGACGAAAGATTTTATTTATGCACCATTTCCAAAAGTTTTTTGGTGGGCTTATCTGGTACCGATAGGCATTGCTGGGTTACATGGATTACTATATTTACACGAGGTGCCGCAAACAAGGCTTGATCTTATAGGCATTGTTTATACAACTCCAAAAACTTATCTTGGTGGTTTAGTTATTAAACCATTATTTATTGTATTGATTGCCTGGATGTTAGGGACCGCAGCGCTTAATAGCAAAAAACCAGGTTTATTTTTATGCCCAATGTTTTTTGCTGCTTTGCTTGCTTCATTATCTATTTTATATTTTGTAATGGCAAATGGATTTGATTTAAAATTACTTGCCAGTCCACGCTCTCGAGCATTATTAAGCGCTTTGGGTATGCATGCAAACGAATTCGGCTTTTTACTCGGAACCAGTTTTAGCTTGATACTGTTTACATATCCGGCTATTGAAAGCATCGTAGGTCGAATTTTTACCGGAATTATTTTAATCACAGTTGGGATAGCCTTGATGCTAACTTTTTCTAGAGGTGGATATGTGGTTGCAGTTATTGGTATTGTTCGCTTCGTTTTTATGCAAAAACAGGTAAGGTATTTAATTTTAATATTAATTATTTTAATAGCAATCACTGCTATAGCGCCCGAAGCTATAATTGAGCGAATTACAACCGGGTCCAGTAGTACTTCAACGCTTGCCGGTGGCGCTGAAGGTTCGCAGGATGAGTTAACGGCAGGACGTGTTTGGTTATGGATGCAAGTAATTCCAGAGTTTTTCAAAAGCCCAATTTGGGGGTCTGGAGTGGGTTCTACAGCTTGGTCTGATATGGTGAAAAATGGGCTATCTGTTAATCATCCGCATAATCTATATTTAAGGATATTATTGGATATGGGCATTGCTGGTTTAGTATCTATGTTTTTATTTTGCCGATATTTATTAAAAGAATTAAAATGGGTTGCATATTCCCAAAAAACGCCGCCAATTTTTGCTGCACTAGCTCATGGTTCTCGTATCACATTATTAGGTGTGTTTGTTGCAGGCTGGTCTAATGGAAATTATATTTCTGAATCAGAGTTGTCTATATTATGGCTTGCTATTGGCTTGTCTTTGCCGTATATGCGAAATACAGGGCAAAAATTGCAAAAAAATGTAGACATTAAAGAAAGTCCATATCAATTAAAGTACTCACATTTGAGTTACAAGTCGTATTGAGCTATAAATCCATTAGCTAATATTAAAAATGAGGTATGAAAATTTAAAATTTTAGTGTTTTAAAGTAAGTATGGAGTAGTTAAGTTTAAATAAAATCATTAGATACTAAAAAAGGTCCTAATAATGAAAAAGGTTAAATTTTATTGCATATGGTTTTTAGGTGTTGGAATGTGTCTTTATGGTATGAGTTGTAAAGCAGTTGTCACAAATCAAACACTAACTAGTAGTACAGCAGTTGTCTTGAATAAAGGCTTTCCTAGGTTGCTAGGAATGAATATAGCCAATGATAATTATCATTTGTCAACATATCAATCATCTTTAGCTAAGCTGGACGTGGTTATATTGGGGTTCTACCCCGGTTGGAAAAAATTAAAAACTAATGAGCCTATTCGGGATGCGGTTCGTGCAATTAAAGCAATCAATCCAAATATTTTAATTGGCCAATATACTATGTTAGGTGAGACACAGAATGATGTCCCGAGATATCTAATGTACAATTACAAAAGTAAGAAAATTGATCTAGAAAATTGGTGGCTTAGGAATGCCAGTGGCAATCAGGTGCAATGGACTCCCATTTTTGATACCTGGATAATCAATTATACGAGTTGGACAAAAAGTGATACCAATGGTTTACGTTATCCTCAATGGCTTGCAGGCCAAGATTACAATCTCTATTTTCAACCAGTGCCTGAGTTTGATATTTGGTATTTTGATGGTGTTGTCAGCGACCCTCGTATCCCATTTGCTGATTGGAAACTTGATGGGCAAAATTATAGCAATACAGACCCTGTTATTCAACAAGCTGTACGGGAAGGTAATGCAAGTGAATGGTCTGCTGCGAAACAATTAGCGCCTAATGTTATTATGCTAGGAAATGCCGATAACAACTTAAGTTACCCTGAATATACAAATAAACTTAATGCAGCTTTTCTTGAAGGACTGATGGGCAAATCCTGGTCAATGGAAACTTGGGCTGGTTGGGATGCAATGATGTTGCAATATCAAACAATTTTTCAAAACTTATTAGCGCCAAAACTTGTTGGCTTTAATGTATGGGGAAATGTAAATGATTATCGATTTTTCCGATATGCTTTTGCTTCATGTTTAATGGATAACGGTTTCTTTTCTTATACTGATACAAACGTAGGTTATGCAAGTGTGCCTTGGTTTGATGAATATAATGTTAACTTAGGTATGGCATTGGATTCCCCGCAACAAGTACAAGTTTACAATGGTGTGCATATACGCCGTTTTGAAAATGGATTGGCGTTGGTTAATCCGACAACTCAATCCATAAATGTGCCAGTAAGCCCAGGTTATAAAAGAATTCTTGGGTCGCAAGATCCTTTGGTTAATAATGGTCAAACAGTAATCAACGGTTTTTCGCTTGGCCCAAAATCTGGTCTTATACTTATCAAATAAAATCAAGCTTTTTAATAATATTCTGTGTAAATACAATATAAAGTGATTAATAATGAATAAAATAATTTTGAGTTGTTTATGGTTATTGAGCCTGGGTTTGTGCCTTTATGGAATTAGCTACTCCGCAGTTGTGACGGCTCAGACTACATTAGGGCCGACAACATTAAGTAGCCGAGTTGCGATAATTCAGCAGAATGATTTTCCGCGGCTTATGGGGATGAATATAGCGGATGATTCATACCAACTAGCATCTTATCAGTCCGCTTTGGCTGAGTTAGATGTGGTGATACTGGGTTTTTATCCTGGTTGGAATAAAATAAATTCTAACGAGCCTATACGCGACGCTGTGCGTGCAATTAAGGAAATAAATCCAAATATTTTAATAGGTCAATATACTAACCTTACGGAGGCTTATAATAATTTACCAGAATATGCAGCTTGGAGTTATAAAAGTGAAAAATTGGATGAGGAAAATTGGTGGCTTAGAGATGCCAATGGAAATCAGGTACAATGGACATCTATTTATAATACGTGGATGGTAAATTATACTAGTTGGACTAACCCTGATTCTAATGGATTACGATATCCGCAATGGCTTGCAGGGCAGGATTATAGCCTTTATTTTCAACCCGTTCCCGAGTTTGATATTTGGTATTTTGATAACGTCGTGACAAATCCTCGTATTGCAGCAGCTGATTGGAAGCTGGATGGAAATAATTATAGTAATACAGATCCAGTTATACAACAAGCTGTGCGGGCAGGTGCGGCTAGTGAGTGGGCTGTATCTAAAAAATTGGCGCCTAATGTCTTGATGTTGGGTAACTCCGATAATGACTTGAATTACCCTGAATATACAAATAAACTTAATGCCGCCTTTCTTGAAGGGTTAATGGGCAAGTCATGGTCATATGAAACCGTTGATGGTTGGGATTATATGATGTTACAATATCAATCAATATTTCCAAACTTATTAGCACCAAAACTTGTTGGTTTTAATGTTTGGGGGGATACAAATGATTATCAATTTTTCCGCTATGCTTTTGCTTCATGTTTAATGGATAATGGATTCTTTTCCTTTACTGATAATAATGTAGGTTATGCCAGTGTGCCCTGGTTTGATGAATATAATGTCAATTTAGGTTTGGCAGTTGATACGCCGCAACAAGTACAAGTCTACCAGGGAGTACATATGCGTCGATTTACGAATGGACTGGCGTTAGTTAACCCTACGTCTCAATCCATAATTGTGCCAGTAAGTCCAGGTTACCAAAGAATACTTGGATCGCAAGATCCAATAACTAATAATGGTAAAGCAGTAGTAGGTTCTGTTTCACTAGCTCCAAAATCAGGTCTAATTCTTGTTAAATGAGACTTTTTAAATATTGAAAATGACGATTCTAGTACTGGCTACAGTGATTATTTTAATCGGTTACTTGTATTTTATTAGATATGTGAAATCACAATAAATTTTTTAAGTACTTGAATATATTAAATTATTTTTATCTAAATTATTTTAAGATATAAGAAGGAATATTATGAAAGATTATACAGTGTTAAGACTAACTAATAGCAGGGAGCATGAATACCAAATCCTTGAGTCGTACTTTAGAAGTAAAGCTGTTGATGGCGTACCTTTACAAATTCTTGAAGCAGGTTGTGGACAAAAATGGGATATAAATCTTGATGGTATTCAATACTGCTTAACTGGGGTTGATTTGGATCAAAATGCATTGGAAATTAGGCGCAATCAGAAGAATGATTTACACGAAATTATTGTCGGAGACCTGTATAGTGTTGAATTAAGTAAAAATTACTATGACATTATCTATTGTTCATATGTACTGGAACACATAAGAGAGGCAGAGCAGGTCATTAAAAACTTTGTTTCTTGGCTAAAACCTGGAGGTATTGTCATTATTAAAGTTCCTGATAAACATTCAGTGCATGGTTTTGTAACTCATTTTTCTCCACATTGGTTTCATGTATTTTATTATAAATATATATTTGGTATGAAAAATGCTGGTAAGCCTGGGTTTCCGCCATATCCTGTGCAATATACTGCTGTAATTACAAGAAGTGGTATGCGAGATTTTTGCAATAGAAATGATATTGCAGTATTAGATGAGTATGGCGATGGGTATATCAGGCAGGGTAAGGGTATTATTAAGAACATGATTCATTATTTTAAGCTTTTAGTTGATGCTGTGTCTTTTGGTCGGATAAGTTCAAAGCATTCTAACTTAATGTATGTTATACAGAAATAAGTACGGTATTAATGAATGTGATTTTAGCAGTAAGTTTTTAAAAGGCTTGAAACTTAATTCCGATAGATATAAAAAGTCGGAATATAAAAAAATATTTTGTTTAAGCTGACACAGCTATCTTTTTGCATCTTTTGATTGAGTGGTATATTTATTATGTTAGAAGATTACTTTTATCATATGTTGGCTGGGTACGTAGCATCACCTCAGTTTGTGAAAACCATTGTAGGTGGTTTGTATTCAACCATACCAGTTTCATGGCGCAGAGGTGCTAAATATTTAAAATATCAGCAGATGATGGCTGTCCATGATGAACTAACAATTACTAATTATGCAAAGCATCGTCTTGGGGAAACATTGTGTTGGGCGGTTGAAAATGTACCCGCTTACCAGGGATTGGCTGATCCTGCAGAATGTCTGCGCTTTCCTGAAATTGTTTTGGCGAGCATGCCTTTGCTGAGCAAGGCTGAAATAAAATTGGACTTAAATCGATATTTATCCCATGTAATGCCGGAAAGTGATCGATTAAAAACTTATACTGGAGGATCTACTGCTGAGCCTATGATGTTTTTTTTACAAAAAGGTGTCACTCGTGCTCGCGAATATGCATTTATGGATGATTTCCATGCAAGAGCGGGTTTGACGGATAAAGATGTTGTGCTTTCATTACGCGGTCGCACGATACCCGGCGCGGAGAAACCAGGCGCCCGTTTATGGATGTTCGAGCCGATTAAACGGCAATTGATTTTGAGCTCAGACCATCTTATTCCTGAATTTATGTCTGAATATATACAGATTTTATATAAAATGGGACCTACTTATATTCAAGCATTTCCTTCAGCGCTGTATCCATTAGCTCGTTGGTTAGATAAGCATCCTGAAAAGTCTATTTCTGAGCGGATTAAGGGTGTGTTTTTGTATTCAGAAAATGTTTATAGTTACCAGATGGAGTTGTTTCGAAAGGTGTTTTCATGTCCTGTCTTAATTCATTATGGGCATTCTGAGCGCGTATTGATGGCTGCCTCCATGCCGAATGACGAGCGCTATTTTTTCTGGCCACAATACGGTTATGTCGAATTGGTTGATGAACAGGGTCATTCTATTACACGGCCCAATGTATTAGGCGAAATTGTTGGTACAAGTTTTGATAATCGAGTAATGTCTTTCATTCGATATCGTACTGGAGATATGGCGATGTGGAGCGACATGCCGGATCATCCTGAATTACCTGGGTATAAGGCGGTTGAGCGAATAGAAGGGCGTTTGCAAGAGTTTGTCGTGTGTCGCGATCGACGCCTTGTTTCTATATGCACCTTGGGTGCGGCTCATTTTGAAGATTTGGCATTGGTTGAATCTATACAATACGAGCAAAAAGTGGCGGGTCATTTTATTATTAAAGTTGTTACGACAGAACCTTTGAATGCAGATGCTAAGGTAAGAATTAAAAAAGCTGTAGAAGAAAAGACACAAGGTGGATGTACTTCGGAAATTCTCGAAGTTACCGACATACCTAGGACGAAGAGAGGTAAGCATGTAATGCTAATACAACATTTAGATGTTAGTAGTTATACTACATAGAATTATTTGTATAAACTCATTTGTTAGTATTGTTTTATTAGAGATTGTTGCAAGCATGATATTATTTTGCGAATTTATTTTCTTAACATTTAACAAAATTATTAAAGTAAATAATTATTTTGTAATATGATTGTTTGTGAAGTCTATTGTCGGCTTCTGTATATGCTTTTATTGTGAATAAGATAGTTATTCGCTTTATTTTATACTTATTAATCCGTTGTTAATTTTTCAAGTACAGGAAATATACTAGTTATGAACTCATTTGCTGACATAAAGACTGCAACTCTTGCAGAAATAATTCGCTTAAGATCGGCTTCAGTTCCAGCTAATATTTTGGTTGTTGGCTGTGGTTCTGGTATTGAAGCTGCTATTCTTGCCGAAGAGCTTGGTTCTCAAGTAATTGGGATTGATATTGGTGCGGAGTTTGATTCTTTTGCAGCAAAAATTGCAGATTTGCGCAGGGGAGATGCGACTAAAATGGAATTTCAGAATGAATCATTTGACTTTGTTTATTCTTTTCATGCGCTTGAGCATATTCCAGAATATAAATTAGCCCTCCACGAAATGAAGCGTGTGCTTAAACCAGGTGGAGGGTTTTTAATTGGCACACCAAATCGAAGTAGAGTTATTGGTTACTTAGGTAGCAAAAATACTAGTTTAAATAAAAAGATAAAATGGAATATTGCTGATTGGAAAGCAAAGCTTAGCGGTAAATTTAAAAATGAATTTGGTGCACACGCTGGTTTTACTTTAAAAGAGCTTCATACTGATCTTGAAAATGTTTTTAGCAAAGTTGATAGCATTACTAACGATTATTATTATGGCATTTATGGGCAAAACAAAGTATTTGTATCAACGTTAATACATTTAGGGATTTGGCGTTGGCTGTTTCCTGCTATCTATTTCTATGGTAAATTCTAAGTCATTCTTGATAAACTGATAAAATTGGCGCAATTAACTTTACTTTTTGATAATAACCCGCCGTCAAAATTACGCTGCTCACAGCTATGTTCGACTGCGATGCTTTGCTGCTATGACTATATCAGTTTGGTTTTCATTGGATCTTTTGTTGTCATACGCTGAGTCTAATTGCTTGCATGTAAGGTTAATGGAATATATAAAATTCTTGTAATGTAGTGCAAATGAAATATTATTTAATATGTTAATATTTATTATACAACGAAATTGAGTTTATGAAGAAAAATAAAACAATTATTATGCTGGGTACTCGCCTAGATACTATGGGTGGTATTGCTTCTGTTGTTAACGTCTATATAGCATCTGGATTGTTTGAGCGTATTTCAATTTTATATATAGCTTCGCATTGCGATGGCAACCGCTTAGCTAAGTTGATGATTTTTTTTTATGCGTTCATTAGAATTATTTTTCTATTGATTACTGGACAATTAGGTGGAGTGCATGCACATGTTGCATCCCGCGTTAGTTTTTGGAGAAAATCATTATTATTGATGCCATGTTTTATTTTTCGTATCCCAGTTATTTTTCATCTGCATGGTGGTGAATTTGCAATATTTTATGAAAAGGAATGTGGTTCCTTGCGAAAAAGCTATGTGCGTTATGTGTTCAAGAGAGCTAGGTGCATTATTGTATTGTCACCTTTCTGGAAAAAGTGGTTACAAAGTATTAGTTCTAATCAGAATATTTTAGTTATTTATAATCCGGTCTTGGCTCCTGAATTTTCTGATATTTTGCCGTATAGAGATTCTGATAATATTTTATTTCTTGGTCGGCTAGGGCATGGAAAGGGTTCATACGATTTACTTTCCGCTATTGCATTGCTTGCAACTAAGCATCTTCATTTAAAATTATTTATGGCTGGAGATGGTGAGATTGAAAATATACGTTCCCGTTCCTTTGGCCTCGGTATTTCAGAACATGTTGAGTTACTTGGTTGGATTGGAAGTACTGATAAGGAAAGTTATTTTGCATCTGCAAAGTTGTTTATTTTGCCCTCTTATAATGAAGGCTTGCCTATGAGTATACTTGAGGCAATGGCCCATGGCTTGCCCATCATCTCTACACCTGTAGGCGGTATTCCTGAGGCAGTCACGGATGGTGTGGAAGGTTTTTTAGTCAAGCCTGGAGATGTTGGCGCTATTGCCGATCGAATTGATCGTTTATTAAGCGAGCCGGGTCTTGCTGAACGTATGGGGGCTGCCGCAAGGCGGAAAATTGAAACCACTTTTTCTGCGGAAGTTATTTTGCCGCAAATTGAAAAACTTTACACCGATATGAGGATTTCGTGAGTTCGATCTTGTGGAAGATTAACCGACTGCAGGCAATGGGCGTTGCGGAAATTTACTATCGGGTTAGGCAGTCCATAGGCGTCAAGTTTGAAAAATATGGCATTGGGCTAGCTGTAGCCATTGTACCGAATGGCAAGGCTGAAAGTGTGGCATGGTGCAACTTTATGTCGTATGAATTTGATCGGACTCTTTATATTGATGCAGCTGAAAAAATTCTGGCTGGATTTTTTGATGTGTTCGCCTTGCATGGCGTTAAATTAGGATTTCCTCCGCAGTGGAATCGTGATTGTCGGACTGGGACTGTTGCGCCTTTGAAATTTGGCAAATCCCTTAACTATCGAGATGAAAAGTTAGTTGGTGATATTAAATACTTATGGGAGCCCAATCGACATTTGGAAATGGTGACACTTTCTCAAGCTTATCATTTGACAGGAGAGTTGCGTTATGCCTTGGGGATTCGAGTGCTCTTGTTGTCCTGGTTTGATCAATGTCCATATCCATTAGGACCCAATTGGAGTAGTTCGCTGGAGCATTCCGTCCGATTGGTCAATTGGACGTTTGTTTGGTATCTATTGGGTGGTGAGGCCTCGCCTCTGTTTCAGGATGTTGAAGGGCAGGCATTTAGAGGCAGATGGTTAGAGATGATTTATCAACATTGTCATTTTATAGCCAATCATTTCTCTAGGTATTCTTCGGCCAATAATCATTTGTTGGGCGAATACATGGGTTTGTTTGTAGCTGCGACCACCTGGCCGTTGTGGAAGGAGTCCACTCATTGGCGAAGTTTAGCTCAGAATGGTTTTATGGCTGAAGCTCTTAAGCAAAATTTTGCAGATGGTGTAAATCGTGAGCAAGCTATTTGGTATCATCATGAAGTTGCAGACATGATGATTCTTTGCGGGCTGATCGGAAGGGCTAATGGGCTTGAATTTTCCGCCGAATATTGGTCGCGGTTAGAATCTATGTTAGAATTTGTTTTCAGTCTGCTGGATGTGGGTAGTAATCTGCCAATGTTCGGTGATTCGGATGATGCGGTGATGGTACGTTTTAGTCCTGAGCCCGGTTTTAATGTTTTTAAGTCGTTATTGGCGACTGGCGCATTATTATTTCGTCGTGGAGATTTTAAGCGTAAGGCTGGCGGTTTAGATGATAAGAGTCGTTGGTTATTTGGAAATTCGGCTGTTACTGAATATGAAAACATAGCTTCGTCGGATGTGCTGCGCACTTGTCGAGAGTTTCCACAGGGAGGCTATTATGTCTTGGGGAGTCATTTCGATTGCTTGGAGGAAGTTCGGATTGTTGCGGATTGCGCGCCGCTGGGGTATCTTTCCATTGCAGCACATGGCCATGCTGATGCTTTATCCTTAACGCTCTCTGTTGCCGGATTAGAGGTGTTTATTGACCCAGGCACTTATGCATATCATACTCAGCAGATGTGGCGTGACTATTTTCGTTCAACCAGTGCGCATAATACTGTTTGTGTTGATGGTTTAGACCAGTCCGTCATCGCAGGCAATTTTATGTGGAATAAACATGCTAAGGTAAGTCTAGAAGCGTGGGAAACAGGCGAAGAATTTGATAGATTAGTAGGCAGTCATAATGGCTACCTGCGTTTGAATGATCCGGTATTGCATAGGCGTGAAATTAAATTTTTCAAAGAGCTACGTGAGCTTGTCGTAAAGGACGTTTTGGAATGTACGGAAAGACATTATGTTGAAATACATTGGCATTGTCATGAAGATGCTGAGGTTTTTTTGCAGTTCAATGTCGTAAAAATTGTTAGAAAAAATTTAGAAATTAAACTTTGTTTTAACGACCATAGATTTTCTGTGCGCTTAGCCAAAGGCGAAGAATCACCGCCGCTGGGTTGGATTTCTCGACAATTTGATAGCAAGGTACAAACTACTACAATTGTATTATTCGGATATATAGAGGGTGGTTGCATTCTGGAAACTAAGATTTTAATCAATTAATTCATAATTTGAGTGAGGATGATATGAAGATCAGTATCTTTGGTCTAGGCTATGTGGGCGCTGTTTCTTCAGCATGTTTGGCGGCCGACGGACATCAGGTCATAGGTGTGGATACCAATCAAAACAAGGTTAATCTTGTCAATTCTGGATGTGCTCCTATTATTGAGAAAAATGTCAGCGAAATGATTGCCGACGCAGTAAAGAAGGGCAATCTACGTGCCACTAATGATGTTGCAGATGCGGTTTTTAATTCTGATATTTCATTTATTTGCGTTGGTACGCCTTCACAAATAAATGGAAATCTTGACCTTTCATATGTACGGCATGTGTGTGAGGCTATTGGTCTAGCTCTTAAAGAAAAAAATGCTTTTCATGTGGTGGTTGCTCGTTCAACTATGCTACCAGGTAGTATGTGTGATGTGGTGATTCCTTCTTTAGAGGCAGTTTCCGGTAAGAAATCCGGGGTGGATTTTGGGGTCTGTAATAATCCGGAGTTTTTGCGCGAAGGTACTGCAGTTGCAGATTACTATAACCCACCTAAGACGGTAATTGGTGAATCGGATATTTACGCGGGTGATATTCTGGTGGAGTTGTATAAGAATATGAACGCCCCGTTGATTCGTACAAACATTGAAACCGCTGAGATGGTTAAATACACTGACAATAATTGGCATGCATTGAAGGTAGCTTTTGCCAATGAAATCGGTAATATCTGTAAAGTGCTTGGTCTTGACGGACATCAAGTAATGGATATTTTTTGTCAGGATACTAAACTGAATCTATCTTCTTATTACATGAAACCAGGTTTTGCCTTTGGTGGCTCTTGTTTACCGAAGGATGTTCGCGCCTTAACATATAAGGGTAAAATGCTGGATCTAAATTTGCCGGTATTAAATGCCATTATGCCTTCTAATCATTATCAAATTGAGAAGGCTATCAATATGATAGTAACTAAGGGTAAGCGGAAGATTGGGATCTTGGGTTTTGCATTTAAGGCTGGTACAGATGATTTACGCGAATCGCCTATTGTTGATGTTATAGAAACTTTGGTCGGCAAAGGTTATGACCTTAAGCTGTTTGACCAAAATGTGAGTATGGCGGCGCTGACAGGCGCTAATCGAGATTATATTCTAAATCACATACCACATATATCTAGATTGATGGTTGAGAGTGTACAAGAGGTTTTGGAATTCGCAGAAATCATCGTTATTGGTAATAATTCAGCTGAATTTAAATTGGTCTTTGATAAATTGAAGCCTGGACAGGTGCTAGTTGATCTTGTTCGAATTGTAAAGGACAAAAGTTCCAGTCGGTATGATGGGATATGTTGGTAGTGCTCTGCACGTGTGTGAAGAGTTTTTGTAAAATAACTTATTTTCTATAAGGCAATGGCCAATAACAACTCGGGTGAAAGACGGAATATTCTTATTCTTGTTGAAAATTTACCCTCACCTTTTGATCGTCGTGTATGGAGTCAAGCTACCACGCTTTTTAAGCATGGGTATGGTGTCTCAATCATTTGTCCAACTGGTAAGGGGTATGAGTTATATTATGAGCTGGTTGATGGTGTGCATATTTATAGGTATGATCTGCCGCTCGAAGCAAAAGGCGCGATTGGTTATTTATTTGAATATTCAGCAGCAATTTTTCATACATTTAGATTAGCTTTTAAAGTTTATTCAGAAAGAGGTTTTAATGCGGTACATGCATGTAATCCACCGGATTTACTTTTTCTTGTCGGCGGAGCATTTAAACTTTTTTTCGGTACCAAATTTATGTTTGATCATCATGATCTAAATCCTGAGCTATACGAAGCTAAATTTGGACGCCGGGATTTCTTTTGGAAATTAATGGTCTTATTTGAGCGCCTGACTTTCAAGATTTCAGATGTTTCAATAGCTACCAATGAATCTTATAGAAATATTGCGATAACTCGCGGTAAAATGGATTTAGATAAAGTGTTTGTTGTTCGGAGCGGTCCTGTATTAGAGAGATTAGTAAGTTTACCGCCTGTGCCTGATTTAAAGAAATCAAGAAAGTATTTGGTGGGTTATGTTGGGGTGATGGGGCAGCAAGAAGGTATTGATTTATTATTAAAAGCTGTTCAATACATTGTTTTTGATATGCAGCGAGAAGACGTGCATTTTGGTCTTGTTGGTGGTGGTACTTCTTTAAATGAAATGAAAGATTTGTCAGTTTCTTTAGGGGTTGCAAATTATGTTACTTTTACAGGCAGAGTTGGTGATCGAGAGTTGCTGGAAATGCTTAATACTGCAGATATTTGTGTAAACCCGGATGTTGCAAATGAAATGAACGATAAGTCTACTATGAATAAAATCATGGAATATATGGCGCTTGGTAAGCCCATCGTTCAATTTGATTTAGTTGAGGGCCGATTTTCAGCTATGGATTCATCTCTGTATGCCAAAAAGAATGATCCCATTGATTTGGCAAATAAGATAATTGAGTTATTGGATGATCCGCTTCGTCGAGAGCAAATGGGTAAGTTTGGTAGAAAGCGTGTGGAAACTGAATTAGAATGGCAATATGAAGTACCTAAACTGCTTAAAGCATATGATGTTTTATTCAAATAATTTCAGTTTAGTATGTTTTATCAGCACAAAATTCCTAACAGAGTGTGTTTTCAATTAACTTAAGGATGGATCCGAGTATCTATACCAGAATGACCTGATTTTTTTTGTTATGCCGGTATTGTCTGGGGTTACTAGGTATCTGGAAATTCAATGGCTTAGTAGCCTCTTGCTGTCATGCACAAAAATTTCTAGTGGCTCAAGCACTATACAATTCATGCGTCTACTGCCTTGAGTGGCTGAAAACAGTAGATGCTGATTAAAGGTTGCTTATTCAACGTGTTATAGGATTGGCAGCGAACACCACTCGCATTTTAAGAGAGCGATAAAGACGATCGCCAAATGGTATGCGTAAAAAAAATTGCGCTTTTTTAGATCTGGTTTTTAGGAATTCTTTTTCGCAAAATATAAATTCGGAAAAGTTCTTTCTGAAATTCCACTCTATTTCTTTACTGCTTAGATAATTTGTTGAACTGGAGAGATAATTCATATTTAATTTTGTTACTTCTTTTGCTGACATCCCTTTCTGGTATTGATTGCGAATTCCCAGTTGCGCCCAAAGCGAAATCCAGAGTTTGTTCTGAATTACTCCGCATAATGGCATCAATACATGCAATTCAATGGGTGACCAGCGTGGTGGAAAAATATGTAAACAACAACCATTTGGTTTTAAGATTCGGCTTATTTCTGATAAAGTCAAATCATAATCCTGAACATGTTCAAAAACCGTGTTGGAAATAACGATATCAAAAAAGTTGTCTGCAAACGGTAACCGGTAAGGTGACTGCGAGATAACTTTTAATTTTTCCTCGCCATTAAACGCTCCGATTGGAAAAACTGTGTCTTTCATCATGGTTGCGCCTTCAGTCATATCGCAACCATATGCATCGATACCTATGTCTATAAGGTTTTTTACGGTTTCACCTGCTCCACAACCCAAATCCAATACACGTTTTTCTTCAATATTTGACACACCTAAATTTCCAAGGGTACTTACAACTTGAGCAAGGTGCTCTTTAAGAATATTTGCTTTCATGGTTTTGTTATTTAAATGGATTTTAGTAAGTTCAACTGAATGTCTACATAAATTTCTTTCGATTTTCTAAATGAGTGTTTTTATAGTAGATACAGTTAAGGTTATGTAGCCAATGCTTTAAAAATCGTTTATAGGAATCTTGGTCGATATTGTTTTGGTATTATAATTAAAACGTTAGTAAATTGTATCTAAAATTATATGTAAAGTCAATTATTAAACTTATCATGTATTTTAGGTCTAAAATAATTAATCCAATTAAATTCGGATGCATTATTATAGTTGGGGCAGCGTTAAATATTTGGTTAATTATAGCTTAAATTACTGAACGAAAATTAGCAAAGTATCTTAGTGCTTTCTTGTATGCTGCTTTGCTTAATTTAATTATTGTACAGATGGGCGATTGCTTGCGACCTTTGCTTGTACAGTTAGCAAAATAAATATACTATCGAACTATGCTCGCGCTATATGATTCGGTAATTTGCCGGCTATAAGAGTGCGCTAAAGCATGCACCTGCAATAACTGCTTGTCCAAAAGCCAAGCCGCCATCATTAGTAGGCAATTTGCTGGGTGAATATACGATTTTGCCGGCTAGCTGAAATTGCCGACTCACTTCTTCATGTAATATACGGTTTTGAAATACACCGCCGCTTAAGATCACTGTATTACTGCCGATTTGTGCGGATAAAGGTAAAGCAGTCTCAATTATTGTTTGCGCTAAGCCGTGATGTATCCGTGCAGCAATAACAGCTGGATTGACCCGTTTTTGTAAGTCGTTGAGTAGGTCTAACCAAAATGGTTTCCAACTTACCTGAAGCAAGCCGTTTTCATTATGGTATTGATGTCTGTACCCTAATCCGCGTTGTTCTGCAAATTTCGAGGCTGCCAGATTTTCCAGGCCAATTGCTGCTTGGCCCTCATAGTTGATCGCTTCTCGGCAAATCCCTAGAGCAGCCGCAAAGGCATCGAAACACCGTCCGCAAGAACTGCTAAGAGGAGAATTGATTTGTCGCAAATTCATTGCGTCCAATACGGCTAGCGGTTGAGCGTTCAGAAAATGGATTATATCCAGTTTGGCGTATTGCTTACTTAAGCTCGGCCAGTCGAAATAGTGTTTTAGGTGGGAATAAGTATTGCGCCAAGGTTGGCGCATGGCTTGTGTTCCGCCCAATAACGGCAATGGTTCAAATGTAGCAAGCCGCGCATATTGCCGATAGTCGGCTTTAAAGAATTCTCCCCCCCATAATTGCCCGTCGGCGCCTAAACCCAAACCATCCATGGCTATTCCCAGTACCGGTCCACTATCGATAGCCAAGCCGTATTCTGCCATACAAGCAGCAACATGGGCATGATGATGCTGGGCAGTCATTAATATCAGTCCTTGCTTAGCAGCTAACTCACGTCCGTATTGGCTGGAAAGATAATTTGGGTGTAAGTCAATGGTGATTAGTTCAGGCTGAAAATCGAATAATTTCTGGTATTCATTTACTAAATGCCGATAATTCGCTTGGACCTGAGCATTTTCTAGATCCCCGATATGTGGTGACAGAATTGCTTGGCTGTCTTTAATGAGGCAGAAGGTGTTTTTTAATTCCCCGCCCATTGCTAAAACTTGTGGAATTCTTTTAAATCCGACCGGTAAGTCCAAGGGTTGCGGTGAAAATCCGCGTGCGCGACGCAATAGGCGAGGCTGATCGTCTATTACTCTTAATACCGAATCGTCCAATCTATGCACAATATCTCGATCATGTAACAACCAATAGTCGGTAATCCCGGCTAGGCGTTCTCGGGCATCCTCGTTAGTAATGCATTGGGGCTCTTCGCAGCAGTTGCCGGAGGTCAATACGATAGGTGTGTCCACAGATAGCATCAGGCAGTGGTGTAAGGGCGTATAAGGTAGCATGCAGCCCAGATTGTTCTCCCCGGGCGCGACGGCGTTGGCTAGTGCTTGACCTTGCTTTTTAACTATAACTATAGGCGCAGCCGGATCACCTAAAAGTCGCTGTTCTAAGCTACTTAGTTCGACATATTTACTGAGCATGGCGATATTACGGCCCATAATTGCGAAAGGTTTGGCATTGCGTTGCTTGCGTTTCCTTAAAGTCGAGACAGTCAGCTCATTGCTTGCATCACAAGCCAAATGAAAGCCGCCGATGCCTTTAATCGCCAGTATATAGCCTTGTCGTAACAATTCTGCGCTTAAAGCAATGGCGTCCAAGCCTGGCTCTTGCTGTTTTCCGGTATGATCTTCCAGCCAAAGCTTGGGTCCGCAAACCGGACAGGCATTAGCCTGGGCATGAAAGCGTCGGTCGGCTGGGTTATCGTACTCGGCCTGGCAAGTTGGGCATTGAATAAATACCGCCATTGCAGTGTTGCTTCTATCGTAAGGTATTTTGTTTATGATCGACAGCCGAGGTCCGCAGTGGGTGCAATTAGTAAATGGGTAGCGGTAGCGACGGTTGCTTGGGTCTAATATTTCCTCCAGACAAGCGGTGCAGCTTGCTGCATCGGCGGCAATAGCAGTTTGGGCATAGCCGATTTGGCTGGCGATGATGTTGAATGTGTTTACTTGTGGAGGCGCATCCAGCGGTAAGCAGTCGATTCCGCTGATCTTCGCCAACGGCGGGGCCTGCAAAGGCAATTGGCGGATAAATTCTTCCAGTGCTGCAGGCGACCCCCAAGCTTGAATGCTGACCCCCTTTTCATCGTTCCATACTTCGCCGACCAGACAGTGCTCCTGAGCCAACCGCCATATTGTAGGCCGCATGCCTACGCCTTGCACAGTGCCGTGAATGTGAATTTTGTTGCCGATAATCATGTTCCAGATATGCTTTTAGCGGGCTAATAGTTATAGGTCAGGATTAAGGCGTGCAAAATGTTGCAATTGTTCATCTGTGAAAAGCATACAAATGCTTTGTGTCGTAATTTTCAGAGATTTATAGCGCCATTATGTACAGTTTTTGTGCGCCACAATAAAAATTCCAGAGACTGATAAATCTTCATCAGAAAATGAGCTCAACGATTTTGAAAAATTTGATCTAACAGATTTAACATAATCGAGTGATTGGTTTCTTTGCTCGCTATCAATTTGCTCATAGGGAAGATGGGGGATAATTTCGCCTACACCAGCAAGATGCGTAATAAGTATTTGAAAATTTGGAATAATTTTAGCCAAGATTTCACGGTAGGTATTGATAAGGATTCTATTGGGTCGACCGCTACCTTTTGATAGCCAAGGATATAACCAATCCGGCACTTCAAAAAAACTCAGCTCATGCAGGTCGGAAAACATCCCATGGTTACGTAGATCGACTTTATGTAACAACATACCATCGTTTTTTAAAGCAGTAACCATTCTTTCAAAGGCGAGTCGAGGATCATAAACATGCTCTAATACCGCACGTGAAACTATGAAATCGTAATAATTGCTTTGCGTGAAAAACAGCTCAGCCGACGCTGTTTCCCCATAGTAACGTTGCAATCCTTTAAATGAAGTCTCATCATTAATGTCAAAGGCGCCAAGTTTTGTGGAGCATTCTGGATGTTGATTAATAAGGGATTGATAAATAATCGCTTGTTGTTGAGAATCTCGCTTGGAATAAAAACGGTCTACTAGGTCTACAGATTCGCAGCCGTCAGCAAGAAATAGCAAGCCAACACCGCAGTTATCCCCCGGACCAACTTCAGCGATTCGACCGTTGAATCGTTGTATGCCAGAATAATATTTGTAATCATTAAAAACTTCTTCAATATAAGCTAATGATCTGTCTATTGATAATTGACTATGTGTCGAGCCGGAAACCGAATCGACATCGCCTTTCTTATAGCGCAATGTACCTAAGATATCAGTTACTAACCAATAAAAACAGCTAAACCAAAAAGACTTTTTTCTAAATTTGTGTATGAGAGTTCGCATTATTTGTTCCTTTATTAACATTTTTTATCATATCCAACTGATATGAGGCACTTAGCATATCACTTAGAAATACCATATTATGAATCTGTTTAGATTGGATACTTTAAGCACTTCTTCTAATATGACAAATCCCATCCTTACATTGGTAACGCAGCTGGTACTTCTCAACAGCCAATCATTTTAAGAAAGGATGGATGTTGAAAATGTCGTTTGCAAATTGAAGACTTGAAGAAGCAACACTGGCAAGCAGGCCGGACTAGCAAAAACTCCGTTTCAATCTCCTAGCTGGCTCTTTTATATTAATCCATTCTATGATGTCGTGGCTAGCGCTGTCAAGTCTGCTGTTCTTAACCTTTTTAATGCAGAAAAATATCGTTTCCTGGTCGATTTTATGATTCAAAAACTCTATTCAGTTGAAGGGGGAATGAATAATTACAGTTGGCACATTTAACGCCAAAGTAATGCCGCATTACCTTGGCAATACATATAAAAAATCTGACCTATGTAATTTTTTACCAGGATGAGCAAAAAATATCTCAGTTTATAGGGACAAGCAAGTTGGAGTCTGGCAAAGCAGCGTTTCCGGGAGCCAAATACTCAATCATCGGCAACACCACCTCCCATTCTTCGCAACGCAAAGTTTCCTCACCAACTTTCCCCCAGCGAACTAAAACTACCGCTACCCTTACAGCTAAAATATCACCATCCAGCGGTCTAAAAACCTGCGCCATCCTGCTGACAGTTATGCCGTTCAAATCTGTCAACTCCCACCCTGGTTTACCAGCTTTATTGCTAACTACTTTGCTTCCCTAGCCGCCTGCCAATAATGTTTATGTTTTCCCCGCTCTGTTTCTACTTGTAATTGCTCTGCACCAGCATGGATACTAATAGCCCCTGCCTCTGCACTGCTTAACCAGCGGGCATTCAGTTGTTGATAACGAACTAACACCGATTTATGCGGAAAGCCGAAACGGTTCAAAAAACCGACCGGTATCGCCACCAGCTCCGGGTTGACGTGTTGCAGAAATTCGAAACTGGATGAAGTCTTGCTGCCGTGATGCGGGGCAATCAGTACCGTGCTTTTGAGTTGTTCGCCGTATTGCTGCACCAGCCAGCTTTCGGCGTTTTGTTCAATATCGCCGGGCAGGAGAAAACTAAGTTTTTCGGTTTCTATTTTCAGTACGCAGGAATTATTATTTTCCTTGGTGAAAGCGGTTTCCGGTGGCGATAGCAGCGTAAATTGCACTTGATCCCATTGCCATTGTTCTCCAGCTCGGCAATAGCTGCCGTTGTTCCGTTCCGCCCATTCCGGTGCGCTACTGCTGATGCTTGCCACCGGCATTTCGGCCAGTAGCGATGCTGCCCCACCGCTATGGTCGTTGTCATTATGACTGATCATTAAGGTATCCAGCTGTTCAATGCCTTGCCAGCGTAAAAACGGCAAGACCACCGCATCGCCCATATCGGAATTTTCCGAAAATTTGCCGCCGGTATCGAATACCAGCGTATGGCCGCTGGTTTGCACGACTGCCGACAAGCCCTGGCCGACATCCAGCAAAGTTAGCCAAACTGTGCCCGGTTCCGGCTTTTCGCTTTTCACAAAAATCAAGGGAAGAAATAGGCATACGCTTAAATAGCGGGCAGGGAGGCCACGCGGGGCTAAAAGCAATAATACACCCACCGCTGCTGTCAACAGTGCGTACCAAGGCGGTTGCTGGCAATAGACAGTTGCTAATGGCCATTTGGACATTTCCAACAGTAACCACCACAAACCTTGCAGGATAAAATCGGTTAATTGCAACAAGAATCCGGCTAGCGGAGGGGCCAAAAATAATAGTACTATTGCCGTCAATGCTAAGGGTGTGACCAATAGGCCGATAATCGGCACAGCTAGCCAGTTGCTCAGCGGTGAAATTAATGAGACTTGCTGAAAAAGTACCATTAGCAAAGGGGATAAACCGACTGCGGTAGCCAGTTGCGCCGTGGTCGCTTCCTGCCAGTAATTGCTGCGTCCCAACCGGCCAACCGAAACGTACAGTAATAAGGCTACCGCAATAAATGACAGCCAAAAGCCCACGGACAGTACAGCGAAGGGATCGAAGATCAGCACTGCCATCAATGCCAGTAACAACACGTGTAGAGGAGCGGTGTTGCGTTGCCAAACGATAGCCGCCAGCGCTACGGTCAGCATGATGATCGCCCGTAGCGTGGGTATGGAGTAACCCGCCAGTCCGGCATAGAACAGCGCCGCCAGCCAGGCGGTCACGGCGGCCACTCGTTGCGGCGACAAGCTGAGCACAGCCAGCCAGGCCCAGCCGCGCCGGACCAATAGATAAACCATGCCGGCGATTAGACTAATATGTGAACCGGAAATGACGATCAGATGCGTGGCGCCGGTGTTTCTAAACACATCCCATTGCTGTTGTGTGATGCCGCTTTGACTGCCTATCGTTAAGGCTTTGATAACGCCCAATTGTTCGCCGTTCGGTAAAGCCGTGTCTAGGCGATCCGAGATGGCTTGTCGCCACAGGGTGAAATAGTTGGCTAGGTTTGGCTTTGCATCTATTTGTTCCGGCGGCGGCTTGTTACGGACATAGCCGCTGGCGCCGATATGATTGGCAAACTGCCAGGCTTCGTAATCGAAGCCGCCCGGATTAATGCGGCCATTAGGCGGCTTAAGTTTTACGCTCAAACGCCAAGCTTGTCCGGCTTTAAGCGTTTGCTTAGGGCTGTACCAGTTCAGCCGGATTTTCGCCGGGAAGTCGTCGGCGGGTTGGCTGACGGCAAAGTCAAAACTGATGCGGTTATTTTGCTGCTGCGGCAGGCTAGCGATAGTACCTTCTACAGTAATATCGGTATTTTCGTGCTTAGCCGGTAAGTGGTTTAGTAAACGCCATTGGGCAAACAGGCTGGCCCAGAGTAAGCCGATAGTGAAAAATGCCAGAGGCCAGGTTTTTTTATAGACCAATATCGCTAGGATGCCGAACAGTAATACTGATTCGACTAAGGTGGGCAAGCGCGAAAATTGCTGGACGACAACTACGCCAAGCAGGAAGGCAAGGCTAGCGATGGACATAAGCGCTGTTTAGGGTGGAAGTTAGCCGCAATCATAGCATTAGTTAGTCTAATTAACGCGCTTAAATCAAGTCTATCTCATCGTATTAATCGCTCCAAAAATTCTTGCGGGTAAGCATGTCCGTTTTTCGGCTACAAGACTATCCTTCAAAAATTCATACAGAGCCAAAAATTTTGGGCAAGATCAATTTAAAATGCTGCTTTTATTGACTTTTGAGAGCTTCAATTCGTCGAATAGCAGATAAATCGGTAAAATAGCCAATTTGATAAACCACTCAGGCTTGCCATGCGCACTTCTCAATTTTCACTTAGTACTGTTAAAGAAATCCCCGCCGATGCGGAAATCGCCAGCCATCAGCTGATGATCCGCGCCGGCTTGATCCGTAAACTTGCCGCCGGCATTTATACCTGGTTGCCCTTGGGCTTGCGGGTATTACGTAAGGTCGAACAAATCACCCGTGAAGAAATGAATAAGGCCGGGGCGCTGGAAGTTTTAATGCCGGCTCTGCAACCGGCGGAACTTTGGCAGGAAACCGGGCGATGGGAAAAGTATGGCCCGGAACTGGCGCGGCTGAAAGACCGTCATGAACGTGATTTTTGCCTTGGGCCAACCCACGAAGAAATTATCACCGATCTGGCGCGTAACGAACTGAAAAGCTATAAGCAATTGCCAATTACCTATTACCAAATCCAGACCAAATTTCGGGATGAAATCCGACCACGCTTCGGCATCATGCGCTCAAGAGAGTTTTTGATGAAAGACGCTTATTCCTTTCACCTGGATCAGGTTTCGCTGCAACAAACTTACGACTTGATGTATCAGACGTACTCCAATATTTTTAACCGTTTTGGCTTAAAGTTCCGTGCGGTGATTGCCGATTCCGGATCCATAGGCGGCGCAGTGTCCCACGAGTTTCATGTACTGGCCGATTCCGGCGAAGACGCCATCGCTTTTTCCACGGAGAGCGAATATGCCGCTAACGTCGAGAAAGCCGAAGCCCTGCCGCCAACCGGTCAGCGCCCAGCGCCAAGCCAAACCATGATGCTGGTAGACACCCCAAATCAGCATACTATCGAAGAAGTCAGCAGTTTTTTTAATGTCAGCGCACAGCAATGCTTAAAAACGCTGATTGTCAGAGGTGTGGACAATACCCTGGTCGCTTTGTTGTTGCGCGGCGATCACGAACTGAATCCCATCAAAGCTGAAAAAATCGCCGGCGTACTATCGCCTTTGCAATTTGCCGCCGATACCGAGATATTCGCCGCCTGCGGCTGTAAACCCGGCTCTATTGGTCCGATCGGTCTAAAAATGTTGGTGATTGCCGACCGTAGCGTGACACTGCTGGCGGATTTTGTCTGCGGCGCTAATCAAGACGGCAAACACTATCAAGGCGTCAACTGGCAACGCGATATAGCTTTACCCGAACTTGTTGCCGACTTGCGTATGGTGGTAGAGGGCGATCCCAGCCCGGACGGTAAAGGCCGCATCACTATTGCCCGTGGCATAGAAGTGGGGCATATTTTTCAGTTAGGCAATAAATATAGCGAAGCCATGAGCGCAGCTGTGATCAATGAAGGGGGTAAAAATCAGATTATGCTCATGGGTTGTTATGGTATCGGCATTTCCCGAGTGGTTGCCGCCGCTATCGAACAAGGCCATGACGAACGCGGCATTATCTGGCCGAACGAACTAGCCCCGTTTCAAGTCGCGTTGTGTCCGATGAATATGCACAAATCGGATCGCTTGAGCGATACTGTGGAAAAAATCTATCAAGAGCTATGGGCAGCTGGCATTGAAGTGTTGTTGGATGATAGAAAAGTTCGCGCCGGCTTCATGTTCTCGGATATGGAATTGATCGGCATTCCGCACCGCATTGTTATCGGTGATAGAGGTTTGGACAGCGGCACTGTCGAATATCAAGGCCGTACGGATAAGGAAAGCCAGGAACTGGCGTTTGCGGATATTGTTAGCTTTATCCAAAGCAAAGTGGCTAAGACTGCTTAAAATAAAAAAGGGGCGCTATTGGCGCCCCTTTTTAGTTGAGCAATTGTAAAAACTAACTGCGCATTAAAGTAAACATAGATTTTACAGCGCCGCATTTAGGGCAACCCCAGTCTTCCGGCACATCTGCCCAACGTGTTCCCGGCGCAACACCTTGTCTGGGGTCGCCAAGTTCTTCGTCATAAATATGTCCGCAGGTTTTACATTTGTACTTGTTATATTCAGCCATTTTTTGTCCTCGATGTGGAATGCGTGGTTAACAAAGCGAGCCGTATTTTAGCTTAAGCTGTTCTGGGAAAAAACCACGAAAAATTTAAAGTAAAGGTAAGAGCTTACACCTATTGCGTAATTTAGGTTTACCAACAAGTTTGGACTTCGCAAAAAAAAGCCGCCACGCATTGCTGCTGGCGGCTTTTTTGTACACAGAGTTGCGATTATTTTTTCAAGTAATCGTAAAGATCGGCAATGGCTTGGTCTAAAGTAATGCCTGCTTTTTTAACAGGACCGAGTTCCATGATGGTATCGCCAGCTTTTGGCATACCGTTTTTACCATTTTTTATAACTGTGGCGAATTGCTCTAAAGGTAGTTTGCCACCTTTAATCAAGACCTTTAATTGCGGGTTGGAAGCGATATCATGGCAGGTACCGCAACCACGGCCAAAAGCGCGATCGTAAATTTTTGCGCCGATTTCTTCTGATTCGTTAGCTGCAACTTGAGCGCTAATTGCCAGTAATGCAGCACCTGCTAATAAACCGAATGATTTTTTCATTATTATATTCTCGTATTGTGATTAAAAAGAGCTGTGCATTACCTGTAAGTTTGTACAGCCGGGTTAGAAACCTAAGTGCAAAAGGATATGGAAAAACGGAGAAAAATTCAATCCCTTTTCGAATTATGGTTAACAAAAAGCTAAGGCCAAGGTAATTTTCAGCTTAAATCCGGCAAAAAATTGTTAAGCTTGGTGGTCCGCAATAACTCCAAGTACATCCAAGACCCGATGGCAATAGGCATATTCATTGTCATGCATCAAAGCTAGGCCAAGGTGTCGGTTGTGATTGAGGGTCAGATGCTGCATCAAAATAATGGCGGAATACTGAGTAGCCAAGTAATCAATGCTGGCTTTTTGATGTCCCCATATCCCATATTCGCAATGAATGATACCGGCTAAGGAATTTTCAGCGTAGCCGGTAAACAAATCGACGACTTCTTCCCTGCTGGTGTCACGGGATAGCGCGGCTGTAAAGTCGATGACCGAAACAATATCAGTTGGCACCCGGTAAGACATCGCTTCCAGTTTGCCAGTCAAAGCGGGTAATACTAGTTCGGTTGATTTGCCGACATTGGTTTTGGTGGTAATAATGGAGGTGGCGCATGACCGGCCTAATTGCGAAGAGGCATGGTAGCCGTCCAGGACGCGTTGGTCGGAGAGTGCCGGATGAATAGTCGTGATGCGCCCGTAATCAATGCCGATATGTTTGTCCAGAATATGACAAACTGGAATCATAGCGTTGCCGGTGCAGGTGCTGGCCGAGATGACCTTGTGTAAGTCGGGTTGGTAGTTCTGTTGGTTGACTCCGAATACCAGGCTTATATCACAACCAGTCACATTCCAAGTGCAGAGAATTTTTTTTGCAACATTGAACTGCAACAATCCGCGGAAGTCGTTGATGGAGGCAGTGCCGGTGGCGTCGAATAGTACATCAAGTTCAAAGGATCTTAGCAAGCCGAAGCTGTCGTCATCTGGAGAACTCCGTCGCCGATCAACACGCTCATAGCGGATTTTTTTTCCATCCAGAAGCAAATCGTCACCTACATAGTCCACGCTGAACGTTGGTCGGCCATAAGTACTGTCATGGGCAAGAAGATAGGCGACGTGGTCTATAGGCATGACATCACATACCACGCAAATATCAAAGCGGCTTGCCGCTGGGCGCGATATATTACTGCGTAATACACCTCGACCGATCCGGCCAAGGCCGGCAATTCCCACATTTAAGCGCATCGCTGGAAATCCTACATTTAAGTTTCAAATTAATTGAATAGACTCATAGTTACTGTTACAAGAAGACCCTATGTTCGCAGAGTAGCCCTAAACACTAAAAAATGAGCGAACTTATGGAGCTTAATGAATGGCTTTTCTAGGCCACGCAATGCACCTAAGAGCCTGAAGCTGGTTTTTTATGACTTTTGGAAAACTGGGTTAATAGAGATCACTCTATGAAACTAGAGCAACATCTGAAACCTGTCAAGCTAAAGACACAATTGTTTGTTACTGGCTTGTGCTGAGGGCCGTCAGTATTACGAAAATTAGGTTTAAAATGTATAATTTGCTTAAAAATCATCCTCCGAAATAGCAAATTTATCGGATAAACGCAATAATACAAGTAAGGCTCCAGCACCGCCAGCCCGGGATGGCGCAGAACAAAAAGCCAGTATGTCTTTGTGTTGGCGTAACCACAGATTGATGTCATTTTTTAGCACCGGTTGATTCTCCGGTGTATGGTAGCCTTTACCGTGCACAATATGCACACAGCGGCAGCCGTCCTCGACACAATGATGCAAAAAAGCCAATAGTTGCTGCTGAGCTTCTCGGCTGGTGAGACCATGTAAGTCGATATCAGCGTCTAGACCATAATGACCTTTGCGCAATTTTTTTAGTACATTTTTCTGCAAGCCTGGCGCGATAAAGGCTACTTTATCCTCTTGATAGAGAGTTTCCAGAGAGTCAACGACGTGGTTTTGCAAAGGATCAGCCCGCTCCAGTGGCCTAAAAGCCGGGGTGGGGCGGGGTTTTTTGTCCGGTTTTAAGGCTACCGTATTGGTATCAACGCTGCGGACTTTACCGATAGCGGAGCGGAACATATTGCCGTCATCTGTTGAGTGGGTGTTTTTTTTCACGTAAGCTGCTGGATTTGCGGTTTTTTTGCTACTATGGCGCAATTTTAAAGTGTTTTATGGCAGTATGTACATTCTGATTAGCAATGATGATGGTTATTTGGCTCAAGGGTTAAGCACTTTGGCGTCTGCTTTGCGCCTTTTTGCCGAGGTATCGGTGGTTGCCCCTGATAAAAACCGTAGTGCTGCCAGTAATTCCCTTACCCTGGATATGCCTTTACGTGCGACTGTCTGCGACAATGGTTTTGTGCGGGTTGATGGCACGCCTACTGACTGCGTGCATTTAGCTATTACCGGTTTATTAGAACGGGAACCGGATATGGTGTTTGCGGGTATCAATCATGGTGCGAATTTAGGGGATGATGTCTTGTATTCTGGCACTGTGGCGGCGGCGACCGAAGGCCGTTTTCTCGGCTTACCGGCAGTAGCGATTTCCCTCGCGGCCAGTGATCCTAAGTATTTTGATACCGCTGCTCATGTTGCTGTAGTGTTGTTAAAAAGAATCCAGCAACATCCTTTGCCGGAAGATACCTTGCTGAATGTCAATGTGCCTGATTTACCGATTGCGGAATTAAAGGGTTACCAATCCACCCGGCTAGGCCAGCGGCATAAAGCCGAGGCAGTGATTCAGTCGGCAGACCCAAGAGGTAAGGCAATTTATTGGGTTGGTCCGCCCGGTAGCGAGCAGGATGCCGGCCCTGGTACGGATTTTGATGCAATAAGAAACGGTTACGTATCGGTTACCCCTTTGCAACTAGATTTAACCCGCTATGAACGTCTGGAGAGTCTGCGAGATTGGCTGGCATTGGAGTTACCGGTATGATCAGTAGGTTCCAAGGCATAGGCATGACTTCACGGCGCACCCGTGAGCGAATGATTTCCCGGCTTCGGGAGCAAGGGATCAGAAATAGTCAAGTGCTAAAGGTAATGGCGGAAACGCCGCGGCATATCTTTGTTGACGGAGCGTTGGAAAGTCGGGCTTATGAAGACACAGCCTTACCCATCGGCCATAATCAAACGATTTCTCAGCCGTATATTGTTGCCAAAATGACCGAATTGCTGTTGGAAAAAGGTAGATTAGGGACAGTGCTGGAAATTGGTACCGGCTGTGGATACCAAACCGCAATACTGGCGCAACTTGCCGAGCAGGTTTATTCTGTAGAGCGCATCGCGCCGCTGATTAAAAAAGCCAGAGACACGCTCTGGGAACTCAATTTAAAAACGGTGGGTTTCAAACACAGCGATGGGGGTTGGGGATGGCCGGAACATGCCCCCTATGATGCTATCTTGGTCGCCGCTGCACCTTCCGAAATTCCGGAAGCCTTGTTGGCGCAAATGGCGGTAGGCGGCAGCATGGTAATCCCGGTTGGCAGAGAAGGGGTGCAGTCATTGCAACGCATAACCCGCAGTGAGGATGGGTTTGAGGTCGAAGTGATAGAAACGGTGACGTTCGTGCCGTTTCTATCGGGAGTTAGTCATTAGATTTAGGGGTTGTATGCTAAAGTTGGCATTTTTTTATTACTCGGCAAAATGATTGCTTGATAACATACTTGGTCTTTTAAATTTTGTTGCTTAGTGTTTCAAAAGCACCCAATACATAACCAGCAGTATGCTGTTAAAAATTAGCCCATAAATGGCTTTTGTTTTACTGGAATATTTATTTAAAAGAGCTAGGAACGCTAAACTAACTCCAAACGTATTTGTCAACATACAGGCATACTTAAAAACCCGTAAACCTTGCTGAACAATGGTTGGTTCTGTATTTTCGGTACCGCTTAACAAAGTAAGCGGTAAAAATACAATGAGCCATAAAAAAATGCCAAACAAGCCAATGAAATAAGACGCTCGCGCAAATCCTGAAAATTTCCGCCGCACCAGGCTGATGCGCTGGGGTTTACGTATAGGAGTACTAGGGAATAGCTCGAAAAGAGCTTTCCATTCGGAGACGCCCTGATGCCAAGCAAGGTCGCTACTCAGGAAATGGCCGGACATTAGTCTGGTTTGTATTTCCTCAGGGGTATAAGGGCCTTGTATTTCTTGGTTCTTGGTCACGTAAATGTATCGTTCTGTCATACCAGAGCGCACCTTATTATTTTTCTAGCTAAACACATGTTGTTTTGCGCCTTATCATAAAGTTTTAATTCTTTGTCCAAATTAGGTGAATTATCTTAAGCGTTAACATTTTCTTAATTATGTATCTGTATGTTAGAATACACCAAGTATCATACCCACTAGAGGGTTGGCAATGCCTGCGATTAACTTCTCAGAGCCTAAGTTTGCGGGGAAGGCTTGCTCTTACAATTGCTTACAGACAAATTTTCGCCGAATTTAGTTTTTAATGCTTGATCGAAAGGTAGCTCCTAATGTGGGTTGTATGCACTGAGCTTAGGAAAAGTTATGTCTTCAAGCATTCAAAAGCAGTCGAATCTAAAAATTATACCTTGCCTGAATTTATACGGTTAACTATATCAATTATTATGCCATCTATTGATTTCAGGCTAAGAATAGCTGTATTTTTATAATAAGCAAGTGGCATACGCAATATAGTTTTCATAACATATTGAAAATTTTGCATTAATTATGCATTTTTCAATGCTGGTATGTGTGGATTTTGTGCTTTTAGTTATTGGCATTCTATATAAAATAATCCACAGTCAAGCCAAAAAATGACTATTCTGTCGGTGTTGCCGGAAAATTATGACATTTGTGGCATGCTCAGCAAGGTCAAAAATTTGCGGTGCTTTGCTTTCTCACACACCTAACCTGAATAGTTACAATCAAATGGGCCTGCATCTTTGGCAACGGTGAACAATTTACCAGCTGAACCGGGTTGGTCGGCAATTAAATCAGTCAAAATACTTCCCTCATAAATTTGAGGGTATTTTTTGACAATGGCGCGGAAGGTAGCCAGAGGCGTGGTTTTTCGATTGGCAACTAGCGCATAGCGGGTATACGCTTCCGCATAAAACCCTGAGGATAATAAAATTTCCTCGCAAGCTAGGGCAATTTCCGTCGCGACTAAATTCTTATCTTTATCTATTGTTTGTTTGGCATAGCGAATGGCTGCGGCTTTGTTGCCCATGGCGACCAAGGCCTTTACCCCCCAGCGACGATAACGCCAGTATTGAAATGGGGCATTATCTATCAGCAGCAAAAGTGCTTGATGCTGATCGGCAGCATACAGTGAAGACAAGCAGGCCAATGTCCCGCAAAAATGCCAATGAGGGTACACTTGGTCCTCCAACATATTTTCTACCAAGGGTAAAAAGTGTTCGGCCCAAGCGGCGGCTGATTCCTTGGAAACACATAATTCCCCCCAGTAAACGCCTAAGGCTTCTATATAAGGCATTTGGTCGACTTGAAGCGCCTCCCATAGGCGTTCTAACCAGCGATCCCTGACCCGCTGTTCAACCTTGGCCTTGATCAAGATGGGCATTAAGATTTGAATTGCGCTGTTTACCGCTTTGCATAAGGCTGGAGAGGAACTGTCAACCAACTCGATAGCCGGCGAGATTTTTTCCAAAAACAACACCGCACCATGCGCAGCAAGTTCTGGTTGGCTCTTGCACATCAATCTTATTTCTGACAGCGCTTCTTTGATGTAGGGGATTGGTTTGTCAGTAAATGTGAAGCCATGATAACGCAAGCTCGATGTGAACAGCCATTTGTGAACAGTCATGACCTAATTTTGTTTAATTCGTAAGATCGCTGATTATACAGACGTTTTATAGTGTGAAAGTATGTATGATTACCGACAGCAAAAAATCTGGAAATTTGTAGATAAGATGGTGATGCTGTGTTTACAAAAATTTGGTAAGGAGTTATTACAAAAAAAGCCGATAACCCTAAAAAGGACTATCGGCTGATAGGTCTAGCGTTGGCGCAATTAACTAACTACTTAACTCCCTGTTGAAAATAAGTTTAGTCATAAATCTGAACTAGCGGTCGAACTTTTATTAAAATTGCGAATTATAACGCAAATTTTAAGTCTAAAAATCTTTACCAAAGTTGGCAGTTAAGCCGTGTATGGCTGCACAAGCACACCTCGAACAGTTTAACTTAACGGCAATGGCCAAGGCCTAAGGTAAAACATGAAACTGTAAAAACTCTTCGACAATAGTAGATCTGGTGTTTTCGCTGGCGCCTTGATCTACCCCAGGGATAATCAAATAATCCGACCATTTAATTTCTCCACCGATTTGCTCGGAATTCGGCACCATTTCCAGATTCCAGCCACCGCCCAGCGCGGTAACTAATTGTACCGAAGCAGCTAGACGAGAACCTAAGAGTTGAACGGCGGTGACTTGATTGGTAAGGGCCGTGCTTTGCGCAGTCATTACATTGATATAACTGACTGTGCCGGCCTTGTACTGATTGATGGTCAGCGCTACGGCCTCGTTTGCTGCAGCCACCGCGCGATTCTGTACTTCAACTTCTTCTTCCAATATGCGTAGCGCAGCCAAATTGTCTTCAACTTGCTGAAAGGCGGTTAACACCGTTTGCCGGTAATTGGCGACACTGGCTTCCCAATTGTCCATCGCTTGTTTGTATTGGGCGTTTTTTGCGCCGCCGTCAAAAATGGTGAGCGCTCCAGTGGCGGGAAAGGACCAAAAGTTTTTAGCCACTGTATATAGCGTTTTTAAATTTAGAAAGCCACTTTGATAACCGTCAGTTGTGGTTAGATTCAATGTTGGGAAATAAGCCGCTTTCGCTGCGCCAATCAAGGCATTAGTGGAAGCGACTTGCCGTTCGGCAGCAGCAATATCCGGACGTCGTTCCAGTAATTCTGAAGGCAGCTTGACAGGTAAGGACGGCGGTAGCACTGTCAATGGTGCGGCTGGCAGTGATAACTCCCCCGGCGCCTTACCGGTCAATACCGCAATAGCATGTTCCATTTGCGCTCTTTGGATGCCGACATTAATAGCTTGCGCTCGAACTGATTCGGTTTGGGCCTCTGCTTGCACGACATCGCTTTTCGCGGCAACGCCCACTGCATAGCGGTTTTTGGTAATATCCAGCGTTTTGCTGAAAGCCGCCGTATTGTCCTCCAACAGCTTTTTTTGTTCATCCAATATTTTTAGCTGAAAATAATCGGTAGCCACTGCCGCCTGGCTGGAAAGGATTAAGGCCTGCATCGTAGCGGCGCTGACCTGGGCGAGGGCGACATTGGATTCAATCTGCCGACGCACGCCACCCCACAGATCCGGCTGCCAGGCTGCCGATAAGCTGTTCGCAATCAGATTTCTGACGCCGGACGGCGCTACAGAGGTTCCGCTGGCGGCGACGAAGCGATTAAACGAACCACTGGCTGTGCCGACCGGGAATAGCCCGGCTTGAGACGTTAACACCGCATGTTCAGCTTGATGAAATTGCGCTACGGATTGGAGGATGGCTTGATTAGCGTCGGCCACTTGTACTTCCAGCGCATTCAATTGTGGATCATTGAAGATTTCCCACCATTTACCTGTGACAACATTGTCGCGGGGTTGGGCCAGTTTCCAGCCTTTAATTTCTTTAAATTCAGCCGGAACCTCCATTTTTGGGCGTACATAATCCGGTCCCACCATACAAGCTGACAACTGGGTGGTGATCAGGGTGACAATCAGAGGTCTATTAATGCGAAAACTCATCCAAATCTCTATTAAACTTATGCGGGTTTATCCGCTCGTTGAGCGGTGCGGTTAAAAATGCGGCTGTGGAAATGCAGCCGAAAACGATCCAAGTACAGATAAACCACCGGGGTAGTATAGAGTGTCAGTAATTGGCTAAAGATCAAACCGCCGACGATGGAGATGCCCAGCGGATGGCGCAACTCTGCGCCATAGCCAGTACCTAGCGCCAATGGCAAAGCGCCGAAAAGGGCCGCCAACGTAGTCATCATAATGGGTCTGAAGCGCAATAGACAGGCCTGGAAGATTGCTTCGCGGGAATCCAGACCCTGCTCGCGTTCGGCCTGTAAGGCAAAATCTATCATCATTATGGCATTTTTTTTTACAATACCGATTAATAGGATTACGCCAATCAGAGCAATAAGATCGAATTCCACACCGCAAGCCATCAATGCCAATAAAGCGCCTACGCCCGCCGACGGCAGGGTGGATAAAATTGTCAAGGGATGAATATAACTTTCGTAAAGCACTCCCAGCACGATGTAGATGGTAATTAAGGCTGCCAAAATTATCCAGGGTTGGTTGCGGGACGATTCCTGAAAAACCTTAGCCTGGCCTTGGAAGCTGCCTTTAATAGCGGTGGGTAGGCCTATGTCTTGCAAAGTTTTTTCAATGAGTAAGCTTGCCTCGGACAAAGAAAAACCTTCTTTTAGGTTGAACGACAGCGTGGCGGTGGCGAATTGACCTTGATGGTTGACACTTAATGGGGTGCTGGTTGGCGCAAAACCGGCTATAGCTGATAGCGGCACTTGATGCGGGACGGATGGTGAGCCAGTTGTTTGCGGGGTTCCGGGAACGCTGATATATACCTGTTTCAAGGCTTCCGGACTTTGCCAGAATTCAGGAGCCAATTCCATGATGACATGATATTGATTTAAAGGATTATAAATCACCGAAACCTGGCGCTGGCCAAAGGCATCATTTAAACTGGCGTCTATCATGGCTTGGGTGACGCCAAAACGTAAAGCCATTTCTCTATTTACCACCAAACCGATTTGCTGCCCCTTGTCTTGTTGATTGGTGTTAACATCATTCAATTCGGTGAGATTGGCAAGAGCGCTTATTACCTTAGGCGTCCACTCCCGCAGTAAATCTAAATCATCTGCTTGCAGCGCATAATCGTAGGAGCCATAGGAAGGCCGGCCGCCGATGCGTAGTTCGGATGCGGGATACAGATGCAGCTTGGCGCCGGGAATGCGACCGAGATGCTCACGCAATCTATCCATAACCTGCTCAATTGGCTCGCGCTCGTTATGCGGTTTTAGAACCACATACATGTCAGCATTATTCGAACTACCTGCAAAACCGACCACATTAACGACTGCAGGGTCCTGTTTCACCAAATCGGCAATTTGGAATAATTTTTTTTGCAAGGCAAAAAAAGAAGTACCTTGATCCACCTGGATACCGCCGTTTAAGCGTCCGCCGTCTTGACTGGGAAGAAAACCTTTGTCGATGACTACGTAAAGATAGATGTTTAAGCCTATAGTGGAAAGTAAAATCAGCAACATAACGCGGCCATGACGTAGCGCCCAGTGCAGGCTGCGTGCATAAAATGCCTGCATTGAATCAAGCGCGATACCTATATTATGAAAAATGGGGCCATGCTGCGAATTTTCCTTGCCCACCCATCGTGCGCATAGCATAGGTGTGGTGGTAAGCGAGATGAGTAGGGAGATTAAGACAGCTGCGGATAGCGTGACCCCAAATTCCTTGAAAAAGCGGCCGGGTAAGCCACCCATCAATAAAATAGGCAGGAACACTGCTACCAGCGATATGCTCATGGCCAACACTGTGAAACCAACTTCTTTGATAGCCAACAAAGAGGCCTGATAAGGGGATAAGCCAAATTCAATATGCCGTTTGGTGTTTTCAACGACCACGATGGCATCGTCAACTACGAAGCCGGTAGCGATGGTTAATGCCATTAAGGTCAAATTGTTTATGCTGAATCCACAGAAATACATTACCAGACAGGCGCCGATCAGCGAAACCGGCACTGAAATTATCGGAATTAGGGTTGAACGCACATCGCGTAAAAATACCAGTACCACCAGGATCACCAGGACAATCGCAATCAATAAAGTGTGTTCGACTTCATTAACAGAAGCACGGATCGCCAAAGATCGATCAACCACTATCGAGAGCTCTATTGAGCTGGGGATGGAGGCTTGTAATTCAGGTAATAGGGCTTTGACCTCATCGACGGTTTCTATGACATTTGCTGAGGGTTGTTTGGTAATAATCAGCAATACTGATGGTTTGCCGTTTTTTAGGCCGGTGTTACGCAAATCTTCCACGGAATCAGTGACTTCGCCAAGATCGCCGATAGTTACTGCAGCGTTGTTGCGATAACTGACGATTAGCGGCAAATAATCTGCAGCTTTGCGGGCTTGGTCATTGGCCTGAATCTGCCAGCGCTCAGAACCGTTTTCCAGTACCCCTTTCGGTCGATTAACATTGGTGCTGTTAATGGCGTTTCTGACATCCTCCAGGCCCACGCCATATTTTGTCAATGCGTTTGGGTTTAAATCTACCCGCACGGCGGGCAAGGCTGCGCCGCCTACCTGCACTTGGCCTATGCTGGGCATTTGCGCTATTTTCTGTGCAAGAATCGTGGAGGCGACATCATACATCTGACCGCGGTTCAGCGTCTCGGAGGTGAGCGCCAAAATCAGGATTGGCGAGTCAGCAGGATTGAAGCGCCGGTAACTCGGACGGCTGGGCAGGCTGGTGGGTAAGAGGCTGGCTGCCGCGTTAATCGCGGCCTGCACATCACGGCCCGCACCATAAACATCTTTATGTAAATCGAATTGCAGGGTAACCCGGGTTGAACCTAAGGTGCTGGTGGAAGTCATTTCCGTTAGGCCGGCGATACGTCCCAGTGCTCGCTCCAGCGGGGTGGCGATGGTTGCCGCCATGGTTTCCGGGCTGGCGCCGGGTAAATTAGCCTGTACGGCGATAGTCGGCATATCCACTTGCGGCATGGATGAAACCGGTAAATTTAAAAAAGCTAGGCAGCCGGCCAAGGCGATGGCTAGGGTAAGCAAACTGGTCGCTACGGGACGATTAATGAACATCGTGGAAAAATGCATTATAAATCCCTCTCGCTTGCAACTGCTTTAGGCGGATTAATCCGTAGCTGGCCGGATAAGCGTCTAGCCAGATTATCCATCCATATATAGATTACTGGCGTAGTGTACAAGGTTAATAATTGACTTAGCAGCAAGCCGCCGACCATAGTAATCCCTAAGGGATGCCGCAATTCTGAGCCAACGCCTGTGCCTAGCATTAAAGGTAAAGCGCCAAGCAATGCCGCAAGCGTTGTCATTAATATCGGCCGTAAGCGTAATTGTGCAGCCTGAAAAATGGCCTCCAGCGGCAGCATGCCTTGTTTGCGTTCGGCTTCCAGCGCGAAGTCTATCATCATGATGGCATTCTTCTTAACGATACCGATTAACAAAATGATACCGATAATACCAATGATGCCTAAATCTCCACCGGAAAGAATAAGAGCTAACAGTGCGCCGACCCCGGCTGAAGGTAAAGTGGAAAGAATAGTAAGAGGATGGATATAGCTTTCGTAGAGCACGCCAAGCACAATGTAAACTGTTACGATGGCGGCTAAAATCAGCCATAAGGTATTCGCCAGCGAAGCTTTGAAGGCTTGCGCCGCACCTTGAAAATTGCTGCGTATACTTAAAGGCAGGCCTATCTCACGCTTGGCGCGGTCAATAGCTTGCACTGCATCGCCAAGCGACTGGCCTTTGGTTAAATTAAAGGACAGCGTCGCCATTGGAAATTGATCGAGGTGATTAATGGCTAAGGGCGTTTGCCGTACCGATAATTCCGCTATAGCCGACAAGGGTACTTGTGTGCCGTTCGTAGAAGGTATGCGCAGGTCATTGAGTGCGTTCGGGGTGTTCTGCGCTGCCGGGTCAACTTCCAACACGACGCGGTATTGGTTGGACTGGGTGAAAATAGTCGATATCAGCCTTTGCCCATACGCGTTGTATAAGGCGTTATCAATGGCTGCGGTGTTAACACCTAAGCGGCTGGCTGTGGCTCGGTCAATGTTGACGAAAACCTGCTGGCCTTGATCCTGAACATCGCTGGCGACATCGCTAAATTCCGGTTGATCGGCTAGTCGATCAACCAGCTTGTGCGTCCAGAGATTGAGTTCCTCGCTATCGGCAGCCTCCAGCGTAAATTGATACTGGGTGCGGCTGACCCTGTTTTCCATCGTCAAATCTTGTACCGGCTGTAAAAATAACGTGACACCGCTTAGGTCGGCCAATTTGGCTTTAATGCGCTTGATAATCTCGCCGACTGTGATTTTTCGCTCTGTTTTCGGTTTCAGGTTGATCAGAAAACGGCCGCTATTAGGCGTGGTATTGACGCCGTCCACGCCGATAAATGATGAAAGGCTTTCTACTGCAGGATCTTCCAGAATCCGCGCCGCCAATTTTTGCTGATAGTCAGCCATAGCTGAGAAGGATACGTCCTGCGGCGCTTCCGAGATTCCCTGGATGATGCCGGTATCCTGGGTTGGGAAAAAACCTTTTGGAATAACAATGTATAAATAGACGGTAAGTGCTACGGTAGCTGCAAACACCAGCATGGTTAATTTTTGCCAGCGTAATACCCATTTCAGAGTCCGACCGTAAGTTACAATCAAATTATCAAACCAACTGGGTTCGGGTTTCTGCCAAACATCCTGCGCGCCATGTTCTTTGAGGGGAGGCAGGATTTTGGCGCACATCATCGGCGTCAACGTCAGCGAGACAAGTGCAGAAATCAGAATCGCTACCGCTAAAGTGATGGCAAATTCACGGAACAAGCGGCCTACCACTTCACCCATGAATAAGAGAGGTATCAGCACTGCTACCAAGGAAAAAGTTAGGGATATGATAGTAAAACCGATTTGTTCCGAGCCTTTAAGCGCGGCCTGCATGGGGGATTCGCCGCGTTCGATATGGCGGGAAATGTTTTCTATCACCACAATGGCGTCGTCCACCACAAAACCGGTGGCGATAGTGAGCGCCATCAACGTTAGATTGTTGATACTGAAATCCGCTAAATACATGACGGCAAATGTGCCGACCAAAGATAATGGCACCGCAACGGCTGGAATTATTGTTGCCGGTATATTACGTAAGAATAAAAAAATAACCATGACCACCAGTGCCACCGCCAGCAGCAGTTCGAATTGCACGTCATGTACTGAAGCGCGTATTGTCACCGTGCGATCAGTCAAAGGCAATACCGCTATGCTCAAGGGCAGGGATGCTTCCAATTGTGGAAGTAGTTCCTTGATCCGGTCAACCACTTCGATAACATTGGCGCCGGGTTGGCGCTGAATGTTGACGATGACCGCAGCTTCTCGATTAGCCCAGGCCGATAAGCGGGCGTTTTCGGCGCCATCTATCACTTTGGCTACTTCGGAGAGGCGAACTGGCGCGCCGTTGCGATAAGCCACCGCCAAATCGTGGTATTCAGCCGCCGAGTGTAACTGGTCATTGCTATCTATGATCGCCGAGCGCAATGGGCCATTGAACATGCCCTTGGGTTGGTTGACATTCGCGGCGGCAATGGCGGCGCGAACATCCTCTAGACCTATGCCGTATGCCGCCAGTGCTTTGTGATTGGCCTGAATTCTGACTGCCGGCCGCTGGCCGCCGCTGATGCTGACAAGGCCGACGCCGGGTAATTGCGCGACCTTCTGGGCCAATCGGGTGTCGATCAGATCTTCCACCTTAAACAGAGGTAAGGCGGTAGACGTAACCGCCAAGGTCAAGATAGGGGTGTCTGCCGGATTGACTTTGCTATAAAGAGGAGCTTGCGGTAAATCGGTAGGCAGAAAACTGGCTGCGGCGTTAATCGCCGCCTGTACAGTTTGTTCGGCAATATCCAAATTTAAATTTAGATTAAATTGCAAGGTAATCACAGACGCTCCGCCGGAGCTGGTGGAGGACATCTGGCTTAGGCCCGGCATTTGGCCGAATTGGCGTTCCAACGGCGCGGTGACCACTGAAGTCATGACTTCCGGACTCGCGCCCGGATATAAAGTCACCACTTGTATGGTTGGATAATCTACTTGCGGCAAGGCTGAAACCGGTAGCAGTTGGTAAGCCAGCATGCCGACTAATAACATGGCTACCATCAGCAGCGAGGTCGCCACCGGGCGCAGAATGAAAATGCGCGAAGGGTTGAAGGCTGGTAATGAGTGTTTTGAAGCTGTCATGGCTTAAGAGCGATGCTCATGTTTGCGGTGCTTACCTTCAAATTTGCGCTCTTGCTGACCTGGTGCGTCCGGGCTTACCGCCACTGCTTGACCGTCTTTTTGGGCAATATCAATGCGGCTGCCTGCTTTAAGGCGGTCAGTTCCTTCCACTACCACCGATTCGTTGGCGGCAAGATTACTCAGCACCGCGACCTTGGCGTCGTCAGTTTCCCCAGGTCCCAAGATGATATGCCGGATTTCTGCGACCTTTTCTTGACTTATCACATAAACAAAAGGGCCTTGCATATCATGCTGAATGGCTGCACTGGGAACTAAAGTTACGCCGGTCAAGGTGTCCAGCCGCATTTTGATGTTGACGAATTGATTGGCGAACAGGGTTCCTGCATTATTGTCGAATTGCGCCTTAAGTTTTAGTGTGCCGGTAGTGGTATCGATTTGGTTGTCTATCGCTGTCAATTTACCCGTTGCCAGTTTGATTTTTCCTGCACGGTCATAAGCCGTCACCTCAATGCTTTTGTCGTTGCGCCAGCGCTGAATCAGCGCCTGTACCTTATCTTCCGGTAGAGTAAACACCACGCTGATCGGCTGTAATTGCGTTATCACAACCAAACCGGTAGCATCGCCTGCATGGATGATATTGCCTTGGTCTATTTGCCGTAGTCCAACGCGTCCGGAAATTGGTGAAGTCAGGCGCGCGTAAGTGAGCTGTAATTTAGCGTTGTTCACCTGGGATTTATCCATTTCCACCGTGCCTTGAAATTGTTTTACCAAGGCTTGTTGAGTTATTGTTTGTTGCGCAGGAATCGAATCCTGTTCCAGTAGAGTTTGGTAGCGGCCTACGTCAATTTCGGCGTTTTTCAGCAAGGCTTCGTCACGCATTAGCTGTCCCTCCGCCTGTTGTAACAGCACCTGAAACGGTCGTGGGTCGATTTCCGCCAGTAAATCGCCTTCCTTAACCATTTGTCCTTCTGTGAAGGCAATGTTTTTTAATTCCCCATCTACTCTGGAATGCACGGTAACAGTCTTTAAGGCTGTGACAGTTCCCAAACCGTTTAGATAGACAGGGAAGTCGCCCTGGTTTGCTGTTTCTATGGCGACGACAATCGGTCTATTGTCGTCGTTGTGACCATGTCTATCGTTAGGAGACTTGGGCTTGGACTCCGGCGATTGCGCTGGTGTTGAGTAAAAATGATAACCTGTAGCGCCTGCGCTAGTGATAATAAGCATTCCGACAAACAGTCGGAATTTTCTGCGCTTAGCGACGAGTTTGGGGATCGGTTCCTGATACTCTTGGCTCATAAAAAAAGCTTGATATTTAAATGGGTTGGCTTACGAATGCTGAGAATACCGGCGTGTGAATATGCATTACTTCCTTGTTACTTCGCAAATGAAAGAATTTTAATCGGCCAGCAGCGTCAGTGGTAACAGCATGTAGACAATTAATTGTTGTTTCATTGGATAAGCAAAATTGATACCATCTTATATGATATTGAAATTGTTGGCATTTTGTTTGTGTAGCTGATCAATGTTTGTCTTTGGAGCAACAGAGTATGCCTGAATGCTGTCGCTATGCAAGCAGCTGAAAGGCAGAATTGCTGCAGTCAAGGGCTATTCTCAGCGAACCTTATTTTGCTCAAATACTATAGCCAAGAAAAGCACAAACAATTTGCAGGCAATGTGCAATAAATATGGATATGGCTTTATTGACTTTGAAATTGGCATATTTAATGCTTTTTAGAGATATATAGGGTTTTTAGACTAAATATCAGGTTAATACGGCAACAAATTGCCGGTTAGCATCTCCTTCAAGTCATTTAAGGTGAATAACATGAGCGCGTCAGCCATTGGATCAGTAACATCTTCTTATTTAACGCAGAACAGTAATAATGTAAATGCTGCCAGCTACAACGCCGGCACTTCATCCGTTGCGGGCTCCAGCGGCCATCATCATCATGGTGGCGGTGGCGGCAAGTTTTTGCAGGATGTGACGCAAGCCTTGCAAGGTATTGGCTTAAACGTGCCGGGTGCGACTAGCAGTTTTGTGTCCGGCGGCTCGTCAGCCTCTTCTTCAGCAAGCGCCGTGTCTGGTAATGCGCAACAAGCCTTGCAAACTTTTATGTATGATTTGCATCAGGCCTTAAGCACCCAACAGCAGTCTTCTACGACGACCGGCGGCAGTGCCAATACCAATGCAAGTACGCAAAACCCTTATGGTAATCTTACGGGTAATATCCAAAATCTGATTGGATCGCTAAATAGCAGTGGTTCGAGTAACGCTGCCGGCGGCAATGACATGAATAGTAAATTACAAACAGATTTTAATAACTTGGTTAGCGTTCTGGGTGGTTCGGCGGCAAGCACTACGACTTCCTCCCCCTCTGCCGCAACACCGAGTTTACAAAGTTTTTTACAACAATTAGAGACTAATGCCGGAAATACGAGCTCAAGCGCTAACGGCGTAGGCACAATTTTTTCAGCCAAGGTTTAAGTTGCTAAAGTACTTCATCCTAGATGTTATTGGAAATTTTCATTATTTAGGTATACTCTAAAGCAAAACTCATATAACCTCCTTTAGGAGCTAAATTGCAGAATTATCATTCATGAAGTTGGAAGTCGGAACTAAACACGCGGCGGTAAAGTTGCGCCGTTCGGCAGAACAGCGGATCTCAGGCAATTTAGAGGGTTTGATTGACCCGGAATTGGATGAAAAACACTTGCTGTATGAGTTGCAGGTACACAAGATTGAATTGGAGTTGCAGGTCGAAGCCATGAGCGAAGCTAGGACGCTTGCCGAAGAGTCGCTTGCTTTGGCAGTGCGTGTGCAGGAAAGCTATGTCGAACTATTTGATTTTGCACCTATGGCTTATTTTACAATCGGTCGCGACGGAGTGATTCTGTCGCTTAATTTTCGCGCAGAGCAATTATTAGGCTTAGCTCGTAGTCGAATTTCCGGACAGTTTTTTTCAGATAGCATTGTTCCTGAGTTTCGGCCAATTTTCAGTCGGTTTTTGGCAAATGTATTTAGTGGCGGGGGCCGACGTTGCGAGATATGCTTGCTTAACAGTGGAGAAAGCCGATGGGTTAATATCGAGGCCGCTGCTGGTTTTAGTGGTCAAACCTGTTTGGTGGCCGTGCTTGACATTACCGAACAGAAACGCAGTCAGCAAGACGCCGAACTGGCGGCAACTATCTATCGGACATTACCTGAAGCAATATTAGTGACGGATAGCGACAATCGGATTATCAGCGTTAATCCGGCTTTTACTCGCTTAACCGGGTATACCGAGCAGGAGTCGATAGGACAATCCGCTAAACTGCTTAAATCCGGTCGGCATGATATTGATTTTTACAGCTCAATGTGGAAAAGCCTCAACAGCACCGGTTTATGGGCAGGTGAAATATGGAATAGGCACAAAAATGGCGATGTTTGCGCCGAATGGTTGTCGATCAGTACGGTTAATGATGATCAAGGTGAGGTCAAAATGCGGGTCGGCATGTTGCTTAGCCATACCAGAAAGCATGATCGCGAATGTTTTTCCTAGTTGCATAGTGCGTCGAGACAATAATTCATGCATACCATGGACTTATCAGAGGCTATTGTCGAGCAAGCGCCATTGGGAATTATGGTGTTTCAAGCCGAAGGTTCGTGTGTTTTTGCCAACCGAACTGCGGAACACATACTCGGCCTCAACAGCCGGCAATTTAAACGGCACAATTTTCTCAGCAGTGTTGCCTGGAAACGTTCAGGGAACATTTCAATTGCTTTAAAAGTATTGCAAACCGGTGCTAAGCAAAAGTTTACCGCTACGGTCGGCAAATGGAAAATGTCTATAGTCGGCACCTTGAGCCGCATTCATTTAGTAGAAACGCCCTACTTATTGGCGATATTTTCCGATGTATCTGAGAAGATAGAGACTGAGAGAGCTTTGCTGGTGGCTAGAGAAGTGTCTGTGGAAAATCTGAAAAGAGCCTTGCTGGCGGAAAAAAAAATTGCCGGTATTGGTGAAGAAACCCGCAGACAGATAGGCCAGGAATTACATGACGATTTGGGACAGCATCTCACCGGCTTAGCTTTCATGGTCGAAAATCTATCGTATAATTTGGATATTAAACAATTGCCGGAAAGCTGTGAAGCGGCCAGAATAAAGGTGTTGATCAACGAGGCGATAGAAAAAACCCGCTTGTTGGCTAGTCAGTTGTATCCTTTGCTTTCGGCGAAGGAGAGTTTAGAGACGCGGCTAGCAATGTTTTTACAGCATATCGAGGCGACTTTTGGCATTGCTTGCCATTTGGATTGCTCGCCGGGTCTGATTAATGATCCGGAAGTGGCGGCAAATCTGTACCGCATTGCTCAAGAGTCTGTGCATAACGCCGTAAAGCATAGCAGATGCAATAAAGTTTCCGTACGACTCTACGCGAAGCCTCATGCAATACTTATGGAAGTGGCCGATAATGGGCTGGGAATGGGTGAAAAACGTCATTCCGGCGCGTATAATGGTTTAGGCATTCAAATCATGCAAAACCGAGCCGCTTTGCTGGGCGCTTCTTTAGCATTTCATGCCTTGCCGAGTGGTGGCGTCAAACTGTTGGTAACCCTCCCCACTTATGAACGTGGTGTTTAAAAATGACTGCTCATAAAGCAAAAGTTTTAATTGTGGATGATCATCCCATGCTCAGGGAAGGTTTAGCACTAAGAATCAATCGCGAGGAAGATTTATTGGCTTGTTGCGAGGCGGATTCGGCGGCGAGCGCTTTTGCTGCCTGTGAAGCGTGCCTTCACGATTTAGCCTTGGTGGACTTGCGTTTGGCGGATTCTTCGGGTTTAAGCTTAATCAGGCAGTTGCGGCAAAAATTCCCCACTCTACCTATTCTGGTCGTATCCATGTACGATGAAAACGTCTATGCGGAACGCGCATTGCAAGCCGGCGCCCAAGGCTATATCCTGAAGCAGGAGGTGACGGAGACCTTAATTCATGCCATCCGTCTGGTGTTAGGCGGCGAATTGTATGTCAGTGATAAATTGCGCAGCCATCTAATCCGTTTGCTGATCGGCGGCGGTGATGAAAAAGCTTCACTGACCCAGTTGACGACTTCCGAGTTTGATGTGTTTAATATGCTGGGATTGGGTTTAAGTGCTAGGCAAATTGCCGAACAGCTAAAACGCAGCACCAAAACCATAGAATCGCATTGCGCCAATATCAAAAAGAAATTGGGTTTACAGAGCGGGAGAGAACTAAGTCAATATGCTATGGATTGGCAGCGTAGCGAGAAAGAAAGTTTGTTAATCAAAAACGTTTGAATTTTTATTTTTCTCAAAATCACCTCGGTTGGTTATTACCACCGTCGAATCAGTCGTCGGTGTGGTCACTGAATAGAGAGTCGTTTTTCTGTCAAAACTAATACGTTAAAATCAAACTCGCCTTAAGCGTTCGTTAAGCTTGCCCGTATATGCTAAACTCGCCACCTGAAAAATTCTTATATTTCGGCACTTCTGGGAATCATTTTTGTCCAATTCGTGAAAAAATTATAAGGAGTACAACATGAAATCACATAAGATATTAACAAAAGTGTTATTTATGTTTTGTTGCTTTTACAGTAGTAACCAAACAGTTTGGGCGCGTGCGTATGTTGGTTTCTATTTAGGCGCACCATGGTATCCAGTTTATGGTTATCCCTATGGCTACCCCTATCCTTATGGTTACCCTTATTTGCCGCCGGCGGTTGTGACTGTTCCGGATGGACAGCAAACTTATATGCAGCAGCCTGAGACTGCGCAAACTAATTATTGGCATTATTGTCATAACCCGGAAGGGTATTATCCCTATGTCAAAGCATGCCCTGGTGGTTGGCAGCTTGTTGCGCCAACCCCACAACATTAAGGAGTTATAAAATGTCACGCAATTCTATAGTATTAATGTCTGCGGTTATGCTGGCTGCCTCTGGTTGCGCCAGCATACCTACTGGACCCGGCGTTATGGTATTGCCGGGAGCTGGGCAGTCTTTCGAGCAGTTTCGGGCTGATGACGTAGTTTGCCAGCAATTCGCTTCTTTCCAGATTGGCGGCGGGTCTGCCAATGATGCCGCAGTTGAAAGCGGACTCACCAGCGCGGCTGTTGGCACTGCATTAGGGGCTGCGGCAGGTGCGGCGCTTACCCGTAGCGCCGGTGGCGCCGCAGTCGGCGCCGGCGTGGGTCTGTTGGGAGGCGGCTTAGCTGGAACAAGCGCCGCTGCTGGTTCCAGAAACGCTACTCAGCAACACTATGATGCGGCCTATATACAATGTATGTATGCCAAAGGTCATCAAGTGCCGGTCGCCGGGCAGTTTTCTAATGTTATGCCTCATCAGGCGGCAACACCGAGTTCGCTTGTTCCTCCGCCTCCACCGCCAGGCGCGCCACCGCCTGGACCTTCGACCTGGAATACAGGCGGGGCAACATCAGCACCGGCTGGTTCTCCACCACCACCACCCGCCGGCGCTCCCCCGCCGCCGCCGCCGCAATAAAGTTTTTGGTAGACGGTGGCTTGTATTGCTGTTAATTCTGCTGTAGTTTGATGTGAATAGCCGCCCGCAAAGGGGCGGCTTTTTTATTTTTAAATATCAACGTGTCTTTTTGCCGGGGAAGCAAAACCATGCTCCAATTTTTTACTTTTCGCAGACACAACCAAGGTCCGAAACTGGTTATTTTGACTTTATGGGTATTGTTGAGCAGCGGTTGTTCTTCCAGGCCCAAGATTCTTAGCCTCGAAGAACAACAGGAAAAATTAGGGACGATCATGGACACTGGAGGTTATGCAACGGCCAGCGCCTTACAGATAGCCAGCAATCGGGAAGTCTGGATGCACAATGGTAACGAATTGGAAGTTTTGATGACTGCGCCGACCGGAGGTGGCGCCTATCCGCTGATCATTTATCTGCCTAGCCTGGGCGAAGACGCTACGTCAGGTAAGCTTTGGCGGGAAACTTGGGCTAAGGCCGGTTATGCGGTGTTCAGTATGCAACCTTTGGCTATTGGTCAGGCGCTGAAAGATCTTGGGCCGGAACGTAGCGGCGGGAAGCGCAAGAGCAGCTGGTTTAGTTCTGCGGATGACTCGGATGATGATACAGATGCCAAGGAAGAAAGCGCTAGCGACAAACATGGAGAGGGGGAGAAACGACACTCAAAATCAGGACGAAGTAGTGAGTTGCGTTATCTAGGGCATGAATATTTTGCGCCTGATGCGTTAAAGAAACGCATGGAGCAGTTGTTTTGGGCCTATCAGCAGTTGCAGCTTCGCATAGGTCTAGGCGCGCCTTTATATGCAGCTGCGGATGTTTCTAAGGTAATCTTGGCGGGTTATGACCTTGGGGCCCAAACCGTGACAGCGGTATTGGGCGAAGATTTTATGACTAAACTGCCTGGCAACACTGAGTTGCAGCCTGTCGCAGCGCTGGTATTGAGTCCTTCTATTGATCTGGCCGAAGGCAATGTCCGCAATCGCTTTCAAAAATTGCAACTACCGCTGTTGGTCATTACCGGCAGTGAAGACAATGACCCGTACGCCATTAGCTCTGCCTCGGTCAGGACGGCAGTTTGGGAATTTTCACCTCCGGGCGGTAAATATTTGCTATCGTTGACCGGCAATGTCCACTCTTTGTTGGCGGGGGCAAATTTAGGCGGCGGCTTAGTGATGGGTGGCGGACGTGTGGGTGGGGATGCGGTTGATAAAAATAAAGGCGGGAATCGTGGCGACAATTGGTCGGAATTATCTAATCAATACGGCGGAGGATCAGGCGGCGGCGGTCACCGTCAGGGGAGTAATAGTAATGGCTGGTTCGGCGGCTCTAAGGATGGCGGTAAGCGAGAAAACAGCGATTTGGGTTATAAGCAAGTCGCGGCGGTCTATAGCGTTACTTCGGCTTTTTTGGATGCGGTGGTTAAAAACGATGATTTTGCTAAGTTTTGGCTCAAAGATAAGGCGAGTAATTGGTTAGAGCGGGCCGGCGTGTTGAAAAACAGATGAATGACTTTTTTTTAGCAAATTTCAATCAGCGTAGGCTATGCCGGCATGGCTGAAATTATTCTCACCACGCTCAACGCCCGCTACATTCATACCGCTTTCGGTTTACGTTATTTGTACGCCAATCTGCACGAACTGCAAGGCAGTAGCGAACTACTCGAATTCAATATTAGCCAGCGACCGGTCGATATTGTTGAAAAACTTTTGCAACACCAGCCGCAGATTATCGGTTTTGGGGTTTATATCTGGAATGTCAGCGAGATTAGCTTGCTGGTGGCGATATTGAAGCAAGTTGCCCCGCAAATCGTTGTAATCTTAGGCGGGCCTGAGGTCAGTCATCCTCCTGATTTGCCGGAGCTAGCAGGTTTGGCTGACTATATCATCACCGGCGTAGGCGAGATCAGTTTTCCGGTTTTATCCCGGCAATTGCTATCCGGCGAGCGGCCAGCGCAGAAAATCATTAGTGGGGTAAGTGCAACTCTGTCTAATTTGGCGTCGCCTTATCCATTTTATACAGATAGTGATCTGCGGCAGCGCATTCTTTATGTCGAGGCGTCACGGGGCTGCCCGTTCAAATGCGAATTTTGTCTGTCGGCTCTGGATACAACCGCCAAGCCTTTTGCGTTGGAAAAGTTTTTAGCGGAGATGGAGGCGCTCTATCAGCGGGGAGCGCGGAATTTTAAATTCATTGATCGCACCTTTAACCTTAAAATCGATAGCAGTGTGGCTATTCTGGAGTTTTTCCTGGAGCGGATCAGCGCCGATTTATATCTGCACTTTGAAGTGATACCCGACAATCTGCCTGAACGCTTAAAAGCTGCGATACAGCAATTTCCACCCGGTATGTTGCAATTTGAAGTGGGAGTGCAAAGCTTTGATCCCGATATTCAAAAGCGGATTAGTAGAAAGCAGGATAATTTAAAAACCAAGGCTAATTTACGTTGGCTGCGGCAATACACGCATACGCATATCCATGCGGATTTGATTGTGGGCTTGCCGGGCGATACGCTGGCTGGGTTCGGGGCCAGTTTTGATCAACTTATTGCCCTGAATCCACAGGAGATTCAAGTCGGACTCTTAAAACGCTTGCGTGGTGCGCCGATCAATCGGCATAGCGAAGCCTATCGTATGCGCTATGATCCTAATCCTCCTTATGCTTTATTAAGCAACCGCGATCTGGATTTTACCACTATGCAACGTTTGCAGCGTTTCGCTCGTTTCTGGGATTTAATCGGGAACTCCGGGCGCTTTAAAGTAGCGCTGCCGTTGATTCTGGCTGATCAGCCGTTCGCGCGGTTTTTGCAATTTAGCGATGCTTTATATGAAATAACCGACAGTACTTGGCAAATCGGCTTGAAGCGTTTGTATGAATTGACATATACGGTGATGACGCAAAGTTTGGGGCTGTCACCCGCTCAGGTTGCAGACGTGTTATATCAAGATTATTTACGTAGCGGCGAGAAAGGCCGGCCGGAATTTATCCAAGCCAGTGCAGAAAACAAGTCAAAGCAAAGCGTGGCGAATAAACGCCAGCGCCAGAGCTTAATAGAGTAAAATCTGCATTTGGGCGGCGCTGGTTTTGCCTAAAGGCAGGTTGTGATGTTAAACAGCTGCCGTTGCTAAATCTCTATAACGAAACGGTAAATGTTTAGCCTGCCAAAGATGCGATTTTACATAGCTGTCCAGATCCACCTGTTTTAAATGCTGGCGTGGGGAACTGCCGTCTTCCAGCGCTTTTGCCAGTACGCGGGTCGCAACCAATAAACTGACTTTTTTAAGATCCGCTACTGGCGGATAAATCAGACCGGCGGCTAGCCAGTGCTCGGCGACATAATCTGCCAGCGCATAAGCGGATTCCAGTACCATTTCATCGCTGATCCGGTCGCATTCGCCGATGACGGCGGCAAATCCTAGCCCTGGAAAAATAAAGGCGTTATTGCCCTGGCCGATAGCATACTGCTTGCCTTGATATTCCTCTGCTGCAAACGGGCTGCCGGTGGCGATGATCGCCCGGCCTGCGGTCCATGCCAAAATATCTTGAGGCGTGGCTTCGCAGTTGGCGGTTGGATTCGATAAAGGGAAAATAATGGGTTGCGCATGGTTTTCGGCCATGGATTTAACCATGGTTTCGGTGAACAAGCCGCTAACGCCGGTAAGTCCCAGCAGCACACTGGGCTTGGCATGGATGATTACTTCCAGCAAGTTAGGCAGTTTTCCGGGTGCTATTCCCCAGTCTTTATAATTTGCTTCGCTTTGCGCCAGCGCAGATTTGTAGACATCGTTGGTATGACCGGTGACCACTAAGCCGCGTTCATCCAGGATGAATATGCGCTGTCTGGCTTGCTCTTCAGTGAGACCTGCATGCAGCAAGCCATCTTTAATAGCGGTGGCGACGCCGACACCGCCGGCGCCGGCGCCGGCGACAACAATGGTTTGCTCGGCCAACGATTCACCTTTCAGCCGGCAAGCTGAGAGCAGTCCGGCTAAGGCTACTGCGCCGGTGCCTTGAATATCATCGTTGAAACAGGGAATCTGATTACGGTAACGCTCTAGTACGTCAAAGGCTACGCTTTTAGTGAAGTCTTCCCATTGAATGATGGCTTTAGGCCAGCGTTTTTTTACGGCGCTGACAAATTTGTCCACCAAGTCGAAATAAGGCCCGTCATGCAGGCGATGTTCTCGAACGCCTAAGTATTGGGGATCGTTAAGTAATTCGCTGCGATTGGTGCCGACATCCAGATTAATAGGTAGGGTTTGAAAAGGACACAAGCCGCCGCCGGCAGTATATAGCGCAAGTTTGCCTATACAAATCGCAGGCCGCCCATGCCTTGATCGCCGATGCCCAGAATGGCCGAGGCATCGGTGACTACTATCATGCGGATGTCGTGCCAGGGATAATTAGCGAAAATACTATCAGCGCGGCCGATATTTTCCACCGACAAGGTCAAGCCACGCGCCGTGGTAAACAACCAACTAAATTGCTGTACCGCCAGACCTATGGTTGGCGTGTAGACGATAGGCGTCATTTCTTCTAAATGCCTTTCCAGCAAGGCGTAAAACAATACCTCAGAGCGCTCTTGCACTGACCTTAAAAATTGGTATTTTAAAATGTCGCTCTGCTGCTTTTGGTAGTTGGCATATAGTCTATGCAGTTGCCGCTCAAGATCGGTCACTTGCGGAGGTAATAAGCCGTCTATGCCAAGGTCTATGCGTTCCTGTTCGGTAAAGGCGGTGCCTTTATTGGTGGCAGGCAGGCGTAATAGGGCGCTGCCGCAGATAAAAACTTCTAGATATCTATTGTTGTCATCATCTAATTTATAATCGAAATAGTCGCTTAACTGGGTCATGAAGTTTCCAAGAGTTCTAAAAGAGCCGGGTTTGTCAATATTTATCCTGCATTTTGCCGCGCAATTCACTAAAGTGGCGGCTGCCAAGTAAGATAGCATGATTAGGCGGTTATTTGGGCGCTATTTACGCAAAAAAACAGCGCTTTTCCTCGGGTGACAGTTGGTTTTCGTCGATTTTTTTTGAATGTCAAAAAATAATGATTTAGATGTGTGGCTTATGTGCTTTCCGGCAACAAAAGCTTAATCCGGATTGACTACAGGGGGCAATCGACATAAAGTCCGTGAACAAGATGCTGAAGTGATAACATTGGACGGAAAGCTTGCCCTCGATGCCCCTGCTGCTGAGGACGACGGCTGGCTGACGGTGGCCCGCAACCTCGCGCGCAGCGAGCGCCGCTCCGCCAAGGTGCGCCCCACGGGCGGCCCCATCCCGGACGACTCCGCGTACGGCGGCGCGTCCCCCTACGAGTGGGCGAGCGCGAACGAGACGCACGCCCGGCTCGAGCGGCCCTGGCCGACCTGCCGGGGCCATTCCGGGAGGTGCTCCTCCTCGTGGTCGTGGAGGGGCTCGAGCAAGAGCGCGTCGCCGTCATCCTCGACCTGACGCACGACGCCCTGCGCCAGCGGCTCGCGCGAGCCCGCGCCAAGCTCGCCGAGAGCCTGGACCAGCTGGCAAAGCAGCCTAGAATGAAGGAGTAACCCCATGCCCGCGAACGACCCGCCAACGACCCGCTGCTCGACGCCCTACGCGCGCTCCCGACGCGCACCTATCGATGCGCGCGCGGACGAGCGGGCGCTGCGTCGCGCCCGGGTTGTCCTGCTCGACACCGGTGCCCGGCAGGGCGGCCTCGAGTGGCTGAAGGTGCTCTGGTCGCGGCGCTCGCCCCGCTCCTCGTGACCGGCGTGGTGGCGAGCTACCTCGTCTGCGCCGTGCAGGCGACCGACGCTCTCCGTCGTGAGCGTGAGCCGAGCGTCGTGCCGCCCACGAAAGCCTCCTCAGGGCTGCACATTTTGAGAGGTTTCGTCACCAGGATCCGGTGCTTTTCGTCGGACCGGGGGGACGATGCGTGAAGTCTCATGTCGCATCCTGGAGATGTTCTTTCGCGAGGCCGACCGGCAGGGGCCTCCGCCGGACGGCGCTCGCCCAGGGGATGCCGTACGGTCTCGCGCATCTGAAGGATTCGCACGAGCGCATCGAGTGGGCGGCGTTCCTCGTCTTCATGGAGAACGCGCAACGGGTGTGGACCGCAGCCGAGCTGGAGCGAATGGGGGAGCCTGGATCACTCGCCGCCGTTCCGTCACGCCCGGCTCCTCACGGGCGCCTTGCTGACTCCAGGCAACTCTACCGATGGATTTCGCGGGGCCGGCTCGCGTGGCGAGCGTCGCCTTTCAGACGTTCACGTGCGTGCGCTCCTCGCACCGGGATGTGGACGCCCGTTCACGTCGAGCTGGAGGTCACGCTCGACGAGGGGTACCCGCCCTGTCCGGCCTTCTTCCTGCTCACCAAGGGGGGCCTCACGGAGCTGCCGCGCATGGTCGGCAGGGGGCGCCGCACGGTCGAGATGTCGCTCACCGAACGCGGCGGCGCTACGTCGTGATGCTCCCGCCGGCGATGCATTCACGTGGGTTCCTGAGGCGGGCCGTCGCCTGGATCACGTCCCCGGCCGTGGCACGCGAGCTGAGCGAAGCCCACGCCAAGCTGCTCGTCCGCTACGACGAGCTCGACGGCGCACGGCAGCGCCCGGCGACCTGCGCGAGGCGGCGCGGCTCGAGGAGCTCCGGCGGGCGCGCGACGTGCTCGCCGCGGACGGTGACGGACCTGCAGGAGATACGAGCCGTTCGCGAGCGGATCTCGGAACGTCAACCACGATCCGGACGCCCCGTCCAACATCATGCTCGCCGCTCCATCATTCGCTCCGCGAAGGAGACGTCGGGCAACCCGACGATAGGGCGCGCGCTCGAACGATTGAGCGATCCGCCGCGAGGCAGCTCCGGCTCGTCGACGACATGCTGCTGCTCGCGGAGAGCCGGGAGCAGGAGCTCCACGTCCGGCCGCGGCCGTGCGATTTGCGCGGCCTCGTCGACGACGTCCTGCGCGGCTGGGCGCCCATCGCCCAGGCCCGCGGCCTGGAGCTGCGCGCCGAGACGGCCACCCCTTGCCACGTCAACGGCGACCCGGACGCGATGGAGCGGATCCTCGCCAACCTGCTCTCGAACGCGGTCAAGTTCACGCCGCACGGCGGACGCGTGGAGGTGCGCCTCACTTCCAGCACGATCGTGCCATGCTCGAGGTGCGCGATACGGGTAGAGGGATCGACAAGGAGCTGCTCCCGAGGCTGTTCGGTCGATTCGAGCGGGGTGGGGCCGCGGCCAGCGGGAGCGGCATCGGCTTGTCCATCGTGAAGGAGCTGGTCCTCGCGCAGCGCGGGACGATCGACGTCGTCACGCCCGAAGGCGGGGGCGCTGCCTTCCGGATCTCGTGGCCCCTCCTCGACCGCGCCGAGGTCCGGCAGGCGGACGCCGTGGGCTGACGCCCGCGGACGTTTGCGGGCCCCTGCCGAATCGGCGCCTTGGCGCCCGGGCGGTTTTCTTCTACACCCCCAGGCGAATGTCCACCGATCCGCGCGACAAGAAGACCCCCGAGACTCATGCGTCGGGCGAAGAAGCTGATCCTCGACGCACGGCGGTCCAAGGCCAAGCGCGTGCGCGAGCGCAAGGAGAACCCGTTCGCGAACGACGTCGTGCCGCGCGTCGCGGCTCGCAGGACGCACGACCTCGGCGCCGTCGCGGGCCCGGGCGGAGGCGGGCGCTGCGCGGGCGGGAAGTACGACGAGGAAAAGGTGAGGGACGCTCGCGAGGGGCGACGTCTTCCACGTGCGCGGGCGGGTGGTCGCGCTGCGGTCGACGGGCGGGCTGTCGTTCTTGCGCCTCCGCGATCGGACGGGCGAGGTGCAGCTGCTCATCAGCCAGGCGAAGCTCGGCGCCGAGTACGAGCGGCTCGAGGACATCGACATGGGCGACATCGTCGAGGCCGAGGGCCGCTCACGGCGAGCAAGCGCGGCGAGCTGTCGATCGAGCCCGCGCGGCTGCGCCTGCTCACGAAGGCGTACCGCCCGCTGCCCGAGAAGTGGCACGGCCTCACCGACGTCGAGCTGCGCTACCGCCAGCGCTACGTCGACCTCGTCGCCAACCCGGACGTGGCCGAGCGTGTTCCGCGCGCGCAGCCACATCGTGCGCGCGCTGCCGCGCGATCCTCGACGAGCAGCGGCTTCCTCGAGGTGGAGACGCCGACGATGCACACGCTCGTCGGCGGCGCCGCGGCGCGGCCGTTCGTCACGCACCACAACGCGCTCGACATGCGCCTCTTCATGCGCATCGCGCCGGAGCTCTACCTGAAGCGGCTGGTCGTGGGCGGCCTGGAGCGCGTCTACGAGATCGGCCGGTGCTACCGCAACGAGGGGATCAGCACCCGGCACAACCCCGAGTTCACGATGCTCGAGTTCTACCAGGCGTACGCGACGTACGAGGACCTGATGGACTTCACCGAGGTGCTGCTCCGCGGGCGTCGACGCGCGGCTCGCCGCGGGCGATGCCGCGAGGCGCACGCGCGCTGGAAGGCGGAGCGGCCGTTCACGCTCGACGAGCCGTTCGCGCGCGTGCCGATGGAGCGACGCGGTGAGCACGGCGGCCGAGCGCACCGCGATCCCCGAGTGGGTCGGCGCGGTCGAAGAGGGCGGGCGGTCTCGCGCTCGTCGCGCTGCTGCGCGGCGACTTCGGCGAGCACATCAAGGAATGGGCCAAGGCCTCGCCCCGGGCCAAGGCCGTCGACTGGAGCAACTTTCGCAAGGGCGATGTCCGCAAGTGCGAGAACGACGGCGAGCGCCTCTTCGCCTGCTACGAGTACCTGGCCGAGCCCTTTCTGGGCGGGGACTACCGCACGGCGACGGCACGCGCTCGGTGCCCGTCTTCGTCAAGGACTACCCGTTCGAGACGTCGCCCCTCGCGCGCACGCAACGACGCGCGGCCCGAGCTCACCGACCGGTTCGAGCTCTTCGTTCACGGCCGCGAGCTCTGCAACGCCTTCAGTGAGCTGAACGACCCGGACGATCAGGCGCAGCGCTTCCGCTCCCAGGTCGAGAAAAAGGCGCGCGGCGACGAAGAGGCGATGGACTACGACGAAGACTACGTCCGCGCGCTCGAGCACGGGATGCCGCCGACGGCGGGCTTCGGCATGGGCATCGACGCCTCGTCATGGCGCTCACCAACGCGCCTTCGATCCGCGACGTCATTCTTTTCCCGTTGCTGCGGCCCGAAGCGCCGCGTGGCGAGGGGGGGACATGACGGCCGGTACGCCCCTCTCGGTCCCCGTGCTCGCCACGGGGTCGGCCGCGATTGTCGTCGTCGTCACGGCGTTGTGTGGCGCGCGCGCGTCGACCTCTTGCGCCGGCAGAAGGCCCGGGCGGTCATGCAGGCGGTCTGCGCCGCGATCGGCGCGATCTTCGTGGCCTCACGTACTGGACGATGCGGTTCCCGGTGCTCCGCGGCGCCGCGTGGACGCTTCGCGACGCGCTCGTGCGCGCGGGGGCCATCGTCGCGGGGGTGCTCTTCCTCGTGGGGACCACGGTGGCGCTGGTCCCCTGGCGCTCGATCGCCTCGAGCGCGGCGGACTCGTTCCCGTCGTACATCGCCGCCCGCCACGTCCGCGCCAAGAAGAGCGGGTTTCTCACGCTGGTCAGCGGGCTGTCGATCTTGCCGTGGCGCTCGGTCGTTCTCGCTCTCGGGCGCGATCAGCGTGATGGGGGGCTTCAGCGCCGACTTGAAGCGCAAGATCCTGGGCAACAACGCCCACATCGTCATCGACACGAGCGCCCAGTCGGCGTGGGGCGACTACGGCCCGGTGCTCGAGCGCGTGCGCGCCGTGGGCGGCGTCGTGGGGGCCACGCCCGTCGTCAAGGGCGAGGTCATGGCGTCGAGCGCGTCCAACCTCGCCGGCGTCATCGTGCACGGGATCGATCTGACGATGGCGAGGTGATCGACCTGCGCCGCAACATCGAGGCGCCCACGAAGCCCGACGACAAGCTGGCCTATCTGCGGTCGCCCGCTGCTGCGGCACCTCCGGAGGACGAGGTCATCGGCATCGGCCCGGGGGGCGAAGAATACCTGAAGGGCGCCGACCTGCCGCCCCTCGGCGACGGATCTGGACCCCGCCGTACGCGCCGCCCTGGGCGGCCCGCCGCTCCGGCCCGGGCCTGGTCGTGGGGCGCGAGCTCGCGAAGACGCTGCACGTGTACGTGGGCGACGAGGTGGACGCTGGTCTCGCCGCTGCGGGGATCTGGGGCCGATGGGCGTGATGCCCAAGACGCGCCGCTACCGCATCGCGGGCATCTTCTACAGCGGGATGTACGAATACGACGCGATCGCACGTGTACACGACGCTCGACGAGGCGCAGAACTACTTCGGCCTCGGCGACAAGATCACCACCATGAAGTGCGGGTCGAGGACGCCGAGAACGCGGAGGCCCTCGTCCCGTGCCGACCACCGTCACCTACCGCATCCGCGCATCCGATGGAACATCAACAGAGCCTCCGACGACCGAAGTGAGCAGGACAACATGGCCGTTATCGCCGTGATCAAGGGCTCGCGCGTGGTGACCGACTGGCGCCCGAGCGAGGGCTGGAACTTCGGGTTCGACCCGAAGACGCATCAGCCGGTAAAGGCGTGGGAGTTGCATCTCGATCCGGCGCTGTTCCCTGAACGGCTACAACCCCTTCGAAGTGGATAACGTGCTGGGGAACAAGACGTGGCTTCGCTACGCCGAGGACAACATGGGCACGTATTTCCGGCGGCGTGGGCTGGTGTTTGTCGATGGCCATCCGCTGGAGCCGGTAGAGACTCCGAACGAATTGGCGGGGCCCTCGGCCACGGTCGATGAATTACTTCACCAACATCCACTGGACGCCGCTCTTCGATGAGTTCCAGCCTGTGGCCGGCAAGGTGTGGATTGAGATGAATGGATTGACGCTGCACATCCGACTTGCCAACGACGACGATCCGGCTAAACACACGATCGAGATTACGACGCAGGAGCAGGTGCTTCGCGGCGCAGCGGTATCAATCGTTCATTCGCGTGAAAGGAATCAGCTTCGAGCAGGCTGGCAACGGCTTCCCCGTGCCACAGCGCGGCATGGTCTCGACCAACCGAGGCAATCACTTCATCTTCGAGGACGACACTTTCGAGTGGGCCAACAGCGTGGGGCTCGACATTGGCAATGAAATAAGCAGACTCGCACGCTTCCCGGATCACGCGAAACAATGCCTGACTGACGTTTCCAAGTAGGACCGGCCCCAGTGTTAACCGCCGACGCTCGAACTTTGCGGCTGCCAACCTTTCGGCAGCACCTGGGCGCCCGTCTCCATAAGCTTCTGTGCATCGTTGAGCAAATGCTGGCTGTCCTCGGCCATCATTTGGAACCTGCGGCTACTCCAAGCTTGGAACGTCGCCACGGCCTCAGGCACAGATCGCGCTGATGTCACCTGAGATGCAAGTTCAGATGCCAAATTTGCTTCCGTGTTTATGCGATCAACCCAGTGCCGGTTGATTTCCTGCCACTTGTCGAACAGCTCAGTCTGCGCTCTCCCAAATTCGCGGAGATATTCCTGCCCCTTTGCTGTGAACTCTTGCGGAGCCAGATTGAACAGTGAGAGTTTTTCCTGCTCGCGAACAGCTTCCTTTTGCGCCACGATTTCCTCCATCAGTTACCGTTTATCGATACGCGCCGTGGGCTTATGCGATACGGTGCAAACCGCCCATTATTTCGGACACCGGCGTGGAATGCCCTTTTAAGGTCCGCACGGAAAGTTATGGCTGAATGGAAAGAAAGTTTGGATAACAAAAGCCATCGAACGATGAGAAGCATTGATCTAAATCAAATCGGCGGCCAATAGATCAAATCATGATGGGTTTCAGTATGCGTGACAAAATCGTGACCAAAATCGCTAAGCTGATGCAAACCCGCAAAAGGTCTGTTCCGGCGATGAAGATGGCATTTGCCAAGGCTCTCGAAACGTTGAGAAGTGTAGGCGCAATCACCTTGCTTACGTCATTCGACAAATATGCGTTCAAGACCATTCGAGCAGGAGCGGTCGCTTCAGCTTAGAGAATGCGGGACACGGACAACGATGCAAACGCTATCTCTCCAACAATCTGTCGCCATGATTCCCAACGGCGCCAGCCTCATGATTGGAGGATTCATGGGCGTGGGCACGCCGAGCGCGTGGTCGACGAGATCGTTAAGCAGAACAAGTACAATCTCACCATCATTGCCAATGACACGGCTGCACCCGGCCGGGGAATAGGGAAACTCATTGCGGCAAAGCTCGTGCGCAAGGCAATCGTGAGCCATATCGGGCTCAATCCTGAGACTCAGCGGCAAATGATGACGGGCGAATTGGAGGTCGAGCTTGTCCCGCAAGGCACTCTGATCGAACGCATCCGCGCCGGCGGTTACGGCTTGGGCGGCGTCTTGACGCCGACCGGCCTCGGCACGTCAGTCGAAGTCGGCAAGCAGCGCATCGAAGTTGATAGCAAGTCCTATTTGCTCGAAGTCGCACTTCGCGCGGATTTCGCTCTGGTGCAGGCCTTTCTCGCCGACTATTTGGGCAATCTCAGCTACGCACTCACCGCTCGCAACTTCAACCCGGTCATTGCGATGGCCGGCGGCACGGTTATCGTCAGCGCGGACAACATAGTTCCGGTCGGCGTGATTGCGCCCGATCATGCATGACGCCGGCGCCTGTCGTCGACTTCCTCGTCGCAAATTGATGGGCGATATGACAGAACCGCAAACCATAATCGCGCGCCGGATCGCCAAAGAGCTGTCGCCCGGCATGCTCGTCAATCTCGGCATCGGGATTCCGACGCTGGTTGCAAACTACTTGCCGAGTGGCATGCAGGTTTTCTTCCAATCGGAAAATGGGCTCATCGGCACCGGCAGTCCCCCCGAAGAAGGCATGGCCCATCCAACTTTGACCGACGCTGGTGGCCGTCCAGTCACAGCGCTCCCCGGGGCTTGCACGTTCGACAGCGCCGTGTCGTTCGGCCTCATTCGAGGCGGCCACCTTGACGTCACCGTGCTTGGAGGATTGCAGGTCGATCAGACCGGCAAACTCGCCAATTGGATGATCCCCGGAAAGATGGTCCCCGGCATGGGCGGCGCAATGGACCTAGTAACGGGGGCCAAGCGCGTCATCGTAGCGATGCAGCACACCGCTAAGGGTGCGTCAAAGATCGTCAAGACGTGCGATCTGCCTCTTACCTCGCTTCGTTCGGTGGACTTGGTTGTTACCGAACTGGCAGTGATTGCCTTTGCCGAAGGACACGCGATCTTGCGCGAGACCGCTCCCGGAATATCCGTTCAACAAGTTTTCGCGGCAACCCGAGCGCAGCTTCAAGTACCAAACAGAGTACCGGAAATGGCTTTATGACCAAGGGCAGAATTCAGCCCAGGACCCCACAGTATGAAGGAATCCGCGATGATACCCGCTGCGAAAGCCAAACTCCTCGAAGGCAAGAAAGGGCTCATCGTCGGCATCGCCAACGAGAATTCGATCGCATGGGGCTGCGCCAAGGCCTTCCGTGCATTTGGCGCCGAACTGGCCGTCACATATTTCAATAACAAAGCCAAGAAATACGTCGAACCGCTGGCTCGCGAACTTGAAGCACCCATTGTGATGCCGCTCGATGTCAACGCCCCGGGCCAGATGGAGGCAGTTTTTGAACGTATAGCGGAGAAGTGGGGCAGGCTCGATTTTGCCGTACACTCCATCGCCTTCTCGCCGAAGGACGCGCTGCAAGGACGTGTCGTCGACGTATCGCGGGAAGGCTTTCAGACTACTATGGACGTGTCGTGCTGGACGTTCATCCGCATGGCGCATCTCGCGGAGCCGCTCATGCGCAAGGGCGGAACGCTTTTCACAATGACCTATTATGGCAGCCAAATGGTCGTGAAGAACTACAACATCATGGGCGTCGCCAAGGCGGCGCTGGAGAGCGCGGTGCGTTATCTCGCTGCCGAACTGGGCCCGAAAGGCATCCGGGTGCATGCCATTTCGCCAGGGCCGCTCGCGACCCGCGCTGCATCCGGAATTCCCGAGTTCGATGCGCTACTCGACAAGGCAAGAGCGAAGGCCCCGGCGCGCAGCCTCGTCAGTATCGACGACGTTGGCGTCGCCACCGCTTTCCTGGCACATGACGCCGCACGCCTGATCACCGGCGAAACGCTCTACGTCGACGGCGGCTACCACATCATCGACTAGCACAAGCCAGCTCATGTCTGAGGTGACTAAATATTCTGCCGTCGAGTTGTTAAGCAACGGCCGGAAGGTCGAAATTCGCGCGCTGAAGCCCAGTGACCGCACCGGTCTTATGTCGGCAATCGAACGCACCAGTGCCGAGTCTCTTTACCGTCGTTTCTTCGCGGCAAAGCGATATTTTTCTGAAACGGAACAAACATTCTTCCTGAACATCGACTTCTGCACGCACGTCGCCTTGGTCGCGGTCGTCGAGGAGAACGGGCTGTCCGTAATCGTCGGTGGCGGACGTTACATCGTCGCCAAGCCTGGAAGCGCCGAAGTAGCCTTCGCGATCATCGACGAATACCAGGGACAAGGGATCGGTGGGGCGTTGCTGCGCCATCTCGTTGCGCTTGCTCGCGAGGCCGGCCTTAAAGAGCTAATCGCGGAAGTGCTCCCCAAAAACCGGCAGATGCTCAAAGTATTCGAGAAAAGTAATCTTAAAACCGATAATAAACGCGACGGCGGCGTCATTCACGTCACGCTTCGACTGTCGCAGAAAGCGACCGAGCAACCTTAGCGAATATCGCAAATGCAAGAGTTTTTATTTGTCGAATGTCGTTG
>CAVPMI010000017.1:0-14387 GCA_963705975.1 uncultured Pseudomonadota bacterium
CCTCCGGAGGCCCAGAGGTTGAACAGGAGCTAGCGCTCCGACGCCTCGAGGCGCTGGAGTAGGCCGAAGCGCACGTCTTCCCATTCTTCTGCCAGGATCGAGAAGAGGACCGTGTCGCGGACGCTGCCGTCGGCGCGCCGCTGGTAGCGGCGGAGCGTGCCCTCGTAGCGGGCGCCGAGGCGCGCGATGGCCTGCTGTGACCGCACGTTTCGCACGTCGGTCTTCAGCTGGACGCGACCCGCGCCGAGCACGTCGAACGCGTATTCGAGGAGCAGGCGCTTGGCGTCGGGATTGACCTTCGTGGCCCACACCGCGCGCGTGTACATCGTGGCCCCGATCTCGAGCCTCGCGTCGGGCACCGACACCTCGAGGTAGCAAAGACGGACCAGTTCGTTAAGCAGGTCAGACATAACATAACAATGTATTGCTGCCATGCCGTGCGTAAACAAAATCTGAATCAGCGCCATGAAGTAGCCGGCGGCTACGGTGGTTAAATAGCCGGTAAACAACAGTTTAATGGAGGTGCCTAAACTGATCAGATTGGCGCCCCTGTAAGCGTATTTTGCAGGTACTGTATGTTCGGTTTCCATGGTTATGTTAGTTGGTTGGATGATGAAAATGCAGAAGGCTTGACGGTGGATGTACCGGATCAAGCCTGCCGGAATTGCTATTTTTTGCTTTGATAGTAAAAACTTAGTTCTTCGATCTCCTCATCGCTCAAAGTTTCGGCAATCGATCGCATCCGGCTATAAATATCATTATGCCGGCTGCCATTTTTAAACGCCTTGAGTATAGTACACAGGTATTCAGCATTTTGCCCGGATAAAGCTGGAATGTCGATTTTTTGTCCGTGGCCGCTTCCAGCGTGGCAAACTTCGCAAGGGGGTATTATCCGCTGGTTGTCACCGTTTTTAACTAGCTTTTCGGCTTTTTCATACACCATCGGACTATTTGATTGAAAAGCCTGCGGCAATGAACCGAACCAAGCCGCCAAATCTGCGGCATCTGCTTTGCTTAGGGTTTTCGCCAGCGCCGACATCACCGCCTGATCGCGGCTGCCGTTTGCGTAATCCTGCAACTGCCTGTAAAGGTAAGTCGGCAATTGTCCTGCCAACGATGGCGTACCAGGCATACTGCTGATGCCGCTGACACCATGACAGGCGTTACAGGTTTGCGCTAGTTCCTTACCCTTTTGCGGATTGCCGGCTTTCACGAAATTAAGTTGCTCCACCGTCCAAGCGACTTGCGTAGCGGGTTGCGCAGTTGCAACAAGCGGCCAGCAGAGAGCTGCTAATAGTATGACTTTTTTCATGTTTAAAATCCCCAGGTGCTTGAACCGAAAGTTTCCATGGTGAAGAATTGCAAAATCGGATACCCGAAAGCAACTAGCATGAACACAGCGATAACACAATTCCACAAACCGAAACTATTCAGATAATTTGGTAAGTCAATGACCTTGTGTATCGGTTCGGCATATTCCACTTCGCCACTGAACGTTTCTGTGGCATAGAACTGAGTTTTCGCCAAATTGTAAATCAGTAAACCTGCCGAGTAGAGTAATATCATGCCACCAAAAATCATCGTGGCTTCATAAGGCTCCCAGGACAAAGTCAACAGGTTATTGTAATTGACGCTATCGATCCGGCGTGGCTGACCTAGCAAGCCGAGTATATGCCAAGGCGTGGTCATGATAATCATACCGATAAACCAGCTCCATAGCTGGGTGGTCGCCAGTGCATTTGAATACAGCGGCTTACCGGTCAGCACCGGCCAGAAATAATACCCGATACCGAAATACATAATGATGGTGGTACCGCCGAAAATCAGGTGGAAGTGACCAGAGATCCAAGCAGTATTGTGCACCATGGCATTCATGGCGTAACTAGCATTCACCAAGCCGCCGAAACCACCGAAAATCAGCATCAACAAACCAAGGATAATTGCTAACACCATTGGATTATTCCAGGGCAAAGTCGCGATCCAGCCGAACAGGCCTTTACCACCGCGCAAGCGTCCGGCAATTTCCAGCGAAGCAATCACAGTAAAACCAGTGATAAAAGTCGGCAGAGTCACCACAAAAGTGCCTACAGCATGCAGGATTTTCCAGCCGTGATTTTGTTCCGGGTCCATATACAAGTGATGAAAACCAATAGGCAGACTGAACACCACCAATAAAATAAACGCCGCCCGCGCCATTTCGTCGCTAAACAGAAAACCGCCGGCTTGTTTCGGCACCAGACAGTAAAACGCGGTATAGGTTGGAATTAACCAGAAATAGACGATAGGATGCAGCGTCCAGGCAAAGAGCGTACGGGCCAAACCAGGGTCTATAGTGTCAATCCAACCCAGAGACCAGGGTATCAACTGGAACAGCACTTCAACAGCAACGCCGACGCTGGTCCACAGCCAGAGGATGGCGTTAGCCGTAGTGGCAAACATCGCCAGCGGCACTGGCATGCCCGGATTGGCTTTTTTCCATTGCGAGTACATGACGATCATGGATACGCACCAGAACCAAGAGCCGACTACCAGCAAGGTAGCGCCGATATAAAACAGAGGATGCGCCTGCATTGGCGGGTAAAAGGTAAACAGCACGGAAGCTGCACCTCCCAACAACGGCAGCGCAGCCAGCACAACACCGGTTAAGGCCACGCCAAAGCCGGTCCAGGCAAAAGTTTTGTTCCACACCGGCAATTTTAAGCTGCTGGTGGCAACGTAATAGCCAAAGCCCATGATAAAAAAGGTGGTCAGCACAAAGCCCATCAAAACGCCGTGGGTACTCACCGAGGCATAGTAGATTTCTCTGGATTCTATGACCTTGAAGAAGCCGCTACGCTCCAGCATTTGATAGGCGCCCATCAGGCAAGCCAACGCAAAAGCGACAAACGCCACCCAGAAATGGCTAAGCGCTAATTTTTTTTCGAATGTGTTATCCATGATTTTCCCCCTGTTTATGCAGCGCTTGCCACTGTTCTTTGCTCACCACTTTAATATTGCTCCACATATGCGCATGGCCCATACCGCAATATTCGTTGCACAGCAAAGGGTAATCGCCGGTTTGGTGTAGTAGGGTTTTTACTTGTGAGACATAACCAGGGACTATCATGGTGCTCATATTGGTCATCGGGATGTGTACGCCGTGTATTACATCCAGGCTGACCCAACGGAAAGTGATATTGGTTTCCGCCGGCAGAGTGAGGGTTTTAGGAAAAAAGCCATAGCGACCGGCGACCATCCGCACCGTGAGACTGCCGTCCGGATTTTGTTGGGCGCCGAGTTTGTCTTCGGCAAATTCGGACGATAGATGCAGTTTGGCTGAGTCTATGGTTTCCACGTTGCTTGGCGCATGGATACCGTGAAAAAACGCGGAGCCTAGTATCACCGATACAAACAGGCCGGCGATCAGTAGTGAAATGGTCGCCCATTTTTTCTCGAGTTTATCGATATGCATGAGTCCTCCTTAACCGATAGGGCCGCGTGGTAAAAATACGCCGTAATACATCAGCAACCAGGCAATGACCATGCCGCTGCTGACGACGATCATTAAGGCCCAGGTACCGACCGGCGAGCTTTCCAGAATTTTTTTACGTTCTTCTTCGGTGAGATTGTTCATATCCATCCTTCCTGTATGCTTTTAGTTATGGGTATCGCTTTAGCTACAATGGCATACACAATATTGTGCGATATCCGTATCTAATGGCATTACCATTGTTTCACTAAGGGTATCATACACTAATTATCTAGATAGCCAAGGTAAAACCTCAATGTTTTTATGCGGTTGTGATATATTCTTATGAAGAAATTCAGAATTTGCTTAGGGTGAATAATAACCCTGCTTGTTTGGGAGTTGTTGCCTTAGCTTATTGAACTTTGGGCTATGGTATTATTGAAACCTAACACTCTGCTAAATTATGACGCCAAACGGCTTGCAAATGTTGGGTTAGGTGCAATGCAGATAAGGCTAGTAGTGATGAGTCGTTCTAGCCTTTAGTACTATTGAGTTTATCTACCCTGTTCATTATTTTCACTTTCTATACATAAAGTATATATTCATTTTATATCAATAAGTTAATAAATAAAAGGTGTAATATAGGGGTAAAATTCAAGTTTTCCAGCTTGTTTTATATAGTTCAGCGTGGAATTGAGGCACGTTGTACAGTTGGCGTTCCAGCTTGGCGGGCTTGCCAAAGATCGAAGGCGGCTTGTTGGGCTATCCATGTATCAGCTCTACCGCCGTTTTCAACACCTAGCCAACTTTCGATTCTTAGCGCCATTTCCGGCGATATGGCCGCTTTGGCATTAAGAACACGCGAAAAAGCTGCACGGCTTACACCCAATTGCTTTGCTGCTTCGGTGATGGTGATCTCCAATGCTGGCAACACATCTTCCCGCAAGGTTTCACCTGGGTGTGGTGGATCGTAAATCTGTGTCATATTGAATGCTCCTAGTGGTAATCCAGATAGTCGACTAAAACAACGTCTTCGCCTTCAAATTTAAAGGTTATCCGCCAATTGCCGTTAACTACTATCGAATAATAACCGGATAGATCGCCAGTCAGTTGATGTAAGCGCCAGCCAGGCAAGTTAACATCACTGGCGGTTTTTGCAAGGTCAAGCCGTGTCAGTTGGCGTTTAAGTTTTTGGGCATGATCCGGTTTTATGCCCGCCTTGCTGCCAGTCTCGTAAAACGTCTTCAATCCTTTGTGCTGAAAAGTTTTAATCATTAGCTAATTGTATAGCGTAGCGTTTCAAGGGTCAATTAAACAATAAGCTGATAAGTGTCGCCAAAGTATAGCTGATAGCTATTGTTCTTTGGTAGGCGTAAAAAAACTTGAAAAGAACTAAGTTTTTGGTTGAAGTTGAATTTTGTCAATATAGAAACCATTTAGACAACTTTTTACACCTAGGGTTTGTGCTTCAGAATACTTAGCTTTGTCACAGTATATGATTTTACTATCAACCTCTATTTCTACAACAACATCACGACCGGTATTTTGTCGGTAAATATCTTCGAAGAAAGAGACTCTCTCGCTCAAATAAATATTATTATCTATCAACTTAGAAGCTTCAAGTCTTAAACACTTTATTGGTGCGATTAATGCTTTGCTCCACTTGAAATCCTCTGGATAGAAACGAATAACAGTGTTAACAATTTTTCCACCAATTGGTAAAGGAAGCTTTTTCTCTAGTATTCGGTAAGCATAATTATTGTAATCCTTATTGTATATAGTAAACCCCATCTTTTCCCAAAATGGAATAGATGCAGATGGTTTGCACTGTATATAAAGGATGCATTCATCTTTCTTATAAGCTTCTAAGATACGGCGTGAAACAAGTTTAGACCCAATACCTTTACCACGCATTTCGTATTTAACCTGAAGGATACCCGAATTAAGAAGACCTCCCCATTGATAAGCTACTGGTATTTGGCTTTTTGCATAGAAATAAACCAATAACCTGCCTTCGTTATGACATTTCTCTGTTAAATTCCAATTGCAGAGAAAATTACCCGGAATTTGTTTTAAATCTTCCTCTCTAACCCAATTGTCAATTGCTTCTAAATCAGCGTTAGTTGATTTCCGAATTGATGAACGCATTTGGTATTTTCTTGAGGTTTATTTAGTTAAAAACATAGAAAAACTCCACTCCACAATTGTTGCCTGATAACTAAAATAAAAGTTGGAATGGCATCGTTAAAATTTAATATGCAATAGGGTAAATTTATTAATTTACAATAACTTGCATTATAGTTATTACCTGATAAGCTTGCTTATTTTAACCGATGTATTTTGCCTGATTATATTTCAAGATTTTCGGGCCACAGGATAATGTTATTACCTGCTTGTATTTCGCCGCCAGCCTCAATACCTTTTGCAGTTAGTTCATAATGCCCTTGTATTCCTCTACCTGTCTTAAGCACAATATATCCAGCTTCAACAAGTTTATTATTTACTTCAGATTTTTTTATTTTAAGTCTTTCTGCGATTTTATAAAATGGCACTTTATTTGAAGATACTCTACTTTGTTGCGCTGATTCCATTCTAATTACTATAGCTTTATTCAAGATTTCTAGTTCTTGACGGCTTTCAATTAGGAAATGAACTTCTTTAAGAGTAGACTTGTATAAATCTGTATCTTCAGAGCGTCGAATAAAAATTCCCATTTCATAGTTGTTAACTTGGCTGTACTCATAAAGGTTTAAGCTGGTTATAATACAACTTTCTTCATTTAAGTAACACTTAGCATGTAAATGTTCACAGAAAATTGTTTGAATGTAATTGCCATGCTGATTTAACCAATTATATTCATCAGATTTTAGCTTTTCCTTACCATAAATAACACGTATTTTAATTTTTTGTCGTACTTTGTAAGTAAGTAGATTTTTTATTCTATCGGAAAGTTGTAGATAGGGGCTAACTAGTATCAGGTATTCTTTTGCATCTCTAATCAACTCTTCGAGACAAGATGTTATTTTGCTGTTAATCAAAAGTTCTGCCACAGTTAATCCTTTTATGAAAAACTATCAATTGTAATAGCTCTATTATTTGAATTATTTTCAAGCAAAGCCACCGCCAAAGATGCAAACCGGCCTGAACTCTAAATCACTTGCCAGCTAACCAAAAAAAGCCTTGTTATAGGCGGTTTTATTAGTAAAAACCTATAAATTAAGTAACGTACCAACAACTTTCAGTGAAATCAAGCTGTTCAATCAATACCAGCTTACCAAAAGTTTTCTTAGCAAATTTAGGTTTTGTTTCTAAGCTGTCCAATTGATCAGGCCGAACATTATAAGGAACATGCGGTTTTACTAATGGCATGGTCAGCCTTTCCTTTCTGAGGATATAACATGGAAAACGAATTATTTTAGCAGCCATCCTTAAACCTCCTGAATTAGTACTACATTTTGTGCTTTGTACTAAAGCTAGTCAAGCTTGGTATTCAGCTTGATTGCTTTCCGGTTTAGCAGTTGGCCGCCGTTCATAATCAGCCTGACCAGGCAAAACAAGCTAATACTAAAACTCCCCGCGCCCCTTACCCTTACGCCAAAGGGTAGCGGGCAAACTGCAAGCCTCTTAGGTAAAGGTTAGGTTAATTGTTAGGCCAGCAAAGTTAGTGCCTAAGATTATAACTTCTAAAACCTTTTCAAAAAGTTAGGTTTTGTTAGGCAGGGAAAGCAAACCCGACATTTTTTTAATACTGTCGGCTCGACAGCGGGTTATTTTTCATCGAAAAACGCCGCTAAACCGAAGGCGCATAAGCAAAAAACTGACTATTAATGCGCTTACCGGTCGAAATTATGGCGATCAAGGCGAAAATATGACATAAAAGCCATAAAAAACGGCTCATTTCAACCAAAATATTATAAGATCAAACATTTATCCACAAGAAGCAAGCCTAAATCCCTGATTTTCTGAATTTCTCCGATTTTTCTGTGTATATCTCTAAGGAATACTCAAAAAATGTCGGTTTTAGATGGTTTTTGTTCACAAATGTACGGATTTGTACGGGTAAAGCCCCGTCACGGTATTGTTCAACTATTACCCCGAAATCCTTTTTTAATTTGTCCATACGAGGCGCTAGCCATTGCAGATAGGCAGACATTAAACCCGCAAAGGTTCCGGCCTTTGCCTTATTCTGTAGGTGTTTTAAAAGCGGGGTATCAACATCAGGGCGAGACATTTCCAGAATCAGCAACCGGCCTAGCAATGATTGTCCGCGCGGCAAATCCTCCCCGGTGATCAACATCATAGAACGGCTAAAAGGTGCAGCCCTAGCCCGCATGTCACTATCACGCCGACCACGACCGGCCTGATTGCCGGTGTTTCTAATCAAGCGCTCGGCCATTGCATGTAGTTTATCGGTTTCGGCCCTGCTCACACTGGGTTTGAAGTCATCAACGGTAAAAACACCATCTTTAGCTTGGTGGCTTTTCATCTCGCAATCGTTCACAGAATCCGACCAGTTGCTAGGAAAATGATGATCAGCAAAACTGCCGAAAAACGCTTGTGCAATTTCGGCAACAGATGATTTTTTCGAACCTGTTAAACCATGCAGCCAGATTGCAAAATCTGTAGGGTGACATTCTCCAAGCGGCGCACGGGCAACCGCCGCCAACAATACTATGCCTATGTGCGGTTTATTTGGACAAATAGACAACAGCGCTAGCGCTTCATTAGCAGCCTGTTTAAGACTATCGCCGGTAATGGCGCAGGCAAGGAATATAGCCCCATGTGACCAGCGCCTAAGTCAACTTGCACCCCATCAACCAGACCAGCGGCGGTAATAGCGCCCGACCCGGTTAAATAATGCCAATGGTCATTAATTTTTTTCCAACCAGTATATTTATAAATTATACGGCGGGGAATTTCGCCAAATTCGCGGGTAAACAATTGCACACAGGCCCGCAAGTTGTCTTTTTTTGCGGCTCCAGGGTAAATAAACGTTAACGACCCCCAATAATCATTAGCCCAATTGCTTTGACTCGAAAAAAACGACTTAGCCGGTACATCAATCAAGGGCAGTAATAAACCATCAGAGCGACGGCCCTCAATCCGCAAAAATGCTGTATCGCTTAGGCCATCATCGGCGGTGACTTCCTCAACAATCCGGCAAGTAAAATCACACAATGGAAATTCAATAGTACCGCCACCATCCGACCAGGCCCTAAGGGCTTTTTTTGGTGAAACATACCGCCTGTTGTTGACTAATCTCCAAAGGATTGCGCCTTAAACGGCGCTTTTCCCTTTCCCCCGCCTTTGTCATCAGACTTTTTACTAGTCGCTTTTTTCGCAGAATTGACCACCTCCAACACTGGCGGCTTTTCATTATTTGCCATACGCCACCCCCTGTAAATAAAGCGCATAGTCATTAAAATCGCCAAATATCGGCGGTACAGCTACACTACCACCCACAACCGCCGCCGCCTCATTGGCCTTAGTCAATCCAGGATTACCAGCGGCGGTATCGTTATCCGCGCAAAACACAATTTCGGCATTTGGCAACTTTTCGCGGACAATCCGACCGACTGCTAATAAGTTGTTAGCGGAAAATGCCAAGTAAACCCGACACCCGCTTTCATCGTGCAAAGTGGCCCCGGTGGCGTAGCCTTCACAAATCAGCACCTTTTCAGTTCTAGCGCCACCTATCCACCAAAACAACCCCGCCAAACCGCCGCACGGTAAAAAGTCTTTATTGCGGTCAAGCAGCGGGTGTTTATCGGGAAAAATAGCTTGTAAGCTCCTAATGGCTAAAGAAGCATCAAACAGCGGCAACAGCAAAGAATTTTCAATTAACAAGGTTTTATGTTGACCTTCAGCGGTTTTTAAAACCCGCTTCCAACACCTCACCCTTAAACCATACGCCTTAACCTGTTTACGCAGTAAATAAGGGTGGTAAACAGGGGCAGGTTTTGCAGTTTTCCAAATAGCCAGCGCCCGACGACTAGCCTTTTCCAATTGCACCAACTGTTCAGCCTTGCGCCTTTGCTGCTCACCTTTAACCTGCTCCCGTTCGGCGGCCTGTTCCGGTTCGCTTAAGGTGAGATTAACAAAAAAGTTTGTTTCAAACCGCTTTTATGGTTCCAAACTATACCGCCTTGCCGATCAGGAAAGACCTTAATCCGGCCATCGTTCCGGCCCCGGTGATCGCACAATGCCAATGGACATCATTAGTCACGCTTATAAACTCCAATCCACACGCCAGACAAGCAGCCCGGCAAGCATCATGAATGTTTTGCATTCTCATATCAAACCCCGCAAGGTTTCAATAGTTTTGCTAGTTCTACCGCACCTATAGAAAGCGTGAAAAAAGGTATCAATGCTTTTGTAACGGCAAGGCAATTGGCCGTGCAAGTTACTGTAGTAAGGCTTAAATCCAGACTCAATAGCAATTACGCAATACTCCATAAGTGCGTTATTAAGAAAACTCAAGACATTTAAGTGATTCTGCCTGACAAAACTAAGAGAGTCTTTCTCAAAACTTTCCTTAAGTGCGTTAAATGCACAGGGCAAACTGTTATTAAAACCAACAACCGCAGTCACTACCGCATCATCAAAACCGCTGGGTGCTTCGAAATGGTCATATGCAAAAAGAGTTTCAAAATCTTCGTGATCAGTTAATAACTCCAGTTCATTTAATAACTTTTCTATTAGGCTTGAAAAAGGAGTTATCATTAAGCACCCGCCGACACGTTGCGACTTTGCCACCACAACACCGCTAACATGATCAGCCGCCGCCTGTTCGATTTCATCAGTAGACTTTACCCGGCGCTGAAGTAACCAGCCCTCAAACTCAGCCCGATCAAAATACAACATCTTGCCGCGTGGCTTGTAGTGGGGGATTTCTTGCGTTGAAGTAAGTTTGTATAAATAACTAACCGTCATGCCGGTAAAAGCGGCGGCCTCATCTATATTTAAAACATTTTTATTACTCAGAACCGCCGCCGTGAGTACATCCAGGCGACTTGATATATCTTGAAGTGTGATTGACATTACTTAAAACCTCTTCGGTTAGTTGAAGTTGCTAACAGTAAATCACAAATTTTTTATTATGTTATTGATTTTTAAATATGTTTTAAATTTAAAAAGGCATTTTTAAAATTTACTTTGTGTTTATTTCTTATAATGTTTTTTTAATCCAACTATTTACAAATTCGGCTATTTTCTCTTTTTTAAGGGGCGCTTCTCCGGTATCAGGCCATAATAAGCCCGATTTCTCATCAACTAGGGAGGCTATCTTTGCGCCTTGCACCTTTCCTTCTTTAGAACGGCATTGTTCCGGCCAAGCGGCCAGCACAGCGAGCGCAGCCCCTAAAACCTCAGCTCTGTTAGCTGCATGTCTTTCGGTGTACGCATTGCTTTTTGCTTCTGATTCTTTCGAGTTAGGCTGAAATTGATTATCCGGGGTATCTTTCAAAAAATTAGACACTTTCAAGCCATCAATTATTTTTATAGCCTCAAGTTTTGAAAACATATAATCTAACTTGTGATAATACTTATCAAAAATATCTTCAGGCGTATAAATTAAATACTGATTGTGCATGTTGGCGTTATAGTGGTTGTTTCGCTTAAATTCCTCTATATTTAAATAATTTAATATATCAGCAATAATAACTTTGAGTTTGTATGACGCATTTTTACGCGCATTTTCCTTGTCTTGTGGTTCTTCAAGCAAAGCAATATAAGCGATTTGTAGTAATGAGTACCTTTCTCGGTTTGGCTGTTTCCAAAAATCACTAATTCCCATCCAACACCCCTTCAAAGTATCAACCTTCAATTAAGATAACCAAGCCAACCGGTTGAAGGTTTCCGACTTTCGCCCGCTAAAGCTAGGCTTGGTTAAACTGAGTTAAAGACCTATATCCGGTATTCTATGCATTGCCTCTTTTCTCACGCTATCGATAATATCGGCGTAAATCTGGGTTGTTTTTACTTCGCTATGTCCCAACAACTTAGAAACAGTATAAATGTCAGCGCCATTACTTAACAAACTTACTGCAAACGTATGGCGGCCAGTATGAAAGGTAACGTGTTTGCTAATGCCCGCCGCTATAGCCCAGCGCAATAACTCAACATTCATATAAGTAGAATATTTTAAGCCCTCAAAAATCCGGCCATTTGCAGCAGTTTCACCTAATAAGTTAAAAGCCTGCTGTGTAATATCCAAATATTGCAAAGTACCGGTTTTTTGCTGGTTAAACGTAATCCGGTAAACGCCGCTAAATTGGCTAATTTCCGCCCAATCAAGCTTATTAATATCGCTCCACCTTAAGCCAGTCAGGCAGGAAAACAAAAAGGCGCGTTTCAACACGTCATAGCGGCAATCAGTCTTAACCAAAGCCCGAACCTCTTCAATCGTTAAATAAACCCGTTCAGTTTGTTCGGCCTTAATGCCTTTGACTTGCGCCAATGGGTTGCGGGTAATAATACCTTTAGCATACGCCGCATTGACAACAGCCCTAACCTTGTTGAAATAAGAAAGTGAAGTAGCATTAGTGATTATGTTACCGCTTTTAGTCTTGGCTTGAGTCTCAAAAAATCGCTTAACACCTTCTAACCATTCCGGCGTGACTTGCTCAAAAGTTAAGTTTTCATCGGTGCAATGTCTTTTAAGCTGAATCAAGCAACCTTGCCACACACTGTAATTGCTGCTGCTTTTGTTCGTTTTCTTGGTTTCCATGACTTGCTCAAAGAAACCGTAAAAACTGGATTTTATCTTGATAGTGTCTGTAAAGCCATGTTGCCCGGTAGCCGCTTCGGTTAACCGTTTCGCCTTGATAGCTTCGACTAGCTGTAAGGTTTCTTTATTGTGCTGCTTTTCCGGCTTGGTTTTAGGATCAGCAAATAGATATTGATCAAGCTGTTCTAAAGTTCGTTTGTGTTTAACTTTGCCGCTTGCATCAGTGTGGCTACCATGCCAAAAAACCAGCCTAAGGCTTTGTTTGTCACCTTCTTTGTTAACGCGCTTTTCAACTGTAATCTTCATGGCTTTACACCCTTTTACACCTTTGAATTGATTAGGTGTAATATAGGTGTAAAAAGGTGTAAAGTAAAGGAAAAAATGAGAAAACAACGGAGGCTATTATTTTTTCAACTTGTTGTTATATTTGCACTTGTTTAGAGCTTTCTTTCCCTTGTTTTACTACTTCACTTCCCTATACAAAAACTACTAAATATCTCCCCCAACAGATCATCAGAAGTAAATTCGCCAGTAATCGCAGACAAATGATTTTGAGCTTGACGCAGTTCTTCGGCGACGAGTTCCGGGGCGTGGTTTTGCAATTGTTCTGCCGCAATATGTAGCGCTTGTTCGGCCAAAGTGAGTGCCTGAATATGTCTTCTGCGGGCGACAAACACGCTGTCGGTATGCTCGGCGAAGCCGACGCTTTGTTTTAAATGTTGTTTTAGCAAGTCTAAACCGGTACCGGTTTTCACCGACAAATAAATCTCCACGCCGTGCTCAGTGCTGACAATTCTAGGCTGTTCGCCTGCTAAATCGATTTTATTGTAGACACGGGTAATATTGATGCCGTTAGGCAAACTGCCGAGTAATGAATCGGGCTCGGTGTCTGAAATATCCAGCAACAGCAGCACTTTGTCGGCTTTTTCGATTTCTTGATGGGCGCGGCGCACACCTTCCTGCTCGACAAGGTTTTCGCTCTCTCGCAAACCCGCAGTATCAATAATATGCAGCGGCATACCGTCCAATTGGATGCGCTCACGCAGCACATCGCGGGTAGTGCCGGCGATAGCGGTGACGATGGCCGCTTCGTGCCCGGCCAAGGCGTTAAGCAGACTAGATTTGCCGGCATTCGGCTTGCCAGCCAGCACAACAGTCATGCCATCGTGTAATAAGCGGCCTTGCTGAGCTGTGGCATGGATTTTTTGCACCTTGGCATACAGTTGCGCAATCTTATTGGCCACCATGCCGTCATGCAGAAAATCAATGTCTTCGTCAACAAAATCGATCGCAGCTTCGATATAAACCCGTAACTCGATCAATTCGTCTATCAGTTCGGTCACTTGCTGGGAAAATACGCCTTGCATGGATTGCTGAGCCGAACGCACGGCTTGCTCAGTGCTACTGGTAATTAGATCGGCTATGGCTTCGGCTTGGGCAAGATCGAGTTTATGGTTAAGAAAAGCGCGTTGGCTGAATTCGCCGGGTTCGGCTAACCGAGCGCCCAAGCTTAATACCCGCCGCAGTAACATATCCAGCACCACACGCCCACCGTGACCGTGCAGCTCTAAAACATCTTCGCCGGTAAACGAAGCCGGCCCTGGAAAATATAGACTTAGACCGGAGTCAATGACAACGCCATCCGCTTCCAAAAATTTGCAGAACAAGGCATAGCGAGGCCTTAGCGTTTTGCGGAGGGTAATTTGCCGGGCGATGTCAGCGACAGCCGGCCCGGAAATACGAATAATGCCGACACCGCCAGTACCCGGCGGTGTGGCAATAGCGGCAATGGTGTCGCCGGCTATTATCATTTCTGCTTAATGCGCCGCGTCCTTACCTTCCGCCGCCAGAATGTTTTTGGTGATATACCACTGCTGGATAATCGACAAACTGTTATTACAAATCCAGTACAGCACCAAACCTGAAGGGAAAAACAGGAAGAAGACGGTAAATATGATAGGGAACATTTGCATGACTTTGGCTTGCAGCGGATCAATAGGCGCCGGATTTAAACTTTGCTGAATTTTCATGGTGATACCATAAACAATCGGCAGCAAATAGAAAGGATCTTGCGCAGACAAGTCTTGAATCCACAAGGCGAAATCCGCCTGACGCAATTCCACGGTTTCGATCAGCACCCAGTACAGCGAGATAAACACCGGAATCTGCACCATGAAGCAATACGAACGGAACCAGTAGAGGAACATAAAG
>CAVPMI010000018.1:0-53071 GCA_963705975.1 uncultured Pseudomonadota bacterium
ACAAAACCCCAAGCAGAGGGAAAAATACCGTCAGGCTTGGCAGCAAGCCGCGCGGAATTTACAGACCGATACTTTTACGGCCACTTTGCCGGTAAGCGAACAGCAACGCTGGTTGGAATGGGCCGAGTGGATGGCGCGAAACTTTCATCGCAGTTCTTCCGCCGTTGAGGGTCGCAATGGCTATCTTTCGCAGATGTATCACAATGGCCGAGGCTTAACCGAAAAACGCTTACGGGCATTGACGGTGATTCATAATTACGGGCTCAAGCGGGTTGATGGGACAACGGCGGCAATGCGTTTGTTTGGGCAATCGTTTCCTGATCTATTTTCATGGTTGATGTCCGAAATGGGCGATCTTCCGCTGCCCAGAAAAGGCAGAGAGTGGGTTACTCGTAACCCGTTGTTTTTAAAATCTGTCCCGGCTTAAGTTGGAAGCCAGTTCTTGCTATCAACAGAATTAAACTCAATTAAACCGTAAGCAATTTTTGAATATCCGCAAACACCGCCGACAACATGTCCATGCTCAACCGTTTGGTTTGCACATTATAGCGGCTGCAATGATAAGAACTGACCAGCATATTGCCGTCCGGCAAAGCATAGCTGCGATGATGCCCGAAGGGTACTGCGGCTGCTTTCAAACCATAAGCCCGCAACACAGCCTGATGGGCAATATTCCCCAGCACCAGAATCACCGATTTTTCCGGCAGGGTTTTGATTTCCGCCGCCAGATAATGATTGCATTGCTTGATTTCGTCTCCGGTAGGCTTATTTTGCGGCGGCAGGCATTTCACTGCATTGGTGATGCGGCAATTGCTCAGTTGCAGGCCATCGGTCAAGGTGGTGGATTGCAATTGGTTGCTGAAACCGAAGTCGAATAAAGCCTGATAGAGTAGCAAGCCGGCATAATCTCCGGTAAACGGTCTGCCGGTGGCATTGGCGCCATGCATGCCTGGCGCTAAGCCGACCACCAGTAAATGCGCATGCGGGTCGCCGAACGGGGCTACCGGCAGCGCGTGGTAAGCGGGGTACTGTTGTTTGACTTGGCAGAGAAAGTCGGCAAGCCTGGGGCAGTCCCGGCACGCTTGATTGAAGTAGAATGTTGATGACATGATAAAGCTAGCTTTAAACTTGATAGGATAGAGGGATTGTTGAATTTTGTCTTTATACTTTTCCACTTTGGTCTATGGGGTAGAGAAGTTGGAGAATATACTGTGGATATGACAAAATCACATTTGTTTGTATTTTAAACGAATCAATACGAGACAGCCTAATGAAAACCACTATCTCCCTAGACAATGCTGTACTTGAACAACTATTGACTTACACCCAGGCCAAAAACGCTAAGCAAAGTATTGCCAAGGCTATAGAGGAATACATCCGCTACCAGCAACGCCTAGAATTGCTAAGTTGCCGGGGAACGGTGGAAATTGAAGACAACTGGCGGCAATTGCGCTGTCAGGAAAGGCCGTCTTGAAACGGATGATAAACTATATCAATTTTCAAGTTGACATATTGGATTTCTATTATTTTCAAAAAACATATTTATGTTACATATCATTTAAGTAAAAAACGACAAACCATTTTAAATTTCCGAGCCGTTTAAATTTGCTCTTAAAGGCAAGGTGCTGAGATTTTGGGATCGGCGAGGGTTTCAGAGGTATAGTCGGCATGGATACCGACTCTTAGGCTACATGGATGCATTTTCGGCAATTGCTCCTGCATTGCTCTACCTCCTGTATCCATGCAGTCGACGCAGGCCTCTGAAACCCTCGCCGATTCCAAAATCGTCGGTTACCGGTAACTTAAATTACATTAACGGTTTTTAAAATGGTTATGCGTTTTTACTTAAAAACACCAAGTAATTTTCAGGGGCTTAATAAAATGCACACTTTTCAACTAAATTCTCATGTCAATGAGAACGGTATATTATCCGTTAAACTTCCAAAAGAATGGGCTGAGAAAGATGTCAATGTTTTGCTGGTCTTGGAGTTTTTAAACCAACTAGAAGAACCGCAACCGGAAAAACGAAGCTTAACAACCGCTTTCGACTTACTAACACAAATGCCGGAAGATTTTATGACTCATCGTCAAGACGATTTACCGCAACAACGTGATGAATGGTTATGATGCTACGCTATATGCTCGACACCAACATCTGTATTTATATCGCTAAGAAGAGACCTTTAGAAGTTTATCAGCACCTATCGGAATTGAGCGAGGGCGAGATAGGCATGTCATTTATTACATATGGTGAGTTACGATTTGGCGCGGAGAAAAGTCAACATCAGGATATTGCCTTGGAAAAATTAAAACAATTGATAACTTACATTCCTGTGGTTTTGCCTACAACGGAAATTGCCGAAAAATATGCAACTATTCGTTTTTTCCTTGAAAAAAACGGTCAGCCAATTGGCAATAACGATTTATGGATTGCTGCTCACGCCCTGTCGCTAAATACCATTTTGGTTACCAATAACACCAAAGAATTCATCAAAGTACCTGATTTATTGGTTGAAAACTGGGTGAATACAAAATAAGCATGTCATCTTTTAAAGATTAAAATATTCATGCTTGCATTTTTCGTCCGCTTCTCCATCCGTTATTCCGGCATCGTCGTCATGTTAGCCATGTTGTTATTGGCTTACGGCGCTTACCGTTTCGCCGGCGCGGGGCTGGATATTTTTCCGGAATTCGCCCCCAAGCAGGTGATTATCCAAACAGAAGCCCAAGGCTTGGCGGCGGAACAAGTGGAAGTGCTGGTGTCGCAGCAGATAGAAACTTCGATTAGCGGCTTGATCGGTCTAAAAGCCTTGCGCTCGCAATCGATACAGGGTTTGTCCATCGTTACCGCCACATTCGCCGACGATAGCGATATTTACCGCAACCGGCAACTGATTAGCGAGCGCTTGTCCAGCATTAGCCAGCGGCTGCCGGTCGGCATTGGTTTGCCGATTGCTTTGCCGCTGTCCTCTTCATCGGCAACTGTGTTGACAATAGGTTTGAGTTCGGACGCCAAAAGCTTGATGGAATTGCGCAGCCTTGTCGATTGGACGCTGGCCCCGCGTTTGTTGGCGGTGCCGGGCGTGGCGGATATTAATGTCTTTGGCGGCGATATTCAGCAATTGCAGGTGCAAATTAAACCTGAGAAATTGCAGCAATTTAATTTGGGCTTGGAGGATGTGATCCATGCCGCCGCCGGCGCCGCGGAAATGAACGGCGCCGGTTTTATCGAGAACAGCAATCAACGCTTTACTTTGCAAATTGGCGGCCAACCGGCCAGCCCCGAGCAATACCAAGGCTTGGTTGTGAAACGGCAGAATGGCGGCAACATTACGTTAGGTGATGTGGCGGAGATTCATTATGCTCCGGAACCGCCTATCGGCGCGGCGCAAATCATGGGCAAGCCCGGTATCGTGCTGATGATAATCGGCCAGTACGGCGCGAATACGCTGTCGGTCTCCAAGCAAGTTGAGGCGGTGTTGAACGAATTTGCGCCCTTATTTGCTCAACAGTCCATAAGTTTTTATTCCCACTTGTTCCGTCCCGCGGATTACATTGAAACTTCAGTTAATAATCTTGCCAAGCATCTGTTGCTAGGCGGCTTGTTTGTGGTCATTATCCTTTACCTGTTTTTATTCAATTTTCGTAGCGCCTTGATTGCCGCCACGGCGATTCCTTTGTCGCTGATGATGGCGGTGATCGTGTTATTAGCCAGCGGGGCGAATTTAAATATCATGGTGCTGGGCGGCTTGGCGATAGCCTTGGGCGAAGTGGTCGACGATGCAATTATCGATACCGAAAATATTTTCCGCCGCCTGCGGGAAAATCAGCTTAAACCTCGACCGGAAAAACTCAGCGAAGTGATTTACCGGGCTTCCATGGAAGTGCGCGGTTCGGTGGTTTACGCCAGTTTTATCGTCGCGCTGGTGTTTACACCCTTATTGACTTTGAGCGGAGTGGCCGGGCGCTTGTTTGCCCCTTTGGGCTATTCCTATATATTAGCGATCCTGATGTCCTTGCTGGCAGCCTTGACCTTGACGCCGGCCTTATGTCATTTATTGTTGGCGCGGAAACTGCCCGAGTCGCTGGACCCGCCGTTGATAAAATGGCTTAAACCCTGGTATGGCCGGCAGTTGACTTGGGTGATCAAACATTTCAAGATCGTGACCGGACTGGGGATTCTGCTGTGTGTGCTGGGCGTCTTTACTTTTCTGGGTTTGGAGCACAAGTTTTTGCCGGAACTGCGCGAGGGTCATTTCATTGTGCATACCGCCAGTGTTCCCGGCACCTCCTTACAAGAATCAATACGGGTCGGCACGCAATTGACCGAGCAATTTTTGCAGATAGCCGGCGTCGAATCGGTTTCGCAATGGGCGGGCAGGGCGGAGCGCGGCGCGGATACTTATGGCAGTCACTACAGTGAATATGAAATACGGCTTAAGCCGCTATCCGGGGTTGAACAACAGCGCGTGTTGGATAGTCTGCGTACTGTACTGGGCGAGTTTCCCGGCATCAATTACGAAGCCAATACTTTTTTAACCGAGCGGGTTGATGAAACCATTTCCGGTTATACCGCCGCTGCCGTAGTGAATATTTACGGTAATGACTTGGCGGTGTTGGATGACAAAGCCGAAACAGTGGCGAAAATCCTGCGCGGCATGGCAGGGGCCGAGGATGTGCAGTTGCGCTCGCCGCCGGTGACGGCCATGTTGCAAGTGCAATTAAACCTAGAACAACTCAAGTTTCGCGGTGTCAGCCCGGCCCAGGTGATGACGGCGCTGCAAACCGCTTACGAGGGGCATGTGGTCGGCAAAATTATTCAGGGTAACCGCATATTTAATGTGACGGTGACCTTGGCGCCGGATTTGCGAAGTCAGGCGGAGTCCTTACAACAGCTGGCGCTGAAAAATGCCGAAGGCGAACGGGTATTGTTGAGTCAAGTGGCGGATATTCGGCATAGTGAAGGCCGATACAATATTCTGCATCTCGGCGCGCAGCGCGTACAGACCGTGACGGCTAATATTGCCGAACGGGATATGGATGATTTTATGCAGGAATTGAAACGCCGAGTGTTACAGGATATAGATTGGCGACAGGGTGCGTATCCGGATTTTATCGGCGCGGCGCTGGAACAGGCACAAGCCCGGCAAGTGTTAATTTTGCATGCCTTATTTGCTGGGTCCGGGGTGTTGCTGTTGATTTATATCGCCTTGGGCAGCGTGCGGCATTTGTTGTTAACCTTGCTGAATTTGCCGTTTGCCTTGTTGGGCGGCCTGGCGGCGGTGGTGCTGACCCAGGCCAGTTTGTCGGTAGGTTCCTTCGTGGGTTTCATCACCTTGTTCGGTATTACCGTCCGCAACTGTATCATGCTGATTTCGCATTATCGGCATTTGGTGGAACAGGAGGGGCAGACTTGGTCGCAGGCTACCGCTTTACGCGGTGCGCAGGAAAGGCTGCCGTCCATACTGATGACGGCGCTGGTCACTGCGCTGGCGATGCTGCCTATCGCTTTCGATAGCGATAACCCCGGTCGGGAAATCATGGGGCCGATGGCGGCGATTATTATCGGTGGCTTGGTTTCTTCTACGCTTTTGAATTTATTGTTGTTGCCGACCATATTGTTAAGATTTGGGCGGTTTGATAAGGTAGATTAGAGTCGCGGTAAACATTGCGAAGCAGCTTGCTACGCAAAATAACTTATAGATAGGATGACCGCGACAACATGCCGCAGTCGGCAAATGCTTAAGCTTTGCGATTGTAGTCTGCTGTTTACGGAAATAAGTTAAAATGTCTAGATAATTTAATCATTGAATATTGTCAACTAACCCAACGCCAGTGGTATTGAGATCTACATGACGACTAAGAAAACTATTTTACGGAATTTGGGCATTGCTGTGGTGGCTGCCGGACTAGTAGCTTGCAACGGCGCAGAAAGCCGCAAAGCCAAATATACGGAAGAAGGTAAAAAACTTTTTCTGGAAGGTGATTACGAAAAAGCCGGCTTGGCTTTTAAGAATGTACTGCAGATCGATCCTAAGGATTGGGAAAATCATTATCAAATGGCCGAGGTTTTCAGCAAGGAAGGTAAAATTGAACAAGCTTTTAATGAATACCGCTTAGTGGCGGCACAGGATGAAAATCATGTGATGGCGCGAGTCAGGGTTGGCCAATTGCTATTGTTAAACCGTAATGCCGATGCTGCGGAGAAAATGGTTGATGAGGCGCTGGCTAAACAGCCGGATAATGTTGAGGCCTTGGTGTTAAAAGCCGGTGTGCAAAGTGCAAAAAATGACAATGATGCGGCTATTTCTACAGTTGACAAGGCTTTGCAGCTTAAGCCGGACGATGTTTCCGCCACCTTGATGCAGGCTTCCATTCAGGCCAGATTAGGCAGAACCGACAAGTCCGTCCAAGTGTTGAAAGACGCTATTGAAAAGCAGCCGAAAAGCGTGCCTTTGCGCTCTATGTTGGCAGGGCTTTATACCAGGAATAATCAATTGGCCGAAGCCGAGGCTGTGTTGCAGGACATCCTTAAAGTTGATCCCCAGCAGTTCCAGAACTATAAAACTTTGGCAATGTTTCAGATGGCCGGTAAACAGACTGATAAAGCCGAAGCTACCTTACGCGAGGCGGTGCAGAATATTCCCGATAGCGACATCGCTAAAACGACTTTGGTTGAGTTTTTGGTGGAAAAACGCAGTCCCGACATAGCGATTGCCGAAATTCTGCCAATGATCGAGAAAAATCCGGAAGATTACAATCTAAAATTTAAACTGGCTAATGTGCAGTTAGCCAAAAAAGATGTTCCGGCGGCTGAAGCGACTTTTAAAGAAGTCATTGAGCAAAACAAATTGGGGCCGAGCGGAATTTCCGCCCGCGACAAACTAGCTGCTTTGTATGCCTTGACCAAGCGTCCTGATGAAGCAAAAGCACTGATTAAAGAAGTACTGGAAGCCAATCCTCGCGATAGCGAGTCCTTAACTTTGCGCGGCCAATTTGCTCTGGCTGAGAATCAAATCCCGGAAGCGATTGCTGACTTTCGTTCTGTTCTGGTCGATCAGCCCAACAATGTTAATGTACTGAAAATGTTGGCTACCGCCCATCTTCGCAATAACGAAGACACGCTGGCTAGGGAAAATATCGAAAAAGTAGTTGCTGCCACGCCTAATGATGAAGCCGCTAGATTAGATCTTGCTAGTTTGATGCTGAAAGCCGGGCAAAAAGAGCAAGCTCAGTTGCAAGTGGATACCTTGCTGAAAAATAATCCAAAAAGCGTACGAGGCTTGGAAGCGCAATTTAAAATTTATCTGACCGAAAAGCAATGGGATAAGGCCCAGGCTATCGCCAAGAAAGTTCAGGAATTGAATGAAAAAGATCCTACCGGTTTTTATATGGCGGGTTTAGGTCAGCAAGCCGCGAATAAACTGGAGGCTGCAATTGAGGCGTTTGAAAAAGCCTTAAGCAAGAAACCGGACGCGATTGAGCCGCTGAACGAATTGATCAAAACCTACATGGCCTTGAAACAACCGGATAAAGCCTTGGCTAAGTTGCAACAAATAGTCAAGCAGCAGCCGGATAATGTTATTGCCTATAACTTAATCGGCGGCATTGATTTGAGCCAGCAAAAATTCCCGGAAGCGAAAGCGGCCTTTAACAAGGCGTTGGATATTAAACCGGATTGGTTTGGGCCTTATCGGAGTTTGGCCTTGATAGCTATGCAGGAAAAGAATAAAGCCGAAGCTATCAATATCCTGAAAAAAGGCATAGAAAAAACCAAAGGCGTTTTAGAATTGGTGGTTGATTTAGCTAGGATTTATCATAGCTCAGGCGAGCACGATAAAGTCATTGCGCTGTATGAGGAATCCTACAATGCGCACCCTGATTCGGTGATGGCGATCAATAATCTGGCAAGTTATTTGTCCGATTACGCGCCAACCTCGCCTAACTTAGCGCGCGCCGCCAAGATGACTGAGTCCTTTTCGAAATCCAATAATGCCAGTTTAGTTGATACAGTGGGCTGGGTTGCCTATAAACAGGGCGATTACGTCAAAGCTAAAGACTCTTTGCTGAAAGCTGTAGAACTACAGCCGAATGCCTTAGTGAGCCATTATCATTTAGGCATGACGTATTTTAAACAAAACGATAAAACTAAAGCGGTTGAGGAACTACAGAAAGTCGTGGATGCTAAAGTCGGTTTCGATGGTTTGGAAACCGCTAAAGAAACCTTGAAAACAATTCAGAGCGGCGCTTGATTAAATCGAAAGTAATGGCATCACTCCGGGACAAATTAAAGTCCCGGAGTGATCTGATTTTTACAGCGGCTGGGTGTGTTAGCTGCTGTAAAAATGCTCTTTATAGTAAGCAAAATTCCCTAAATCCATGCTGATTCAGTGGTTTCCCGGCCATATGCACAAGGCCGGCAAAGAGATCAAAGAGGCTTTGCCAAATATCGATCTATTGATCGAAATTCTTGACGCCCGCATTCCCTTTAGTAGTCAGAACCCCATGTTGGCTAGCTTGCGCGGCGATAAGCCCACTATTCGGGTGCTGAGCAAAACCGATCTGGCCGACGCGGAGGTCACGCTGCTCTGGCAACATTATCTAGAGCAGGAACAGGCGGTTAAAACCTTGGCGGTAACTACCCAGCATCCCGATAAAATCCGTTTACTGGTAGAGTTATGCGGCAAGATGCTGCCTGATAAGATGGCGGATAATAAAGTCATTCGCGCCATGATCATGGGTATACCGAATGTCGGCAAGTCCACTATCATCAATATTTTGGCGGGCCGGACCATCGCGAAAACCGGCAATGAACCGGCGGTTACTAAACACCAGCAGCGCATCAACCTAAAAAACAATATCGTGCTGTGTGATACGCCAGGGGTGTTATGGCCAAATGTGGAAAATCGCAATAGCGGTTATCGCTTGGCGGTCACTGGGGCGATTAAGGACACTGCTTTTCAGCATGATGATATAGCCTTGTTCGGCTTAGATTATTTGCGCTTGGCTTACCCGCAGCAATTGCAAGCTCGCTACCAGCTTGAGACCATGCCGGATGAGGCCTTGCAATTGCTGCAAGCCATCGGCAAAAAACGCGGGTGTCTGCAAAAAGGTCAGTTGGTGGATCTGGATAAAGCCGCCAAATTGTTTTTAACCGAATTACGGGCCGGCACTTTAGGTCAGATCACTCTGGAAACTCCGGAGATGATAGGTCTGGAAATGATAGAACTGGCCGCGATTCGGGAACAGAAGGCGGCCAGGAATGCTTTAAGAAGACGGCGTTAAAACGCGTCAGGACGCCAGCAACATGTTATCCAGCGCTTTTTTCGCCAGCGCCGCTTGGTCAGCTGGCACGGAAACCTGATTCACCACATGCCCAGCCGCCAGATTTTCCAGCACCCAGGCCAGATGTTGCGGATCGGTGCGGAACATTGTGGAGCACATGCTAAGGATAGGCGACATGAAATGCACGTTTTTGCCTTGGGCTTTGCATTCCTGATTTAGGCGGTTTACCAAGTTCAACTCGGTGGCGACCAGCCAGCGAGTGTTTGCTTCGGCCTCGCGGACAATTTTGAGTATCATTTCCGTGGAGCCGATGTATTCGGCTTTTTGGCAGACTTCGAAACACGCTTCCGGATGGGCGATGACATGGGTTTCCGGGTGTTTCGCTAAAAAGGCGTCGATTTGTTCCGGCTGAAAAGCTTGGTGCACTGAGCAATAGCCTTTCCACAATATGATTTTCGCATCGCGGATTTGTAGTTCACTCAGCCCGCCCTGCGGTTTGTCGAAATCCCAGGTCACCATGTTTTCCAGTGGTATGCCCATCCGGTAGCCGGTGTTGCGGCCTAGATGCTGGTCGGGGAAGAACAGCACTTTTTCGCGTTTCGCAAAACTCCAGTTCAGGATTTTTTCCGCATTGGAAGAGGTGCAGACGATGCCGTCATGCTTGCCGCAAAACGATTTTAGATCAGCGGCGGAATTGATGTAAGTCACCGGCGTTACGGTATTTTCCACGTCAATAATTTGCGCTAACTCGTCCCAGCATTTTTGTACTTTCACTTTGTTGGCCATATCCGCCATCGAACACCCAGCCGCCATGTCCGGCAAAATGGCAATCTGTTCGGGGCGGGAAAGAATGTCGGCCACTTCCGCCATGAAATGCACGCCGCAAAATACGATATATTCGGCTTCCGACTGCGCGGCTTCCCGGGAAAGTTTTAGTGAGTCTCCAAAAATATCCGCATGTTTGAACACTTCGTCGCGTTGATAATGGTGGCCGAGGACGATACAGCGTTTGCCCAACTTAGCCTTGGCGGCCTTAATACGGATGTCGCATTCGTCTTCATCAAGTAAGGCGTAGTCGTGGATGGGAAGGGGGGAAGTATGCATAGTTCAAACCTAACAATTCAGAGAATTTTGCTCTAAAGCCAATCAGAGACAATATGATTATACCCTTTGTAGTATAAAGGTGGGTATCGTCTGCACTGACTTATCCTAACTGCCGCCGAAACATCCAATTCGCCACCGCCAGCGTACCAGTAGCAATCACCAGCAGCGGCCACAGGCTTTGCAGCAACTCAACCAGACCTATGTCTTTAAGAAACACGCCTTTAACAATCACAATAAAATGCCGAAGCGGGTTCAGCCAATCCAGGTATTGCAACCAAACCGGCATATTTTCAATCGGCGACACAAAGCCGGACAGCAGGATGGTCGGCATGACAAAACTGAATACGCCCAGGAAGGCTTGCTGCTGGGTATTACAGAAGGAGGCGATCAAGAGCCCAAAGCCGGCCAGCGCCAGTATGTAAAACACCATGCTGAGGTACAGCAAGCCAAAAGAGCCGACGAAGGGTATCCGGTAAATAAAAATGCCGGCCAATAAAATGATAGTTGCTTGCACCATCGCCACCAACATAGCCGGAATGGTTTTGCCGAGCATAATCATGCCCGGCGTCAAAGGCGTGACCAGTAGCTGATCGAAAGTGCCTTGTTCGCGTTCGCGGGCCACGGACAGCGCGGTGACTATCAGCACGCTGATCGTGGTAATGATGGCGACCAAGCTGGGCACAATATGCCGCACATAATCCAGATTGGGATTGAAGCGATTGCGGACTATCAGCATGGCGTGGCTTTGCTGTGGTTTATCGCGCGGTTTTTCTTCGTTGTAGCTCTGCACAATTTGCTGAATATAGCCCAAGGCGATTTGGCCGCTGTTCGAGCGCCGGCCATCCAGTAAAGCCTGCATAGTCGCTGCGCGTCCTGTGGCGACATCGCTGGAAAAGTCCGCTGGAAAGCGCAACACCAGCAAAGCTTGCTGATTATCAATGGCTGCACGGACTTCTGCTTCACTGTAGAGCGGGAGCAGTTCGCTGAAGGCTTGCGCCTGGGCGAAACGTTGGATCAATTCGTTCGAGGCTTTGCCGTTGTCCTCATTAAATACCGCCAGCGTATTATTTGCAACTTCCAGCGTGGCGGCAAACGGAAACAATCCGAGTTGCAACAGCACCGGCATGATTAAAATTACGCGGCTTTGCGGATCGCGCAGCAGGGTTTGCAGTTCCTTGATGATCAGCGTGATGATGCGGGCAAACATGCTTAATCCAGGCGGCGGCGGGTTTTTAGCGCCGCCAAGCCGATAAAAAACACCGAGGCCAGCAGCAGAAACAGGCCGCTGCTGATGATCAAAGTCCAGACATCGCCGGCCTGGAACAAGGTTTGAATAGCCGTTACAAAATACCGCGCCGGGATTAGATAAGTGACGGCTTGAATCACCTCCGGCATGCTGCGGATTTCGTAAACAAAGCCGGATAGCATCAGCGCCGGCAGAAAGGCGGCGTTCAAGGCCGCCTGCGCGGCATTGAATTGATTGCGCAGCACTGTGGATAACAGCAAGCCCAAGCCCAGGCTGCTGCCTAAGAATAGTGTGCCGATACCCCAAAGCACCAGCAGCGAGCCGCGAAACGGCACAGCCAAAAACCAAACCGAAACTGCGACGCAAAGAAATAGCGAAGTGATGCCAAGAACATAATAGGGCAGCAACTTGCTAAGCAACAGCTCAGTGCGGGTCATAGGCGAGGCCAGCAACGCTTCCATTGTGCCGCGCTCCCATTCGCGGGCTACGACTAAGGAGGTCAGCAAAGTGCCTATCACCGTCATAATAATGGTAATCGATCCCGGAATGATATAGTTGCGGCTTTCCGCCGAGGCATTGAACCAGAAGCGGGATTCTATGTTGATCTCCACCGGCGGCAGCTCGCCGTGTTCCGCCGCTCTTTGCAACAGCCAACCGCTCCACACGCCGCGCACATAGTTTTCCACAAAGCTTGCGGTATTGGGTTCGGCGCCGTCGGTGATGACAAAGACGGTGGCAATGTCGGTCGGGCGTTTAAGTTTCTCGGTAAAATCCTCCGGTATTACCACATAGCCTTTTACCCTGCCTATCGTCATGGTGTGTTCCATTTCCTGCCGGTTGAGACCGGTGGTGATTTGCAGATACGGCGAACCATACAGATTTTCCGCAAAATGCCTGGCTTCCGGGCCGGTATCTTCCAGCACCAAGCCCACCTGCAACGCGGTCGAATCGAGATTAACGCCGTAACCAAAGATAAACAGCAATAGCACCGGCAGCAGAAAGGCGATGATATGGCTACTGGGGTCACGCAGAATTTGCAGCGTTTCTTTGCGGCACAAAGCCCGCAAACGCCGCCAGGAAATAATGTAATTCATGCGGCGGCCTGTCCCTGCACCAGGGTGATAAACGCGTCTTCCATGGAGGGGTCCTGCTGTTGTGGCGTAGCTACCTGAGCTTTAAGTTGGTCCGGTGTGCCGGCAGCAATAATCTTGCCATGCAGCACCAAGGCAATGCGGTCGCAGTATTCGGCCTCATCCATGAAATGTGTGGTGACCATCACCGTCACGCCTTTTTCTACCATGCCGTTGATATGCGTCCAAAATTCCCGCCGAGTGACCGGGTCGACGCCGGAAGTCGGCTCATCGAGAAACAGAATCGGCGGTTCGTGCATCACCGCACAAGCTAAAGCCAGACGCTGCTTAAACCCCAGTGATAAAGTGTCGGGCGCAGTGTCCAGATAGGGTTGCAACTTGAAGATGTCTATCATGCCGTTTACGACTTTTTTCTGCTGTTCGCCTTTTAGGCCATAAATGCCGGAGAAAAATTTCAAATTCTGTTGCACACTTAAACCGCCATACAGAGAAAATTTTTGCGCCATGTAGCCAAGTTGTTGGCGGGCCAGACTGGCGGAGGATTTAAGATCGATGCCCATCACGCGCGCTGTGCCTGAGGTCGGAGCGAGTAAACCGCACATCATTCTAAAGGTGGTGGACTTGCCCGCGCCATTCGGGCCCAATAATCCGAAAATTTCGCCACGCTTTACTGCGAAATCGACATGATCGGTGGCGGCGAAATTGCCAAACATTTTCGTTAGCGCCACGGCCTCGACGACGGTTTCATCGCTGCCAGATATAAATTTCATCCGCTGCGCGAGGACAGAATCTCCGCCCGGACCGCCCCCCAGCGCTTCTATAAAAGCATCTTCAAACCGTGGCGCTACCGTGACGAGTTCAGCATCTTTCCCCGCATTGAGTTCCTGTAAATTGGGCTGGGCACAGCCGGCGCACAACACCAGTCTGACGTTACGGCCTTGGATGACGCCATCCATCACTTCCGGACGGCGTAGCGCTCGCGCCAGCAGTTGCCGCCTGCTGCCGGCGATGCCGCGGATTTGGATACTGCGCTCGCGGATGCGGCTGGTCATCTCTGCCGGGTCGCCATTAAAGATGAGTTTGCCTTCATTCATTAGTAACACTTCTTGGCATAACTCCGCTTCGTCAAGATACGCCGTGCTCCAGACGACCGTTATGCCTTGGGTGATCAGTTCATGCACCATTTTCCATAATTCGCGCCGGGAGATGGGGTCAACGCCTACGCCCGGTTCGTCCAGTAAGAGTAAGCGCGGCTTTCCCAGCAGTGCACAGGCGAGGCCAAGTTTTTGTTTCATGCCGCCGGATAATTTACCGGCCATTCTGGCGCTGAATTGCGTCAAGTCGGTGAATTCCATCAAACGTTGGAAGGTAGCCGAGCGTTCCGCGCCGATGACGTTGCGCAAATCCGCATGAAATTCCAAATTTTCCTGCACCGTCAAGTCTTCGTATAGCCCGAATTTCTGCGGCATATAACCGACGAATTCGCGCAGTTGGCTGGCGTCCAGAACGGGGTCAAGACCGCTTATGCTGATTTTGCCGGAGCTTGGGGCCAGTAAGCCGGCCATTAGGCGTATTAGCGTCGTCTTGCCTGCGCCATCCGGGCCGACCAAGCCGGTGATGCGGCCCGGTAATAATTTCGCTGAAATATTTTCCAGCGCCGCTTTTTTCGAGTCTTTAAAGGTTTTACTGATAGACTCGATGCTGACCAGCGCGTCGCTCATTAGTGCGAGCTCTTTTCAAGCGGTGTTTGACTGCTCTCAGCCAGCTTGACCGTTACCGGCATGCCTTGCCGCAACCCAGCATCGGGATTTTCTACGACGATGCGCAGGCGGTAAACCAACGCGGTGCGCAGTTGCGTGGTTTCCACGGCTTTGGGGGTAAATTCAGCGCGAGGAGAAATAAAACCGATTAGGCCGGCATAGGGTTTATCCGGGTAGGTGTCTGTATAAACATCAACTTTGCTGCCTGGATGTATCCGGCCAAGTTCGGACTCGTGTATATAGGCGCGCACCCAGACCGGTTTCTGTAGCGATAGCGTAAATACCGTAGCTCCAGCTTGTAGAATTGCGCCAACTTCTTGGGCGCGGGTTAAAATCACGCCATCGGCAGGTGCGGTTAAGACGGCGTCCTTTACTTGCAGTACGGAACTCGCTAAAGCGGCTTCGGCTTGCGCAAGATCTGCCTTGGCTTGGGCTATATCTTCCTGACGAAAGCCGGCTTCGAGTAAGTTTTGATTTTCCCGTGCTGATTTCAGTCTTGCCTCGGCTTCGCGGCAATTGGCTTCCGCAGTATCTCTGTCCTGGTTGGAAGCGCCTTTGATAGCCAGACTTTTTTCCGCGCGTTCCAGCAGGCGTTGGGCATTGTTTGCGGTCGCTTCACGTTCGCGCACCAATGCACGGGCTTGGGCTATTTCTTGTGGGCGGTTGCCGTTTTCCCGCAATAACAGTCGCGCCTTGAGTGACTTGACTTGTGCTGAGGCGCTGGCGACTTGATCGCGGTAGGGCTCGGCATCGAGTTCGGCAATCACCTCGCCCATCTGCACTTGGTCGCCTTCGTCATAAACGAGTCTGGCGAGTTTGCCGGCGACCCGAAAGCCCAGGTTGACCTCGCGAATATCGACATTGCCGTAGAGCATCAGCGCTGTTTCCGGTTTGGGATGATACTTCTCGTAGAGCCAGGCTATGCCGGCAACGGCCAACAAAATTAGGACAACAGCGATTATTTTTTTCACAATGGGCTTGGGCCTATGGATGGTAGAGGACAGCTTAACCTTGTTTTCCAAGTTTAACTAATAGTTGCTCAGTTTTGCAGACAAGTATAAAAGTAATGGGTTTTCGGGAGCCGCTTGACAGACCTGGAAAGGCGCTTTAATGTGTGGTTAAACCGTGTTTTTGTAGCCGATAAAGCAATGCATGCCTTGATATACCCAATAAACAAGCTGTCTTACTCTGGTTGCCTTTGGTTCTAGTTAGGGCTTGGTGAATCAAGTCCGCCTCAAGTGAATCGAGATGTACGCCATTGGGTGGCAAGGTGAAATTACTGGAACCCCGAATTTCAGTAGGGCTCGCGAATTGAGCGGGTAGATTTTCGGGTTCAATGCGTTTGCCTGCCAGCAAAATACTGAGGCGTTCACATAGGTTTCGTAACTCTCTAATATTCCCCGGCCAAGTATAAGCACGCAACAGTTTGAGCGACTGCCTACTGAAACTGGAAACAGGCATACAATAAGTTTTGGCAAAAGAAGAGAAGAAATGTTTAGCCAAAACGTCAATATCGTCATTGCGTTCTTTTAACGGTGGGATTGCCAACGGAATGACATTCAAGCGAAAGAATAAATCCTGGCGAAACTCCCTGCTTTTGATTTGTTGAGTTAAATCTTGGTTAGTGGCAACAATGACTCGAACATTGACCACGCTGGGCTTGGTGTCACCAATCGTCAAGCATTCGCCGGATTCAAGAAAACGCAGTAATTTTGCCTGGATGGATAACGACAGGGAATTGATTTCGTCAAGAAACAAGGTGCCGCCATCGGCGGCTTGGAACAGACCTAATTTATCGGAAATCGCGCCGGTGAAAGAGCCTTTTTTGTGCCCGAACAACTCAGATTCAACCAAATTTTCCGGCAAGGCTGCGCAATTCAAGGTAATGAACGGTTTACTTGCACGTGGGCTTTCTTTTTGAATCGCGGAGGCTAAAATTTCCTTGCCTGTGCCGGTTTCGCCTTTAATCATTACTGTGACATCCGACAAGGCAACTAATCGGGCGCTACGGATCAGGGATTCCAGGGCAGGTGATTTTCCAATCAAAGAACTAAAATTATCCAACTTTAACCTCTCTTATTTCAAAAGCGGTGCAGACTCAGAATTTAGCCACTGAAAGGCAGCCAACAATTTTATGGCGCTATATGAATTTGTGTGGGTAATCAAACTCCAGTTTGCCGCATAAAAAGTAAATCATATTAATATAGTTGCTAGTGTTCCGATATCCTCTAGCCCGTCTTTTTGCAAGTTGAATCTTATGATTGATGCCTTCCAATAAACCGTTAGTGAGGCGCGACTCGAAAAAATTCAGAATGCCGTACCAATGGGCCATCAGGGTTTGCGTAAATTCTATAAACGGCCCAATTTTATAAACTCGAACTTCTGCACACCAATTGACCATGAAATCATGTGCTGCTTTCTTATTGGGCATTTCCCATAAATCATTAAACAGCACCTTCAAACGATAAGCGTTTCCCAAGGCCGGGTATAAATTTATCGTTTCATCCAGTTTAAGTTTTTGATTTTCTGTAAGATTGCCTGGGTTCTTTAAGAAGGTGTATTTCTGGCCCTTCAATAAAGCATGCTCTTTTTGCTCCAAGATCCTGAGCTTGTTCATAGCTTCATTCAATAATTTGACGACATGAAACCGGTCAAATGTGATTTCTGCTTTGGGAAAGTATTCGGTGACGCCAGAGATGAAGGCAGGCGATAAGTCCATACTGGCTTGAACGATTTGTTCCGGCTGTACATTTTTGCTAATCAATCTTTCCTGAATACTGGCAACTGCCGCTTTACCTTTCCCTTCAACAGCATGAATCACACGTTTACTCTCCATATCCACCCCTATGGTGACGTAGTTATGCCCTTTTTTACTTGAAGTTTCGTCTATCCCTAATTTTTTTATGGTCGATGGGTCATCTTTTTCTCTGGCTAACGACACCCAATAATCAAAGACATTCCATATCCTTTGTGGATACACTTTCAACGTTTCCGCCGCTCTTTTGACCGGCATTTCTCTTTCGACCAAGTACATAGCGAAGGCTTCGAATAGTAAGGTAAAGCCACTACCGGGTCGTGCCCAAGGCACCGGTATTTGCATGACTTTTCCTGCTGTCGTCTGGATTCGAGGTACGTCGCAGTGGATATAACAGGTATGCTCAAAAAAGTTCAGATGCCGCCATTGCCTAGTCAGTGTGTCATAAACACCGCAGGGCGCTCCGCTTTCATCGAGAAATTTGGCCCCTTTTTGAAAACCAATTTCTATATGGAGCTCTTTGTGTTCTCCGGGTTGTGCTACCAATTCAACTTTATGCACTTCCCAAGGTGTATTAAGCCCTAAGGCTAACGTAAATAATGCTTCGCTGTTCATAACATATAGAATACACTACCCACACGATTTCATACAGAGCCAATTTTATCAATTAACCAAAAAGCGACAGCTTGCTTAAAGCCTTGCATTTGAAAATACAATACATGCTCAATTCTACTTAATTCAATCTATTTAAAGTATTGTACTAAAGTACACTCATTAGTTTCCCTCAAAATAGGGGAAATATGCATACCATATTTATCAACAGCCTGTACGCCACCCACGGCAACCATAACCAGCAAATTCCGGAAAACAGCGGCCGGTTTTTTCATGATGTAAAAGTCTGCCTCATAACTTACCATTTTTGCGACGGGTTATTTCTCATTTCAATCCGAATATGGGATATCACCTAATTTACTTAAAAAAATACGTGATATGCCGAAACTTCTAAAAGCATCTTTACATAATCTTATAAAAATATTTCAAAATCAATATATTACATCATGGCATGACGTATGCTAATTTTTTGGCGATAGAAAAAATCTCTCCTAACTTAGTAGGAATAACTCTAGGATTTTTAATTTCGAAAAATTAACAGGAATTGATATGAAAATACAGACAAAAACACTAGTTATTTTCTTTTTGGCAATGTCTGGCTATAACATTCAAATTATGGCTGATACCACTCTAATTAATACCTATATGGCAGGAGGAGCAGAAGATACCAACTCCCCAGACCCTAGCACTAACCCCTTCGGCGATGAAATGGCCGGTATTGTTGTGGGTAACAGCAACATCACCATTGATCAATTTGGGTTATATAGTCAACAGTTGAGTAATGGAAATCTGCGCTTCGATATTTTCTCAAGCTCCGGGACCCTGGTTTATGACAGTGGTATTATTTCTACTGCGGCGGAATCTTCTTTGCAAATGTCGCTCTCTATTCCAACAATCTTAACAATGTTTCTGGTTCTGGTAGTCTTAACAACGCCGGTCTTGGTAGTCTAGTCACCCAAATCGGCAGTATCAGTGACAGTAGTCTAAATTCCAACTTCGCTAGCTACGATTTTGTTTTGGCGGCACCTGAGGCATTGTCCAGCAACACCCGTTACTGGATAGACGTCTCCGATTCTTCCAGCAAAACGGCGGAGTGGGCGTGGACCGGCAACACTTCCGGCGCCGGGGTTGCAAACGAATATTTTTGGGACTTTGGCACTGCTCCGAATAGCTATGGCCCCTTTATGGCGAGCGTAACCACATCCTCACCTGTTCCAGTTCCACCCGCCATCTGGCTGTTCAGTTCTGCCTTGGCTGGTTTTGGTTTTAATAACAACCGTAATCGCTATAAAGGATAATCAGTAAAGTATTCTTTATGTCTGAGTCGGCGGCGTCATTGGCTCCAACTTTGCCGAGTTGACCTTCAATAATCTGGCGATAGGCAACTACACGGTGTTTACCAGCGGCGCCAACGCTACGTTAAGCGCAGGAACTTACGATGTTACCGTTACCGCAGCGCCGCTTTCCGGCGCGATTTATTTGTTCGGTTCCGCTCTGGCGGGCCTGCTGGCAGTTGCTCGCAGAAAACTGTAATTAGTTAAAGCCAGTTACATACTGGTAGGATTCAAAAGATGGCAGTTGATTCGCACAATTACACAAATTGGATCACCAAAACAATATTTTGTTACATGAATTTTGTCACTTTAAATACTATGCGGCAATTAGTCACATTTTAATCGTCAATGACATCAGATAAAATATCTCCTGTGTTTACTAGTATGCTAAACACTGTTCTTCCTTCTCTAATATCCGGTTCAACTCCCTTGAACCGGATTTTTTTATTTATCTCTGATGATGGTTTTTTTGAAATTCATACCGTTGATCTGTTCACGCAATTTAATTAAACTATGTTATTTTACATAAAGTTATGTGTGCTATATCCCTCTTTTTTAACTTTTTAAACTAAACTGCAAGTTCGCAAGAATTAACGATTTCTAAAGCAATTTTAATAACAGTTTATTTTCATATTGTTGCGTAAAATAATCCGCTTAAGTTTGTTAATAAATAATCCGGCATATCAATTGCATTCCTTATTAAAAATCAAACTTTCTTAAATCGCATGCAAGCTCAAAAATTACTCAGAGGAACCACCATGAAAAAAAACCTAATCGCCGCCAGTTTAGGACTGGCTCTTTACCTACCACAAGCCAAAGCTGAACAATTCGACTTTTCCTATACCGACACCGTCGATGGGATCGTCCTCTCCGGTATCATGAACGGCGCCCTGCAAGCGGATAACAATAACGTGGCTGTCACTTCGGTCCAAGACCTTATGTTCAATGGTGCGGCAGGAACGCCAACACCTTTAGTTTATAATGCCGACAATGCATACAGCGTGGCGTATCCCGGCCCCACCGGCCACCCCGCCTTCCCTATCGCACCCGGTTTTCCCGATTCGACGACAGCACTGGTGACCCTTGACGGCAGTTACATGAATTTCGTAGCCAGCGTCGCCCCAGACCTATCTGATGGATTCGGATTCTTTGTGGGCAACAGTTTGGCGGCGTCGGTATTAGGCGGGAATTTTTACATGGCCGGTGCTTCCTATGGCTACGTCATGGACACTTATATCCAAGCCGACTGGCAAATGAGCGCCGTACCACTCCCAACTTCCGTTATTATGTTTGCCTCAGGTTTATTAGGTTTGGGCGCATTACGTAAAAAATCAACACAAGCGTAACAACTCCCAATCCGGTCTTACGCCAAGAGAAGCAAAGCTTTACCAACGCCCCAATAACTAAAGCCATCTCACCCGAGATGGCTTTTTTGTTATCTACCTTTTCCATCACAGGAGATGTATCTGGTCTAACTACCGGTTTCTCTAAGGTACCTAAAATATAAACATCGGTTATTTTACCCGTGTCCTTTCTGAATACTGTGTAATAGTTATATCCAGACAACAACTATAAGGAACCCGCGCCTACATAAACGGGTACTGTGGTAATAAGCTTTACGCCAGGTTTTGCAGCATAATCTCCATCCGCGTCAGCAAACACAGAATTTGCAGCTATGCTCATAGTAGCAACGGTAATAGCTAGTATAGTTTTTTTAAGCATAGAATTAATCACTTATTTTGGTTTAAAAAAAGCAAGCGAGCGCTTACCAGTGAAGCTATTAATCATATAGCCAGTACCCCACAGTACATTACCTATTGTCCAAGTTTACGGACGAGATAGACTAGGCTCGTATTCTGTGGATTCAGATCGCCCTGGTCGAGAACAAAGATATCGCCCGTGTCCGGATTGACGGTTACGCTCTTCACATCGGTTTGGGAGAAACAACTTGGTGCGGTAGGTCCAAGGTAGTCTGGCGCCGTATCGCACAATCTGGAGTTAAAGTTTACCTGCTCGCCTAACTGACCGGTAACACCATCCAGCAGCCAAAGCGCCGGCGTAGCGAAATTACTTACGTAAACCGTATGCTCTTTCGAATCGACTGTGAGACCATAATCCGCCGGCTGGACGTAATTCGTGCCGAGCACTTCATTGCTGTCGCCGTCGATGGTGACGACGCGGCCGTCATTTTGTCCAATTACATAGATGCGGTTCAACATTTCATCGACTGCAATCTTGGTCAGCCCCGACGACATCTCTATGCAGCTGTTAGGGCCGCCAGCGGATTGATAGCAAGCTGAGGGTTGCGACGGCGTTCCCACGCCTTGGATGACCCCTATCTTACGGTCGGTTGCTCCGTCGATAACCCAGACCGTTCCATCCGAAAATTGGCTGACATAGAGCGTATTGGTCACTTGATTGATTGCGATACTACCGGCGTCGACGTCGGGGATAACCGTTACCAAATGTTGTGTATTTGGATTGATGACATCAATTTGCGTGAAGCCGTTTACTGCGTAGAGCTTGCCGGTCTTTTGGCTGTAAGCCAGTCCTTGCGGGTTGAGCCCCAATAGACCCGAGGCATTGGCGTCGACAGGAAAATTGGCGACGAGCTGATTGCGGATACTATCCAGAACCGAGACAGAGCCATCGCCGTTAAAGGTATAGAGCATATTGGCGGCTTCGTTAACCGTAATTGCCCTTGGTGATGCTCCTGTGGGTATCGTAGCGTTAATCATGCCGTTGACCGGATTAAACACCGATACGTTGTTCGTACCCGAATTAGCAATATAAAGCGTATTGGTACGGGTATTAATCGTGGCGTCAACCGCGCCGGCTCCAACTCCAAGCGTTTCAGTAGCGACAAGAGACGCCTTTGGCGACTGCGGAGTATCCTCGGCGGTAACACCCGGCAGTTGTGTCTCATTAGGTTTAAGCACAAACACGTAACTATAAGCATTAGAGCCGCTGGGATTGAAATAATAAGCGCCGGTATAGGTCACGTAAAGTTTACCGGTATTGGGATTGACTGCCGCACCCTGCAGGTTGCCGAGCGTTTGGCTCACTATGCAGGCTGCATTTGGGTTAAGGACTGCATCACCATTCGCACAGCCCAGCGGAAAAGGTCCTGAACCTACGGTCAAATTAACCGAACGTTTGCCGCTGGCGCCATCGATTACCGACACATTGTTTAACGCGATATCCATCTGATAAATGCTGTTTCTAGCCGGATCGAGCGCAAGGGAATAGCTGAACCAGTTGTTGAAATCAAGCGCAAGAACCTTGTCTGTGGCGCCGTCGATGGTAGTAAGACTGCCGTCGTTCAAACCGACCACATAAACCCGGTTGGTGTTCTCGTCTACAGCTACCTGCCCGAGATGCGAACCAAAACTGTCGCAGCTATTGGTCAGAAGACAGCCGGCAGGTAATGGACCAACGCCGGCAGTAATTCTGTCAATAACTTTGTCGGTATTTCCATCGATCACCACCAGCCCGTCAAAAATGGTTTGCGCGTATATGCGATTGGTTTTGCGATTGACCGCCATCCATTCATGCGGGTTTTGGGATATGTTCAGTGTCGCGGCGATATGCTGCTTCCGGATGTCCCAGACCACGATATTCGGCACATAATTGCCATTGATCTGCAACGGATGGTAAAGAATCATATATAACTTGCCGGTCTCGGGATTACAGACGATTCCATCCACAGCGGCGACAGTCTCCTGCGGCCAAGGCGAGAACGTTCCGCTGATGCTGTTGCTTGCGCCGTCGATAATGGTGACAATACCCGATTCGGAAAGGGTGTAGATAGTATTGGTTTGATCGTCGACACAGGATTGATAAATACCGGAATAAGTGGAAATGGGATTGACGACAATCGCGGCAGGAATAGCAAAATCGGCGATAATCGCGTCGGTGTTTCCATCCAGCACGGTGACCGAATTTTGGTTTGAGACATAGACTCGATTGGTCTTGGTATTGACTTGCACATCCTGTGCACCTGCATTGCCGCCGGCGGGTATGCTTTGAATGGGGATGGTGTTGACGACCTGTGCGCTAGGGGCGCTAAGAGCATTTTCGTAAAAATGGCTAAGATCAAAATCAGCAAGCGCCAACATCGGACTCAGCAAGCATATGGCAAAGACTATTGCAGATAATATTTTATTCATCTGATTATTTGCTCAAGGATGGGTAATGAATCACTTACCGGGATAAGGTTCTAGGCGATCTAGGCCGGGCGCATCTCGCGTAACCATGCGTCCGGCGTTCTACATCCCGCTTCTTGTCTTAAACTAAACTAACTTGCTCAGCATCCGGTTTGTTTGCCTCAATGATGACAATAATTGGGTAATCCTCCGGCTAAGCGAGGGTATGTTGTTTGGCTGTTAATCAATTTTTGCCACATTGCTTGCGGACATCAATGGTGAATGCCGCACTCGCCTGCTGGCCTGGGCTTGTTCCGGTGTCGATCACCGTAATGGTAAAGCCGGCTGTGCCGCTCATGGTCGGCTTGCCTGTAATCTCGCCAGTCGCAGCATTCAACGTCAAACCTGTAGGCAGAGACCCGGCGCTGACCGACCAGGTGTTATGCCCTGTCCCGCCGGCTACCGATAGCGATACCCAATAATCCGCGCCTACGCTGGCCGATGGCAGAGTCGTAGTGATGATCACCAAACTAGGAACCGTGGTGTAGGCCAATGGCTGCTGATTTCCGTTGCTGTCGGTATACTGTCCGGCTGCCGTGCATACCCCAGGGCTGGTGCACGACAAGGTGTTAATATTGGCGTTCTGATCCCCGGGGGTGGTGATAGCGTTGGCTGGCAAAGTCGGTTCGACGCCCTGAGCCCACACACCTCCGGTCTCAGTAATGACCAGCGGCTGCCCATTGCCTTCAAGATCGTTATAAGCACTGTAGGCAGCGCAGTTGCCGCGGCTAGTGCACACCAAACCGTTGAGGTAGGCTGACTGAGTACCCGGCGCTGTGGCGGCGTTGGCTGGCAGCGTTAATTCAAAAGCCTGGGTCCATACCCCATTGATTTGGTTGATGATCATGGGTTGAGCGTTATTGTTTACATCGTTGTAGCCGCCGCCGAGGGTACAATCGCCCTGGCCGAAACACACCAAGCTCGCGAGGAAGCCATTCTGCGTGGCTTCAGCAGTAGCGGCGTTGGCTGGGAGGCTTAGCTCAATGGCCGGAGCCCACACGCCATTTGTTTCGGTGGTGATCATCGGCTGGCTATTTTGGTTAGTGTCAGTGTATTGTCCGCCGGCTATGCAGTTGCCGTGGCTGAAGCAAAGCACTGAACCCATGGAAACGACACCGGCGGCAGGGTTAAGCGGGCCGGCGAGCGGATTGGGGGCCGCGTTGGCAGGCAATGTGATTTCTACGCCTTGCTCCCATACACCATGGTTCTCGCTGGCAACCAGCCCCTGGAAATTACCATTGTTATCAACGTAGCCGCCAGTCACCACACAATCGTTAGGGCTAGTGCAGGTAATGTCGTTGAGAAAAACAAACTGTACACCAGGGTTGTCATTAGCATTGGCGGGCGGGTTTAGTTCGGTGAACTTGGCCCACACGCCGTCAATTTCATTGACAATCAGCCCTTGGCTGTTATCGTTGGTATCAATGTAATTACCTACGGCCACACAATTACCCGGACTGGTGCAGGTCACAGCTATCAGTTCAGCGGCCTGCGCACCCGGAGTGGTCACAGCGTTGACCGGCAGTTCTGCCTCAACACCCTGAGCCCACACGCCGTTGGTCTCGGTGAAGATCATCCCCTGACCACTCCCTGTGGAGTCGTTAAATAAGCCAACTGCAACACAATTACCGGTGCTGGTGCAATCCACCCCATTGAGGTACAAATATGCACTGGGAACAGCATTAGCTGGTGGTGTGAGCTCGGTTGGATTTGTAAAGAATGGCGCCGGAGTCGCTCTATTGGCCCAAGAGTCGCGCGGGGGCTGATGGAGTGGATTTGGATCAAACTGATCAGACGAACTATCCCAGTTTCTTTGACCTGTGGAACGAAAATGGCGACAAGCATTGTAAGCTTGGAAGGCCTTGGCTTGAGCAGAGCTTCCAACGTTGGCAACAGGCAGGCTATCCTCTGCTTTCACTAGAACCGGTGCAGCCAAACAGCTTGCCACCACACAACTTGCCATTGCGATTTGCATCATTCGCAAATAAGTTACTTCATTTAGAGTCTTAGCCTCCCTTGCTTGAAAGTTAAACGCCAACACTTGCGTAGACGATGCGGCTGATGTGTTGGCCTTGCTATGTTTCAATATTTTTTTCATTGCAATTTCCCTCTTTATTTAATTTGTTTTAAATTGTCTTTAGCTTCGAAATCATCCCGAAAAATATCCTGAAATTCTGCTATTTATCCTTTTTTAAAGCGAACGTAAGAACACCGTAAGCGCGCAACGCCGACACGTTGATTATTCAAACCAGTTTCTGATTTTTTTTAAATTCAAAATACTCAGCCGAAAACGGCAGCAATTCATCGATCCGGCTATTCGGCCAGACCGGCAGTTTTTCCAGCGTGTCTTTCAACCAAGCGGCCGGGTCCAAGCCGTTGAGCTTGGCGGTGCCCAGCAAGGTTTGGATGGCCGCCGCCCGTTGTCCGGCGCGCTCGGAACCGGCGAACAACCAATTACGCCGGCCAATCGCTATTGGGCGTATGCAATTCTCCGTCGGATTATTATCAATGGGTAGATGGCCGGTTTCGGCATAGCGGATCAGCGCCGGCCAGCGTCTCAGCGTGTAGTCCAAGGCTTTGGCGGTCGAACCCCCATCCGCCGTGGTAACCCGTATTTGAATCAACCAGTGATGAAGCGTTTTCAAGTGCGGTAGGCTCTTTTCCGCGCGGAGTTGCTTTCGGCCTGCAATGTTCATCTTTGCTCCCTCGGTTTCAATGGTATAGAGCACGGCGATGCGCTGCAGGGCTTCCCAGGCCATAGGACTTTGGTTTGCCTGATGCAGGTCGAAGAATTTACGGCGCACATGCGCCCAACAAGCCAACTCGGTACAGAGCTGTCCGAGGCCATTGTCGACGAACAGCGCTTTATAGCCGGTATAATCGTCCACCATCAGATGGCCTTTCCAGTCCCCCAAAAACTGACGAGCATGTTCGCCGCCCCGTCCCTTGCAGTAGTCGAAGACAATGATGCGTGGCGTCTGCCCGCCCGCCAAGTCGTTGCTGCGATAAGCCCATAAATAGGCTTTTCGGGTTTTTCCCTTCCCGGGGTCGAGTTGCGCCACGGGCGTCTCATCCGCCAACAAGGTCTTACCTTGCTGCAGATGCCAAATCAATCGATCTACCAAGGGTTGTAAGGCCACGCCGACGCGCCCCACCCATTCGGCCAGTGTCGAACGGGCCAGAGTGACTTTGTCGCGTGCCGCGATTTGTTCCAACCGATAGAGCGGCAGATGATCCAAATACTTACAGATCACCACCCAGGTCAACAAACTCACGGTGGCCATGCCGCCATCAATCACGGCAGCCGGAATCGGTTCGGCGATGACCGTCTCGCACGGGCGGCAGGCATATTGGGGGCGAATGTGCCGGATGACGGAAAACTGGGCGGGTTCGACATGCAGTTGTTCGGTGATGTCTTCACCGATTTTAACCAAGGCGGTGTTACCGCATTTTCCGCAAATGCAGTGTTCGGGCTCGTGGCGAATTTCAATGCGCGGCAAGTGATCCGGCAGCGGTTGACGGCCAGCGCGCGGGCGTTTCGGTTTGGCAACGGTCTCGCCCGGTTGCGGGTCGGCCAGTTGTTCGATTTCCGCTTCGATGGCCGCCAAATCGCTCGCCCAGGTTTCGGCGAACAGATCCTGTTGGAGTTTTGACAACATTTCGCTTTTCACACCATAACGCATCCGGCGGATATGGGCCAACTCATGCGTCAGCGCTTCGATTTTGAAGTCCTTGGCTTTGATGACGGAATCTTTAGCCAAGATATCGGCGTTTTTGGCTTGGATTTCCAACTCTTTAAGCTGCAGCAACTGTGCATCGCACTCTACTTGATCCAGTAGTGATTGAACCAGTGCCGCCACTTGTTTTTTAGCGGCGGGATCAAGGTCTAAATGGTCCAGTTCGGCGAGTGATTTCATGGTGAATATTATACCATGAAATACCCTGCAAGCCTTGTTATTACTGGGTTTTTTGTTGTATTTTCTCGATATTTCAGCCATCGCAAATCAAGTCATCCGACTTGCCATTCCGCTTTGGGAGTGGCGGACAAACGCTGCCAATCGACACCGGCGATCAGCCACTGCCATTGCGCCTGGCTGATCGAAAAACCCGCGTCCTTCGCCTTGGGCCAAACAAAATGGCCGCGATGCAAACGGCGCTGGCAACACCAGACGCCGTTGCCGTCCCAAAGCAATAACTTCAAACGATTACCAGAGCGATTACGAAAAACAAACGCCGATCCCGCGCAAGGCGCTTGCCCAAGTGCTTGCTGGACGATAGACGACAATCCGTCAATGCCGCGCCGCATGTCAACCGGTGCAACCGCCAACCAGATTTGAGGCGGGCTGGCAATTAATTCAGGCATGACAACAACTCCGCCAGCCAGGGGGTCGAGATTGACAACGGCAATTCGAGTAGATGGCCCTGGGCATGTTTAAAGACAATCGCTCCCGTGGCCGACGGCTTCACCACAACCGGAATCAACGCGGGTAACGCGCCTTTTTGCTGCTTTCGATAGTCGCTTAACCGCGCTCCAAAGGTATTGTCGTTTAGATCATGCAGGCGGCAATAGTCTGACTGCCTAAGGCCGCTCCGCTGCCACGCCTCAATATGATTGATCCACTTGGTTGTGACTGCCATTGCTCATCCTCATCAAAGAAAAAACACAGGATGTCAGGTTGCGGAGGGCTTTGCTAGATGGCGGGGTTGGGCGCTTACAGAACACCAACAAATCTTGTTGGTCATTCGGGGACAAAGTTTTATAGTTTTGAATCACAGCATTGGCTTCTGAACCACTACTCGCGTGCTGCCTGATAGCCTCAACCAAATCATCCGTGCGGCCATCATGCAGGAAATAAATACGTTGGCCCAAACCCCATAAGGGCGCGGAGCGGAACTCACTGCCGCCGGCGACGCCCTGACTAATGCCGTCTGCCAAACCGTCACCCATTGCATGCAATGCAAAGTCGCTGAAGGGATTAAAGCTGACGTTGCTTTGCGCGGTATAGGTTGACTGCGCTGTAACGAATGTCTCGGTATGGCATAATTGACAGCCAATGTTTTCAAAAATGGTCTTGCCATGCACAGACTGTGGCGTTGGCGAAGCAGCTTGCGGCGCTGCAGATAAACGAGCGAAGGCGGCAAAGTTGATTATATCGCTGGCGTAATCCGACACGGGGCTGCCGCTGTTAATTGTATTGGTCAGATTGCTGGTGTCTTCCGGCAAAGGATTGTATTGGCAGTTCAGGTTTGTCTCACGCTTGTTCGGGAACAAATCGTTGGTGACCCCAATTTCCACGTTGTAGGCTTCGCCCGCGAACAGTAGCAAGGATTTGTTTTGCGCCTTCCAGCCAAAGCGAGTAATGGTGCCGTCGTTAGCGCTGGTATTAAAGCGTCCTGAGATGCCTAACTGAGCTTTCAAATGCGCATTCGCAGCTAGATTCGCTTGCAAACTAAGATCAGATACATTCTCCACCAGACCAAGACCGAAAAGCGGTGTCGGGATGCGGAAAATGACATTATTTTTATTAAGCTCAGTCTCGAAATCCGGCTGGGTAATCTTGCAACCTGGCGCATCGCTTCTACCGCTAATGACAAACAAATTATGTACGCCGCCATCGGCTGTGCCGTCCGGCTTGTTAACAAAACGAGCAACCCGCACCGGACCATCTAGAGTTATAAATGAGGGTAAGCTATTTTGAGCGCCCGACTGGCTTGACAGCGCTATTTGCGGGTTAACCGCAGGCGTGGAACCGCCAACTGCCGGTTGTGCATGGCAAGCAGCACAACTATCGCCGTTATAACGCGGACCCAAGCCATTGGCTACGGCGTCAATATTATTGAATCTGGCAAGACCGCCGTTGAAGAAACCTATCTCCAAGCTATTCAAGCCCGGCAGTGGACCGCCTGCGCCGGACGGACCGCTACGCACACCCGGATCTTTGACATTGGCACTATGATTATCGCTATCGGCTTTGCCGTCCCGACTAAATAGTAAAAGTGCTAAACAGAAAATGGAAAACACCAAGGGCAGAAATCTGCTAATGGAAAAACGCCCAGGGTATAATTGATTTTGCATAAAATCTTGAAATGTCATATTTTGTTTTAATTTTTTGAAATCCAGGGAACTCCTTAAAATATATGCAAATAAGATACCGTTTTAATAAAAGGCTAAATTTGAGCATTTCAGGCAGTAAAGCTTGAATACAGCCAATTGATAGTTATTAACTATTTATAAAAATAAATTAAAAATTTGTTTTCCACCAAACAATTAAAATTTAAAAAATAGTGTATTGTCACACGGGTTATTTGTTTTAAATAACATAGTTTAATTAATGGGACTTAAGCACATCGATATTGAATGCTTTTAAGAGTTTAATAATGCATGCCTTGAAAATAAGATAATTGCCAACCGACAAATCATTGGAATTCGATCTGGTTTTGTCGCAAAGATTTACTGCTGTTGGGCGTGGTTGAATACAGCGGAGTTAACTTTTCCATTGCATTAATTTTCAAATAGTTCAAGGTTTTTGATGGATAATTATGTCTACCGTAGGTTTCCCGCATCAGATCGCTAAGCTTGGCTAAACTCCTCTGTAAACGCGATTTCTCTGTGAGAAAACCCACTTTGAAGTTTCCCTTTCGATTTTGCGTACAGTACAGGGTAGTCATGCATTCCATTGGAAGAAATGCCGCCGCCAAAAAAACAAATTATGACATCTCGCAGTTTTGGGGAAAAGTTAACCGGCTTTGAGGATTTAAGGGCTGCCGTCATGCCCTTAACCTTATATAAGTTCAAGAATTTTTTTTCACAAGTGACATCTTCACTGAAAATTTCCGCCAACTAGAGCCACCTAACCAGTGCAGGTTAACAAGGCAACTCGGCCACTATAGCTAAATCAGTGCACTTTAGCGTATCTTAAGCTTCAACAAATGCACCCGCCGATTGTCTGCCCGTAACACTTCAAAGAAAAAATCATGCAATTCGATTTTCTCGCCGCGCTTAGGGAAATGCTCAAGGTGATGGACGATCAAGCCGCCTATGGTATCGCAATCATCATCTTCCAGATCGGCGGAAAAATATTCGTTAAACTCTTCAATCGGCGTTAAGGCATTGACAATAAACTCCCGCTCGCTACGCTGGGATATATACTCGCGGTTTTCATCGTCGTCATGTTCATCTTCAATTTTGCCGACGATTTGTTCCAACACATCTTCAATGGTGACCAAACCAGCTGCATTACCGTATTCATCGACCACAATGGCCATATGATTGCGTTCGGTGCGAAATTCTTTCAGCAGCACGTTCAAACGCTTGCTTTCCGGAACCAAACTCGGCAGGCGCATGATGGCTTCTACCTTAAGGCTTTTATCATTTAGCGCATGCTGCAATAAATCTTTCGCCAACAAAATGCCTACTACCTTGCTGCGATCATCTTCAATCACCGGATAGCGCGAGTGGGCGAATTCGGCTACCAAGGGAAAAATGGTTTCCAACTCTGCCTCTCTGGGGACTACCACCATTTGCGAGCGCGGGATCATGATGTCGCGCACCCGCATTTCGGATACCTGAATCACGCCTTCCATCATATTCAAGGCGTCGGAATCAAGCAGATGCTTTTCTTGTGAGTCTCTGAGGATTTCTAGTAAATCTTGATGATCTTGCGGTTCCCCGGTCAGAAAATAGCTAATGCGTTCAAGGAAACTTTTCTGATGGGGATGAGTACTCGGGGGTTTACCTTCGCTCATGGCACATTCTCTTCCAAATAAGGGTTGGCTATGTTGAATTGTTTTAAAATATCGATTTCCAGTGCTTCCATTTGCTCTGCATCTTGCTCTTCAATGTGGTCGTAGCCTAACAAATGCAGGACGCCGTGCACGGTAATATGCGCCCAATGATGTAAGACTGGCTTATGTTGTTGCGCCGCCTCCAGACTAATCAAGGGGGCGTTAATGACCAGATCGCCTAATAAATCCAGTTCCATTACTTCAGGCGCTTCAAATGGAAAACTCAAGATATTGGTGGGCCCGGGTTTATGCCGATATTGCTGATTTAATTCTGCGCTTTCCGCATCATCGACCAGGCGTATTACAATTTCCGCATCCTGCTCTCGCCCCGCTAAAGCCGCGTCCACCCACTGTTGAAATTGCTGTTCAGTGGGGTAATCAGTGACCTCGGTGGCTATCTGAATTTCAAGATAGTTCATGAGGGTAATTGTTGTTCATACTTATCATAAGCCGCGACGATACGCTGCACCAAAGGATGACGAACCACATCCCGGATGCCGAAAAAGGTAAAACTAATGCCTTCCACATCCTTCAGTACCTTCAGCACATGAATTAATCCCGACATTCTTTCACTAGGTAAATCTATTTGGGTAATATCGCCGGTAATCACGGCGGTTGAACCGAAACCAACCCGCGTCAAGAACATTTTGATTTGCTCAGTCGTCGTATTTTGTGCTTCATCCAGAATAATAAAGGAATCATTGAGCGTTCGACCGCGCATAAAGGCTAAAGGCGCAACTTCAATCACACTTTTTTCCAACATTTTTTCCACGCGTTCAATTCCTAGCATATCATACAGCGCATCATATAACGGCCGCAGATAGGGGTCTACTTTTTGCGCCATGTCTCCCGGCAAAAAACCTAACTTTTCCCCTGCCTCCACGGCCGGCCTAACTAAAATTATGCGCCTGACGGTTTCATTCTGCAAGGCTTCCACCGCACAAGCCACCGCTAAATAGGTTTTACCGGTGCCGGCCGGACCGACGCCAAAATTAATATCGTGCGATAAGATTTTGCGTAAATAATCCTGCTGATTTTTACCGCGGCCTTTTATAATGCCACGCTTAGTTCTAATGGCCACCGCCGGCAATTGCGGCGCTGTCGATTCTTGCATAAGTTGATCAATACTCGCGTCTTGCAAGCTTAGATGCACTTGCTCCGGGGTAATTTCTTCTTTTTCCGCCATCTCGAATAATTTTTGTATTACAGCACAGGCGGCTTTCACCGCCTCATCCACGCCGGACACCTTAAAATGGTTACTGCGATTGGCAATATCAACCTGCAAACGCTGCTCGATTTGCCGCAGATGACTGTCCAACTCACCACAAAAATTGGATAAGCGGTGGTTATCGGCAGGAAGTAAGGTAATTTCCTGAGAAAATAAACTGGCTACCAACACTAGGCGATACGCAGTATTTTGTCTACAGAAGAGTCCACTACGCGGCCGCGGAGTGAGTTAGGTAAGGCTTCGAGAATCAGCACATCGACAAATTGCCCGATTAAGCGCGGATGAGCCGCAAAATTAACCGCCCGGTTATTTTCGGTGCGTCCGGTCAGATGCAATGGATTTTTCCTCGACACGCCTTCCGCTAACACTGATTGCACAGTACCGATCATCGCTTCGGAATAAGCCATAGTCAAATCGTTCAAGCGCTGCTTTAGCTGCTGTAAGCGCTGCTCCTTAACTTCCTTGCTGACTTCATCGGCAAAATTAGCCGCAGGCGTGCCTGGTCTGGGACTAAAAATAAAACTATAAGAAAAATCGTAGCCAACTTCTTCGATTAAATCCATAGTATCGGCAAAATCCTGCTCGGTTTCACCCGGAAAACCGACAATAAAATCCGAAGACAAACTGATGCCTGGTCGAACGGCTTTTATCTTACGCATTATCTCTAGATAATCTTCGCGTTTATGTCCACGTTTCATTTCTGCCAAAATCCGGTTGCTGCCGCTTTGCACCGGCAAATGCAAATGATTAACCAATTCCGGAATTTCCGCGAATGCTTCAATAATATCGTCGGTGAATTCCAAAGGGTGCGAAGTGGTAAAACGAATGCGATCTATGCCATCTACTGCGGCAACGTAGTGTAACAGCAGAGCAAATCCGGCAATATCACCGTCCTGCATAGTTCCGCGATAAGCATTGACGTTTTGACCCAGTAAATTTATTTCCCGCACGCCTTGCTTGGCTAAGGCGGAAATTTCCAAAATCACATCATCCAGCGGACGACTGACTTCTTCGCCACGGGTATAGGGTACTACGCAATAGGTGCAATATTTACTACATCCCTCCATCACTGAAACATAGGCTTTCGGGCCTTCGGCGCGCGGGGCGGGTAGTGAGTCGAATTTTTCGATTTCGGGAAAGGAAATATCCACCACATGTTTAGCGCCATTGCGCGCTTGGTTTAATAATTCCGGCAAGCGATGCAAAGTTTGCGGCCCAAAGACAATATCGACATAGGGTGCGCGCTTTTGCAACGCTGCGCCTTCCTGGCTGGCGACACAGCCGCCGACCCCGATGATGACATTGGGGCGTTTATCCTTGATTTTTTTCCAACGACCCACGGCGGAATACACTTTTTCTTGAGCTTTTTCGCGAATCGAACAGGTATTCAACAATAAAACATCGGCTTGTTCCGGAAAATCCGTCAACTCCATGCCATTTGAAGCCAGCAATAAATCCCGCATTTTCTCGGAATCGTATTCGTTCATCTGACAACCGTTAGTTTGTATGTAAAGTTTTTGCGCCATGCTGTTGAAGATTACTCCACTGACTATTTATGCTTATCATACTGCAAATCCGGCTAAACGTTCACCTGCCCTGAGAAAAAGGTTTTACTATGCAACAAATTATTGCAGTCAATAAGCTTATAACAAAAAAACCCCCGTCTTGCGACGAGGGTTCAAAGACTAATTATAACCGCAAATTTAAACTGATGCTGATTTTATACGGCAATTCCAACTTGTAAGTTTTCAAACCAGTCTAAGAAGCGCTTAACATCGTCGCCCTTAAAAACCCGACCATGCTGCGGCGCCATAATCTGGATATCCAAACTCCGCACTTTATCGATCCACACCCGTTTTGCCTGGTTAGAAGGCATCCAGCGCTGATGAAAAAAGCGCATTTTATCGACATGCGCATCGAAGTTATCCACAAACATAGGGGCTCCCGGCGCCTCCAACGCGGCACCGACATCACCTGAAAAAAACACTTTAGCGACCGGATCATAAATATGAAAATTCGCTGAGGAATGTAGATAATGCGCCGGTATGATTTTCAGCTCCAGCCCTTCCATATGAATGACGCCGCCACTATCCGGAATTGCCATATATTCGATGGATTCGCAGCCATAATGCCGTAAAAAGCCTTCCCATAAGGCTGATGCATGCAGTTTCGCCTTGGGCAAAGCCTGATCCCAAAGCCCCAAGGAGGAAATGATGTCAGGGTCCTGATGAGAGGCGAATAAGTCGGTAATTTCTTCGACCGGCGCATAATGTAAAACTGCGGCCAACATCGGCGCAAACAGCTCTATGCCGCCGGGATCGATCAGCAAACACCGTTTGCCTGCTCTCACCAGATACTGATTAGTATCAATGATCTTCTCAGCTTTATGAGGATCGCGGCCAAACATAATCCACTGGTGCGCACCCTCGTAAATATTGGTCATTTTCATAAATTTTGCCTCTTTTTGCTCTGATTCTATAATGCACTATTGATAATCAGGCTCAACGCGCTACGACAACGATGCACTTTGACGTGAATAATTTGCGCGGCATGATCCACGCTTTCCGCCACGGCTTGCAGACTTTGCAGGTATTCGCCTGCCTGCGACGCTTCGATTCTGGAATTGGCGGCAATCACCCGAGCGGCTCGAGCGGGATGCATCACCTCGGCCAATTGATCCAGCAATTCGACGACATGTCTTTCAAATTCCCGACGACTGGCTTGTTTCCTGATTTGGGCTTGCAATACCAATGGCGTTAAAGAATCGGCATAAGCCGCGCCATTAGCGGTGATTACCGCTTTTTCAAAATATTTACAGGCCTCGGTGATGCGCTGCTCGTTGACTGTCAGGCGGTATAGCTGCAAGGCATGGGCGTTGATTTTATTCACCAAGGTGATGGTTTCCTTGGCTAAATCATTAATAAAATCGGTGATCGGCTGGAAACCTTTGGCTTTTTCCCCCGCTCTAAATGCTATTGCTTTAGCATTGGCTGCCGCCAGCGAAATTTCCTTCGCCACTTCCATTACCGCGCTTAATTCTGCGGCAATGGAGGCAACCGCCACAAATTGTGACTTTGTTTGGCTTTCATACATACAATCGGTTCCTCATCGGCTAGCCCATGTGCTGTAAAAATCAGCTTTAAGCATAGACGACAACCGCGATTTTGCTGCGTTAGATTGTGATTAAAGCGGGGAACCTAACAATATTAATCCAATGAAATGCTTTCTGGATTTCAAAACGGAATATCATCATCAAAATCGTCATAAGTCGCCGGTCCAGGTGCAGATGGACCGCCGGCAGGGGCAGCCGATGGTTTGTCATAGCTACTGACTGGCGGGGCGTTATCGGAGTAATTGGCAGTACCACCGCTACGACTGTCAAGCATATGCATTTGGTCAGCAATGATTTCAGTCGTGTATTGATCAACACCGTCTTTTTGCCACTTATTGGTGCGAATGCGGCCTTCGACATAGACCTGGCTGCCTTTTTTCAAGTATTCACCAGCAACTTTCGCTAAACCGGAAAAAAAAACCACACGATGCCATTCGGTTTCTTCCTTACGCTCGCCGGTATTGCGATCATTCCAGCGCCGACTAGTGGCCAAACGAATATTGGTAATGGCGTCGCCGCTGGGCATGTAGCGTACTTCCGGATCGGCGCCTAGACGACCGATCAGCATAACTTTGTTCAGCATGGTTTTCTCCGTTTTATGGTTGCTGTTAGCAGCTTAACTGCCATTGTTTTAAAAATTCTGTCAATTGAGCTTTATCGAGCAGTTGATTATCCACTTTCAAATACGCCGCTTTTTCTTCAAAATGCAGCCGCACTTCTTCAATGCCGGCAATGCTCAATAAGCGCCGGGAAAATTCCACCCCTTGCTCAGGCTTAACCTCGGTTAGGGAAAGCAGCAAGTTAGCCCAATAGCGCGGTGTGGACATAAATAACGCGATCAGCAGCCAACTTGCGGCTATCGCCACAGAAAATAAAAAGACCGCCATTGCGCCATATTCTCCATATAACCAGCCGCCGCTGGCGCCGCCCAAAAAAGCCCCCAGAAATTGAGAACTGGAATAAATCCCCATCGCCGTGCCTTTTAAATCGCCGGGCGCAGTTTTTGAAATCAGTGACGGCAAAGTGGCCTCCAACAGATTAAAGCCGCAGAAAAACAGCCATAAGCAGGCGATAAGACCAATGAACTGGCTGTGAAACAACACAAAACCGCAGTTAGCCACGATCAGCATGGCTATGGCGCCCAGAAAGACTTTTTTCATCTGCCGTTTTTTCTCAGCGAGAATCACGAACGGAATGATCGCCGCCATGGAGGTGACCAGGACCGGTAGATACACCAGCCAATGCTTGCCACTTTCCAAACCGGCGTCGCGCATCAGCAATGGCACCACTACAAAACTGGACATCAGTATCAGATGCAGCGCAAAAATCCCGTAGTTTAGCCGCAAAAGATCGGCGTTTTTTATCACGGAGCCCAGTTCGGATGGAATATATTCGGTATCTCTATGGGTAGTGATTTTTTGCGGATTGGGCACTACGAAGAGGATAACGAGTATCGCTAAAGCCGCCAGAATAGCAATAATCCAAAATATGCCACCGATACCGAAATGATGGGCGATAATCGGCCCCAGCGTGATCGCTACGCCAAAGGAAACGCCTATGCTAGCGCCGATAGTGGCCATTGCCTTGGTACGATGCACCTCTTGTGTTAAATCGGCCAATAAGGCCATGACTGCCGCTGATATGGCTCCGCAACCCTGCAGGGCGCTCCCGAAAAGGACGCCGTAAATATCACTCGCCAAAGCAGCAACCACGCTACCGGCCACAAATAAAAGCAAACCAATGACGATAATGGTTTTACGGCTAATGCGATCTGACAATAAGCCGAAAGGAATTTGCAGTATGGCTTGCGTCAGGCCGTATATTCCCATGGTCAAACCAACCAGCTTAGGCGTGGAACCCGGCATTTGCTCGGTGAATAAAGACAATACCGGCAACAACATGAACAAACCCAACATTCTTAGAGCATATATGCTCGGCCAGAGAAGCGGTGGCCCGTTTCTCCATGGACGTCATTGGACTGGTAATATCCTGAACCTGTGTCAAAATCCAACTCCTATTTGGCTTGAGTCATAAAAGACGCCTATAGTACCAGGTTCTGGACATTGCAGGAATTCAGCAATAAGATCCTATACCGCAATAATTTTTGGTCATGCCAGGGAAACACTTGCTCCAGTCTATGCCTAAGAGCCAGACATGCAGGAGAAAACTATAGCAAGACTTAATTATCGGAGAGGCAATCATAAGCGACGGTTAAATATTCAACTACCGCCAGAAATAACCAAGGAGAATCTATGCTGGCGCTCTACCAAAAATCCGGATTAAATGCGCTAAATAACTGGCCCTATCACCGGAAAGCTGTGACCAACTAAAACGCCAACGCCAATTTCCCTCTGTGGTGCCGGGAGTATTCATGCGGTCCGCCGCGCCTAATCCTAATATATCCTGCATTGGGATTACCGCCAAATTAGAAACAGTACCCAGTGCCATATGAATCAAGGCATTAGGCATAGGAACATTAGACCAACCCTGGTAATCATTAATGCGCAGTTTGTCTGTTTCGGACAAACAGCTATACCAACCCAAGGTCGTATCATTATCATGCGTACCGGTGTACACCACCGAGTTTCGTTGATAATTCATCGGCAAATACGGGTTATGCGGATTGCCGTCAAAGGCAAATTGTAGTATTTTCATGCCGGGCAAATTAAAATCATCCCGCAAGGCTTCAACTTCTTGAGTAATAATCCCCAAATCCTCGGCCACTAAAGATAAACTCGGGAATGCCCGCTGGATCGCTTGCAGCAATTCCCGTCCCGGTGCAGCCACCCACTGGCCATTTATCGCCGTATCTTCATTACCAGGAATTTCCCAAGCAGCTTCAAATCCTCTGAAATGATCAATACGCAGGATATCAAACATTTCGTACTGGCTATCCAGGCGTTGTAACCACCAGTTAAAGCCGGTCTTTTGCAGATAATCCCAATCGTAATGCGGATTGCCCCAGCGCTGGCCGTTTGCAGAAAAATAATCCGGCGGCACACCCGCCACCACATCCATATCACCGGCGGCATTGAGTTTAAAGACTTCGCGATTTGCCCAAACATCGGCGCTATCGTAGGAAACGAATATCGGAATATCGCCAAACAGCAATACGCCTTTTTGAGCGGCATAAGCCTTCAATTCATGCCATTGGCGAAAGAAGATATATTGTTCAAACTTTATGCACTGCAAGGCGTCTTTTAATAAATGCTTAGCTTCTTTCAGTGCCTTGGGATCTCTTTGCTTGAGTTCCACCGGCCATTGATTCCAGCTCATGTGCGCAAAAACATTTCTAAAGGCTATAAACAGCGCAAAATCATCTAACCATGCTGCTTTATCCCGGCAAAACTGCTCAAATTCCAGATGTTCCGCTGCATTTGCCAAAGTATTAAAGCCATAAAAGGCCTTGCTGATTAAGCAACTTTTGCTAAATTCGTGGCCTGCTTGACAGTCCATGCAAAGCTCACTACTTTTCAACCACCCCCTGGCGACCAACCAGTCAATATTGATCAGCGCCGGATTCCCGGCATGGGCAGACAAGCATTGATAAGGCGACCCATCGCCATGCGGCATTCCTAATGGTAAAGTTTGCCAAACGCTGAGCCCGGTATCGTGTAAAAAATTAATAAAATTATAAGCCTCCTGCCCTAAATCACCACACTCTTCCCTACCCGGTAAAGAGGTAATATGCAGCAATACACCTGCACGGCGCTTATCCAAAAGAGAACTCATGTTTGCCTGATTGCTAAATTAAACTTCTATGCCACGTCGCATTGCCCCACCCATCGCCGGCATACCAGATCCTTGGGTAAAGGTTAGGGCCAAATAGCCTGGCGGTTCTTCGCCGAGCAAGCGATAAAGATTGGTTAAATTCAAACGGTACTGTTTTTCAAAGTCGCTGACTGCTTCACCTGGATTATAATCGCCAAACCACCAAAACCAATCTGATCCTTCGCAGACTGCGAGTTGCTGTTCGGCATTGGCTAACTGTTGTTCAGATAAATGTCCATCGGCAACCACTCTATCAAACACCATTTTCACATCACCCAACATATCCCAGCCATAGTTTTTATCGGGATCGCCTATCCAGGTTGAAAAAGTGCCGTATACCCAACTACCAGCGACCAATTTTGGTAAAACGTGGATTTCCCCGACATTATCAAGGTATTCGGAGAAGGTAGTCAACTCTATTCTAGGATGATCGCTCAGGCGCTGATACAGAGCGTTAAGAAAATAATAGCCATTGTCCGGAAAATACTCCCAGGCGTTTTCGCCATCCATAATGATGGACACTACAGCCGGCGACTGGGCATGGTCGGCAATATTTTCCAAATGTTGAATTAAATCGGCAACCGCATCATCCGCATGCCATTTCGAATATTCAAAGCCGATCAAATCCGACAAACCATCGTCCCGAAAAAAACAAGCAATGTTCTTAGTGGGTAATTTAAACGCTTGATGCACATTCTCCCCAGTCACTGCTGAGGCATGCAGGCTATTTCGTAACACCTTTCCGCCGCTAGCTGTCCATTTAAAACCAAACTCAGCCAGCATCTGTAAAGTTTTCTCGCTTACACTGCCTTCGGACGGCCAGCAGCCTTGCGGTTCAAAGCCGAAAAAATGCTTAAATGTATCCACGCCTTTACGCAAATGCCAAGTAACCCGTTCTTCACCACCGGGATAAGCCAAAAGCGTAGGCATGCTTGCGCCCGGCATGGCTTCATAAGTGCTGTTGATCTCCAACATCAGCGGCAAGATTGGATGTGCATAAGGCGTCACCGATAATTCGATGCGGCCCTTTCTGGCTAAAGCCTTGTAGCGATATATCACTTGCGACAATAAGTCGCCAATTATTTCTACAATTTCCACCCTATCTTGCAGACTATAGGCACCGGCTTTTTCTATCAATCGCCTAACGCGGGAATCGGCTAATTTAACCGTTTCCCCCATCCAGATTAGATGGTACCAAACCAGAATATCGGCCATGAACTGCGCATTGACATATTTCACCGCGTCCTGATGCGCCAACAACCAATCGGCCATATCAATCAATTGAGCAAAAGCCGGATAACGGTTTATTTGCCTAAGGTTAGCTTTTTTGCAGTCTTTAAGAAGCTTAATGCGCTTTTCCATATCAACCGAAATGTCCGGCTCTACTAATGCGCTTAATAAAGGATCTTTAATAGCGATACGGTCATGCAGATAGCTGCTTAGCTGATTGGAATAATCTTCAATTTGTTCCAGCAAAATTGGCGCAAAATTCACCACTGCTTTCGCCAGCGGCGCAGCTTCCAGATGCGCCGCCATGTCTACATAGTCTTTAATGACATGCAGATAAGTCCATGGCAGTTTAAACTCTCCACTATGCATGTCACGGTATTCCGGTTGATGCATGTGCCAGCACAGCACCAACTGTATTTTATTCGACATAAGCCAGCACAGCCACTAATCTTTGAGCATGATTTTTCATAACCTTTTGAAATATGTAGTTATTTATCATTAACAGCAGACATAATCCAGAACAGTTTATCATCATTTCCTTTAACATTATGCTAATGTTGCACCCTCGATGCGAGATATACCGAAAAGCAGCCCACCATAGCCGAAATTCAATGCCGCGTTCCGGCCAAATAAAACTTGCCGGCAAATCTTATGGCTTTAAGACGACTGTTTCCTCGATCAATTCGATAATAAAGCGCAATGGCGTAAGGAAAAACATCACTAATCGTCCATCAAATGCGATTGCCGGTTTGGCAGGCCCCAGGGGGAAAGCACCTTCCTTACGTAGCCGAATGGTCTCTGCTTTTAAATCTGTTACCACATAAGCAACATGATTGAGTATGGCTTTGCCATTTTCCAGTGATAATGAAACGGGGTTACCCTCACCAAACGGGGCGACCAATTCGTAGCGAATGCCTGAACTATCGGTGCAAAATTGCACTCTTACCTTAATTACTGGATCATCAATTGGAGTTGATTCGTGGGTAATAGGCAATAAAGCCGATAATTTTTGCCTACCAATTTCAAGGTCTGCCACAAATAAGCCTACATGGTCGAATTTCATGCTTTAACTCCTATAAAACTGAATAGACTCTTAAGGCTTTTCATATAAAGTTATACCGTTCTTTGCAGCGTTTACCAGAGCCGAGGTTACATCGCCGGCGATGGTGGCAAAAAAAGGTACGTGATGGAACGACCACTCCCGTAAAGAGGTTTTGTCCATAATATTACGCAGTTTCCAAATGTCTGCGTTCCATAACAGACCACAGCCGTTGAGGCTAGCTTGCACTTCTTCTTTACTGTCAATCACGGTAATAGGCAATGCGGCGCCCGAACCTCTTGGCACTGGAAAATCATGCCCCATAATATCCTCGGCATGATGGATTTGCGTAAGCACTTGGAAGGTTTTTCCTATCCCTACAATCATTGTTTTATGTTTGGTCATAAAATCAAAAGGAGAGCCAACTCCGCTCGGGAATTCGCAATTTTCATGACCTGCTGTGAGCTGTTTAGCCAGAGGGCCCAATGCAGAAACCCGGTAGATGGGATGACGACTCTGAACCACGCCTGGAGTTCGGCGGAATAATTCTGTAGCCAACCCCATCTGGGATGGTGTTCGCTTAACATCAAACCTCGGGTTCTGTTTAAAAGTTTTACTCGCACTCCCTATTTCTGGGTCGCCAAAGTAAAAAGCCGGCATAACCAAGGTTCTGGTTGGACCGCAAAATGACATCAGCATGCGAACCAGATCCAAGGGACTGCCCGTATACATTGGGAGCATATGGTTGACGGAGCTATGCACCATCAAAATCTCAAAATCATTGTCCAACTGTTCTTCAAGGTGTTTGCGTAAATCTTCGGCGTCAAAAGTCCCATAGAACAGTTTCATTAAGGGGAATATTTTTCCACGCAAGGATAAATAAATACCCCGTAAGGTATCGATTTTTTTCTGGTTTAAATGCCGTACAGCCGCACCTGACAAGATTTCTAGCAAGTTCATCTGACGTCCTCTTGATTTATTCGATGCCCTGATCCTTTAGATACTGCAGAATGGACGAAACAGAAACCAGTTTTGCAAAATCTTCCACATCCAAATAAATCCCAAAAGTTTGCTCGAGAGCCATCATCAGGTTAACATGTCCAAGCGAATCCCAAGAGCCGGAAAAATCATCCTTGGTTGAGGTTTCTGTAATATTGACTGGAGGAATTTTTAATGTCGAGGCGATAACGCTCTGCAGTTGTTCAAATGTGCTCATAAATTTCTTTGCATTGAGGATAGAAAAGGGGATAAAGTTCAGGAAACGGTGTCTTAAAAATTCATCTAGCTTTATAGGTTAATCATTACTGTAATAGGGAAGGCATCTTGATTTTTTGGCGCTTGACTCTGCAAATTCCAAATATACCTCCCCTCTTCTACGGCCAAAAACCCCTGATTTGCAAGAAAGTCTTTGGCTAAGCCATTCTTGGCCGTGGGTAAAAATTCTGCGTAAACCTCATGAATGCCTCTATCAGCCAAAACCCTTAGCAAAGTATGCAAAAAGGCGCTTTCAGCTTCGCGGCCTATAACACGACAAGACATCATAAAGGAATCCAGATCCGCGCGATTATCAGAGCGGATGGTAAAAATGGCTAAACCGACAATTCCGCTGTCTCCGAATACATCCGCCAAGGAAAAGTCGGCAACCAAACAGTTCTGCTTGCCAATAAACTCACCAATTTGGTGCTCATTGTAACGATGGGTAGTCAAATTGAATTGATTGGTTTTCTGCGTAAGTTGACTTTGTCGCGACAAATGGGCAATGCAATCCAAATTTATAGTCATTTTCATGCCTAGGGAGTAAAGGTAATTTTCGCCACCTAGCCCATTACTTCCTGTATTACCCATGAATTCACGGCGCATCCGCTCCTGGGCATACATTTCTGTTTTCGTGAGATCTTCTGCAGTGAGGGACAATACTTCCAAGCGCGCCACCCTATCCAGACAATAAGGGACCTCAACCGCCCTAGACGGGGTCTGTATTACTTCAACCTGTGGTAAGGCATAGCGAACAGCAGCGCATTCGTGCGAACTGTCATCGACAAAAATAAAGGAATCCAAACCGAGATTAAGCTCATCAGCTAAGGCTTTCAGGTTATCAGGTTTCGGTTCCCAGTTAACGCGCCGCGCGGCAAAATGTTGGTCTCGTAAAATTTGGTGCGGGTGCTCCTGTAAAACCTGATCGAGATCTGCGGCATTGTTTTTGCTGCATAAGGCAAGCAAAAAACCTCTCTGCTGAAAATTTAATATTCGACGCTGAAAATCGACAAAAGCATTGCCCGGATAATCCGGACCTAACGCAATACCCAACAGCCCATCCTCACCGATGACGCCCCCCCAAAGGGTATTGTCCGCATCCAAAACAATCACTTTTGCCTTAGGAAACTTAATGACCGCTCCCAGACCTACCACCCGACGGGCAATCTCCTGTGCCGCTTCTGTCTTAAACGGAAAGCGACTTGAGTACCAAAAGCGGTGATCGAAAAAATTATTACGGCCAATTTGCAATGCCACCTCATCCAGGTCAACGAACAGACAAGAACTTAGGGACGCACCGATTCTAGCGGCAACTTCCATTTTCAGCTTGGCCCACCACGCAGCTTCTGATCGTTCGGACTGAGCATCGAATACTCCAAGTCCAGGCGGATTTAAGGGCGGCAAAAGGGTTAGTACAATCTGGCCTACTGCATACTCGCGGAATTGGGCGACTAAGCTTATCAGTCCTGCAATTGACTCATTGCGTAGCTCATCTTGTTGCGCTGGACTTAAGCGTGTAAGCGGATAAGCCAAGTCAGGATGCAAGTCTTCGCGACGCAATAAAAATAACGTCATGTCAGGCTTGTGTTGCACTAAACCGGAATTCTGACTAGCTTCCTGAAACGTTATGCCATATGGCGCATGGTAAATATGTATATCAAGACCCTGCAGAGCAGCCTCAAAAGTGAGCCAGGGATCTAAAAGATCGCTGGTATAGGTGTGAATGACCCCAAGCCGGAAAGCTGTTTTTGCTCCAAGTGATTCGGCATGGGCAATAATCTCCTGAGCTTGCGGCAAGGTTAATTTTACACCTGAGGCAGTTAATAACGCACGAAGCTCAGACCTGGAAGAGGTCTGCACAACAGTGTTAATTGAAAATTTAGTTTGCACCATTAATATATAAGTAAATAAGGTATTAAGTATGAAATTTGTTAATTACATATTAAAATTTTCAATAAAAGCATTTAATTTTCTTCAGCAAGCTATTGAAAAACCATAATTGGAAATTATAAATCTATAATATAGCACTTTAATATGTTTTTTTAACGACAAAGAGTAAAATTTGCTTAAAAAAACCTTCTTTGTATTGAACTTTCAACAGATTACAAATACAGCAATCCGGCAAAACTATGCCAATCATAAAGTCTACAGTATACCTTTTTTAGGATGCGGGGTGTAGCGGTTTAAAATTTCGGATGAAATTTAAGTTTTAGCCTTTGCCCCGGCGCATCCTTTCGCCCTGGAATAAAGCAAAAGAAAGCTGCAGGGTGCCATTGTGGGTTATATGCCCCCTTTATGATAGAGCTCTCAACCAGTAAAGTTAACTCTATCTTGAAATCCGATCCATAGCTATGCAAGACTTCAAACAAGATGTTGAACCTTGGCGAATGACAGTTGACATTGGGACCCCAGTATAGTATTTTTTCATGCAATTCCTCTTGACAGATAACACTGTCTACCGCAAAGACTTACCTACGCAGTCTTTTAAACAATGCCGGCATTTACCGAGCCCAAAATTCAATATTTCCCCAGAAGATAAATTAATGAAGACCAAAGTATTCATTACCATAGACACAGAGTTCAGTATTTGTGGTGCATTTCACGACCCCAGCAAATGTTCACCCGTGGGTGAGCAGGCAGTATTCTGTAATGTTGACGGAAAATCACATGGCTTGGGATTTTTGCTGGATACTTTCAAGGAAAATGCGGTTACAGCGACATTTTTTATAGAAGTGTTCAACAGCTATTTTTTTGGCGACGCACCCATGCGGGATATTGCCTTACAGATCCAATCGTCTGATCATGACATACAGATGCATGTGCATCCTTGCTGGACATATTTCAAAAACCCGGATTGGATGAGCTCTCTCAAGGATAATCCACCGACTGATCATATGGACAACCGTTCCTTTGAGCAGATTTCCGAGTGGATTAAAGATGGCTTAGCAATTTTCGAACGCTGGGGACTATCCAAACCAACGGCAATGCGCACTGGCAGCTTGATAACGGATAGGACGGTTTATACGGCCATGGAAGCCCTAGGCATCACGGTTGCTTCAAATGTTGGTGTTGGTATATACCCACCCAAAGAAGCAGAGCTCCACTTATATTCAGGAATGCACAAGGTCGGCGAAGTTCTTGAGGTCCCCGTACTGACCTATATTGACCGACAGATCGGCAATCACGCACATCATAGGCTATTAACCATCACTGGCGCTTCAGCATCTGAGACCCGATCACTATTATTGCAGGCCCATGCGGCAAATATTGAAGCAGTGGTTATTCTGACTCACCCGTTTGAATATGTTAAGTATGATCCACTAGACTATGACAAAATGCATCCGAATCGGATAAATCAACAACGCTTACGAAAACTGTGTGCTTTTCTAGCAGAAAATGGTGATCAATTTGAGATAGCAACGTTCAATCAACTGAACGCAAAAAGTGTTTCTGCCGATCCTCAGTCAAATGTTTTGCTAAAAGCACCTTCTCTACCCGTAGTTGGGCGTATGATAGAAAATATTCTTAACGACCATATCAAATATCTTTAGCTGATTCAAAAGGGCTTTTTTCGACCTACACACCCGGCGAAACAAAAGAAAAATGGCCTAGCTTATTGAATAATTAGGCCATTTTTATTAGTTAAACTTACCTGACAAAGTGTCTTCTTTGTCCCAACATGTCCGAGGTGACCAGCACAACGCCCCCGGCGCTGACATAAAAACGTTTTTCGTCTTCTTCGCGGTTTTCACCAATAACTGTGCCTTCCGGAATCTGACAACCTTTCTCGATAATGGCCTTAGTGATGCGGCAATGACGGGCGATATTCACATCCGGCATCACCACAGAATCATTTACTGTCGTATAAGAGTTAACCCGGACCTGAGAAAACAACAAAGAATGTCTGACTACGGCGCCGGAAATAACACAACCGCCGGACACCATGGAATCGATTGCCATACCTCTACGATCGTCGTCGTCGAACACAAACTTAGCCGGGGGAGTTTGGGCTTGATGCGTCCATATTGGCCAAGTGTTGTCATACAAGTTTAAATCCGGCTTGACGCCGATCAGCTCCATATTCGCCGCCCAATATGCGTCTATGGTTCCGACATCGCGCCAATAGCTTTGTTGGCCGCTTTGCAAATCCAGGGAATGGATAGGCGTTGACCCGATATTTATCGATCACCGCTGGAATGATGTCTTTACCAAAATCCCGGTTAGAACCCGGCATATCCGCGTCTTTAATCAGTTGTTCGAACAGGAAGGAGGCGTTAAACACATAGATCCCCATGGACGCCAACGCGGTATTTTCCCGGCCGGGCATGGTGGGCGGATTTTCCGGCTTCTCGACAAAGGCCATCACCCGGCGATTTTCATCCACATGCATTACCCCAAATTCCTTGGCATCTTGCAACGGCACTTCAATACAGCCTATGGTTAAATCGGCATTATTATCCACATGGTCGGCCAGCATCGCCGAATAATCCATTTTGTAAATATGATCTCCTGCCAACACCAAAACAAATTCCGGATTACGGGCGCGCAAAATATCGATATTTTGATAAATGGCGTCAGCTGTACCCTGATACCAAGAATGTTCGTCGTGACGCTGTTGCGCAGGCATTAAATCGACATATTCCCCAAATTCGCCGCGCAAGAATCCCCAGCCTTGTTGGATGTGCCGAATCAGCGAATCAGCCTTGTACTGGGTCAACACCCCAATTTTCCGAATATCGGAATTAATACAATTAGATAAAGGGAAATCGATGATCCGGAATTTGCCGCCAAAAGGCACAGCCGGCTTCGCTCGCCAGTCCGTCATATGCTTGAGCCGGGAACCTCTGCCACCGGCTAGAATCAAGGCAATGGTGTTGCGGGTGAGCTCACTGACCCGTCTTTGCTGATTTTGCGAATCCACGACTGACATGTTATACCCCTTCCAGAATTATTATTTCCACATAAAATCGACTGACGATAGCTATTGTATGCACTTTTGCTTGCCGCCGGGCGCTATTATCGTTACTCTTCACCAAAAAGTAAAAACTAACAAAACAATAAGGCAATTTGGGTGCTATCTAAAAATGCCGACACTTTTCTCAAAACCAAGTCACTATAACTGAGGCTCAGCAAAAATGAACAAGCCAAACAAAAAAAACACGCTTGATTCGAACATCGTAAAAGTCATTGAGGCAAAACATCACGACCCGTTTTCGGTTTTAGGCCGGCAGATCCAGGACGGCAAACCCGTCATTAGGGCTTTCCTACCTTATGCCGAAACCGTGCAAATTGGCGTGGATGGCCCAAAAATGGAGCGCATCATCGGCACCGATATGTTCGAATTTTATCCACAAAAACACACGATACCCGAGCATTATGAGCTGGTTTGGATCGATAAAGACGAGCACGAGCACCAACATTATGACCCATACACCTTTGGTGCGGTTCTCCCTGAATTTGACCAACATTTATTTGCCGAAGGCCGGCATTGGCACATCTATCAAAAACTGGGTTCGCATCTGCAAACCATAGACGATATTGACGGGGTTTACTTTGCCGTCTGGGCGCCGAATGCCGGACGGGTCAGCCTAGTGGGCGATTTTAACCGTTGGGACGGCCGCAGCCATGCCATGCGGAATCTTGGCGGCAGCGGCATTTGGGAGATATTCATTCCCGGATTGGTAGTCGGCTGCCTGTACAAATACGAAATCATCAACCGCCAAAGTGGGCAATTGCTGGTCAAAACCGACCCCTACGGCCAACAATTCGAATTTCGGCCACAAACCGCAGCAGTCGTTACCGAAGAAAACAAGTATGTTTGGTTGGACGGAGAATGGATGGAACAACGCCAGCGCGCCAACTGGCTGCATGAGCCAATGTCCATCTATGAGGTGCATCTCGGCTCTTGGCGCCGTGACCCACGCGGCAATTTCCTCAACTATCGCGAACTGGCCGATGAACTGGTCGAGTACGTAAAAGGCATGGGTTTCACGCATATCGAATTGCTGCCGATAACCGAACATCCACTGGATATTTCCTGGGGTTATCAGACCACCGGCTACTTCGCCCCGACTAGCCGCCACGGCACACCGGATGAATTCCGTTATTTTGTGGATAGCTGCCACCAGAACGGCATCGGCGTGCTACTTGATTGGGTGCCGGCGCACTTTCCAAAAGACAGCTTTGCCTTAGCCCGTTTTGACGGCAGCCCCTTGTATGAGCACGAAGACCCGCGCAAAGGCGAACATCGCGACTGGGGCACCTTGATATATAACTATAGCCGCAACGAAGTTAAAAACTTCCTGCTGTCCAGCGCGTTTTTCTGGCTGGAGGAATTCCATCTCGACGGCCTGCGCGTGGATGCGGTCGCCTCCATGTTGTATTTGGATTACTCACGCGAAGCCAACGACTGGATCCCGAATATGTACGGCGGAAATGAGAATCTGGAAGCCATCGATTTCCTGCGGCACATGAACGCCGTCACGCATGAACAGCATCCCGGTACCGTGATCATGGCGGAAGAATCAACTTCCTGGCCGCAAGTCACCCGCCCGACCTGGACCGGCGGCTTAGGCTTCTCAATGAAATGGAATATGGGCTGGATGCACGATATCCTGTGTTATTTTCAGGAACAGCCGATTCATCGCTCCTACCATCATGATCAACTGACTTTCGGCATGCTGTATGCCTTTTCCGAAAACTTCATCCTGCCATTCTCCCATGATGAAGTCGTACATGGTAAGCAATCGCTGCTGAACAAAATGCCGGGCGACGAATGGCAGCGCTTCGCCAATTTGCGTTTGCTGTACACTTTTATGTTCACTTACCCAGGCAAAAAACTGCTGTTCATGGGTTGCGAATTTGGCCAGGGCACGGAATGGAGCGTAAATCGCGCCCTGGATTGGTATGTGCTGGATTATGCACATCACCGCGGCGTACAAACTCTGGTCAAAGATCTTAACAAGCTGTACACCACCCACTCTGCACTGTACCAGTACGACTTCGATCATCACGGTTTCGAGTGGATAGATTGCCACGATGTGCAGCAATCCATCATCAGTTACCGCCGTAAATCGGCTCACGAAGATTTGATCATCATCCTGAACTTCACCCCTGTACCACGCGATGGTTATCGAATCGGCGTACCGAAACCAGGAACCTATTACGAAATTTTCAACTCTGACTCACAATATTATGACGGCGGCAATATCGGCAACGGTCACATTCACTCCAGCCCACAACCCTGGATGAATCAAGACCAATCGATACTTGTCTCTTTACCGCCTTTGGCCGGTATTATCTTAAAAATGTAAAGCGTGCCGATCATGAAAAAAATCCTGTTCGCTAGTAGCGAAACTCACCCGTTGATCAAAACCGGCGGCCTAGCAGACGTCGCCGGCAGTCTGCCGATCGCCTTAGCGGAATTAGGCCAGGAAATTCGGGTGATTATGCCCAATTATCTAGCCATCAAAAATTGCGAGCCCGGCCACTATTTGTGTACCGTGCGCGTAAATAATTGCGATGTCAACTTGCTGGAAACCCGTTTGCCGAACAGCGAGGTGATCGTCTGGCTGGTCGATTATCCGCCATTTTTTAAATCGCCCGGCAATCCTTACCACGACGAGACCGGTAGCCCTTGGCCGGATATCGGCGATCGCTTCGCGCTGTTTTGCCGAGTGATCGTGGAAGTGGCTATGGACCGGGCTTATTTGAATTGGAAACCGGATGTGGTGCATTGCAACGATTGGCAAACCGGCGTCGTGCCGGCCTTGCTATCTTTGGAAGAGCATAGGCCCAGGACGATATTCACCATCCACAATATGGCTTATCAAGGCGTATTTCCAAGCAGCACCTATACGCATTTGAATCTTCCCGGCCAGCTTTGGAATCCGGACGGCTTGGAATACCACGGCATGTTGTCTTTCATCAAAGGCGGCTTGAGTTTTGCCGACCAAGTCACCACGGTCAGCCCCACTTACGCTCAAGAAATCCAGAAACCCGAATTCGGCTACGGCCTGGAAGGCTTACTGGCGTTTAGACGGAATAATTTATCCGGCATCATTAACGGCATCGACACCACGATTTGGGATCCGGCCACCGATGCGTATATCACCAAAACATTCAGCGCCAAGACCCTGAATGATAAACAACAAAATAAAACCGCACTGCAAAAAGAGCTGGGGCTGCCGGTCAATGCCGATCTGCCTATGTTCGGTCTGATAGGCCGCTTGGTCGATCAAAAAGGCATCGACTTGGTGTTGAGCTGTCTGCCGGAAATGACGACCATGCCTTTGCAGTTTGTATTGCTGGGCAGCGGCGATAAAAGTATCGAATTGAAGCTGCTGGATTTCGCCCGCCTGTATCCTGATAAAATCGTCATCAACATCGGTTATAACGAACCATTAGCGCATAGAATTGAAGCCGCCGCCGACATTTTTCTGATGCCGTCGCGTTTCGAACCCTGCGGACTCAATCAGATGTATAGCCAACGTTACGGCACCCTGCCCATCGTCCGAAAAACCGGCGGGTTGGCCGATACCGTGGTCGATACGCTGCCGGAAACCCTGCAAAGCGGTGAAGCCAGCGGCTTTGTGTTTAATGACGCCGTCCCGGCTGCGTTGATAGAAGCCATAAAGCGCAGCCTGATGTTGTATGCCGACAAATCCGCCTGGAAAAAAGTCCAACGCAATGCGATGGGCAAGGACTTTTCCTGGCTAAACAGCGCTAACAAATATTTAGCGCTCTATAATGCAATCTAAAGCGGCTATGGCGCTGCTGTGCTTGAGCAGCGCCGCTGTCGCCGATAACAGCGTCATGGACGTTGTACCATTGCAGCATCGCCCAGCAGCGGAAATTCAAATACTACTGGGGCCGTTGCTGGAAGTCGATGACCGGGTGGTTGAAAACGGCGCTAGCCTGATCGTAAAAACCACGCCTGAGCGCCTGGAAAATCTGGAAGCTGTCATCAAACAACTGGATACGCCGATGGCGAATCTGGTGGTTACCGTGTTCCAAAACAGTTACAAGACTGCTGCGGAATTAAATGCGGAAGCCACACCGGCTGCCTCCGGGCAAATCAGCATGCACGGCATGAATGCCGACACCCAGGATGTGAACAATAGCCGCAATACGCAGGTCCTGCGTACTTTGGATAGGCAACCTGCCTATATCAAGACCGGCAAACAGACGCCTATGCAGCCCAACAGTCAATACGGTTCGTATAATGGCGGGATGTCAGCGTCGACTACGACGCAAATGCTGGAAACCAGCACCGGCTTTGCCGTGACCCCCAGACTAAGCGGCCAGCAAGTGCTGATAGACATCGAACCCTGGGCGGATCAGCCTACGCATAACGGCGGCGTCAACAGCCAAACGGCGCATACTACGCTGAGCGCCAAGCTGGGTGAATGGGTGGAGATTGCCGGCAACGACAGTTCTGGCATACAGACGAAAGAAGGTTTTAATACCTTTAACCAGACGACGGTTAAGGGGAGTAATTTACGGATATTGATCAAGGTGGATAGGGTAAATTAACGAGTGGAACTATTCTCAACAGAAATCACTCTTTGCATGGTCTAATTCTGTTAACTTAAATTTAAAGCAAGGCTCAGCGATGACTAAAATCACCCAATTATCGCAACTGGATTTAAACCAAACCTATAGTTACGCCGATTATTTAACTTGGCAATTGGACGAAGCCGTTGAATTAATCAAAGGCAAAATTATGTTGATGTCGCCGGCGCCAAATGTTGGACATCAGCGAATTTCCAGAAAATTGGTAGTGGCAATTGATAAGTACTTAACAGGTAAAAAATGTGAGGTTTTTTCCGCGCCTTTTGATGTGCGTTTATACGATAGAAAAAAATCTATTCTAGCCAATCAAGACATGCATACGGTTGTGCAACCGGATTTATGCGTAATTTGCAATCCGGATATTTTGGATAAACAAGGCTGCAACGGTGCGCCGGATTGGGTTATCGAGATTTTGTCGGCCGGTAATTCCAAGCGGGAAATGAAAATAAAATATGCGCTGTATCAGGAAAGCGGCGTAACGGAATACTGGCTGGTATACCCGGAACAACGCGCGATTCATCAGTTTGTGCTGGATGAGAGTGGCCGCTATCAACTCATCCAGATGTTTACCGATGACGATATTGCCAGCCCGCAGTTATTTCCGGAATTGGCTATTAATGTGACTGAGGTTTTTTAAACCAGTTAGCTGTGGACTAATTTGACAAATTTTGCCATTATTATCGCTGA
>CAVPMI010000019.1:0-75489 GCA_963705975.1 uncultured Pseudomonadota bacterium
AAAGGAGATTGATGATTAAATGCTATGGCCATGTGCCACCAGTTGCAGAGCAAAGCCCGATAATAAGCATTTGAGATTGTTATGCTTCCCGTTTTGAGTGCTCAGAATCATATTATGGAAACCAATCATGTTCTAGAACAACTTTCTGTCTATACCGAGAGAGGAGCATGTCTCACTAGCAAAGCCCCAGCCTTAGCAACTGGAGGTGTATTTGGTTAATTGAAAAAGTTGGAGAAAGGTTAGTCTTTTCCTTAAATTGAAAACTGGATGTCTTCAACCACTTGCAGGTACCGAACCTCAGTTGCTGCACTGGACCTGCTCGCCATCAACACTACAACACTCCCACACCTTCGCCACATGTCCTCCAGATCCAGCTACCGAGCCACCAGCAGCATGAGATGGCTTGAGAGGAGGGCATCGAAGATCATATTGCATAGTTGGTCAGTGCCAAAGTGTCAGAACGCTTTCTCACGAAGCTGGTGGACACTCCGGGAGCAGTTATCATAGAAAACCATCCTTTGAGAACTCAGCCCACCTTCATCAGCTGTATTTCTGGCTCTCCAGCTGCTGCATAGTCCTGCTGCTCATTTTTCATCTGCGAATTGATTTATGCCCAGCATTGAGCCAGCAGCCAACTAATCTTTTACTGCCTTGAACAAACTGGAACAGTGTTATCATGATGATAGGGGACTGTGGCTTGTCAAGGTCCGAGCCACCAGGAGTGGATTAGACAAAACATTGCTCGAGCAGCTGCATGAGTCACTGGGTCGAGCTGATCCAGCTTATAAGCATGTTCATGCCTGCCAAGCCCGCTGACACTGGCCTTGTTCAGAATGCTACGTGTGACGGCCGAGGAAGATCTTGATCCTTAGTCCGTCGCCGATTCCAAGAAGAACTCAAGGTTTGCTGCTGCCCAATACCGTATGATTAGAGAGCATCTAGGTCCCGCGCTTGGGTTGCAGGCTGTTAGGCCTTGCTCGTCTGAGCTCTTTGGATGCACCCGCTCCTGCCAAGTAAGTTGTAGCCTTCCAGTTCTTTTCCGTTAAATTTGGTAAGGTATACGTAACTGAACGAGAGGTGCTGCAGAAAAATACCTTTCAGGCCGAAACTCCAGAAGCGTTGTTAAATAGTTAGCAAGAAAGCTAATGCCTATGCTAATCCGAAAGTGGGCCTGATGTAATCTGTGTGTAATCGTGCAGAGACAAGTAGAGCATTCGCGGGTTTTAGTGGGCTATTACATTTGCTGAAAAACTAGTGCAAGACGATAAATATCAACAAGATGAGCACATTAGGGTACTATAGGGATATGTATAACAGCACGCTCGTAACGCGAAGGTCGTAGGTTCGATTCCTATCTCCGGCACCATATAAATCAATTGGTTATGTGATTTTTAAAATGGATGAAAATCGCCGCGTTCCACTCATGTTCCAATTGGTGCTAAAACACCATGATAAACGACAATAATAAACACCCAATCTTGCAACATGTGGGTTTTCAATTCTCGGGATTTCGCCAGTTTAAACTTAAAATACGACAATTTTACCCATGCAACCGCAAATAGTGATCAAATATGGGTTATATGAGCTTAGGCGGAAGTATATCGTCCAGGTAAGAAATCTGGCGGAAGGCCTAGAGTGCCCAGTATGGGCTAAAATTTGTTATCTGAAGGAGATAACCGGCGAGACTAACTACACCGTATTGCAGCACAAGGCGGCATATTCAGCAAATGGAAGCATTCACTCTGATGTTCGCATCAGGCTAACCATGCAAAACCCGCCAGAAAAATGATTATGTTGTAGCTCGATCAAACTGCCAAGGTGTAATTTACAGCTTTTTTAGGTCTTTTGCTTTGGCTGTCAAGTTTTAACCAATTAACCTGCTGGATTCTTAAATCTATCTCGTAAAGATAAGATTCATGTGGTAAACGGCTACGCCTGGAGTTTGATAGGGAAATTCTGTTTAGCATGGCTAATTCCTCTAATTTTTCGTCTTAAGTTATCCTTTCATTGGCTCAATCCTCCCGAAAAGCTAAAGCCACTCATTTTGATATCTCCATTAAACAAGCAAGTTGACTGCCAATTCGGACGTATACTTAATTTATCATTGAGTTAGCAATAAATAACTGAAGTACTGACGTATTTCCGACATGGTTTACTGCTTGCTACCGGTTGATGCTTTAGACTCTAAATTTAGTATAGCCGTAGTTAAGAATTTTAAAATTGTACCAAAGTACAACTCTACACAACGACCATGATAGTGGCGGCGCTAAGCGTGTTTAACATCAACATAAGCCGCAGTTTGGCTATTTCGAATACCACACGCATGCATTAGAACCCGTCAAAAGTCCCGCAAAAACAGCTAAGCCAGAGCCGCATTTTCTAAGCTAACTATTTCAAATCACCTACACTTGCATTTAACTAATAAAAAACTGGAATACTTATTTATGTATCAACTTTTCTTCCCGGCGATGTCGTTGATGGATCGTTTGCGTTATCCAGCTAAATTTAGCTTGTTGTTTGTGATCGTTTTGATTCCATTGATGTTTATGTCAACAACGATAATCAGGCAATACCATAGTGAAGTTCAGCATTTGGAGAGCGAAAGAAAGGGCTTGGCTTATGTGAAAATCTTGCGTTTCCCGGTGGAGCATGTTCAGCAACACCGCGGCATGACGAGCGCTTATAAAAACGGCGCTGAGCAGTTTAAGGAGCGCATTTTCAGCAAACGCCAACAAATAGACGGCTTTTTAAATGAATTAAAGCAAATTGATGCGGATTTTTCCGCCAATTTTCAAACTCAAGGCCAAGTCGAGAAACTAATTTCTCAATGGGAGTCTATCAAGGCCCATTCTTTTGATCAAGATTGGCCGACCACTTTAAAGGCCCATAATGCTTTGCTGGCGGATATGTTGGCCTTGTTCAGCCAAGTCGCTAATACCTCTGGTATTGTGCTGGATCAAAAATTGGACAGCCATCATTTGGGTAATGTGCTTACCGAAGTGTTGCCGCAAATGATAGAGTTCATGGGCCAAGCTCGCGCATCGGCTTCCGGCATTGCGGCCAGCGGCAGTCTAAATCCGAAATCATTAGCCGGCTTGTTGACGCTTATTGGCAATATCGGCATTTACCAGGGACATCTTGAAAAGAGCTTAACAGTCGCTGAAACTGATAATCAAAGCGTTTCTACGGCACTTAATGAAACAAATGCGCATTACCAGCAATCTTTGACCGCCATGCTGGATATGCTGCAACAGAAAATTATTGAAAGCACCCCCATTACTGTCAGTAGTGAGCTGGTATTTACGACGTCGACTGAGGCTATCACCGCTAGTTTTGAGCTTTATAATAAATTGATCGATAAGTTGGATCTGCTGTTTGCAGACCGCACTCAGGTAGCCAACTATTATTTGCAACTTACAGTCATGTGTTCTTTGCTAGTAGTGTTAGTGGTCATTTATCTGTTAATCGGTTTGTCATTGTCGATAAATCGTAGTATAGCTGTGATCAATGCCGGCACTAAACGCTTGGCCGAAAACGATTTAAGCACCAGAATCCACATCGGCGCTCAAGATGAAATGCGCGAAATTGCCCAAAGCTTTAATACGATGGCTGATTCTTTGTCAGCGTTGGTGAGTAAAATAATCGATAACAGTGGTGACTTACAGAAAGTTTCCAAAGAGGTTTACGATGTAGCACAGGAAACTGCCGATGCAGTGGCACATCAGCGGCAGGAAACCATTTCTGTGGCAACTGCGATTAATCAGATGAGTGCGACCATCCAGGAAGTCGCGAAAACCACCAGTTATGCAGCGGATGCCGCCAATCAAGCAGACAGCCAGGTCAATCAGAGCAAGTTAGTGGTAGCAACTGCCACGACCTCTATTTTGCAACTGGCTGAGGAAATTGAAAATGCATCGCTGGTCATGAAACATCTGGAAGATGATGGCAAAAAAATCGGTTCGCTGTTGGATGTCATCAAAAGCATTGCCGAACAAACCAATCTGCTGGCATTAAATGCGGCTATCGAAGCGGCGCGGGCCGGTGAACATGGGCGGGGCTTTGCGGTGGTGGCCGACGAGGTGCGTAGCTTGGCGACGCGGACCCAGAATTCGGTTTCGGTGATAGAAGGCATGATCAATCAACTACAGACTGATTCTCGGGGGGCGGTGGATATTATGCATCACAGCTGCGAACGGGCGCAGCAAGGTGTGCAGGATACGGAACTGGTTAAGCATATGCTGGAAAAAATTATGGAGGCGGTGAACGCAATCAATGGTATGACAATGCAAATCGCCAGTGCGGCGGAACAGCAAACCGAAGTTACCGAAGAAATTAACCGTAATATCATCCATATCAGCGATATTTCCGTGCAAACTGCCACGGTTTCCGAACACACCACGGTTGCCGCCGATAACTTGCACCGGCTTTCGCAAAATTTGCAGGACTTGGTGACGCAATTCAAAATTGCCTGAGGGTTTTGCTTATTTCCGAGATCTGCCCAGCCTCCGCAAGACAAAATAAACCGTCGGCGTGGCAACCAGCGACAGCAACACCGAAATCGTCAACGCGCCGATTACCGCAATCGCCAGCGGCTTAAGCATATCGGACCCTGCTCCGACCCCATAAGCTAAGGGCAATAAGCCTAGCCCGGCTGCCAAGGACGTCATCAACACCGGCCTTAAGCGCCGCTCGCCGGATAGGGCCAGCGCATCTGGCAAACTCTTTCCTTGCAACTCGAAACGCTGCACTGAATCCAGCAGCAAAATGCCGTTTTTCGCCACGACGCCGATGCCAATAATACCGCCCAACAAGGAAACGATGTTCACCGAGGTGCCGGTCAGCCACCAGGCTAACACCGTGCCGCATAAAGCCAGTAAGGAGCCGAAGACGATGGCGATGGGTGCATTAAACGAGCCGAATTCTATCAGCAGCACCGTGAACACTAAAAACACCGCAGCCAACAGCACCACCAGCAGGTTATGGAAAGACTCCTGTTGTTGCTGATACAAGCCGCCAAATTCCAATACCCCTGGCGGCAAGCTTGGATCTTGACTGAGCTTGGCCTTGATCTCGGCGATGGCACTGCCGAGGTCGCGATTCTCCAATCGCGCGGAAACCGCAACCAGTTGACGGAGGTCTTCGCGTTGCAATTCCAGTTGGCCGGGCTCAAGTTGCACATCTGAGACTTGTGACAGCTTAACGGTTCTGCCGTCAAAGGACCGTAGTGGTAATTCTTTTAAGTCAGCCATCTGCCGGCTGGCGTCGGCACGCATTCTGACGCGAATATTAATGATGCGATCTCCGCTTAATATATACGAAGCCTTTTGGCCGAGCATCGCGGTACTCACCGCCAAGGCCACTTCAGTCACTGTCAAACCAAAACGCTGCACATCACTGCTGCGGACCTGCAGACTTAAGGATGGGCCGGTGGTTTCCAAGCCGTCAAAGGTATCGACCACACCGTCGATTTTTGCCAATTCGTTTTGGATTTGCGGTGCTTTTTGTTTCAGCCAGTCTACATCGGTGGAAAACAGTTTTATCTCGATGGGTCTGGGAGACCAAGTCAAATCGCCGATCAAGTCCCCGAGTATGCCGGCAAACTCCCATTCCAGTCCCGGCACGGCGGTATTTAACTGCTTGCGCAGGTCGGCAACTACTGCGTTGGTTTTACGTTGCCGAGAAGCTTTTAATTTGACTAAAAAATCGCCTTTATGTGCTTGGGAAATACCTAAAGCCAATCTAGCTCCGGTGCGCCGCGAATAGCTTTCCAGTTCCGGAATTGCGCGGAGCATGCTCTCGGCCTGTTGAAGTTGCCGGTCGGTTTCGCTTAAGCTGGTTCCCCACGGCGCATGATAATCCAGTACAAAGCCGCCTTCATCCATAAAGGGCAGGAACTCGCTTTCCAATTGTAAGTACAGCCAGCCGCCAAGCGCCAGGATCAAACTGCAAGCGATTAACACGGTTTTCGCGGAGTTTAGGGCGCTACGCAAGACGGTTTCATAGAGACGTAGTAAAGATGCAAACCAATTTAGCGGCTTAGGTTGTTGGGAGCTAGCTGTATAAGTTTGGGGATTAGGCAGCCACCAAGCTGCTAAGGCGGGAATCAGGGTTATGGCTAATAGCAACGAAGTGAGCAAGGCGATGACCATCGTTAGTGCCAAGGCCCGAAAAAATACCCCTGCTACGCCATCCAGAAAAGCCAGCGGGATAAATACCACCACGGGTGTTAGCGTCGAAGCCATTAAGGGGCGCATTATTTCCGCCAAGGCGAGTTTTATTGCCGGTAGGCGTTTGTGTAGCTGTAGTTTGGCGGTGACGGCTTCCACCATTACGATGGCGTCGTCGATGATTAAGCCGATAGCCGCCGCGATGCCGCCAAGGGTCATAAGGTTAAAGCTCAAACCCAAAACGCGTAGCACTAGAATAGTGATCAATACTGTCACGGGGATAGCCGTCGCCGCAATCAGCGTCGCGCCCCAATTCTTTAGAAAAACATAGAGAATGGCGATGGAAAGCAGTAGGCCTAAAAAAATGGCTTCCCAAACGCTTTGCATGGAGTCAGTAACCAGTATGGATTGATCATAAAAAACATTAGCGTGGATATTGGCCGGCAAGATTTTTTGCAGTTCCGCCAGTTCCTGCTGCAACTGCTGGGCGATATCCACGGTGTTGCCGTCAGGCTGGCTGTAGACATTGAGCAGAACCGCATTGACGCCATTGGCGGTGACGATATTGAATATCGGTTCCTGAGCCAGTTCTACCCGCGCTAAATCCTTGATGCGGATAGGATGAACTTCGGTGGTGTTTGTTACCGCGTTGATCACCAAGGGTGAATTGCCGGTGACTGATACCGTCAGATTTTCTATGTCTTCGCGCTTATGCAGACGCCCATCCACAACCGTTAGATAAAGTTGGAAATCTTCTTCAAGCATGCCGGTCGGAGCGATTAAATTATTTCTCAGCAAGGCGTCGCTGATTTGGCTGAGGCTTAAATTCAAGGCCTGCAAACGCAAGGGATCGACGATGACATGATATTCGGGCGCTCGGCCGCCAACGATGCCTATTCTAGCCACGCCGGGAATGCGCAACAAACGCGGCTGTAGGGTATAACGGGCAGTTTCCCATAAATCAGTGAGGGCGTAATCCGGGCCTGTCAGACTCAGGCCGACGACAGGAAAGGCGGCGAAGGTCAAGCGCCAAACTGCAGTGCCGGCAGTCGCCGGTAAGGATTTTTGTACCACTGCCAATCGCCCCTGCACAAAAAGCTCAGCTTGCAGCATATCGGTTTGCCAGGTGAAAAACACATTGATTTCCGCGGAGCCGCGACCGGTTTTCGAACGCACGGTGCGTACGCCGGGTATATCTTTCATCGCCTCTTCGACCGGTCGGGTGATGGTGGCCATCATTTCATTGGCTGGCATCACGCCGTTATCTATCAGGATCACCACGCGCGGAAAATTGGTTTGCGGAAAAATCGAAGAAGGCATGCCCAGTGCCGCATAAGCGCCGGCTAGACACAGGGCGATGGACAAAAAGACAATGACCAAGCCGTGCCGGATAGCAAAGCCGGTAACAGTGGCGTTGGTCATTATTGAAGCACTCGAATCCGGGTCTCTGCCGGCAGACCGTAGACGCCTTCTGTGACGATGGTATCGCCGACATGCAGGTTGTTAGACTCAACTTCTACCAGATTGCCATCCTTCAAGCCCGACTTAATACTGATCAGCTTAGCAGAGTCGCCTTGGACAAGCGCCAGCTTACTGCTGCCCTGTTTGTAGAGCACGCTGGCTATCGGTGCGGCCAAACGTTCCGGCCGCTCTTCGACCAGAATCCGTGACTTGACGAATTGACCGGGCCGCAAGCCGGAATCCGCCTTGAGCGAAGCGCGGATTAAAATGGTATCGGTCAGCGGATCGACCGTGGCGCCGATAAAAGTCACGCTGCCGTGTAGCGGATTTGTTTCGAGTGTTGGTTTGCCGTCCTGATCTGAACTGAGACTAAAATCAACGGCTTGTCCTAAGCGAATCTCCGCTGCTTCCAGACTAGGTAAGCGCATCGCGATGTCTAATCTATCCATAGCGATCAGTTCGGCTAATACGGTGTTCTGGCTCATGGCTTCGCCGACTTTAAAATGGACAGCTGTTACCATTGCTGTTAACGGTGCGCGGATGCGCAATAATTCGGCTTGGATCTGGGCGTGGCTTAAATCCTCCAGTGCAGTTTGTAATAATTGCTCGGCTTCATCATAAAGTTTGCGTGATATGTTGTCGGTGGAGTTTAATTGCTGCTTACGGGCAAAATTCTTTTCGGCAAACGCCGCCGCGACTTTGGCTTTAGCAATCAAGGCTTCGTTACTGCGATTATCCAGCTCGAATAACAGACTGCCTTTTTTAACTTGTTGACCTTCGTAGCAATGAATTTGCGCCAGAATACCCGGCACAGGTACGGCAATTTTTGCACTGGCCGCTGGCTTGGCGTCGCTGGCCGGTTCCGGTTCTACTATGCCGTAAGCCAGAACATAGCGATGCAAAGTGGTTTTAAGGATTTTCCCGGTATGGACGGCTACCTCGGTGGTAAATTCCGGTTCGTTGTCAGCCAAGGCATAATTTAATGGGGCGGTGAAAAGATAGAATAATACGATCCTTAGATAGCTTAAGCAGGTGGTCATTGCAGATTATTCCTTGCTTTTGAACGCTCGATTATACTGCTGGTAAACGTGGAATTGATGGGGGTGCGCAAGCTATCTTCCAGATTGTTCAAGGTTTGTTGGGTCTCCAGCAATACATCCAGCCGGGCGCGTTCAGCTATAGCCGCTTCCATTTCCGCGGCTAGTAAAGCGAGGTGGTCGATTTCCCCGGCTTTAAATTGCCCCTCGATTGCTAATAGGTTCCCCTGCTGCAAGCTTTTTTGCTGTGCGGCTTGCTGTTGTTTGGCAAGCACGGCAGCCAAGCCGGCTTGGGCGCGATCAATGTCACCGATAACTTTTGCTTGTAAGGCCGTAAAACGTACCGCTAGTTCCCGGCGCTTGGCTTCTGCTTCGGCTATCAGGCCTTGATTTTGATGAAATATGGGTAATTGGACGCTGGCGCCTAAAGACCAGAGGTTTTCGCCCAGTTCCCAGGCATAACCGGGATTGGCTTGAATGTTGGGATATTGGTTGGCGATTTCCAGTTGCAAAGCGGCCTGCGCAGCAGCGTAATCAGCCAAGGCCGCCAAGATGTCGGGACGCTGTTGTAAAGCGATTTCTCTAAGCTTAGCCACTGGGATGTTATCTAGGCCTGCTGCTTGGGCAAGCAGGTTATAGTCTAAGCTTATTTCTGTCAGGGCCTCTACCGGCACACCAAGCGCCGTGGCTAACTGTACTCTGCTTTCCGCACATCTTTTTTGTGCTGTATTAGCATTGAGTTGCGCTTGGTTTAACTGTAGTTGTGAGCGTAGCAAGTCTTGGCGGCTGATTTCACCCGCCGCTAATTGCTGTTGCAAACGGCTGGTTATCGCCTGTTGGAGGCTGAGTTGTTGTTGCGCTAAGCGTTCGGTTTGCTGAGCGGCAAACGCTTCCAGCCAGGCCAGCCGCAAGCGGCCACGAACTGTCCAGGCGGCATCAACTATGCGCAAACGCGCCGCTTCGGTTAATTGCTGAGCTTTATCCATGCGAAAACCACGTTTGCCGGCAGTTTCGATGGGAATATTCAAGGTGTTAACCGCATACCAAGGCGCAACTGCGGTCGCAAGATGTGTAAGGTAGGAAGGTGTGGCGTTCAGGGTTGGGTTAGGCCGTTGCGCGGCGATGATGTTGGTGGCATCTGCAGTTTCCGCCACTGCGCTGGCCAAGGCCATATCCGGATGGTAATAAAGCGCCGCCAAACTGAGCTTGTCCAGATCCCAGGCTGGCAATGGCCAAGCAATTTCCTGTGCTAAGACGTTTTCGATAAATTGCTGAAGTTGCGGATTAGTCAGGCTACGCTTTTCAATATTCAATGCTGAGTCTGCCGCATGCAGGGGATGATCCCGAAATTCGGCGCATGCAGAGAGGTTAATAAGCAAAAGAAAGGATAAAAGTTTGCGTATAGTCACCTCGATATTTACCTAAACATTTTGTTTAAAAGGCAAATAAGCCGCTGCATCCTCTTTATAAGTTTGCATGGCTTTTTTCTCGCGGGCCAGAAATTGGTTTATTGCTTGAGCAAAGCCAGGGTCTTTGATCCAGTGCGCGGAATAGGTGGTGACCGGTTGAAAGCCTCGGGAAATTTTATGTTCGCCTTGCGCACCGGAATCGAAGCGCTGCAAGCCATGTTCTATGCAATAGTCCAGGCCCTGGTAATAGCAGGCTTCAAAATGTAGCGCATTATATTCTTCGTAACAACCCCAGTAGCGACCATATAAACAATCATCACCAACAAAACTCAGTGCTGCGCCGACATATTTGTCGTCTTTTAGCGCCAGAATAAGCAGTATTTGCTCAGGCATCGCCATAGCGAGTTGCTGGAAAAATGCCGGCGTTAAATAGGCTTGCGTACCTCTTTTTAAATAGGTCAGCGTGTAAAACTCATAAAACACTTGCCATTGCAGGGTGGTGATATCCGGCCCGGCAATACGCAGCATTTCTATGCCTTGCTCAATGACTCGGCGGCGCTCGCGTTTCAGCATTTTGCGTTTCGCGGCATTTAGGGCTTGCAAAAAATCATCGAAGTCGCGATAAGTCTGATTAGTCCATTGAAACTGCACCCCTTCGCGGATGCTTAAGCCCAAGTTGCGTAGCTGACTAAGCTGAATTTCGTTTGGGAATAAGCAATGCCAGGAGGATACATCCGCCTGTTCTGCAGACTGTTGGATAAAGCTTAACAATAATTCAATAATCGGTTGCTGATCACTATCGGGTTTTATCAGCAGTCTTGGACCTTGGCAAGGCGTGTACGGAATTGCTGTTAGCCATTTAGGATAGTAATTCAAGCCATGTTGCTGATAAGCTTGCGCCCATTGGTGATCGAAGACATATTCTCCCCAGGAATGCTGCTTATGATACAACGGCATGGCGGCAATCATTTCATTACCGGACATCACCAGACAATGTGCCGGCATCCAACCGGTTTCTGTACATACCGAACCGCTTGTCTCCAGCGCCGTTAAAAATTCATGGCGAGTAAAGGGGTAGCCAAGACCAGCCAGACGATTCCAGTCTGTTCGGTCAACTTGCGCCATGCTCTGGATTTGTTTAATGTGCATTGGCTTTTCGGCTACAAAAAGGCTAAGCAGATTCTTTTGGTAAACAGGCCTCTACCAATTTTACCCAATAAGTCGCACCCAGCGGCAAAATATCATCGTTAAAATCGTAACTGGCATTGTGCAGCATGCATGGCCCAGTGCCGTGCCCATGGCTGCGATGCTCGCCGGCGCCGTTGCCGATAAAGCAATAACAACCTGGGATTTTTTGCAGCATAAAGCCAAAATCTTCCGCGCCCATAGTTGGCTGTTGCGGCAATACATTTTCCTCGCCGACTATCTTGGTCATCACCTGCCGGGCAATCGCAGTCGGTTGGAGATGATTTACCGTGGTTGGATAATTGCGTTTGAAGGTAAAATCGCACTCCATGCTATGCGCCAGACAGATATGCCGGGCAATTTCCAACATTCTTTGCTCAAGCAAATTCAATAATTCCTCTGAAAAAGCCCGTACTGTGCCGGCCAGCTCGCAGCGATCGGCGATGACATTGTAGGCCTGACCGGCATGAGCCATAGTTACCGACAATAAGCCGGCTTCCAGTGGGTTGACGTTGCGGGTCAAAATAGTCTGCAAGGCTAGAATGATTTGCGCTGCTACGGGCACCGGGTCCAAGCCTAGATGCGGCAAGGCGGCATGACAACCTTGACCGCTTATCAGAATATTAAAAGTATTACTGGAAGCCATCACCGGCCCGGAACTCACCGCGAACTGTCCGGCCGCCATGCCCGGCCAATTATGCATGCCATACACCGCCTGCATCGTAAAGCGATCGAATAAGCCTTCCTGAATCATGACGTTTGCTCCGCCACCTTCTTCTTCAGCGGGTTGAAAAATCAGATAGACCGTGCCGTCAAATGTTTTGTTGCTGGCCAAATGCTGGGCGGCGGCAAGCAACATCGCGGTATGGCCGTCGTGGCCACACGCGTGCATTTTGCCCGGATGGCGAGAGCTATGTGCGAACTGATTTTGTTCTGTAATAGGTAAAGCGTCCATATCGGCGCGTAAGCCGATAGCCCGCTCTGAGTCGCCGGACTTAATAATACCCACTACGCCGGTTTTACCCAAACCCCGCTCAAGTGGAATTCCCCAGGCAGTCAATTGTGTAGCCACCAGCTCAGCAGTACGCACTTCTGCAAAGCATAATTCCGGATGAGCGTGAATATCTTGCCGCAGGGCTCGGCTACTATCATGATTGGCGACTATCTCGGCTATCAAATTTGCTGGCTGCAATGCGTCCCCCTTAGAAAAATCAACTGGCATAAGTATATCCTTTTACCCTTAATAGGCAGGGATGATAACGATAAAATTGTAGCGGAGATTCTGTAAATATTGTTGAACTTGCTTTTGCAAACGAGCAAAGTTCTCAGGAATATAAAATATTTGAGTATTCATTCAGCAGTCAAATTTCATTTAAATAAAGAAATGTGTAGTCAATATTTTTTTTTCAATTTTGGGATGAGCATCAAGTTTTAATGAAATCGTCATTAATTTATGTAACAATAAGTAACATTTATTATAAATAGCCTGAAACTAAGGAGTACAAATAATGAAAGCGTCAAAAACCATACTTGCTGCTGTGTTGCTATTGGGTGCAGAAAATGCAGCTCATGCTGATTTAATTGCTAACGGAACATTCGCTACCGGCGACTTCACCGGCTGGACAACTGCCGGCGATACCTTATATTCCGGCGTTACTTCAACCGGCATTTATCCTAATAACATGCCTAGCGATCAATTTCACGTTGAGGCAGGTACAGCCAACCCAAGTACCCCGGCAAATCCGGATGTCTTTAATCTCGCGCAGTCTTTCGAATCCATAGCCGGGCAGTCTTATACATTTAGTTTCTATATTAACGAAACTGACACAACTGATGCTTTGAACATTAATACAACTGATGCCTTGCAAGTATTGTGGAACGAGAACACCTTGCTTAATATTGCGGAATTTACTACAAACGGTTGGCAGCTTTATTCCTTTACCGAAACCGCCGGCAGCTCGAGTTCCAACATCCAGTTTAATATGTCCGATTACAGTAGCTATGTTGGCCTAGCAGATGTCAGCGTGGTTGCGGTCGCGCCGGTGCCTTTATCACCCTCTTTTTATTCATTTGGCTTAGGTTTGCTGAGCTTATTGGGGCTCAGAAAAAGGTACAAATGCTAAAGTACTTTGAGGCGCCGTAAAGATTAACTATGCTTTTACGGCGCCCCAGGCTAATTTAATCGACTGAATTGGTATTAATTCTATTGCCGCCTACTTGATCCACTATATTCCCGGTTTCATTGTTATTGACAATGTTATGGGTAATTGTATTTAGAGTAGATCCACTTTGCACCAAAATCCCATAACCAGCTGACTGATCGTTAAGAGGGTTGTTGTAACCACTACCGGTAACGGTGTTGCCCATGATGTTGTTTTTAGTTGAGTTATTGTTTAAAAGAATACTGTCCTGAACATTATTACTGACTATATTGTTAAGGACTTGTACGCTTTTTTGACTCGATAAATTAATTGCTGCTGAATAGGTACCAACCACACCATTATTACTAATAGTATTGCCTTCGATAGCTAAATTAGTTATAAATGAATTAACTGTATCGGCAAGTGAAGGAAACGAGGCTTGTATGCCGGAACTGGCGTTATTCTGAAATTCGGAATTTAAAACTTGCACATTATTGACAGTTTCCCCTGGATTTGGCTCTATATCAAGACCCATGCTGCCTGGCGCGAAGCCATTGGAACCATTAAACACAGAGTTTTTAATCACCATGCCGTTTACTGAGGTAATTGACACTCCATGCCGGAGATTATTATTTGCGGTTACGGAACAAAAGGTTACATTAGTTGAATTTTCGCCGATATAAAACCCATCGCCCAAGTTATTCTGTGAGGTGACGCCTTGCACGGTGACATTGCTTGAATTATCAATGTCCATACCATCCCCGGATTCCCCGCCAGTACCAATATGTTGATCCCGTTCACCCTGTAATGTGCCGCCAATCAAATTCACATTGCTGGCGTTTTCAATCAAAATAATCTGAAACGCATCTTGGTTATTCGGTATGGCCTGGAGTATAGCATTGGCGCTTAAACTTAAGGTCATATCGCTTTGCAACAACAAACTGGTTAGTGCATTTATCATATAAGTGCCGTCCGGTACATAGACCGTGCCGCCTGTGCCTGCAACTTGATTAATAGCCGTTTGAATCGCAGTTGTATCGTCAGTAACGTCATTACCGGTAGCGCCGGTATTTTTGACATTCACCACTAAAGTTGAGGTGGGTGCTGGCGCACAGCTTGTACTGGCCACGGCTGCCGCGTTGGCGGCAGGAACCCAAAAACAATTAACTATTAAAGAAATAGCAATAGCTATTTTTGATCGATGTTTTTTTATTGCAAAATTATGCTGAGTTGTTAAAAAAGATGAAGGAAACATTTTATTCGTCCTGATAATAATATTGATAAGAAGTGCATGCATATTTTAAGATATATTCAAGGAACAGCTAAATATTTTTTCTCAAAATTGCTTAAATTTTATATGTTGAAAAAGCGAGAGAAATATCGTTGACAACAACTTTGCGGTAGTTAATAAATCCATCAATCTAGCAATCAATTGTAAGCTATGTTGCTCGAAGAGTTCTTAAGAGAAATGTTTTGTCTGATTAGCTGTAAATAAGGACTTAGGTCTAAGAAAAAATTAAGTATTAACTTGTCGAAAATGAATAATAGCTTAGCCACATACTTACTTGGTCCTATTTATCAGGCCTGGCTTGGTGATAAAAATAATGCCCGAATAACCGGGTATATAATTTCAGAACGCATAATTGAAAATTAGTTATTTGTACCCGGTATTTATTTCCTTAATTGCCATTAGAGCTGCTTTTTCACTGATTACGGGTAAGAGTTCACGCGGCACCGGGTTAATGGCTTGCCAATTGGTTTCACCTATTTTCCGAAAATTATTGATGGCTGTTTCTATGGCTTCGCGCTTAATGACAGTTGCATCGACCACTATGCTCAATCCTAAGCCATAGGCATAGCGGTTCTTAAGCTGGAAACTCTCATGTATAAGCGGCGGTGTTTCCAGGATAGTCTCTGCTTCCAGTTTCTCTAAATATTCGTCGAATGTCAGTCCGTCGAATTTATCAAACCGAGTCTTGGGCCGTTCAACCAGTCTGTAAGTCAAAATTTTGCCGGTTTTGGAAATGTCCGCAGGTTCGAACTCCATATGGAATTCAGCATTACTTTCTTCCGGTGTCAGCATGGCATAGGCACGGTCGAAAGCAATGCCATGTGCAGCATCCCAAAAAGCTCTTGCCGCAGTGATGATGGTCGCATTCCAAAAAATGTATTTATCCCGGCCCGGAAAATAAAAATCCGCCCACTGATTGTACAAATCCGGTCGGCCGGGCTCATCCAGCACATGCTTGCTGGTGAATAGGCCTCCATATATTCAAATCTATACCCGGTTTATGGTAGTTGTTCAACTGCCAAATTGTAGCCCCCCAACCACACTTCAATCCCTGTTTTGTAGTATTTCCTACAATCTAAATTCCAGCAAAGCAAAACTAAATCAGCGACTTACAAAATGGCACACCGGTTGCATCGTTTAAAGCAAAAAGCGAGGTGTTGTGATGAAATCCACCAAAGAAGTTGCAGAACTGCTGGACGAACCGGCTTGTGAACATAACAAGAAGGAAAAGTCCGGTTGCGCCAAACCCAAGCCCGGCTCGGCAGCCGGCGGCTGCGCCTTTGACGGCGCCCAGATCGCCCTACTGCCCATCGCCGACGTCGCCCACATTGTCCACGGCCCGATAGCCTGCGCCGGCAGCTCCTGGGACAACCGCGGCACCCGCTCCTCCGGCTCCGAACTTTACCGCACCGGCATGACCACCGACCTCACCGAACAAGACGTGGTGATGGGCCGCAGTGAAAAACGCTTGTTCCACTCTATAAAGCAAGCCATAGACAGCTTTAACCCGCCGGCGGTGTTTATCTACAATACCTGCGTACCGGCTCTGGTCGGCGACGACATTACCGCCATCTGCAAATCGGCGGTCGAACGCTGGGGCGTGCCGGTGGTGCCTATTGACTGCGCCGGTTTTTACGGCACCAAAAATCTCGGTAACCGCATAGCCGGCGACGCTATGGTCAACTACGTCATCGGCACCCGCGACCCAGACCCGCTGCCGCCCGGTACCGAACGCCCCGGCGTCAAGGTACACGATGTCAATCTGGTCGGCGAATACAATATCGCTGGCGAATTCTGGCATGTTTTGCCATTGCTGGATGAAATGGGCCTCAGAGTCCTGTGTACTCTTTCCGGCGATGCCAGATTCCGGGAAGTGCAAACCATGCACAAAGCCGAAGTGAATATGATGGTGTGCTCCAAAGCGATGGTCAATGTCGCTCGGCGCTTGCATCAAAAATACGGTACGCCTTGGTTTGAAGGCAGTTTCTACGGTATTACCGACACCAGTCAGGCTTTACGCGATTTTGCCAAAACCCTTAACGACGCCGATCTTATCGCCCGTACCGAAGCTATTGTCGAACGCGAAGAAACCCGCATTCGTGCGGAATTAGCGCCCTGGAAAGAACGCTTGAAAGGTAAGCGGGTATTGTTGTTTACCGGCGGCGTAAAAAGCTGGTCGGTCATTTCCGCTTTGCAGGATTTGGGCATGGTGGTTGTCGCGACCGGCACCAAGAAATCCACCGAAGAAGATAAGCAACGGATTCGTGAATTAATGGGTGAAGACACCATGATGATAGAGGACGGCAGTCCGAAAGAACTGCTACGCGTGGTGCGCGATTATAAAGCCGATATTTTGATCGCCGGCGGCCGGAATATGTATACCGCGCTTAAAGCCCGTATTCCGTTCCTGGATATTAATCAAGAACGGGAGTTCGGTTACGAAGGTTATCAAGGCATGTTGGAATTAGTGCGGCAATTGGCACTGACTATTGAAAGCCCGGTTTGGGAGGCGGTGCGCGCTGCGCCGCCTTGGAAAGCGGTTAAGGCGCAAGCCCCGGTGGTGGATATAGCTGCTGAACCTTTACAGTCGCAGGCAGCATAAGATGGCCGAGATCCTGAAACGCAATAAAGCGATGTCTGTCAATCCGTTGAAAGCCAGTCAGCCGATGGGCGGATCGCTGGCTTGTTTGGGCTTTGATCGGGCTATTCCGATGCTGCATGGTTCGCAAGGTTGCACTGCGTTTGCCAAGGTGTTTTTCGTCCGGCATTTCCGTGAACCGATTCCATTGCAAACTACCGCTATGGATCAAGCCAGCTCAGTAATGGGCGCCGATGACAATGTCATTGAAGGGATTAGGTCTATCGCCGAAAAATCCAATCCGAATTTGATTATGGTGTTGACCACCGGCCTGGCAGAAACTCAGGGGGCTGATGTGCATCGCAATGTAAGCGAATTCCGGGAAAAATACCCTGAATATGCGCAAGTAGCAATAGTGGCTGTTAATACTCCGGATTTTACCGGCTGTGTGGAAACAGGTTACGCCACAGCCGTTTACGAACTGATTAAAGCCCTAGTGCCGGATGCCGCCACCGCCGGCACGCTGCCCGGCAATCGCCAGCGTCAGGTTAATGTATTGGTAAGCCCAATGTTGACGCCGGGTGACTTGGAGGCTTTACGCTTTCTTTTGGAACAGTTTAATCTGCGGCCCTTAATCCTGCCGGATATTTCCGAATCACTGGACGGCAGTTTGACAGAAGACGCCTTCTCGCCAGTGACGATAGGCGGTACTTCAATTTCAGAAGTCTATACGTTGGGAGAAGCGAAAGCAACGCTGGTGATAGGCGCTTCTTTGCAAAAAGCCGGGGAATTGTTAGAGGAAAAAACCGGTGTACCCACGCACTATTTCGAGCATTTGTATGGTTTACAAGCCAACGACGCCTTGATCTTGGCGCTTTCTGAAATTAGCGAACTGCCGGTGCCGGCCATAATTGAACGTCAACGCGCACAGTTGCAGGATGCCATGCTGGATACGCATTTCATGCTGGGCCAGTTACGGGTGGCTATCGCCGCCGACCCTGACCAACTGTGCGCCATGATTCATTTGGTGCAAGGTATGGGCGCAGAAGTTGTGGTGGCGATTAGTGCTGCCGCCACCCCTGCATTGGCGACTATACCGGTGAAAAGCATCAAGATCGGAGATTTGGAAGATTTGGAGCTGTTGGCCAAACAGCACAAAGCCCAATTGTTAATCGGTAATTCTCATGCCGTTGCCAGCGCCGAGCGCTTGGGAATCCCGATATTACGCGCCGGCTTTCCGCTGTATGACATTATCGGCGGCTACCAGAAAACCTGGATAGGCTATCGCGGCACCCGGCAAGCCTTGTTCGACTTGGCTAATCTGGTGATTAATTTTACGCATGAGGAAATCGAGGTTTATCACTCACCTTATGCGCAAAAACTTGAAAATGAACGTCAAGCCTGTTCGCCGTCATGTCATTAACCCGCCGCATGCAGGTTCTGCATACCAACGCTGAGAGGATGTCTATGGAAACCGCTATTAAAGTCGCTTTCGCTACCACTGATATGGTGCATGTCAATCAACATTTTGGTTCAGCAAAATCCTTCGCAGTGTTTGCGGTAGATCCGGAAAATTCGGAATTGTTGGAAGCGGCGCAGTTTGGTGAACTGGCCCAGGATGGCAACGAAGACAAATTGTCCGTGAAGCTGCAATTACTGGATGGCTGCGCGGCAGTTTACTGTCAAGCCGTAGGCGCTTCTGCCGTTAAGCAAATAATCAGTCACGGCATACAGCCGATTAAAGTACATGAAGGCTGCACCATTAAAGAATTGATCAATGATTTGCAAAACGAAATGAAAGCCGGACCCTCCAACTGGTTAGCCAAAGCAATCAACCAGCACAAAGGCCCTGACCCTTCGCGCTTTGACGCGATGGAAACCGACGGCTGGAAGGAATAACCGGCTAAAAAATTAACTTGTCGGGCGCTAATATGCTTGCCTGGCTTTACAAAACCTAGAGGAGACCTCCTATGAATCAACCTGCACTAGCCGTCGAAACCGGCGATCCTTATATGGCGTCTGAAATTGTTGTCGAGATGCTCAAGCAACTACGCGCCATAGATACCTATGACAGTTATGAAGGCTGGTCGAATGAGAAAATTATTGATCCTTTGGTATTGACCAAAGAACGTAAACGTCAAATTCCTATTGTTGGCGACCCGGATGAAATTACTCTGGCGCGCATCAAAGCGTATTACAACAGCATCGCCGCGCTGATTGAGAAAAAAACCGGACTGATGGCGGTACCGGTCATCAATATTAGCCACGAAGGTTTCGGTAGAGCTTTTGTTATGGTAGGCAAGCTGATAGCCGTCGATAAAGTATTACGCGATGTACATCGCTTTGGTTTTCCTAGCCTGGGAGAACTCTCTGAAAAAACCGATCAAGTCATCACTAAGGCGGTTGGCTTGATTGAGCAATATCGAGAAGTCGCAGAAGCTTAAGGAGTCTATCTCATGACTGACGAAGAACTGAAAAAAATGGAAAAAGACGTTAAAAAAACCAAGCGACTGGCTAGCGAAGCGGCGATGGAGTTGCACGATTTGATCGAAGATCGTCTGCCTGACGCCTATGGCGAATTGATGGGCATTGCGCAGGCTACATACGATGCCTGCAAAGCCTGGGACGAAGCCAATAAAAAATTCCTGGCGGCCGGCCAGGAATTGGTTTAAGGAGCGACTATGTCTGAATTTGTAACCGGTACGACTTTTGGCGGCACTGTCTGGACACCTGCTTATGTCACTGAATTGAATGCCCGAACCTGTATCGGCTGCGGCCGTTGCTATAAGGTTTGTCCGCGTGATGTGTTCGATTTGGTAGACAAAGCGGATATTATCGACGCCGAAGATTTTGGCGATGACTACGGTGATTTTGAGGATGACGATATTACGCAAGTGATGACTTTGAAAAACGCCGCCGATTGTATTGGTTGCGAGGCTTGCTCCAAAGTCTGTCCTAAAGATTGCTTTACGCATCAGAGCAAATTAGCGGCTTGAAACAGGTGGGAAGTGCGATTTAATTTATCATTGGAGTATCACCATGCCTAGACCAGAGAGACACGTTTTTGTCTGCACCCAAAACCGGCCGGAAGGCCACCCGCGAGGTTCCTGCGGCGCTAGCGGCTGCGCAGAGGTAATGAACGAGTTCATGAATGAAATTCAGACTCGTAACCTATTCGAAAAATTTGCCTTAACCAATACCGGCTGCATGGGGCCTTGCATGATGGGACCCAGCGTATTAGTTTATCCGGAAGGCGTAATGTATGGCCGGGTCACAAAAGCGGATGTGAAGACCATCATTGATGAGCATTTACTGGGCGGCAAGCCGGTTGCCGCTTTACAGGTTCCTGCAGAGGTTTGGTAACCATGATTCAGCCGGTATTTCTGGAGGAGCGGGTGTTATTTAGTCCGAACTTACCGGAGGCGGTAAACAATTTGTTACAAGCCGGGGTATTGGCTAACCATGCCGATAAAACCCGTGCCGAACAACTGTTTAAGCAAGCGCAACAAATAGACAGTAGCTGTCTGCAAACCTATTTTGCCTTGTATAAATTCTATTTTTATCAAGGCCGTTTACAGGAAGCTGAGCGCGAGGTATTAGCCGGTTTGGAAGTGGCTTCTGTACAGGGCGGATTTCCCGGCGATTACCAACTGCTGGCTCTGGAATCGGGTAAATGGGATATGTACACCAGCGACATAACCTTGTTCTATCTCTACACGCTGAAAGCCTTGGCGTTCATTAAATTACGGCGGCAACAGGAAGAGGAGGCGGAAGCGATTCTAGCGTTGCTGCGCGAACTTGACCCGGAAGACCGTTGCGGGGCCTCGGTGATCATGCAATTGGCACACGCATTAAATGAGGACGCGTAATGACAAGCAATACAAGTTTAAGCGAGCACATAGTAGCAAAACAGGCCTATGGGCAATCTGTTTGTGATAGCATGATTGAAACGATAGCAAAACTGGGTTTCCCGGAAAATTTGGAACTACAGAAACCAGATTTCGATAGTGCCGTATTTAGTCTGGAGACAGATCCTTACTTACAAAGCCTCTATTTAGTCGGATTCTGGTATAGCGAAAGCAAGCAACGCATCGGTCAGATCAAGTTTAACTGTGACGGTAGTTTTTATGCTGAATTTGATGTTGTGCAGCCCCACCCCAGTAAAAATCGTTGGTTTGTCGAGGCGATTAATGCTTGGGGTTCACAGGACGACATTAGAACCGAAGCCAAATTGCTGGAAATTCCACAATAATTATTTATTTACCAGGTTGCGGGCGGAACTAAACATATCCATGTATGCCTAGTCGGTTTTAATAGAGTACTAAAAGCGTTTATAGCTAATTAGTTGCAATTCAGTAATTATGTTTTTATACAGGAATTATGAATAACCCAAAACGATTTTACGAATTACTGTTGGATTATTGCAGTAGTAATGAAGTGGTTGAATCTATGATGATCGGTTTGGTGTGGACTTTGTGCTTAAGTAAAGGCGGAACTGCCACCGGCTTGGCTATGAGTCCGGGAGTGCCTACCCGCACCTTAAATTGGTCCGGTACGCTGACCGGCAAAGCCATTACCGATGTGGCTACCTGGATAATGGAATGGGAGCCGTATAAAGCTACGGTTGCTATGGCGGCAATTAACAGTTGTATTAATAGTAGGAACTTACCGGCTTTCTCGATAGCCTTGGATAATCAGGGTGAATATCCGAATTTGGCCGTTTTCGATTATTTTTTACCGCAAATTCAAGGTAAAAACGTGGTAGTGATTGGACATTATCCCGGCGTAGAACGTTATCAGCAACACATGCAGTTGACGGTGCTGGAGAGGCAACCGGAAGCTTGTGATTTACCGGATTCCGCTTGTGAATTTCTGTTACCGCAAGCCGATTGGGTATTTTTAACTGCCAGTTCTATTACCAATAAAACTTTTCCGCGTTTAGCGGACTTGTCCAGCAATGCCAAAACCGTATTGATGGGTGCAACCGTGCCGTGGTTACCGCAGTTGCATGAGTTTGGTATTGATTATCTGGCTGGCGTCGAATTGCTTGACGCAGAAGTGTTGCAACGCACGATTGCCCAAGGTGGCGGTGTGCGAATTTTTAATAAAGGCTTGCGCTACCGTATCGCCGATTTAACGCCAACAAACAGTATGACTTGGTTGAAACAGCAAATTGCCGAATGCGCAACGGAAAGAAGCGCACTGAGTAAGGATATGGAAAACTGGTACGCTGCCGGCAACACTAGCCGTTTCCCAGGCCATGATTTACTGGAGCGGGTAAACACCCGCTTATCTAGACTGGACAGCAGTTACAAGTCGCTGTGGGACAAACACCATTAATGCTCAGTGCGTTTAGTCACCATCGTTTATTGTTGTTTTACAAAGGCGACATTAGCGCTTTAACCTTGTTTGCTCAACAGCTAAATGGCAGCGTGTGTTTCCCAAACGCCTTGCCGAAACTATCGTTAACCTTGGATAAGGATGAAACAAAAGTCAATACTATTAGCATGCATCCGGCAACGCTGGTCAACGCTATTAATCAGCATATGCAATTGGACAATGATTTGTTACGCGCCGAACCAGGATTTTGCGAACAAGTCGATGCGCCCGGCGGTATTATTACTGTTTACATGGCGCGCTTTATGTTGCTCGATCCTCCGCACGTCTTGCTGGCAAGTCGAGATTGTCAGATGAAAACCCTGCCGGAACTGCGTGGCCGACCGCCGGCCGAAATGGAGTTGCTGCGCAGGGCTTATACTCTAGTAATGGAGGGTTAACTGTTCGATTTCATGGACATGTCTTTTGATGGAATTAGCTCTGAGATTCGGCCATACTTTTTCCGATCAAAATTTCAGCTGCGGCTGTTGCGGTGCGCATTGCACCGGATTGTTTTTGCATCTGTTCTCTGACTATCGCTCCGGCAATCAGCATGGATAGTTGGCTGGCAAGTTCATCCGCATTGCTTATGCCGGTTTGTTTAGCTAAGTCGGCCAGCAACTGACGAAAGGCGGCATAAAATTCCGCAGTTGCCTGCTGTACCGGGCTGGCTTGGTCGGCAAATTCCGCTGCGGCGTTTATAAAAGGACAGCCACGAAAACCGGGGTTTGCCATAATTTCCGCAAAAAAATCGAACACGGCCAGCAACTTTTGGCGTGGATCACCGTCTTTATCAGCAAGCCAACTTAACATGGCGGCTTGCATCGCTTCCTTACTCCTTTGCAAATGCGCCAAGACTAAATCATCCTTGGATGGGAAATATTTGTACAAACTCATTTTGGCAACGCCGCTGGCTTTCACAATAGTGTCTATACCCGTGGCTTTTATGCCCTGGCTATAGAACAGCTCGGATGCAGTTTGCAAAATGTGCTCGCGGAGATTACGTGTCATAAAAATTAAACAAAAATAAAGTTGCGACTATACAGAACGGTATGTATTATATCAACAGACAGATCGGTCTGTCTTGTATTAACTTACCTTAGGAGATATTTTCATGATTACGCTGTACGGTTTTGCCATAAGTAACTATTACAATAAAGTTAAATTCGCTTTGCTGGAAAAAGACATTCCTTTTACAGAAGAAATTGTCGCGCCTAGCCAAGAGGAATCAGTTCTAAAACGTTCGCCTCTAGGAAAAGTTCCGTTTATTAAAACAGCAGCGGGTTATTTATCAGAATCCCAAGCGATTGTTGAATATTTGGAAGATGCATTTCCGGAAAAACCGCTTTATCCAGCTGATGCCTTTGAGCGAGCCAAGCACCGGGAATTTATCCAGCATCTGGAATTAAATGTCGAACTGATTGCCCGCCGCATTTATGGCGAGGCGCTGTTTGGTAATCCCGCTACACAGGAAGTGAGAGACGAAGTGAAAAAGAAAGTCGAAGCCGGCCTGATTGGTCTGTCAAAACTATTGAAATTTGCCCCCTATGTGCTGGGTGAGCAGTTTAGTTTAGCCGATGTGCTGGCTTGGCCGCATCTACAATTGGTTGGTTTTTGCACCCAAAAAGTATACGGTACTGACTTGGTGGCTGAACATATCCCCGGCGTCGCAGACTATATTAAGCTGATAGAAAGCCGTCCACACGCACAACAGGTCAGCAAAGATAGGGCTGAAGCGCTGGCGAAATACTTCGCAGGAAAGTAAAGTTCAAACACGATACGCAAAAATTATAAGTATTAGTACGTTGGGGCGATTTTTTAATCGCCCTGGCAGCTTAATTCGGTGTATAAATCCTTTTACCGGTAATTGACAAAACGGAATTTGCGGGAAGACTTACCGGCAAAAACTATAACAATAATCGGAGGACACTTATGAACGCTATTCTTGCACAATCACACCAAACCAATAACCTAATATTTACCGACACCCAATTAATCAGCAAAATCGTCGATGTTTTTTATCCTAAAATGCTGGACGACTACCGGGTAAACCGATTTTTTCGCGGCAAAACCCCTGAAGAACAGACTAAGACACTAAAGTTATTCTTAAACGCCGCTTTATCTGGCGCTAAAGAACCCAATTACCAGTTACGGCATTTGCTAAATGACTATTTTACTGCGGCTTTTGCCAGAACCAACGAAAAGCCGAGTTTAGTTAATGGCCAGGACTTTGGTTTTTTGCTGGAGGCTATTGGTGGCCGAGATATTCGTCCGATAACCTTGGTTTGCGAATGTCACTCCTTTTTAATGAAAATGTTACCGGATGACTATCATTACGATGTGGTCATGGAACATCTGGCGGAAACATTAAAAGAGCTTCACATCACCGGCGAACAAGCGGCCTTGCTGATGGCAATAGGCGAGAGCGGTAGAGATGGACTTATGGGTCGGGCGGAGGAGTTGCCGAAAGATTACGAATGATTTTTGTTTTTCACTATATTGACCGGTGCAGTATCAACCACAAGGATGTGGTGCTGAATTTAGCACTATGCGAAGCGGAATAGAATGCCGACGATAGGCGCATAAATTATATTATTGCAATTGAAAAATGTGTGTTCAACTCCAGAACATTGGCTTCCCTATGATCAGTAATAGGCTTTCCCTCCCAATCGATTTAAATAAGCATAAGCTTCTTGCTGCTCAGGGGTAGGTGATAATATCCTTATATCAATCGGCTCGTTTTCAGTATCTATAGCTTAGTTCTGTTCCAGAAACTCAATGAAATCTAATACTTCTCGGGCGGCTGGTTCAGGTAGTTTAAGACTTTGTTGAAAAATTGTTTCAATTGAAACTACTGCTACAGGAAGGACTTATCAATGGCAAATAAATTTTCCGAACTAAGGGCGCAAATGCGGCCTGAATCGCAAGCAATTGCAAAAGCTAAAGCACAAGCCATGCTGACGGAGATGCCGCTGAACGACCTGCGTCAGGCTCGTGGTTTAACCCAAAAAATGTTGGCCGATGATCTGCTGCATGTGCAGCAGCCGTCAATTGCTAAAATCGAAAAACGTACTGATATGTATATTTCCTCCCTCCGCACTCATATAGAAGCGATGGGAGGAGAATTAGAAGTGGTCGCCAAATTCCCTGATGGCAATGTTAAGATCAGAAATTTCGCTGACATAGAAACAGGCGCTTCGCAATGAGTCCAATAACCTTACCGCAACGGACTGTGCTTCATCCCATACCCGAAATATATCCCAAACCCAATCAATAACCAAACGAACAAGCGCACCCAGGTATCGAAAGGCAGGCCCGCCATTAATCCTAGGCAGACTAAAATGCCGGCGATAGGCACATAAGGCACGGCTGGACATTTAAAATGCCTAGGTAATTCCGGGTGACTGCTGCGTAATATCCAAACGCCGCCGCACACCAGCACAAAAGCAAACAAAGTACCGATGCTGACTAATTCGCCGAGTTTTTCTATTGGCATAAAACCTGCCAGCAAGGCTACGGCAATACCCACTAGTACAGTAGACAAATACGGGGTTTGAAATTTGGGATGCACTTTGGCAAACAACGGCGGTAATAATTGATCTTGGGCCATCGAAAAGAAGATGCGGCTTTGCCCCATCAACATTACCAGCATCACCGAAGTTAAGCCGGCAATCGCGCCAAGTTTTATAATAGGTGATAACCAAGCCATGCCGATATGATCGACTGCTAACGCAATCGGCGCAGACACATTTAATTCGGTATAAGAAATCACTCCGGTCAGAACGGCCGCCACCGAGATATATAGTACAGTACAGGCCAGCAACGAGGCGATAATACCGATAGGCACGTCTATTTCAGGATTAATGGCTTCCTGCGCGGCGGTGGAGACGGCATCGAAGCCGATATAGGCAAAGAAGATCACCCCGGCGCCGGTTAGAATTCCTCCAAAGCCGAAAGGTGCAAAGTTTGACCAGTTTTCGGCTTGAACATGGCCGCTGCCAGCGACAATAAATAGCACAATCACCGCCAATTTGATGGCGACCATGACGAAATTAAACGCCGCCGATTGCCTGATGCCGATCACCAATAAACCGGTGAGTAATAAAATAATCAGCATGGCCGGTAAATTTACAAAGCCGGCGACCGGATCGGAAAGATAGGCTGTGCTAAGGATATTACGGAATATGCAGGCCGATACTGTCCAACAAACTGGTTAAATAACCGGCCCAGCCTATCGCCACCGTACTGCTGGCCAGCGCGTATTCCAGCACCAAATCCCAGCCTATGATCCAAGCCATTAGCTCGCCCATCGTGGCGTAGGCGTAACTATAAGCGCTGCCGGACACAGGCAGCATAGCGGCCAACTCGCTATAACATAAAGCCGCTAAGGCGCAGGCGATCCCGGCCAAAACAAACGACACCACTATGGCTGGGCCGGCATATTTGGCGGCGGCAATTCCGGTCAATACAAAAATGCCGGCGCCGATAATCGCTCCGACGCCCAATACGGTTAAATCTTTAGCCGTTAAGGTTTGCTTTAAGCCGGAATCAGCAGTGCTGAATGCGGCGATGGATTTTCGTTGCAGCAATTGTTTCGGTAATTTCATAAGTACTCAATCCTTAGAATAATTTTTAACTGGGTGATTTTCAGTGTGCAACCGAGATGCGCATTGCCAAGCCGGTATCGACAAAGCGGCTATTGACCAGCCCAGCCTTTTATCTCGGGTTTATTGATAGCACCGTCAAACCGCGCACCGGTGGCGATGACATTGCTGAAATTAGCGTCGTGGAGCTTGGTTTCAGAAAAATTTGCGCCGCTGATATTGGCCCCGCTTAAATCCGCACCGTCCATATCGGCGGAAAACAAATCGGCATGTTGCAAATTAACGTTGATCAGCTTGGCATGGCGCAGCATGGCGCGGCCCAGTTTGGCATTACTCAGATTCGCACCGGTTAAGTTCACGCCTTTCATATTGGCGCGCATCAAGCCCATGGATTGATTTTTCATGTCCGCCGCCCAATCGATATTGCTGAGATTGGCGTTACTTAGATTTGTGCCGTCCATCACGGCAATCACCCGGCTACCGCTGAGATCGGCATTACTGAGATCGGCATGCATCAAGCTGACGCCAAATATGCTGGTATTTGCCAGTTTCGCGCCGCTGAGATTAATTTTGGTCATTACGGTTAAATCTAGTATCAAACCCGCTAGATTGCTGTGATTTAAATCGGCTCTGCGTAGATCTGCTCCCCATAAGTCGGCGTTACGGAAATCCAGCCACGATAAATCCAGGTCGGTCAGGTCTTTGCGGCGTAAATCGGCAGGGTGTTGTTTGTCGGCTTTGACGAGTAATTGTTCCACCTGGGCGCGAGTAAGTTCTGCCGCATAGGTCTGTACTGCCGTAAAGCCAAGCAGCATAACTAGTGTTTGGAAGCATAACGAAAATTTCATTCTCTATCTCCTGGAATCTTTCTTGGAATAATTCTGATTCTACAAGCAGACGCCGGTTAAATATACCGGTAAAGAGAATAAAATCCGGATTAGCAGATCAAGGCGGCTGGTTTGTGCGTTTTACGCAGCCAGTTGTCGGCTTTCGGGTTAAGGTGTAATTGCCGGAAAAAGCTGATTGCTTGTTGTAAATTATGTGTCGCTTCCGGGCTTAAACCTTCACCCAACTCGAAATGTAAGCCTTGAATACTTAACAAAAAAGCCGGTGGCGGCATTTCGCCGGTGACTGATTGATAAACTTGCAGCACTGCTGTTGGACTCATGGCATGGCTGGTATAACTTTTATCTTTGGCTGCATGCAGTTTGGTGAAGTCGAATGCCTCTTCGCAGGCTACCGATGCGTCTATGAATAAGACCGAATTCCCGGTTTTGCAAATCCAGCGCGTGTTCAATTTGCAGTTGAAAATCGGTTACAATTTCAAACTGCGAGGTATCCAGATGCTGCTGGATAAAATCCAGCAGCAATGGACCCAAGGCATCGTCACCTCGGCTCGGATTGCCATAGCCCAGCACCAAGATGGGTTTGCTCATGCTTTACCGTGGATGAAGCGGCCGTCACTGTTGCGGGTCAATTGATCAACCAGATTGCCTTCCACGTCCAGAAGTTCCAGTTGTAAAGGCATTTTACCAACTGCATGGGTGGCGCAAGACAGGCAAGGGTCGTAGGCGCGGATGGCGACTTCCAAATTGTTGAGCAAAGGTTCGGTCAATTCCCGGCCGGATAAATACTCCGCCGCCACTTGCCGTACGGATTCGTTCATGCCGGTGTTGTTGCTGGTGGTAGAGACGATCAGATTGGCTTTGGTGACAATGTCGTTTTCATCAACTTGATAATGGTGAAACAAGGTGCCGCGCGGCGCTTCGATAACGCCTACGCCTTCATAGCGCTTTTCGCCTTTGGCGACTAAATCGGTACCCATAATATCGGGGTCATGCAGCAATTGTTGGATACTTTCCGCACAGTGCAGCATCTCGATTAAACGCGTCCAATGGAACGCCAAGGTGCTGTGCACCATCAGTTCACCGCCGTGTTGCTTGAATTCGATGCGAGCGGCTTCAGCTAACGGCGTATCGATAAAATCGCAGTTGTTGACGCGCGCCAAGGGGCCGACTCTATACCAACCCATTGCTGTGCCCAGCGCAGTCAGATAAGGGAACTTCATATAGGTCCAGGAACGGACTTCTTCATGGATAATGTCGTTGTAATGACAATAATCGAAATGATCAATCAGCGTTTCGCCGCGATCATTTTTAGCGCGAATGCCACCATGATAAAGTTCCAGTGCACCGTTAGGTTTAATCAAGCCCAAATAGTTACTGCGGATGGTCGCAAACTCATCGTAGAAAGGTAGATTAGACGTATGCACTTTTTTGATGAGTGCCACAGCGGCCTCAGACCAATTAATTACCTGATCGATGTCCTGCAATAAATAATCGCGTTCTTCCTTGTTTAGAGCTTTGTTCATGCCGCCGGGAATCGCGCCGGTACCATGCACCCGCTTGCCGGACACCATGCGTATCACTTCTTGACCGTATTTGCGCAGCTTAACACCTTGCAAACCGATATCGGGATAATCTTCTAGAACGGCGATGACATTGCGTTTGCCGATGACGCTTTCAAAACCGTAGAGTAAGTCCGGGCTGGAAAGATGGAAAAAATGCAAAGCATGCGATTGCAGCACTTGGCCGAAATGTAATAAGCGCCGTAACTTGTCGGCCGCAGGCGGCAGATTGGCGGGGTCTATGCCGACTAATTGGTCTATGGCTTTGGCTGCGGCCAAATGGTGGCTAACCGGGCAAATCCCGCATAAACGTTGCACCAGCACCGGTAGTTCCCAATAGGGGCGGCCCTGGATGAATTTTTCAAAGCCTCTGAATTCGACGATATGTAGTCGAGCTTGTTTTATTTGATTGTTTTCGTCCAGCAATAGACTGACTTTGCCATGACCTTCGACCCGCGAAACTGGATCGACGATGACCCGTTTCAGGGTGCTGGGATTTTCGGCGGTTTCAAGATATTCGTACATAATATTTCTCTGTTATGCGGGTTGGCAGCTTACACAAGTGCAAATGGCCGGCTGAGCCGACTAATCGTAGTGGACCAACTCATAAGATAATGTCGGTTCGCGGCCTTCCAGCAAAGCAGTCAGAAAGGTCCAAAACACATCGGCAGACGGTGGGCAACCCGGCAAAAAATAATCTATTTTCACGACTTCGTGGATAGGGCGGACTTTGTCTAGTAGCAAGGGCAATTCCGGGTCGCTGGGGATCTGCGCATTTTCTACGCCTATGCCGTCCCGGTAGGCTTCCAGTAAACAGTCTTCCAGGGAGATGTAGTTACGCATCGCCGGCAGCCCGCCATTGATGGCGCAGGCGCCGACTGCAACCAAGATTTTGCAGTTTTTCCGAAACTCACGCAATACATGCACGTTTTCGGAATTGCAGACTCCGCCTTCGATCAGGCCAATGTCGCAAGGCCCGCAGTGTTCTATATCGGTTAAAGGCGAACGGTCGAATTCGGCGACTTCAGCCAGAGCCACCAGGCGCTCGTCCAAATCGAGGAAGGACATGTGGCAACCGAAACACCCGGCCAAGGAGGTGGTAGCAACTTTGATTTTAGCCATGATCTTGTTCCTTTTCCTGCTGCAAAGTTACTGCGCTGATTTCTTGATGATCGTAAATCCGCTGACCAATCGGTACTTGGTAGCCGGTGCGTTTAATTAAAATAGCGCCGGTTGGGCAGACATGGGTGGCGAAATCGTTGACGTCGATATTACTGTCTTTCAATAAGCCGCTAGCGGAATTGACGATTAAACGTTTATGTATTCCGCGGCCGCTGATGCCGAACACATTTTTACCGTCTTTTTCCTTGCTGGCGCGGACGCACAAGTTACAAAAGATACAGCGATTATGATCGATCAAAATATCAGGATGCGAAGCATCCATTTCCCGCGCTGGATAAAAATGCGGAAAATGGTTGTCGAGCATATTTAAGGAGTAGGCTACTCCTTGTAATTGACAATTGCCGGTTTTTTCGCAGGCTGGGCAGAGATGATTGCCCTCCACAAACAGCATTTGCGTGATTTTTTGCCTATCATGCGTCAATTCCCGGCTGTCATTGATGACGGACTGCCCTTCAGCAGCCGGAAAAGTGCAGGCGGTGCAACTACGGCCATTCACATTAACTGTGCATAGCTTACAACTACCGTGCGGCGTGTAACCGGGTTTATGACACAGATGCGGGATATAGACCCCGGCGGCGGTAGCCGCTTCCATAATGGTCTGTCCTTCTGTGAACTGAATAGTCTGTCCGTCGATATTAATGGTTTTGCTCATCTTAATCCTCCACTTGCGCGAGGTGGGCGGCGGCATCGTCCCGATGCGCCAATTGCCGGGCTATATTTAGTGCTCCATCCAGATCGAAGCCGGGTTCATAGCTGATTTTTTTCAAGTGGTCGTGGTATAGATTCGGGTAACGTTGCAAGGTGCTTAAAATCGGGTTGGCGGCAGTTTGTCCCAAACCGCAATGACTGTAGTTTTTCACCAATTGAGATAGGGCTTCTAGTTCCACGACATCACCAGCTGAACCATGTCCGCTGATAATTTTATCCAATTGGTTTTTCAACAAGGCGGTGCCGACCCGGCATGGAGTACAAAAACCGCAGCTTTCATGTGCGAAGAAATGGCTGAAATTTTGCACGATGTCAAAAATATTACGTGTATCGTTAAAGATAATGAAAGAACCGCCGGTAGCCAGATCTTCAAACGCCAGTTTGCGATCCAATTCCTGATTGGAGATGAAGGTGCCGGAGGGTCCGCCTACCTGAACGCCAAGCACATTGCTTGCGTGGCAGTCCAGTAATATCTGCCGGATCGATGTGCCGAAAGGGTATTCGTAGATTCCCGGTAATTCGCAGTCACCGCAGATGCTGAGAATTTTGCTGCCTGCGGATTTTTTCGTGCCGACCTTTGCAAACCATGCTCCGCCGTTGACGGCAATTGCAGCCGCAGCTAGAAAGGTTTCCACATTGTTTACCACTGTGGGTCTATTTAAGTAGCCTTGCGTGACCGGATAAGGTGGACGATTACGTGGAATACCGGGTTTGCCTTCCATGGATTCGATAAGCGCTGATTCTTCGCCGCAAATATAAGCTCCTGCACCCATACGGATTTCAATGTCGAAATTAAAACCTTGATTCAGAATATTGTCGCCCAATAAGCCGTCTTCACGGCGTTGCAGCAAAATCTGCTGTAATTTGTCCTTGAGATAGCGATATTCGCCACGTAAATACAAAAAACCTAGACTTGCACCGATAATGGCGGCGCATAAAGTCATGCCTTCAAAAACTTGGTCGGCATAGCTGTTCAGTAGCACCCGGTCCTTGAAGGTGCCGGGTTCGCCTTCATCGGCATTGCAGACCACAAAATGCTGGTCGTTAATTTCTTCGCTACAAATGCGCCATTTTACAGCGGTTTTAAAACCAGCGCCGCCGCGACCACGTAAATCTGCGGAGTCAATTTCAGCCAGCGTGGCTAGCATGCCTCTGGCAAAGCCGGCCTTTAGAGCTGCGCCATTCACGATAGAGGAATCCAATAGCAATCCTGTTTGGCGGATATTATCGACTACCTCAAACAGATAAGGCGGCCAATCCGGTACGGGTTTTTGCTGCTCGATTAATGCCGCGATTTCATCTAGTCTGGGCCGATCGAGTTTTGCAAGCGGATAGCCGTTCACTAAACCTGCCGGTCCCTGATCGCAAAGTCCGGTGCAAGAAGTATTATTAAGGCTAACCTGGCCATCGGCGCGTACTTCACCGATGTTCACTTTTAGTTGGGTGGCAAGATAATGGCTGAGATTTTCATTGCCGAGCATCCGGTCAGTAATCGAGTCGCTGAATAGAATGTCGTAACGGCCTTGTGGCGTTAAATGAAAAAAGCTGTAGAATTCAATGACGGAGATAATATTGCTACGTGGAATCGCCAGCTCTACGGCCAGATAATCAATGGCTACTGGTGGAATATGTTGATAATTGGCTTGGATTGTATGCAGTATCTCTAATAGCCTAACCGCTTGGTAGTCTACCTCTGCAAGTACTGAATCAATGAAATTTTTCATGGTCTCGCTACCGCTTGCTTTATTGAATTGGATTTTAGATGCATAACAAACAAAAATCCGTTTTTAAATCGGCTTTGGATTTTCCCGCCCGCCAATTGGCTTTATCTTTGGCTATCATTGCCGAGCAAAAGAATTTATTGGCCGTTGTTAGAACCGCATTGCCCCCTGAAATAGCTGAAAATATCCAGCATTGTGTCCGTTCCGGCAACCGACTATTGATTTATACCGCCTCAGCCAATTGGGCTTCGCAAATCCGCTTTTTCTCTATGGATATAGTAAACAAATTAGCGGTGTATGGACAGCAAAATATTATTAGTATACAGGTTAGGATAACGCCTCAACTTGAGCAGCAGTATAGGCGAAGAACCGCCAGACTGCCATCGGCAGAAAACATTACTTTGTTGTCTCAGCAGTTGCAGGGGGCTGAGCATGACGATATTCTAAAGTCAGCATTATCAAGATTGGCGAAAACCATGGAAAAACGCTTGCAAATCAATAGGGTCGATTCATAATGCCAGGAATAGATTTTGAGGATGATCGGACATAGGTTCGAAACCGTATTGTTGGTAAAAATTGACAGCAGATGGTTTGGCATTGACGATTAAGCCGATACCGCCAACTTCTGTTGCTATTCGCGTTACCCGATCAATTGCATCGAAAAGCATAAATTCTCCAATGCCTTTGCCATGATGTTGTTTGTCTGTGCCTAAACGACCCAAGCGAAAAACCGGAACTTTCTCAGGTAGTCTTTTCCGAAACTGTTCCGGGAGGTTGGAATTTATCAATTCAGCAATACTGATAGCGTAAAAGCCTAAGACAATAGCGCTGTTCTCGTGGTCTACTGCAACAAAGGTGGAAGAAATGCGCTTCTGTTTATGTTGTCCTGCGACTTGATGCAACCATTTGTTAAGTTCAAAATCGCCACAGTCGAAATCTCTTTTGTCATCAACATTGTTCAGTGCTTGAATCAGCATTTTGTATTATTTTTTGATAACGTTTCTGAGCCTGCAGAAACTTGGCATTTGGTAGAGGGGGATTTTCAATTAACTCCAACAACCTTAAGGATTCCCTGCGGGTTAGGACAAGCGTTGATTCGTTTTCAATGATTTTTTCTGCCTTTTCCAATGCAGCCTGGACGACAATCTGATTTACAGTTGCTCCAACGATGTCAGCTGCGATTATTAGCGTTTCCTGGACGTGCTCCGTAATGCGCGTAGTTAGCCTTTTTCCTGTATGAGCAAGCATGATGCAACCTTAAAAACATATTTGTAGGTGTGTAGTATAGATAGATGGCGTCATTTTGTCACATGTAAGAGCAACGTAGGTATGTACAAAAAAAGGCCGATCTTGATTTCGCAGCTTGCATTGATGTGTTGGGTAGGCATATTTGCTGTCGTTTGTCATTGTTTACGGTAAAAACTAAGTTGCGTGGTTATAATGGTAAGTCTAAAATTAAGAACAAACTCAAGTGAGCTTCTTGGTCTTAAAACATCGTGTTATCAAGCTGTCTAGGCCTATTGTTTCTAATTTATACGACATCTCAGGGAATGTTTGGGAGTTAACTTCATCAACAAGAGTTGCCGATACCCAAAGGACTATACGCGGAGGTGGTTATCGAACTGAACATAAAGCTCAAATGGAAACTATAAGGCGTGAAGGGGGTGTGGATATTGATATCAACGACAATAAAGGATACTCTGATCTTGGCTTTTGCCTTGTTCACCAATGATTTTGATGAGAACGTTTTAGGTTCTTGAGGGATTGGCGGAATAAAACAGGCGTTATGCAAAAACTGACTGACTTAGTGGAATAAATGTAACATTTGTTCGCTATTGAGCGCTCAATTGTATGATAAAAAGCATAACTATGGCTTGTACAAGGTATAAAAAACAGATCGTTATGATATGGCATATTTATTGCTTTTTAAGACATCGTGCTTGTATGGTCAAGGCTAAAGCTTCCATCTAAATTGCAAAGCCATAACTGAATGCAATAAGCTTGTCTTTCAGATCTGCAGGTTAAGCACTTGATCTGGTTAGCTGCTGGAATGATTAGTAAACGCTTTGTTGGCTTGCTTAAAACGATTGAGCTGGATATAATCGTCGCGCTTAACGGTGGAGGGGATAGAAATGGCAGTTGAAGAGCATTTTTCTACTGTCGGAAAAGTCCTGTATGCGCAAATTCTAGTGGCTGTGCTGGTAGCGGCAGGATTTTTATGGAAAGGCGGTTGGAGTTATGCGGTTTCCCCATTGCTCGGCAGCGGCATCGCCCTGCTCCCCAATCTGTATTTTGCCTATAAAATCTACCGGGCTAGATATTTAGAGGCGCAAGGTATCGTCAACGCATTTTATGCCGGCGAAACCGGTAAACTAGTTTTAACAGCAGCATTATTTGCGATTGCACTTCAATCGCCTTCGGTTAATTTCTTAACACTGCTTGCCGGTTACGCAGCGGTGTTATCTGTTTTTTGGTTCGCGCTTTTTTATTGGCGCGATTAGGTATGTGAGAGGAAAAATGAGTGAAGGTGGCGCTACCGCGTATATAGTTCATCACTTGACGCCGTTGTCGGTGGGGGAAGGATTTTGGACTTTGCATCTGGATACCCTGTTTTTTTCTGCGGTGCTGGGTGGTTTGTTCCTTTGGTTTTTTAAGTCTGTTGCCGATAGGGCCACGGCTGATGTGCCCGGCTTTGCGCAGAATATTGCAGAAATGCTGGTCGAATTTGTCGACACGCAAGTCAAAGACTCGTTTCATGGTCGGAATAAATTGATTGCACCTTTGGGATTGACGATTTTCTGCTGGGTGTTTTTGTGGAATTCCATGGATATGTTGCCGGTAGACCTGATGCCTATGATAGGCAAGGTGATGGGCATGGATTATATGCGGGTGGTTCCCAGCACCGATTTAAACAGTACGTTTGCTTTGTCTATCAGTGTGTTTTTGCTGATTATTTTTTACAGCATTAAAGTAAAAGGCCTGCTGGGTTTTGCTAAAGAAATGACCTGCACCCCATTTGGCCCCTGGTTAATGCCTTTCAACTTATTGTTGAAAGTGGTTGAAGAAATTGCAAAACCAATTTCACTGGGTTTACGGCTATTTGGCAACCTGTATGCCGGCGAGCTGTTGTTTATTCTGATTGCGTTGTTGCCTCCGGTGTTACAGCCGATATTGGGCGTACCCTGGGCTATTTTTCATATCCTGGTGATAACCTTGCAAGCTTTTATATTCATGGTGCTTACCATAGTCTATTTAAGCTTGGCGCATGAAGAGCACTAAACTTTTATAAATTTTTACATTATTTTTTGATATACATTTAGGAGACATTATGGAACTCGCAGCATTAATAGCCAACGTACAAGGCTTAACCGTAATCGGCGTCGGCATTATTCTAGGCTTGGGCGCAGCCGGTACAGCTATTGGCTTTGGCTTACTGGGCGGAAAATTTCTGGAAGGCGCTGCTCGCCAACCTGAGTTGGTTCCAATGTTACAGGTTAAAATGTTTATCGTTGCTGGTTTGCTTGACGCGGTAACCATGATCGGCGTTGGTATGGCATTATTCTTTACCTTTGCAAACCCGTTCCTTTCCGCTGTTCAATCTGCAGCAGGTTGATATTAAATAACCGCTCTGTACAGTAAAAGACTTTGGTCTTTTACTGCTACCCGCTTGTGTACAGTAACCGGGAGCAGACAGACATGACAACAGCACTACGAGGAAAGCATCAATGAGTATCAATGCTACTCTGATCGGGCAGATGATCACCTTTACATTTCTGGTGATGTTTACCATGAAGTATGTATGGCCGCCAATCATGGCGGCATTGGAAGAACGCAAAGCTAAGATCGCCAACGGTCTGGCTGCTGCAGAAAAAGGCCAGGATGAAATAAAATTGGCGGAAAAGAAAGCCAAATCCCTACTTAAAGAAGCGAAAGAGCATTCCGCAGAAATCATCAGTTCCGCGCAAAAACGCGCGAACGAACTGGTAGAGGAAGGCAAGCAGCAAGCTAAAAAAGAAGGTGACCGCTTAATTGAAGCTGCAAATGCGCAAATAGCCCAGGAAATATTGCAAGCCAGAGAAAATCTGCGTAAGGAAGTTTCCAGTTTGGCTTTGCGTGCTGCAGAACAGATTTTGAAAGAAGAAATCGACAAAGCCAAGCATCAGAATATTCTGAACAGAGCCGTGGAAGAATTAGGTTAAGCCATGGCTGAGTTAGCGACATTAGCAAGACCATACGCCGAAGCCGCTTTTAAGCGGGCGAAAGAAACCAATTCCGTAGCCGAATGGTCAGCGCAATTGCAGTTTTTGGCAGCGGTGGCTAATAACCCCGATGTCATTGCAATCGCCAGCAATCCAAAGTTAGGCAAGGATAAAGTAACTGAATTGCTGCTGGATATTTCCGTAGAACAGGTGCAGGGCGAAGCAATTAATTTAATAAAACTGTTAGTCTTGAATGGCAAGCTGGCTTTGTTGCCGAAAATATCCGTGCTTTACGAAGAACATAAAGCTGAAGACGAAGGATACGTCAATGTCGAACTATATAGTGCGTTTGCTTTGACCAAAGCCGAACAAAGTAAATATAGCGTCATGCTGGAAAAGCAGTTGCACAAGAAAGTCAATGTCGTGGTTTTGCTGGATAAATCGCTGATAGGCGGTATCTTGGCTAAAGCGGGCGATAAGGTGATTGACGGTTCTATCAGAGGCCAGATTCAACAATTAGCCAAAAGGCTCTAAGAGCTAGATCGGGAAATATAAAATGCAATTAAATCCATCAGAAATAAGTGATCTAATCAAGAAAAAGATCGAGAATTTCGACACACATCTTGAAGCGCATACGGAAGGTACAGTAGTCAGTGTCACCGACGGTATTGTTCGCGTACACGGTTTGTCGGAAGCGATGCAAGGAGAAATGCTGGAATTTCCGGGCGGTTCTTATGGCATGGCGTTGAATTTAGAAAGAGACTCAGTCGGCGTGGTTATGCTTGGCGCCTATCAGCATATTTCTGAAGGCGATACGGTAAAATGTACCGGCAGAATTCTGGAAGTACCCGTGGGTCCGGCATTGCTCGGCCGGGTAGTGGATGCTTTAGGTAATCCTATAGACGGAAAAGGCTCAATCGACACCGATTTAAGTTCACCGATTGAAAAAATTGCGCCCGGCGTAATTGCTCGACAATCAGTCGATCAGCCAGTGCAGATCGGATTGAAATCGATTGACTCCATGATTCCGGTAGGCCGTGGGCAGCGGGAATTAATCATCGGCGACAGGCAAACCGGTAAAACCGCGATTGCTGTGGATGCCATTATCAATCAAAAAGGCACCGGCATAAAATGTATCTATGTCGCCATCGGTCAAAAACGTTCATCAATTGTGAACGTGGTGCGAAAGTTGGAAGAGCATGGCGCTATGGATCACACTATAGTCGTAGTTGCTTCCGCTTCAGAATCTGCAGCTTTGCAATTTGTCGCGCCGTATACCGGCTGCTCCATGGGCGAATATTTCCGTGATAATGGCGAAGACGCGTTGATTATTTACGACGATTTAACTAAACAAGCTTGGGCATATCGGCAGATTTCATTGTTGCTACGCCGCCCGCCTGGTCGTGAAGCTTATCCAGGCGACGTGTTTTATATCCATTCCCGTTTGCTGGAGCGCGCTGCAAGAATCAATGCGGCAGAGGTTGAAAAGCTAACCAATGGCCGCGTGAAAGGAAAAACCGGCTCCTTAACCGCCTTGCCGATTATTGAAACCCAAGGCGGAGATGTTTCGGCTTTCGTACCGACCAACGTTATTTCGATTACCGATGGGCAAATATTTTTGGAAACCGGCTTATTCAACTCCGGTATTAGACCAGCTGTAAACGCCGGCTTATCGGTGTCTCGAGTTGGTGGTGCAGCGCAAACCAAGATCATTAAAAAATTTGGCGGCGGTATACGTCTGGATTTAGCGCAGTATCGTGAACTTGCGGCGTTTGCCCAGTTTGCATCAGATCTGGATGAAAGCACACGCAAACAAATCGAACGTGGACAACGCGTAACCGAATTGATGAAACAAAACCAGTATGCACCTTTATCGGTTGCAGAAATGGGTGTTTCCTTATACGCAGCAAATGCAGGTTTCCTGGATACATTGGAAATCAAAAAAGTCCGTGATTTTGAAGCAGCTTTACTCTCATTCATGAAAAGCGAAGAATCGAACTTATTGGCGAAAATTAATGAGAAAGGCGACTACAGCGATGAAATCAAAGACAGCATACATAATGCCATAGAACGTTTCATTAAAACCAGTAGCTGGTAAGGGTTTACAAATGGCTGTTGGCAAAGAAATACGATCCAAGATCGCGAGTATTAAGAACACGCAAAAGATCACGCGGGCCATGGAAATGGTCGCGGCGAGTAAAATGCGTAAAACCAAAGACCGTATGCAGGCGACGCGTCCTTACTCGAAAAAAATTAGCCAAATTATCAATCACTTGGCGCACGCAAATCCTGAGTATAAGCATCCTTTAATGCAGCAGCGTGAAGTGAAGCGTGTCGGTATTATTGTCATTAGCTCCGATAGAGGTTTATGTGGTGGATTGAATGCAAATCTGTTCAGAAAAACCTTAATTGAAATGCAAAATTGGAGCACAAGCGGCATAACGGTTGATGTTTGTACGGTGGGAAGTAAGGCAGCCGGATTTTTCTCGATGATAAATGCCAAGGTGATAGGCCACGTTGCTAAATTGGGCGATGTGCCGCATCACAGCGATATACTGGGCGTGATTAAGATTATGTTGGATGCGTTTGTAAGTGGTGAAATTGATCGCTTATTTGTACTGAACAACGAATTTGTAAATACCATGACGCAGAGACCGGTTATGGAGCAGCTGCTGCCGGTCTTAGCACACGAAACAGACGAAGTTTTGCGCGGACATTGGGACTATCTGTATGAACCGGGTGCAAAAGAAGTGCTTGATCACTTGTTGACACGATATGTGGAATCGATTGTGTATCAGGGTTTAGTCGAAAATAATGCTTGCGAACAAGCGGCGCGGATGGTGGCGATGAAAAGTGCTTCCGATAACGCCGGAAACATAATTAAAGAATTGCAACTTGTGTATAACAAAGCCAGACAAGCGGCAATCACGCAAGAAATTTCGGAAATTGTTGCCGGGGCTGCAGCTGTTTAATCAATTTACAAGTTTAAATAGATTTTATAAGAGGACGACATAATGAGTTTGGGTAAAATCGTTCAGATAATTGGAGCGGTCGTAGATGTGGAGTTTCCACGTGAAAATCTGCCGAAAGTATATGATGCGCTTAATGTAAAAGGCGGATTGGTGTTGGAAGTACAGCAGCAATTGGGTGACGGCGTTGTCCGTACCATTGCAATGGGTTCCACAGACGGTTTAAGCCGCGGCATTGAAGTCGGCAATTCCGGCGATGCGATTAAGGTTCCGGTAGGTCAAGAAACGCTGGGCCGCATTATGAATGTATTGGGAGATCCAATAGATGAAAAAGGACCAATAGGCGAAAAAGAAAAATGGGTTATTCATCGTGACGCCCCATCTTACGAAGAGCAAGCTCCGGCAAGTGAATTGCTGGAAACCGGTATTAAAGTGATCGATTTGATTTGCCCTTTTGCAAAAGGCGGTAAGGTAGGTTTATTTGGTGGCGCAGGGGTAGGTAAAACTGTTAACATGATGGAATTGATCCGTAATATTGCTATTGAACACAGTGGTTATTCTGTTTTTGCCGGGGTTGGTGAACGTACCCGTGAAGGTAACGATTTCTATCACGAAATGAAAGATTCCAATGTATTCGATAAAGTATCCCTGGTCTATGGACAAATGAATGAGCCGCCCGGAAACCGTTTGCGTGTTGCTTTGACCGGTTTGACCATGGCGGAAAATTTTCGTGATGAAGGCCGTGACGTATTGTTATTCATCGATAATATTTATCGTTATACCTTGGCAGGTACAGAAGTTTCGGCACTGTTAGGCCGTATGCCATCCGCAGTAGGTTATCAACCGACTTTGGCGGAAGAAATGGGCGTGCTACAAGAGCGTATTACTTCAACTAAAACAGGTTCGATTACCTCTATTCAAGCAGTGTATGTGCCGGCAGATGACTTAACCGATCCTTCTCCTGCAACTACATTTGCGCATTTGGATGCAACAGTCGTATTGTCCCGGCAAATTGCAGAATTAGGGATTTATCCGGCTATCGATCCGCTCGATTCAACTAGTCGGCAGTTGGATCCGTTGGTGATCGGTCAAGAGCATTATGATGTTGCACGTGGAGTGCAAGGGATTTTGCAGCGTTATAAAGAATTAAAAGATATTATTGCGATTTTGGGTATGGATGAATTGTCTGAAGAAGATAAATTAACCGTATCTCGGGCGCGGAAAATCCAGCGATTTTTATCGCAACCTTTTTTTGTTGCGGAAGTTTTTACCGGATCTCCAGGAAAATATGTGTCATTGAAAGATACCATTTCCGGATTTAAAGGCATTATAAGCGGTGAATATGATAGTCTGCCGGAACAAGCTTTCTATATGGTAGGCACCATTGATGAAGCCATTGAAAAAGCGAAAGGCATGTAAGCCTGTTCAACAGTGGAGAATAATATGGCAATGACAATTCGTGTTGACATCGTCAGCGCCGAGAGTGAACTTTATTCGGGTTTGGCAGAAATGGTGTTTGCACCTGCTGAGCTCGGTGAGGTAGGTATTGCGCCTCGGCATGCGCCTTTAATTACCAGGCTAAAAGCGGGTGAGGTAAGGGTTAAGATCAGTGATACGGAAACATTGGATTATTATATTTCGGGCGGTTTATTAGAAGTCCAGCCGCATGTGGTGACCGTACTGGCTGATACAGCTATTAGAGCCCGCGATCTGGATGAAGCTGCGGCCTTGCAGGCAAAAGCCAGAGCGGAAGAAATGTTGACTGATAAGTCCGGAAAATATGATTTGGCTAAGGCGCAAGCCGATTTAGCGCAAGCAATTATCCAATTGCGCACACTCGATAGATTAAGAAAACGTGCATCGTAAACAAATAAATTAGTGTATATATAAGCCCGATACGCATGCGTATTCGGGTTTTTTTTTGTTAGGAACTTTATGTCGATTAAAACTATAATTTTAGCAGCGGGGCAAGGAACGCGGATGCGTTCTGCCCGTCCGAAAGTGTTACATGAAATAGCCGATAAGCCTTTATTGCAACATGTTTACGAAACCAGTTTATCGCTGGCAAACAATGAAATTTATATTATTTATGGGCATGGTGGTGAAACTGTCAAACAGACATTATCTGGCCTAAATGCAACTTGGATAGAACAAAAGCAACAATTGGGAACCGGTCACGCGGTGCAACAGGCAATTCATCATGTAGAAGATGCTGATACCGTATTGATTTTATACGGTGATGTGCCATTGCTAAAAACAAGTACTCTCAGCAACTTGCTGTCTCAGCTTTGTGAAACATCGCTGGCTTTACTCACAGTAATACTCGATGACCCTACCGGCTATGGACGTATAGTCCGTAATGAAAATCACGCCGTGATAAAAATCGTCGAACAAAAAGATGCTAATGCGGCCGAGTTGGAAATTAAGGAAGGCAATACCGGTATCTTGGCCTGCAATGGCAAGCAACTTAAGCAATGGTTAAGCAGACTGAGTAACAATAATGCCCAGAACGAATTTTATCTGACAGATATTATTGAAATGGCGGTTGCAGATGGTTTAACTGTGAAGACAACCCAGACGAACAATCCGGACGAAGTTTTGGGTGTAAATAACCGTAGTCAATTGGCCCATTTGGAACGAGTATACCAGCGGGAACAGGCCGAAAAGTTAATGACGCATGGCGTAACATTGCGCGATCCTCAGCGTGTGGATGTACGCGGCGAATTTGCCGAGTTAGGTCAGGATATTGACGTTGATATTAACGTGGTGTTTCAGGGATTAAATCGAATTGCCTCGCATGTGAGAATCGGCCCTAATTGCATCATTACCAATGCCAATATAGGCGAATATGTAGAAATTTTGCCGAATAGTATCATTGAAAATGCAGTTGTCGGGGCAAATAGCCGTATTGGGCCTTTTGCCCGATTGCGGCCGGAAACCGAGTTGGCGGATAATGTACATATCGGTAATTTTGTCGAAATTAAAAAAACCAGTGTCGGAGCGGGCAGTAAAATTAATCACTTAAGTTATGTGGGCGATAGCGAAGTTGGCAGCAAGGTGAACATTGGCGCCGGTACCATTACCTGCAATTATGATGGTGTGAATAAATTTAAGACGGTTATCGGCGACGGTGCCTTTATTGGTTCCGACAGTCAATTGGTGGCGCCGGTTAAAATCGGTAAGAATGCCACGATAGGTGCTGGTTCGACAATTACCAGGGATACGCCGGATGATAAACTGACTATCAGCCGGGTCAAGCAAGAAACTATCACTAATTGGCTGCGTCCAGTCAAAAAGGAGAAATAATATGTGTGGCATAGTAGCCGGAATTGCACAGCGGAATGTAGTGCCGATCTTAATCGAAGGTCTGAAACGATTGGAATATAGAGGTTACGATTCCGCTGGAATAGCTGTGGTGCATGATCAACAGATTTTTAGAAAGCGTGAAATAGGTAAGGTTAAAGGTTTGGAGACCTTAATTGCCGAAGATCCAATTGAAGGACATCTGGGAATTGCCCATACCCGTTGGGCAACGCATGGTAAACCCAGTACCCGAAATGCGCATCCACATATTAGCCGGCATAAAGTTGCAGTTGTGCATAACGGTATTATCGAGAATCACGAACTTTTACGCTCAGAGCTGAAAACAAGCGGATTTGAATTTACATCCGAAACCGATACAGAGGTTATCGTCCATAAGATTGCAGAACAGTTACAGCAATCGGGAAACTTGTTAAGCGCAGTGAAACGCACTATACCAAGCCTGGATGGAGCTTATGCTTTAGGTGTGGTGGGTAGTGAGCAGCCGGATACGTTGATCGCCTGTCGAAAAGGCAGCCCTTTAGTTATTGGCATAGGCATAGGGGAGTATTTTATAGCTTCGGATATAGCCGCGTTATTACCGGTCACGCAAACTTTCATTTTCCTTGAAGAAGGCGATATAGCAGAGATTAAGATTAACAGTCTAGTGATCTACGATGAAAATGATAAGGTCGTTGCACGCCCTGTAACTCAAAGTCGCTTAAAAGCTGACGCAGTGGAGAAAGGTGTTTATCGTCACTATATGTTGAAGGAAATCTACGAGCAGCCTTGGGCGATTTCCGAAACCTTGGAGGGACGTTTTATAGACAATAGGTTTCAGGATGCAGCCTTTGGACATAATGCCTCTGAAATATTTTCGCAAATAAAATCAGTGCAGATTTTGGCTTGCGGCACCAGTTATCATGCTGGTTTGGTAGCCCGCTATTGGTTTGAAAAATTGGCGCGCGTACCTTGCGCCATTGAAGTAGCCAGCGAATTTAGATATCGAAATCCAGTGATTTCGCCGGACACACTGGTCGTGACCATCTCGCAATCCGGTGAGACCGCAGATACACTGGCTGCTTTACAGGAAGCCAAAAGGTTGGGTGTTAAGCATTCACTCGTGATTTGTAATGCTCCGGAAAGTTCTTTAGTCAGGGAGTCGGATTTAGTGTTGATGACGCGCGCAGGTCCGGAAATTGGAGTGGCGTCAACCAAGGCGTTTACTACGCAATTAGTGGGATTACTCATGTTGGTGATTGCTTTGGGTAGACGCTTTGGCTTAACTAAAGAGACCGAGGCGGAAATTGTTAGCCAATTATTTTCACTACCGGGTAATATCGAAAAAGCCATCAAGTTGGATACGACCATTGAAATTTTATCGCAACGTTTTGCCGATAAGCACAATGCGCTGTTTTTGGGCCGGGGCACGCATTATCCGATTGCCTTAGAAGGTGCTTTGAAATTGAAGGAGATTTCTTATATTCATGCTGAAGCCTACCCAGCCGGTGAATTAAAGCATGGTCCACTGGCGTTGATTGATGCAGAAATGCCGATCGTCACCGTCGCGCCGAACAATACCTTGTTAGAAAAGTTAAAATCCAACATTCAGGAAGTCAGCGCTAGGGGCGGCCAATTGATCGTCTTCATGGATGAAACCTTGTCCAGCACAGACGATGAAAATGTGCATATTGTCAAAATGCCCAGCGTGAACAATATCATTTCGCCTATTGTTTATACTATTCCTTTGCAATTGCTCTCTTATCATGTTGCCGTACTAAAAGGCACGGATGTTGATCAACCGCGAAATTTGGCTAAGTCTGTCACTGTAGAGTAAGCGAAGCGATACCATGAAATTTTCTTTTGAAATCGTCCCTAGAAGCTTGCCGGCATTTACTGAGCAATACGGTTTTCTGCAAACTCTGGGGGCAGCAATTAACGTGATTAATGTCCCAGATATTCAGCGGTTTGCAATACGCAGTTGGGAAATTGGGACGCAAGTTGATGCTAATAAGTATCAATTTGTCCCGCATTTTCGCGCCATAGACTTTAAAATAGACGGTGCAGAGTTATTTCGTATTATTGAAGAATACGCTCTGAAACAGATATTATTGGTATCGGGCGATCCACCTGATGGTATACGGCGCGAATTTCATAATACCGATGTGGTGGATTTGATTAGGGTGGTAAAACAACGTTTCCCAACCCTGAAAATTTTTGCCGGCTTCGACCCGCATCGACAAGGCCTGCAGGATGAGTGTGATTATATCCAGCGTAAAGTCGATGCCGGTGCGGAAGGTTTTTTTTCGCAACCGTTTTACGACAGTCGCATGGTCGATATTTATATCGACCATATGCAGGGTTTAGACACTTACATCGGTCTAAGTCCAATAGTCAGCCTATCTTCTATGAATTATTGGCAAGTTAAAAATAAAGTCAAATTTCCAAGAGAATTTCGACCTGATTATGCATGGAATATCGAGTTTGCAAATCGCACTATCGAAACTGCTTGCGCTGCCGGTTTAAACATCTATTTCATGCCTATCAAAATAGACCTTGAACAATATTTTAGTTGTCTTAAACTTCCGGATAAGTTTTGAAAACTTTATTTTCGGTGGTCATTAGAAAATTACTCGGGCAAATACACTACATTTCAAAAAAGGCGATATATCCGATTCTGATTTGGATAGTGAGCCCCTGCCTCAGAATAGTGGAAAGTATTTCCACGGTCGACTAGATGAATAAAGCAGCCGCTAGCAAATAAGAATATGCAGACACACTATTTAAGCCAGACCTTAATCCTTTGTTGTTTACTGTTGACTACTGGGATAATGGCCTGTTCGCCGCCGCCAGATAAGGATCAACCGAAATCAAAGCATGTAGTTGTTCCTGGTGAAGTTCATCTCGGGCCAAATTCACCGAAAAAAGCTTATGTCAAAACCACCGCGTTGTCACTGACTCAGCATCCGTTGCTTGAGCCATTAGCCGGAAAAATAGTCTATAACGAAAGTCTGACTTCACGGATCAGTTCACCGGTAGCTGGTCGGGTCATTACCACGCCGATTGCACTTGGCGCTGAGGTTAAAGTTGGTGAGATTTTGCTGGAGATGGATAGTCCTGATGTTGCCGATGCCGAGTCAGCCTATGCCAAAGCTGAAGCAGATTTGGTCAAAGCTCGAAAAGCTTTTGATCGCCAACAAGAATTGTATGCCGGCAAAGTGATTGCACAAAAAGAGTTGGAGCAGGCACAAAACGATTTTAAGTCGGCTCAAAGCGAATTAGTAAGAGCCACGAATAAATTGAAAAATTTGCATATCAACCCGCTACAAACCGATGGCCGTTTCCCATTGCGGGCAACTGTTGCGGGAATCGTGGCTGAACGCAATGTTAATCCCGGAATCGAGATACGCCCTGATCGGGATACACCTTTGTTCGTGATTTCAGACATTAAAAAACTCACATTATTGATGGCAGTTTATGAGGTAAATTTAGGCAAAATCAGACAAGGGCAAAAACTATCAGTTACTGTGCCTGCTTATCCGGGAGAAATATTTCCTGCCACCGTTGAGTATATAGGTCAGGTATTGGACGAAAATACCCGAACTGTGCAAGTGCGCTGCACATTGCCAAACTCTGACAGCAGATTATTACCGGGTATGTATGCCACTATTAACGTCGATAGCGATGCCAACGATCAGGCCATCGTGATCCCGTTGACAGCAGTGTTTACCCAAGATGAAGCCGATTATGTATTTATAGCGCTGGACGAAAATGACTTTCGGCAACGGCTGGTGGAAATTGGACTGCGGCTAAAAGATAAGGCAGTGATATCCAAAGGTTTAGCGCCTAACGAGCAATTAGTTACTGAAGGTGCGTTGATGCTGCGTACCGAAGAGGAAGTCGAAACCGATGATAATGCCAAACAATAGCTCTATATTGAGGAAATTGAAATGATAGAGCGGATTATCGCGTTTTGCCTACAACAACGTCTAATGGTAATTGGCGCTGCGGTAGCTATTATTTTTTCCGGAATTATCGCTTTTGAAGAGTTGCCGGTGCAGGCTTTTCCGGATGTGCAAAATGTGTTTGTGCAGGTAGTAACTCAATATCCGGGACAGGCGCCAGAGGAAGTTGAGAAACTGATTTCTTTACCGATAGAGCGGGTTATGAATGGTATACCCCATCTAATCAATATGCGTTCAGTCTCTATTTTCGGTCTGTCAGTGGTAACTCTGACATTCGACGACAATGCCGAAGATTATTTTTCCAGACAACAAACTTTAGAACGGCTGCGTGATGCAGAAATACCTAGCGATGTACAGCCGGTTCTAGGGCCTTTGTCTACGGGTATTGGTGAAATTTTACGCTTTGTCATAGATGCCAAACATTTAAGCTTAATAGAACAGCGCGCCCTAGAAGATTGGGTGATAGAACCGAAAATTCGTTCCGTGCAGGGGGTTGCTGATGTGGTTAACTTTGGTGGCGGTATTAAGGAATATAAGGTGTATGTTAAAGCAGATCGGCTAAAAAGTTATCGTCTGGATCTCAATACCGTATTCAGCGCGATTGCCGCGAATAATGCGAACACCGGCGGTGGTTATATTGAACATGGTGATGAAGCTTTGGTGGTCAGAGGCGTTGGTTTACTGAAGACTGCCGAGGAAATCGGTGAAATTGTAGTGGATAGTAACGATGGCGTTCCTGTGCGCATTAAAGATGTCGCCGAAGTGAGCGTTGGTCCACAGCCGCGTTTGGGTATAGTGGGCATGGATAAGCGCGACGATGTCGTAGAAGGCACCGTGCTAATGATTAAAGGCCGAGACGCCGTGACTGTCTTGGACGGAGTTAAGCAGAAAATCGATGAACTCAATAGCTTTGGTTTGCCACCGGGCGTCAAAGTGACTCCAATTTATGATCGCACAGAGCTAGTGCGACATACGGTACACACAGTCGAACATAATATGCTGGAAGGCGCGACTCTGGTGTTGGTCATATTGATGGTTTTTCTGCGCCGCTTTCTACCGGCTTTGCTGGTAACCTTCAGTATTCCGATTTCATTGCTTTCCGCGTTTATACTCTTGGATTTTAATACCATTTCCGCCAATCTGATTTCTTTAGGCGCTATCGATTTCGGAATTATTGTCGATGCAGCCGTAGTCATGGTTGAGGCGGTGATGGTGCAAGTCACTTTGGATGTGGCGCATAAAGCCGATATTCGGCAAATGCGGCAGTCGCTACTGATAACAGCCAGTGAAATGGGGCGGCCGATATTGTTCTCCCAAGCGATCATTATCACTGCTTTTTTGCCGATTTTTACCTTTCAGCGGGTTGAAGCCAAAATATTTTCGCCTATGGCTTATACGCTGAGCTTTGCCTTTTTAGCTTCAATGGTCTACAGCTTGACAGTATTGCCGTCTATGTTGACTTATCTTTTAGGGCCGCAACTGGCTGAGCGGCATAACCATTTAGTACATGCTATGCAGCACCATTATAGGCGTCTGCTGGAATGGGTGCTTCTGCATGTTCGTACCTTATTTATCACGGTAGTAGTCGTTTTGCTGTTAAGTTTATTATCTTTGCGGGTAATTGGTACCGAATTTATGCCCAAACTGGACGAAGGCAATATCTGGTTAACGATTACTTTGCCTACTCCGGTTTCTCTAGCGACCGCAAAAGGCTTTGAACGCGATGTGCGTGAAAAACTTGAAACCTTTTCCGAAGTTAAAATGGTGGTTACCCAACTTGGCAGGCCAGAGGATGGCACCGATCCCAAAGGCTTCAACAATCTTGAGATTTTAATCGATCTTTATCCTAAAGAAACATGGCGCTATAAGAAAAAAGATCAATTGGTTCAGGCGCTAGATAAAGAATTATCGATATTTCCCGGTATACGCTCGAATTTTTCCCAGGTAATTCAGGATAACGTCGAAGAAGCCATTTCCGGGGTAAAAGGTGAAATAGCCATTAAAATATTCGGTACTGACTTGAAAACCTTGCAGGACAGAGCCGATCAAATTACGCATATCTTGACTTCAATTCACGGCGCAACCGATGTGGCTGCCGAACAGCAAGCAGGATTGGCGCAAGTTATCGTTGAAATAGATCGAGCAAAAATCTCTCGATATGGCATTAATGTGGCTGATGTTGAACAGGTCATTGATATTGGCATGGGCGGTAAATCAGCTTCACAGTTTCTAGAAGGTGAACGGCGTTTTGATATTACCTTGCGTTACGAAGAAAACGCTAGAAACTCGGTAGCCGACATGGAAAAATTAACGGTGAAATCACCGGATGGTCAGCGTATCCCCTTATCAGAACTGGCGACGATCAAGGTTAATCAAGGAGCATCCAGAATCAGCCGCGAAGACAATATGCGTAGAATCGCGATCAAATGTAATCTGATTGATCGCGACCAAGGCAGTTTTGTAGCAGAAGCGCAGCAAAAAGTTGCCGAACAGGTCGATTTGCCGCCAGGGTACCATATTGTATGGAGTGGGCAATTTGAAAATCAGCAGCGGGCGATGAAACGTTTATACATCATAGTTCCCATTAGTTTAGCCTTGATTTTTGTGTTGCTGTTTTGGGCTTTTATGTCAATCAGAAATGCATTACTGATCGTGATGAATGTGCCGTTTGCGATGATAGGTGGTTTAATGATATTGTTGATCACCGGGATTAATCTTAGTATTTCGGCCGCAGTTGGATTTATCGCCTTATTCGGCGTGGCAGTGCAAAACGGCGTGATTTTAGTCTCGCAATTGAATAAACTACGGCGGGAAGGCGTACCGCTCCACGATGCAATTGTTAACGGTTCAGTTAGCCGGCTTAGGCCGGTGGTTATGACCGCGTCCATGGCAATGCTGGGTTTATTGCCGGCGGCCTTGTCAACGGGTGTGGGGTCGGAAACGGCAAAGCCTTTCGCAGTCGTGATTATTGGCGGGTTAATGACGTCCACATTTTTAACACTGACGCTTTTGCCGGCGCTGTATCGTTATTTTGCCGATTCTGAAGAACTTTAAATGGACAGTCATGAAAGAGATACGTGCGTATATTCAGCCCTATAAACTAAGTCATGTAACCATGGCATTGATTAATTTGCCAGGGTTTCCAGGCATGACGATAAGTGACTGCAGCGGTTTTGGCCGGGAGCGTACCGAGCATAGTCAAGATTACAAGCCGTTTTTATCTAAAACGCGCATTGAAATTTTCGCCCCGGATGATTTAGTAGAGATTATTTTTAACACCATCATGAAAGCCGGCTTTAGCGGACACCATGGTGACGGCAAAGTATATATATGCGAAGTAATAGAAGGCGGTCGGATCAGCACCGGTGAAAGAGACGCCAATCTTGGGTAGCCGATAAGGAAACTACCCAATATGCGGAGTATACTTTAGCAAAGCTTTTATTACCTTAAGCCAAATAATTCGCGCATTTTTTGCCCAGGATGTTCGGCGCGCATGAAGGCTTCACCGACCAAAAAGGTATATATCCCATGCTCCATCATCAGCTTCACGTCATCCGGTGTATGGATGCCGCTTTCTGTGACGATTAATCGATCAGCGGGGATGCAGTTTTTTAGCTCCAGGGTGTTCTGTAACGACACCTCAAAACTGCGTAGATTACGGTTGTTAATGCCAATCAATTTAGTATCCAATTGCAGCGCCCGTTCCAGTTCCTGGGCGTCATGCACTTCGACTAACACGTCCATACCCATGCCCGCGGCGGTTGCGGCTAATTCTTGCAGCATTTCATCTGCCAGCGCCGCGACAATCAATAACACGCAATCAGCGCCCAGAGCTCGGGATTCGAAGATTTGATAAGGATCCAGCATAAAATCTTTGCGGATGACCGGGAGCGGACATCGTTCTCTGACCATTTGTAAGTTTGCTTCCGATCCTTGAAAAAATTCCTTATCAGTCAATACAGATAAACAGTCGGCGCCGCTCATCGCATAGTCCATAGCAATATCCAGCGGTCTAAAGTCTTCTCTGATTACACCTTGGCTTGGCGAGGCTTTTTTAATTTCGGCAATAATCGCCGGCTTTTTGGCATCGGCTTTGCTGCGTAAAGTATGATAAAAACCACGCGGGCTACTAGCGCCGGCGGCAATTTCCTTTAAGGCCTCTAGCGGTAAATTCAGTTTGCGGCGCGTGACTTCTTCGGTTTTTTTGGCAAGGATGGTTTTTAAGATGTCGGGAGTATCGGTCATGTTTGGGTTTATGCTGGATTTAAACGCTACTGGTTAGTACGCCATTATAGGCGATAGAAGCCAATGCCAAAACATAAAATGGCGGCAGCTCTTCCTGATAGCGTAAATCGCTAAGCAATAAAAGGATTTAACAGCCGAGCGCCAGTATTTTGGTAATCATTTGGAGTCCCGGTAACCAGGGTTAAGTCGTAAATCAAGGCTGTTGCGGCGATAGACATATCCATAGTTTGTTCAGCATTCGGAATGCTTAAATTCCCACATAACATGGCGACTTCGCCATCTATATCGAGGATGTAGTCCTGGTAATCTTTGGAAAGCTCGTTCAACCAATTTTCAAAAATAACAGCTTCATCTATGTCTCCGCGTTGGTAAAGCAAATCCACGCTACGGCGCAGTTCGCCAATACAGACGGCGGACATATACAGCGGTTGATCATCTTGAATGGCTTGCGCAAAAAATTGCTTTACGCCCGGATTAGCTTGTTCGCCTTTTCTGATTTCACAGACGATGTTAGTATCAATCAAATACATTATTTAGGCGTGTTGTCGGGATTGCTGCGCTGAAAATCGGTATCTTTGCCAACTGCTGGAATGCTGGATAATGCTTCGGCAAAAGATTTACGTGGTGGTTTTAATAAGGCTTCCGTCAAAATGGCGCGATGTTCGGCTTCGGTAGAGCGCCGATGCTCTGCGGCTCGGGCCTTAAGAGCGTTGATGAGTTTTTGATCAAGATTTCTAACAATTAAGCCTGGCATTGTAAACTCCGTGTTATACAGTGTTATCAAGGCTAGCAGAATTGTTGGTTATGTCAAAAAAGTGCGTGCAGTATGAAGTGAAAAATTGGAGGCCATCTAATTGTTATCTTTGTATATTCGCAGAGTAAAACATTTGATAAAATAAGCAGTTATCTATGAGATTGGTTTTTATTATGATAACGGGCTAAAGGGCATGCATTAGGGAAATGTAATGTCTCGGTTGGAAATATGACATTTTCCTGATCAAATCGACGTGAAGTGAGTCTGATGAATTGTTTAGCGTATGGAATTTTTGAAACCAAGCTGGGGTTTTGTGGGATAGCCTGGAGAATAAACCATGCGCCAGGGGAGGCAAACGCTGTAGTGTATTTCCAGCTGCCTGAAATCACTCCGGAGGCAACTGCAGCCAAGCTTGCCCGGTTTTGCGGTGTAGAGTCAGCCAGTCAGCCGCCAGCGGATATCAATGAACTTATGCATAAGGTTGAAAGTCACTTTGCCGGCGATATTCAGGACTTTGAGCATGTCGCACTGGATCTAAGCGGAACAGGCGCTTTTGCCCAACAAGTTTACGCCACAGTGCGAAAAATTCCAGTTGGACAAACCCTAACCTATGGCGAAGTTGCCATGGCCATTCAACGACCTTCCGCTGCCAGAGCGGTAGGACATGCCTTAGGTCGAAATCCGATTGCTTTGCTTGTTCCTTGTCATCGGGTGTTAGCTGCCAATGGCAATCTATGCGGCTTTTCTGCCTATGGCGGCGTGAATATGAAGCTTAGGATATTGGAACTGGAAGGGGTAAGGCTGGAATTGTCGGGTGCTAGAGAGCAGGACGCGAAATCTGAGAATATCGCGCCCTAATCCTTACAGTGGGAATTAATCGCGCAATAATTCGTTGATGCCGGTTTTGCTGCGGGTTTTTTCATCAACCTGCTTGATAATCACCGCGCAATACAAGCTGTGGCTGCCGTCTTTAGCCGGCAGATTGCCGGAGACGACCACCGAGCCGGCGGGAATACGGCCGTAACTGGTTTCGCCGGTCATACGGTTGAAGATTTTGGTGCTTTGACCAATATAGACGCCCATCGACACTACGCAGTTATCTTCGACTATCACGCCTTCGACGATTTCTGAACGCGCACCGATGAAACAGTTATCGCCGATGATAGTCGGGTTGGCTTGCAGTGGTTCCAACACGCCACCGATGCCAACGCCGCCGGATAAATGCACGTTCTTGCCGATTTGCGCGCAGGAGCCGACAGTCACCCAGGTATCCACCATGGTGCCGCTGTCGACGTAAGCGCCGATGTTGACATAAGACGGCATCAGAATTGCGCCTGGTGCGATATAGGAACCATGACGGGCCACAGCATTGGGTACGACGCGAACGCCGGCTGTAGCGAAATCTTCTTCACTATATTGGCCGAATTTGGCCGGTACTTTATCGTAATAACGGATATCCCCGCTTTCTATTACTTTATTTTCGTTGATACGGAATGATAACAGCACGGCTTTTTTCAGCCATTGATGGGTAACCCAGTCACCGTCAATTTTCTCGGCGACACGCAGGGCGCCTTTGTCGAGCAAGTTCAGCGTTTCGCTGACTGCGTCGCGGATTTCGGCAGATACCGATTTAGGGCTGATTTCAGCGCGATTTTCAAAAGCTTGATTAATGATGTTTTCCAGATTTGACATGGTGTTTCTATGCTAAAGAGTTAAGAAAAAGTTTAATGCGCCCTGCTGCCTCGACGCATTCATCTAGCGGTGCAACCAAAGCAATGCGGACGTGATTTGCACCGGGATTGACGCCAGCGCTGTCTCGGGAAAGAAAGCTGCCGGGCAAGACTGTCAGATTTTGTTGCGCGAATAATTGTTGAGCGAATTCAATATCGGAAATCGGGGTTTTCAACCAAATGTAAAATCCTGCCGGCGGACGGCTGATTTCGCAAACATCCTGCAAAATTTCGATGAAAGCGCTGAATTTGTCGCGGTACAACTGCCGGTTGAGCTGAACGTGGGTTTCATCCTGCCAGGCGGCGATGCTGGCGTGTTGGGTGGGTACCGGCATCGGGCAGCCGTGGTAAGTGCGATATTTTAAATAGTGTTTAAGCACTTCGGCGTCGCCGGCGACGAAACCGGAACGCAAGCCGGGCGCGTTGGAGCGTTTGGAGAGGCTTTGAAAGATAATGCAGCGACGAAACTCTGTGTTGCCGGCTAGATAGGCGCTTTGCAGTAGGCCTAATGGTGGTTGGGCTTCATTGTCGTAAAGTTCGGTATAGCATTCGTCGGAGGCGATGATGAAATCATATTGTGCGGCCAACGCCAGAATTTTTTCATGCGCAGCCTGATCCAGTACTGTGCCGGTGGGATTGCCAGGTGAACAAATAAACAGCAGTTGGCAGCGTTGCCAGATGTTTGCCGGAACACTGTCAAAATCCGGCAAGTAGCCGTTATCTGCCAGGGTATTCAGATAATAGGGCTCGGCGCCGGCGAGTAAAGCTGCGCCTTCATAGATTTGATAAAAAGGGTTGGGCATCACCACGATGGGGCGTTCACAGGGATCGACTACCGCCTGCACCAGGGAAAATAGCGCCTCGCGGGTGCCGTTTACCGGCAGAACCTGGGTTTCCGCATTGATGGCGGCGGCAGGTATTTTAAAGCGGTGGCTGAGCCAGTCGGCGCAAGCCTGACGCAGTTCCGGCAGGCCTTTGGTCGTTGGGTATTGGGTCAGTCCGTGCAAATGTCTTAGCAGCGCTTCCTGAATAAAATGCGGCGTTGCATGTTTGGGTTCGCCTATCGACAGCGCTATATGCGCTTTTTCTTTGTTTGCTGTGACGCCCTGATTCAGCGTTGCCAGTTTTTCGAACGGGTAAGGATGCAGAGCGTTTAAATGTGGATTCATTTAGCTGTCGATGTTCAGAGTGTATAACAAGAAACTGGTTATTTTAACGTAACTAGGTAAGCAAGGTTAAAGCCTTTTACTGAGATATTAAAATTCAAGCTTGCCTCTTGTACCGGTCTTCGTGGTAAATTCTTATAACTCTACTCAAAACGCTAGGAACCGCCATGACCGTAATTCGTCAGGATGATTTCATCGACAGCATCAGCGATGCGCTGCAATTCATTTCTTACTACCACCCGCTGGACTTCATTCAGGCTTTATACGCTGCTTATGATAAAGAGCAAAGTCCCGCGGCCAAGGACGCCATGGCGCAAATTCTGATCAATTCGCGGATGTGCGCGGAAGGTAAACGACCGATTTGTCAGGATACCGGCATCGTTACGGTGTTTTTGAAAATCGGCATGGAGGTGCGTTGGGACGCCAAGCTTAGCGTCAGCGATATGGTTAACGCCGGCGTGCGCCGCGCCTATCTTCAAGCCGATAATGTGTTACGCGCTTCAATTCTGGCCGATCCGGCCGGTAAACGTATCAATACCAAAGACAATACGCCGGCGGTGATCCATATGGAACTGGTCAGTGGCGACAAGTTGGAAGTGGAATTGGCAGCGAAAGGCGGCGGTTCGGAAGCCAAGTCCAAGTTCATCATGTTAAATCCGGCGGACAGCATCGTCGATTGGGTGATGAAGACCGTGCCGACCATGGGCGCCGGCTGGTGTCCGCCGGGCATATTGGGCATAGGCATAGGCGGCACTGCCGAAAAAGCCATGATCTTAGCCAAACAAGCTTGCATGGGATCTATTGACATCCAGGACTTGATTGCCAAAGGCCCGGCGAATGCGTTGGAAGAACTGCGGCTGGAGTTGTATGAAAAGGTTAATGCCCTAGGTATAGGCGCACAGGGCTTAGGTGGTTTGACCACCGTGTTGGATGTGAAAATCCTCGACTACCCAACCCACGCAGCGAATAAACCGGTAGCCTTGATCCCCAATTGCGCCGCTACTCGCCATGCCCATTTTGTATTGGATGGTTCCGGGCCGGCTATCCTCACGCCGCCGAAATTGGCGGAATGGCCGGTTATTACGCAAGCGGCTGGAACCGCTCGGCGGGTAAATATAGATACTCTCAACAAACAGGCTGTCGCCGACTGGCGTCCGGGCGAAACCCTGTTGCTTAGCGGCACGATGCTGACTGGCCGCGATGCCGCGCATAAGCGCATCGTTGATATGTTGGCGCGAGGTGAGGCTTTGCCTGAAGGTGTCGATTTCCAGAATAAATTTATTTATTACGTTGGCCCGGTTGACCCGGTGCGGGAAGAGATTGTTGGTCCCGCTGGCCCCACTACTGCGACGCGCATGGATAGCTTTACCGAAACCGTGTTGGACAAAACCGGCCTGCTGGGCATGATAGGCAAGGCGGAACGCGGCCCGGCAGCAATAGAGGCTATCAAAAAACATCAAGCCGTCTATCTGATCGCCATCGGCGGGGCTGCCTATTTGGTCTCCAAAGCCATCCGTCAGGCACGTATTGTCGCCTTCCCGGAATTAGGCATGGAGGCGATACACGAATTTGTGGTGGAAGATATGCCGGTTACCGTCGCGGTGGATAGTCGCGGGGAGTCTATCCATAATACTGCGCCGAAATTGTGGCAGGCGAAGATTGGGAAAATTCCGGTGGTAGTGGAGTGAATTTTTTGACAATAGGCTTAGATGTTCGTAGGCCGGAAGAAGCAGAATCTTCCAGCCTACGGATTATTGGAGTTTTTTAAGTAGCAAGCGTGAATTTTAATGCTGCGCTTTCTGATCCACATTATTCCAAAACGGCACAGCCAGCACAAACAAACAAGCCAGCCAGGCCAGTAACTGGTGATTAGACAACGTGTAATGCAGCGCAAACGGCAGTCCGGCGGATAAGCCAGGATGGGCTTGAATAAAATCTCGGCCGTCCAAAAAGGCTAAAGTTTCACCTACCACCATAGCTACCAAAGCAAAACTAAGCAAATAGGCCGCCAGCCGGTCACGATGACTATGCAGATTCCAGCCGGTCAATTGATCGAAAGCAAATTGCCGGAAATTCAAGCGCAGTTCTCTCAAAGCTGAACAAACAAACAAGCCAAGGATGCCGATGGCAGGAATAGTAAACTGCTCGACGGGAAAGCTTAGATAACGTCCGGCAACCGCTAAGCCATAAGTTTTATATAATGCGAGACCTATAAACAAAAGATAGATGCTACGTAAGCGCCCCGCTAGTTTCCTGTCGCCGGGTTGATTAGACAACAAAGCAATGCTGCGCTGGACCAGTAGTCCACCCAGTCCGGCATTAGCGATCACCATTAACGCCGTATAGGCGCGTTGCCAGGCGCTGTAACTGGTATACCAAAGAAAGTGCGCCAAAGTAATCAGGCAGACGCTAAGCAATTGTGCCAAAACTAAAAATAGTAGGATGCGAATAGTCGAGAGGCTAAGCAGTTTTTTAAAATACACACCGGCTATCAATAACCATAAACCTACCGCAACGCCGAAATGTAAAAGCCAGCGCGGATTTTCGGAGACCGGACCGGTTAACGGAAACACAGCTTCGCGCTCAGCGTTTAGCAGTCCCCAGTTAGCGCCAACGACACCTTCCAGATTACTTTTCCAAGGTTGGTTAAATGCTTCCACAATGTTGTAGTCGAAACCGTGATGGTTGGCGACCTGAATCATGCCGCGGATAAATTTGGCTTCGTTGACGCCTCCCGGCTTCGCCAAGCCGCGTTGTCTGCCAGCGCTGGGCCAGCCGGATTCGCCGATCAGTATCGGTTTGCCGGCCGCCACGCCATGTGCTTCATCGGCCACCTGCTTAACGATTTTCTCCAGATGTTCAGGCGCCTGCTCTACCGAGATCGGTTCGTCTTCCCAATACGGCAGAATATGGATAGTAATAAAATCTACTTCGTTGACTAGCTTAGGATATTTCATATACATCGACCAGACATCGGCATAAGATACCGGCTGTTTTACTGCTCGCTTGACTTCGCGGATATAATCAATCAGCTTGTCAACATCCAATTCGCCGCGCAATAACACTTCATTGCCGACGATTACGCGTTTAACCACATCAGGATTGGCATTCGCGGATTTAATCAAGGCGTCGACTTCTTTGCGATTACTTTTAAAGCTACCGCCGATCCATGCACCCTGTATCATTTTTAAGCCATATTTACGCGCCAATGCCGGCGTAGTCTCCAAGCCGTTTAGTGAAGCATAGGTGCGGATGCTTTCGGTTTTATCGGCCAACAAGCGGAGATCTTCGTCTATATGTTCCGGTAGCGGAAAGATTTCTTCCAGCGGACTGTAGCCTTCTCGAAACGGCGCGAAAGATAGACTCATCAGTTTGCCTGAAGGCACATCCACGCCGGCCTCTTGCGGCTGATTGATAAACCAAGCAATGGCGCCATGAACTATTAAGATCAGAAGCAGACTAAGCAGTAATCGAGTAACGCGCATATCTTTGTTGATTTATGTGTGGGGTAGTGAATGGGGCGGTCGTCTTAAAGTCATAAGCATTATAAGCGGCAATGCTCTCATTGGAGAATGTAAAGCTTATGGAATACTGCCATTCACGGTTGAAGTAAGCGGAGACGCAAATATTTACTGTACTTTACCTATGGGTTATGGGTAAAGTATGAACATTTTATTGAGGTTTTTCCTGTTTGATATAGCCTTTCAATAAAGCCATTATGTATTTTTTGAGGTTTTGTATGCATAAAAAAATTCTTCCCCTTCTGTGTGGGGCTATGTTGCTGCCTATGTGCTCCTTGGTCTGGGCTGAAGCCAACAAGTTGCCGCCTTCCACTACCGCCAAATTAGGTGCGGCAGAAGAGGTATGTTCGGAATTTACCGACCCGAAATGGCGAGACGCCCAAGTTATCGATGGTGTGGAAATTCAAGAATCACGGATGTGTAACCCGGATAACCCGGCTGATATCGCCGCATTTGTGAAAGGCACCAACGGTATTTCCATGGCGACTTTGATGGAAACGCAATTGGCTGCCGACGCCATTACCGCTACTGATGACGTGGATGGCGATGGCGATCCCGATCATTATATTATCAAATTGGAAATCGCCGAATTGAACGGGCATTCGCCGGATATGCGCGAGCCGACGACCACTTTCGATATCGCGCCTGGTATTCAACCCACTTTTTGGGTATACGCTCCGAAGACTAGGGATATGTCGACGCTGAGTCTTTATGAACCTATCGCCAATCCTTTGTTACGGGCGCCTTCGCCGACGATTAGAGTCGAACAGGGCGATGTAATTTGGCTGGTGCTGGAAAACAGCCACTATATGCCGCACTCCATCCATCTGCATGGTATCGATCATCCTTACATGGATATGAGTGGCGAGGGTAACGACGGCGTAGGCCAGACCGGTCAAATGGATGTGATGCCCGGCCAAAGTAAAACCTATGTGATTAAGCCTCGCCAGCCGGGCACCATGTATTACCACTGTCATGTCCAGCCGCATACGCATATTCCTATGGGTTTGCAAGGTATCTTCGTGGTTGAAGAAAACCGCCCTAACAACTGGCCGCAAGTGTTTAATGTCGGCGATGGACAGGTACGGCATCCATCGGTTGCCGTTTTGGAAAAATATAGCGCCGAATATGATTTACACTTCCAGTCTGCTGATAAGGAATTACATGAGATGGCGCGTTCCGCCAATGATCCGCGCCTGATCGCCAGACGCTTGAATCAGGAATACGATGTCACCGACGCCACGGATGATTATTACATGCTTAACGGCCGCTCCTTTCCGTACACCTTGCGGGAATCTTTGATTCTGATGGAGGAAAATAAAAAAGTGAAGTTGCGGGTGTTGAACGGCCATACCGATTCTTTTGCACTGCATATCCATGGTCACAAGCCTATGGTCACTCATTATGATGGCGTGGATAACGGTCCATCCTCGTATATCAAGCGCGATGTGCATGGCATGGTGCCGGCGCAACGGCTTGATTTGGAGCTAAGTGGAGTTAATGACGGCTTAAACAGTTTTGGACCAGGTGTATGGATGTTTCACGACCATGTCGAAAAATCGTTTACGACTAACGGTGTGGGCGAGGGCGGCGATATTAGCTTGGTGGTTTACAAAGGCTATGCCGATGAAAGAGGTATACCACAAGTCCACGGTATGAGTTTGGCCCCTTATTTCACTAAGGAGTTTTGGCAAGGTAAATATCCAATGTGGCAGGATTACGATGCCTGGAAAAGCTTAGGGTTACCGGAAATTAGAGCGCAGAAAGAAAAAGCGTTCATCCCGCCGCCGCCGGCTCCTGCCAAGCCGGATGCCGCTGCTGTGGCGGCTGCCGAGAATAAGCCTTCGGCTATTGGCCAATTGTTTAACGGTTTGTTGCTGGGTATTTTCAGCTATGTGCTGTTTGCTAATCGGGAAAAAATCATAGCTCGATTCAAAAAATAACTGCTGTTCTGGGACACGGAGGATTTTCTTCCCCCGTGTCCCGAGACAATCCAAGATGTCTCTTCGGAGAGTTGGTTTTCTATTCAACCAAAAACTGCCGCATCATCCCCAAATCTTCATGCTCAAGATTATGGCAATGGTACAAAAACAAGCCTTTGTAATCCTGAAACGGTTTGATAATGTCTACAGTTTCCCCCGGCATGACTAAAACCGTATCTTTCCAGCCGGAATCAATGAAGCCGTGTTTAACAGTTTCATATTTTGCGGAGTGTACATCGCTGGTATCCCGCTTGATAATCTGGAATTGCTGTCCATGTAGATGGATGGGATGCGCCATGTCCATCATCATGCCGCCGCCCATGCCACCCATACCTGAATGGTCAGTTTCGTTTTCCTGCCGATGGCGCATACCCATCATGCCCATACCCATGCCATGACCGTTGGTGTCCGCGTCACTATTGGTGCTTGAGCGACCGCCCATCATGCCCATGCCGCCATGTTCATGGGAAATTCTGATTTTTTTATGTGAACCTAAGCCGACTTTTTCGAAATCCAGCACACTGTCCATCACAAAGGTTTTGCCGTTTAATAGCGGGGTCATTCTTTGCATGGAAATGGCAATTGGCAAGGGTTGCATGGCATTATCGACATCCGCTTCGGTAAAACGCCGCAAGGAGACCAGTTTCTCCGGCAGTTTTGGCGAGTCGCTGACTTTTTCACTTACGACAAATACTGCTATGGGGAATTTGCCGCCTTGCGGTAATTTATGCTGCATCATGCCCATCATTCCGCCTCCTCCGCCTCCGCCTCCGCCTTGACGCTGAGACATGCGTTCGTACATGGCCGGCATCACTCCACTGTAAGGCAGGCTGAACATTGTCAATTTAGATCCAACCGCCCTACCGCTAAAATCCAGCCAAAGATCGACTCTCTCACCAGGGGCCAGCATGATATACGGCCGAGTCTCCGGCTTTTCTAATAAACCGGCATCCGTGCCGATAGCGACCAAAGGTGTGCCATCCTCCCAGCCTAATTTGTAAATCCGGGAATTGGAGCCATTGACGGCACGAAACCGGTAAGCACGGGATTTAACCTTAATTTCGGCATGCGGTTTACCGTTGACCAGAATAGTGTCTCCCAGAAAGCCCATCATCCGTTCCGGCGGCATATGCAAATATTGCAGCTGATTTTGGGTATTGAAGCTGCGATCCTGAATGACCAGCGGCAGATCAAACTCGTCGCGGGGCAATTCCAGTTTGTCTTCTTGCTCATCACTGACGACTATCATGCCGGCCAGGCCTTGATAGACCTGCTCGGCTGTCAATTCATGGGCATGCGAATGATAAAAGCTGGTACCGGCTCTATTGCGCACCTCAAACTCATAGACGTACTGTGCGCCGGGCTGAATGGTATACATGGGATGTCCATCGCTATATTGCGGCACATGCAGCCCATGCCAATGTATGATCGTGGGTTGCGTCAAGTTATTTCTAAAAAATACCCTGGCTTTTTGACCTTGACGCAACTTGAGTATCGGCCCTAAATAATTAGCCGGCAATTGTTGTAAAGTGTTCTGTGGCCCATTTAACACTGTGGCGGAAAATTTTTGCATTGCAGTTGCCGGCCCATCCGCTAAGATCGAAACCTGCGCCGGTTGGGCGCTGAATTCAAGTTCCACGTCCGGCTTAAAAGTGGCTGTAGCACTACGTTTTATCTGCTTATCCATTGCAGGTAATAAGCCTGGAAACGCTGCTATCGCCGTTCCTATTAAAGATTGACGCATAAAGCGACGTCTTGCCTGATCATAAGTAACCATCGTATCCCCCTCTTGTATTTATAATTTTAGGTATATTAGCTAATGATGATGTTTTTAACCTTACTCCAACTCTATAGGATAAACAATAAGTTTTTTAAGTTTAATAGCAGAAGTCTATGCTGAGATAAAGACAATCCTTATTTGGGTGTTAGAATGGGCAAATAAAGCATTGAAGCCCAAGCTATGTGTAGCACTAAGAAAAATAGACCAAGAGGAATTTATGCGTAACCGGAAACTGTTACCTGCCTTGACCGGCGCCGGCCTTGTACTCGCCATCGTTTTGTACATAGTTTTTCAATTTGTATTCATTGATTTTTTTGTCGATCTATGGTGGTTTGAATCGCTGGGATTTGAGGCGTATTTTTGGTTGAAGGTCTTGTATCGCTTCATTTTTTCGGGTGCGGTGACGGTATTTTTCTTTGCGATTTTTCTATCTCACTTTTGGATAGCTTCCCGCTACCTCGGCCTAAATCCGCCGGACGAAGTGCTGATGGACGATAAGCAGCGACGCAATTTCCAACGCTTTGCCAATATGTTTATGTCCGGCTCCGCAAAAATCTATACTCCGGTCTCTTTGCTGTTGGCTATTGTTATTGCCATACCGTTTTACTTGCAGTGGGATCAAGCCTTGCTGTTTTTCTTCCAGAAAAGTTCCGGAATTGTCGATCCGGTTTACGGCAATGATGTCAGTTTTTATTTGTTTTCGTATCCAATCTACTTGCTGATCCAAAAAGAGCTGTTGGTTACTGCTTTGATTGTAATGGCTGCAACCGGACTCCTCTATTGGCTGGAGCATGTTTTTGTGCCTAACCAGAGCAAAGAGTTTCCGCTAGGCGCAAAAATTCATCTCAGCGTGTTGTTTGCATTTACCCTGTTTTTTGTGATCTGGGGTTTTATGCTGGAGCGCTTTTCTTTGCTGTATGAGGCAGACAATGAGCCGGTGTTTTTTGGACCTGGCTTTGTCGAGTTGCATTATCAACTGCCTTTGATATGGCTGCTGATTTTTGCAGTATTGGCTATCGCTGTTTCGGTGATTTTTTATGTTTTTTCACCTCGGCATCGCAGCAAAACTCCAACTATTGTTGCGGTTAGCGCGTTTCTGGTGTTGTATTGGTTACTGCATTTGGAGTTTTTACCGGAAATTGCCGAAAAATTTATTGTTAAGCCTAATTTTAGCCGCGTAGAGTCCGAACAAATGCTGGATAATATTGACGCGACGCTAGCAGCCTATGATTTAAATAACATTAAAACTATCGACTTCAAAGTCAATGTCGATGCGACAAAAGATATAGAAGCCTGGGCAAATAAGCAGCATTTTGAGAATATTCCGGTTTGGGATCGCGAATATTTAATCGATAGCTATAAGCAGTTACAGGGTATACGGCCTTATTATGATTTTCCAGCTGTCGATGAAGACCGCTATTTTATTAACGGGCATCATCAACAAGTAAATCTGGCGGCTCGAGAAATCAATATAGAAAAATTGCCTAAAGAAGCGCAGAATTGGGAAAACACACATTTGCGCTATACCCACGGCTATGGTGCGGTCGTCTCGCCGGCGGCACAGGACGCGGGCATCCCGTTGGTTTGGTATCTGCGGGATTTAGATTTGAGCTCCAATGTGGGTTTCTCAGTGAATCACCCGGATATTTATTATGGCAAGGGGACCTATCAATACGCTATCGTGCCAAATAATCTTCGCATTAAGGATATTTCCGGTTCGACGCCGGATGCGCAGGATTATGTGGGCAATTCCGGCATTCCGATTCCCTCTTATTTTAGAAAACTACTGTTAGCCACTTATTTAAAAGACGAAAAAATCTTTTTATCGGAATATATCACCGATGACAGCCGATTACTGTTGCGCCGGAATATCGACGAGAGAATACATACGTTGACACCCTTTCTGCACTTGGACAAAGACCCTTATCTGGTCGTCGGCAAGGATAGGTTTTATTGGATTCAAGACGCCTATACTTTGTCCAATTATTATCCGGTCTCAAAACCGGCCGAGGACGATTATCTGGATGGCAATCAAGCTTTCAACTATATCCGCAATTCGGTAAAAATTGTGGTTGACGCCTTTGATGGCCGTGTCGATTACTATATTTCCGATCCCGACGATCCGATTATCAATGCCTATAACCGGGCTTATCCCGGCGTATTTAAAAAACTTCCCGAGATGTCGGAGGAATTAAGGCAGCATCTGCGCTATCCCCGCGATTTGTTTTATATGCAGATGCAGGTTTACGCCAAATATCATCAAAACAATCCCGCCTTATTTTATGAGCAGGCCGAAACCTGGCAATTTTCTAGTAAAGATGCTAAGGTGCTATTGCCTTATTTCATTACGATGGATTTTGATCATTGCAACGATCAAGAAGAATTTGTAATGATCAACCCTATGACACCGATACATCGGGATAATCTCAGCATGTTGGGCGTAGCTGGTACGCTGGACGAAATTAGTTGTGAAAACACCTCCTATAAGCCGGGGATTACGATTTACAAATTTCCTAAGGCAGTACAAGTCAATGGCCCTATTCAGGTCAGCGCCTTAATTGATCAAAATCCGGAAATTTCCCAGCAATTTACGCTTTGGAATCAACAAGGTTCGGAAATCAGAAAAGGCCGGATTGTGATTTTACCGATGGGCGACTCGATTTTATATGTGCAGCCTATTTATACGCTGGCGACCAAAACCAAAATGCCGGAATTGGCGCGCGTGATTGTCTCCATCGGTAATCAGGTGGTGATGGATAAGACGCTGCAATCCGCGCTGGATAGACTGAAAGGGATGTTTATCAAAGGCGCTAAGGCGCCTAACTCGGGGATTTCTGCTACAGAAGTAAAATAATGCAAAAAAAAACTGTTAATGCGCCAAGCAGACCGTTCGTGCTGAGCCTGTTGCGACTTTTGGTAGCAATAAACGCTTGTGCAACAAATAAAGCGGTCAAGAATCATGCAAAGCGTTTAGTGTTCATAGGCGTTGTTGAATAAATCAAAAAATGGACAGAGCTCCCCATTTTCCGGCAATGCCTAAATTTTAACAGACACAGGCATGCCTAAGCTGGTCATCCGATTGAGCGCAACGGCACTTGTCCAAGCCTCCGCTTTTTGTTGAGGCAGTTTACGCGCTTTCATCGTGTTGCCGAAAATCCGCTTGTAGCGTTGCATGGCCAGTTCGGCATAATTACGCAAACCATAGTCGGTTTTCTTTTGCCAAGCGATACGACCAAGTTCGTCAATTACCCGGATATGATTGTCCCGTTGGCTATCGCCTGCAAGTGAACAGACGGCGGTTTTATGCGGTGGAACGACCACTTGTGCAGCCGGTTGCTGGCTTAACACCGCTTTGGAAACCGGATCGCCATCGTAGGCGCCATCGGCAATGAAGGTGTCAAACGGCGTGTCGATTTGGTCAAGCAAATCCGGTATCGCCGTGGGGTCTCCTGTTTCCGGCGTGGTCAGTTCGCAGGCGATAATTTGATGGTTTTCATCGACCGCAAGGTGCAGTTTACGCCAGGTGCGCCGTGCAGCAACGTCATGTTTTTCCTGATGCCATTCGTCCTTACCGTAAACCTTAAGGCCGGTTGAATCGACTATAACAATACTACCTGGAGCCAGTTCTTGGGTCAATTTATGCCGGGGTAAGGCAACGCTACGCTTAGAAAGGCTGCTGAAATCAGGGATGGTGATATCGATATCCAAAGCAGTGATCAGCGAATTCATAAAGCCTTGTGTTTGCCGGAGCGGCAGGCGGAATACCTGACGAATCATCAAGCTGGTTTCAATCGCAAGCGCGGAGTATTTTTGTGGGCTGCCACGAATACCCGTCTTGGCGGGATGCCATTCGGCTATTGCCTCTTCGGTAAAATACACCGTGAAATCACCGCGGTTCCTTAATGCATTATTATACGCAGGCCAATTGGTCACTTTATAACGAGGTTTGTCGATTTTATCGCGGATTTTCTCGTTATACTTGTATGGCATCGTTTTGATTGGTGGGCTCTGAAAAGCTAATTTTACCAAATGTCCGATTTATTCAACAACGCCCCGGCTAACCGAGTTAGGGCAGAACGTTAAAGAAAAAAATATAGGATAATGATGATAAGATTGATTTCATAACTCGATAATTTTAAAGCAATCGGCACAACCAGTCTTCAATTTCCATGCGTTTGGCTAAATGTTCGCCCAGCTTTGATAAATCCCTGGCCAAATTTTCGGTATGCCAATTCCGCTTGCTGCCGACATAGGCGTCATTAAAAAGGATGGCTGCGGCTGTAGTATTGGAAAAAGCCGGATATAGCTTTGTTGCGGACGAAAGGGCTGCTAATGGTTGCTGTTTTTTCGCCATTAATTTTTCATAAATACCGAAATGACCGAGAGAAACATAGTCGATTAGCAACTGCGAAAAACTGGACAGCATTGGCGAAATTTTTGTACTATCTGTAAAAATCGCCTGCATTTCGGCGATTTTGCAATACATGGTCCATACGGCTGATCTTTCTGCCTGCAAAGTGCTAACCAGGTGTTGGGTTTGTAAAGATTGATCTTTTTGCAATAAGCTGGAATTTAACATGATGAACTTCCTTTCAAGGGTGAGTTCATTTAAATTTAGGTGAAGATTTTAAAAAGTGCAACAACGCTATAAAAATATCCTTTTTTTATAAAAAACTATTTCTCGATAATCTCGTTGAGCATGCGGACAACACCTTGTTGCCAGTGAGGCAATGTTAGCCCAAAGGTGTTTTGCAACTTACTTGTGTCCAGTCTGGAGTTTTTGGGGCGCAGGGCCGGCGTGGAAAATTTACTGGTTGGTACCGCTTGAATGTTTTCCGGGTCAACTTTGATGTCTATGCCCGCTTTACGTGCATAATCTATGACGAAACTAGCGTAGCCATGCCAATTGGTTTGGCCCTTGGCGGTCAGATGGTAAAGGCCGCTGACTTCCGGTCGTTGTCTGGCGGTGACAATGGCATGAGCCGTGACGTCTGCCAGCAATTCTGCACCGGTCGGCGCACCGAATTGGTCCTCAATCACGGTAAGGTAATCCAATTCTTGCGCCAGTCTGAGCATGGTTTTGATGAAGTTCCTGCCACGGGCGGCGTAAACCCAACTGGTTCGGAAAATCAGGTGCTGACATTGCGCGGCGCGAATGGCTTCTTCTCCGGCCAGTTTGGTTTTGCCATACATGTTTAGCGGACCGGTGGCATCCGTTTCAAGCCAGGGTTGGTCGCCGCTGCCGGCAAATACATAGTCTGTGGAGTAATGAATTAGCCAGGCGCCGCTGTTCCTTGCGGCTTCCGCCAGAATGCCTGGCGCCAAGCCATTAACTCTAAGCGCTAATTCGGGTTCGCTCTCTGCTTGGTCAACAGCAGTATAGGCAGCGGCATTGACGATAATATCCGGCGCTACCATGCGCAGGGTTCGGGCTATGCCATCCGGTTGCCTGAAATCGCCGCATAAGTCTTGGCTATTAGAATCAAGGGCCACTAATTCTCCAAGTGGCGTCAAGCTACGCTGCAATTCCCAGCCCAATTGTCCACTTTTGCCAAATAGCAAGATTCTCATTGGCTGCGGCTTAATTGCTTGAAGTTTGGTAACGAACCGAAAAATCGCCCAGACAAGATAAGGCAAGTGGAATTTGTTGCTGGTTTGCCAATTGAAAGGCATTCACGCCGACTCGCCACAAATAAAACATCTGATCTGGTAGGAAATTTCCTACTGCTCTGATTTCACCAGTGTAACCCAGGCGGCTTCGTAACAACCGGGCATGTGAGAAAAGCCGCCCATCGCCAAACCCGGGAAAATCCAGTTCAATTAAGTCAACGTCTTTTAGCATATCGATCAAATCAGCGATTGGGTCGGTAGGTGTCAGACGAATGCCGATATTACCACTGCGATTTAAGAGCTTCTGTTGTTCATTTTTCCAGCGCGCCAGCGAAACCGTTATATTTCCGGTATCGCATACTTTGGCATCATCGGCGACAAAGGTCCAAACGTTGTCGATAATTTGTTTGTCTTTAATGATTTGCATAGACTCTGTCTTTAAAAGGTTCAAGGCCAATTCGCTGTACAGTCTGTAAAAAGCTTTCTTCTTCTAACCGTTGCTGCACATAGACGTCAAGAATAGTGGTGATAGTTTGCGTAATCTGGCTTTTTGCGACAGAGGGGCCGAGTCTTTCGCCGATCGCAGCTTCATTTTCTGATGAGCCGCCCAAGGTAATCTGATACCACTCTTCGCCCTTTTTATCCACGCCGAGTATGCCGATGTGACCCACGCTTTGATGGGCGCAGCCATTCATGCAGCCGGACATATTGATTTTTAAGTCACCAATATCATGCAGGTAATCCAAGTCGTCCAGCGCCTCGTTAATTTCTTTGGCAACTCCTATAGAACCCGCGTTGGCTAGCGAGCAAAAATCAAGCCCGGGGCAGCAAATCATATCTGTTGCAGTGCCGATGTTCGGCGTTGCTAATTGCAAAGCATCCAGTTTTTGCCATAGGCTAAATAGATCGGCCTGTTTGACATCAGCCATCACCAGATTTTGGCGATGGGTACTTCTAATTTCGCTGAAACTGTATAAGTCAACTAAATCAGCGACTGCATCAAGTTGGTTGGCGGTTATGTCGCCAGGAGGTGAGTCCGGAGCTTTTAAAGACAGAAACACGATCCGGTAGCCGGGAATTTTGTGCTCGGTACTGTTATATTTCAGCCATCTGGCAAAATCAGCATGTGTTTCAGCAAGTTCAAGCCGGCTAGTATCGTTCGCTGCTTCCGGATCATAGGCTGGCGGCAAAAAATGGGCTTTGATTTCTGCTATGCGTTCTTCTTCGAGGATGATCTGGTCTCGAATCTGCAGCCACTCTTCCTCAACCATCGCGGTAAATTTCTCAAGCCCGGCTTCCTTGACCAAAATCTTAATTCGCGCTTTGTATTTATTATCGCGTCGGCCATGCAAGTTATAGACGCGCAAAATGGCTTCCAGATAAGAAAGTAGGTATTTCTTTTCCAGAAACGGCTTCACCGTTTGGCCGATAATGGGGGTTCGGCCCAGGCCGCCGCCGGCCAGCACTCTAAAGCCCACTTCACCTTCGGCGTTTTTTACCAAATAAACGCCGATATCATGCAATTGCACAGCTGCGCGGTCCCGTTCCGAGCCGCTGACGGCAATCTTGAATTTGCGCGGTAGGAACGCAAATTCCGGGTGCAAGGTCGTCCATTGCCGAATGATTTCGCAATAAGGGCGTGGATCTTCGATTTCATCGGTACACACGCCGGCTAAATGATCGGAGGTAGTGTTTCTTAAGCAATTGCCGCTGGTTTGAATGGCGTGCATTTGCACACTCGCCAATTCGGCAAGCAAATAAGGCACCGTTTCCAATGCGGGCCAGTTGTATTGGACATTTTGCCGTGTAGTAAAATGGCAATAGCCTTTATCATAATCGCGCGCAACTTTCGCTAATTTGCGTAACTGTGCGGATGACATTAAGCCGTAAGGTATGGCCACACGCAACATGGGCGCATGCGTTTGAATGTATAAGCCATTCATTAAACGCAAGGCGCGAAATTCGTCCGGATGCAGTTCGCCGTTTAAAAAGCGTTGCGTTTGGCCGCGAAATTGAGAAACGCGTTCTTCAATTAAAGTTTGGTCGTCTTGGTTGTATTGATACATTAAGTTTTACGCTGTCGGAACGTAACTAAAGATTGGGAGGTGGATAATATACCGGCAGGGATTAAATGACAAAAAATCTTATGTAATGATACCATGTTATGCTAATTTGCTGTGCTTTCATAAAACTATAACTTACGATTAGGAAGGGGGTTGCTTTGTTGCGCTTACTGTTAATTTTGGCTGGTCTGCTGTTACTACCGGAAATGGCCATGGCCGAAGAATTTAAAACTCTGGGACTCACCGGGACTGAACGCGGTATTTATACCGTTTTGATTTTCTTGGTAGCTTATGGTTTTGTGATGGCTGAGGAGTTTACCCATTTGCGTAAATCCAAGCCGGTTATTTTTGCTGCTGCGGTGATTTGGGCGCATGTGGCTATTTTAGCCAGCGACGCCGGGATTCCGAGCGAAGAGTTACATCTGGCTTTCGAGCATGACTTGAAAGAGTATGCGGAATTGATGCTGTTCCTGCTGGTAGCGATGACCTATATCAATTCCATGGCTGAACGCAATGTATTTGAGGTATTGCGCTCCTGGTTGATTAGAAAACAGTTCGATTATAAGTCGCTGTTTTGGATTACCGGAATAATCACCTTCTTTTTGTCCTCGGTTGCTGACAACCTGACCTCGGCTTTATTGGTCGGTGCGGTAGTGTTGGCGGTAGGGGCTGATAATGAGAAATTCGTATCTATCGGTTTTGTGAATTTGGTGATTGCCGCTAATGCCGGCGGGGCGTTTTGCCCGTTCGGCGATATTACCACTTTGATGGTTTGGCAGGCTGGCTATGCCGAATTCTTCGACTTCTTCCATCTGTTCATTCCTTCTGTAGTGAATTTTGTGGTACCTGCGTTTTTTATGTCTTTGGCTATTCCGAGCGGGCAGCCCTTGGCGACTAATGAGGAAGCCGTGCAGTTGAAACCCGGCGGCTTTATTGTCTGCGCAATGTTTGGTTTAACCATTGTCTTTGCGGTGTGTTTCAAGCAGTTTTTGCATTTGCCGCCTTTCATGGGCATGATGTTGGGGCTATCTGTACTTATGCTGTATAGCTTTTACTTGAAAGTCACTTTTCCTGATCCAGTCAACGGCTCGCGTGTCGATGTTTTTGATAGAGTCAAAGAAGCAGAGTGGGATACCTTGCTGTTTTTCTTCGGCGTAGTCTTCGCTGTTGGTGGACTTGGATATATCGGCTATCTGGAATTGTTGTCAGGAGCCATGTATGACGGCTTGGGCGCAACTACTGCGAACATACTGGTCGGTATCATTTCTGCGATCGTGGATAATATTCCGGTTATGTTTGCGGTATTGAACATGAATCTGGATATGGATCTTAATCAATGGCTGTTGGTGACTTTGACTGCTGGTGTCGGTGGTTCGTTGTTTTCGGTTGGCTCTGCGGCCGGTGTGGCTTTGATGGGTCAATCCAATCATAAATACACGTTCTTCAGCCACTTGAAATGGACGCCGGTTATCGCCTTAGGTTATGCGGCGAGTATTTTTACCCATTATTTGATCAACGGCTTATAAAAGTTTATTTTATATAAACAATTTATGCTGTAACTGCATTGAGAAAGCGCATGACGATATCCAACGCTAGTTGGCATAGCGCTTTCTCGGTTTATGCCCAGCCGCGTGTGTTGGGTATGATTTTACTCGGCTTTTCAGCCGGCCTGCCCTTTTCGCTGGTTTCTACCACCTTGTCCGCATGGTTGGCGGATGAGCACGTTTCGTTATCAGTTATTGGTTATTTCAGTCTGGTCGGTATTGCGTATTCGATTAAAGTCTTTTGGGCGCCGGTCGTCGATAGACTGCGTTTGCCCTTGCTTTATCGGCTGTTCGGGAAAAGACGCAGTTGGATGCTGTTGGCTCAAGTCGGCATTACTTTGGGTTTGTTGGTCATTAGCAGTATCGATATGCATGAGCATTTAGAGCAGGTGGCTTTGCTCGCCGTCTGGGTGGCGTTTTGTTCTGCAACCCAGGACATTACCATTGATGCTTATCGTATCGAAGCCGTGGTGCCCAAATATCAGGGAGCGATGGCCGCCATGTATGTGTTTGGCTATCGGCTGGCTTTATTGGCGGCCGGCGCCGGGGCTTTGTACATTGCAGAATACGGCAGTTGGCGATTAGCTTATCAGGCAATGACTGCTGCAATGCTGGTTGGAATTGTTACCACTCTGATCATTTCTGAACCTGAGCATAGTGCAGATATTCTTGCTAAAAAAATAGAAGAAAAAATTGAATTGGCTTTGGGTGTAGATAAAGCTCAGCCTATCCTGGCTGGTGTTTTGAAATGGTTTTCGGATGCTATCGTCAGTCCTTTCGTAGAGTTCTTCCAACGCAATGGGAAGGCCGCGTTTTGGATTTTATCGTTGATAGGTCTCTATAAAATCAGCGATATGGCTATGGGTGTCATGGCTTTTCCGTTTTATCTTGAGCTTGGGTTCAGCAAAAAAGAAATCGCCGATGTCAGCAAAGTTTTTGGCTTTTTTATGACGATTTTTGGCACCTCGCTGGGCGGTGCGTTGGTCGTGCGCTTTGGTATCATGCGGCCATTGCTGTTAGGAGCGTTTCTGGCGTCCTTAACCAATTTGCTGTTTGCCGTGCTGGCTGCAGGCAAACCAAGTTTGGCGTTTTTGGCCGGGGTGATTAGCGTGGACAATTTGAGTGGCGGCATTGCCGCAGCGGCATTTATCGCTTATCTCTCCAGTTTGACCAATACGGCTTATACCGCCACCCAGTACGCGCTGTTCAGCTCGCTGATGACTTTGCCGGCAAAGTTGATCGGCGGTTTTTCCGGTAATATCGCCAAAGCCTATGGGTACGATGTGTTTTTTATCTATTCTGCAATTATAGGTTTGCCGGCGATAATCTTGGTGATGTTGTTGATGAAGTCGTCATTGCTGGTTAATGAAGTTAAGGCAATGGAATAATATTAATCTTCCCAAAAGTTCTCGCAGTTAAGTCTTCTAGCCAGGTCGGCTTTTGGCAGCCAGTGTTCCAAGCAGAGGACGCCGTAAATACATACATTCCATCGCATCTTAAAGGGAAATATGTTTACCTTTCAGTTTAATTTCTTCAAGGGCCTCTTTATAGTACTGTTGGTCTATTTTAGCGGCTAATTTGCGGTCGGTAGTTTTGGTTGATTTAATGAATTTCTTGCCATCGATAGAGAATTCAGAGTATAGGTATTTGGTATTGGGTCTAGTTGTGACGCTCATTGTTGTCTACTTAAGTTATTGAATTTTCAATAACTATCCATGATATTTATGATTTTGACAACGAATTAAGCGAAATTCTTTTTAATAAAAAAGTGGGGTGATTCTTACGAAAACCTCACTAAATCATCTATATGCGGTATTAGTGGGATGAAGTGAGCACCAATGCTACTTTTCTTTTTAACTTATTGAATTTATTGTGTTGACACCGCAGTTTATGCGGTTATTGAAGTGAGGGAGTATTCTTTAGTACAATACTAGGTAATTAGGTGCTAATGCTGATTGCCTGCGTCTAACTACCGCTGTATCATTGTTGTTCACTCACTCTGGAGAAATTAAAATGGCTTTTGAATTACCTGCCTTACCGTACGCAAAAGACGCATTAGCACCGCATATTTCTGCGGAAACCTTGGAGTACCACTACGGTAAACATCATCAAACCTATGTCACCAATTTGAACAATCTGGTGCCTGGCACCGAGTTCGAAGGTTTGTCGTTGGAAGAAATTGTTAAAAAATCCTCAGGCGGTATTTTTAACAATGCGGCGCAAGTCTGGAACCACACTTTCTATTGGCATAGCCTGTCGCCAAATGGCGGCGGCGCACCCAGCGGCGCATTGGCTGACGCTATCGACAAAGCCTTCGGTTCCTTTGAAAAATTCAAAGAAGAATTAACCAAAACCGCAGTCACTACTTTTGGTTCCGGCTGGGCTTGGTTAGTCAAGAATGCAGACGGCAGTTTGGCTCTGGTGAGCACCAGTAATGCCGGTTGTCCGTTGACTAGCGGACAAACACCAATTTTAACTGTCGATGTTTGGGAGCACGCTTATTACATCGATTATCGTAATCTGCGCCCTAAATATTTGGAAGCTTTTTGGGCCTTGGTTAACTGGGAATTCGCCAGCGCCAATTTTGCCGCCTAAAGGTTGAAACGATGCGGGGCTGGTATTCTGTCCCTGCATCATTCTCCATAAACATGCTCAAAAGCAATATCCTGTTCCAGAAATTGCGAAATAGCACTTTCCTCGCTGAAATTGCCATAAGCCAGCAGCAATTTGGCATAGGCTGCTTCCAAAGAAATATTCCAAATTATTTCCGCACCTAAGGCCAGTAATTCTCGGGTCGAACTATAAGCTTGTTCAGATTTCAACGAGGGTGCTAGGTAAATTTTCAGCTGTTGTTGACGGCAGCGGCGGATAAATACACTCAGGCTGTGCTGCTCGCCGTATTCAGTGGCAATACAAGCCGTGCCGGAGTGATAAAGATCATGCAGTACGGCATGAACGCCGTTCAAATTAATTTGTGAGTAATCCAGTCCGGGATACGGTTTGATCAGCATAATCCGCGCCGAAAAATCAGCTATCAACGGCTTAATTGCCAGCCGGTTATCGGCTTGGAACTCTTGGCGAATGAATTCTCCGTCTATGGCATACATGAAGGCTTTGGATTGGACCCCGATAAAATCACCACTGAGTTGCAAGCAAGAAGCAAGACGGGTGGCCCGATAAACTAGCATGCTTTGATCTGGATTTTGATAAACTACGAATACGCCGGCTTGGGGAGTTTTGCGTACAAAGTTAACTGCGCAAAGAAAATTAGGTAGACCATTGGCCAGTGGATTATCCAGCGGCAAGTTGCTGGAAACCAGTATCAAGGGGATATGCAAGTTATTAAAATATAAACCCAGCGCAGCAGCGCTAAAAGCGAGCGTATCAGTGCCGT
>CAVPMI010000020.1:0-42448 GCA_963705975.1 uncultured Pseudomonadota bacterium
GACGTATCGCTGAATACGACAGTCCCAAGACTTCAGAGTCGGGCAAAGCGCTCTGTGTTTGATTGCGAAGAGCCAAGCGTCTTTTAGGCTCAGATTGCCGTCAAGGCATGATCGCCAGCAAGGGAGATTTTAATGAGCAATATTCACGCAGGGGACAAAGTGGTGCGTGACACCGCGACCACGAACCAGGGCAAGGTACAGCTCGGGGACATGGCTCCGGCTTTCGTGCGCGCCGGCGACAAAGTGACCCGTGATGCCGCGACCACGAACCAGGGCAAGGTACAGCTCGGGGACATGGCTCCGGCTTTCGTGCGCGCCGGCGACAAAGTGACCCGTGATGCCGCGACCACGAACCAGGGCAAGGTACAGCTCGGGGATATGGCTCCGGCTTTCGTGCGCGCCGGCGACAAAGTGACCCGTGATGCCGCGACCACGAACCAGGGCAAGGTACAGCTCGGGGATATGGCTCCGGCTTTCGTGCGCGCCGGCGACAAAGTGACCCGTGATGCCGCGACCACGAACCAGGGCAAGGTACAGCTCGGGGACATGGCTCCGGCTTTCGTGCGCGCCGGCGACAAAGTGACCCGTGATGCCGCGACCACGAACCAGGGCAAGGTACAGCTCGGGGACATGGCTCCGCGTTCTTCCGTTTTTATATTCAGTCAGCAATTGGCTGAAACGGCTGACATCACCGTCAGCTTGAGCAATCACTCTCTCTTTATAGGCTTCCGCTTCCTGAACGATACGCGAAGCCGCGCCGCGTGATTTTGGCACCACGTCATTGGAATAGGCTTCCGCTTCATTAATCAGGCGTTGTTTGTCTTCACGCGCCTTAATGGCGTCCTCAAACGAACCTTGTACTTGTTCCGGCGGCTGAGCATCTTGTAAATTGACGCTGGTGATCAGGATGCCGGTTTTGTAAAAATCCATCACCGACTGAATTTCGGATTTGATGGCCAGCACGATTTCGCTACGGCCTTCGGTCAGCACGAAATCCATATCGCTATGGCCGATAACACCGCGCTCGACGCTTTCGGTGACTTGTTTTAGCGTAGAAGCCGGATCGTAGACATTAAAAACGTATTCTTTGGCGTCTTTGACCTGATATTGCACCGCCAGCCGTACATCGACGATGTTTTCATCCTTGGTCAGCATCATGGCTTCTTTGGGAACTGAGCCGGTGGCTTGGCCGCCGCCGGAACGGTAACCGACCTCAATAAAGCGTTGTTGCTCGACATTGACGATTTGATACTGTTCAATCGGCGCCGGGATATGCCAGTTTAAACCGGGTTGGGTCGTGCTGACATAAGCGCCAAAGCGGGTGACTATGCCTTTGGTGCCTTCGTCCACGGTATAGAAACCGCTCAAGCCCCAGAGTACTGCTGCGCCTGCTGCCAGATAGCCCAAGGTTTTCAATGGGGCGCCAGTCGCTGAAGAGTTTTCTGGATTGGAACCGCCTCCACCGCCAAAAATACCGCCCAATTTTTCCTGCAACGAACGTAGAACTTCGTCCAGATCTGGCGGGGATTTTTGGTCGTTGTTGCGACCGCTCCAGGGGTCTTTTTTGTCGCCACCGGGCTCATTCCAAGACATACAAGATACTCCAATTGGATTTTAAATATTTTTAAAAACCGTTATCAATAAACATCAGCGCTAGCAGCTTTTGTTGGCATTTTATCCGGCTGTAAAATCGTTTGACGGATCAGAAATTTCAGCCTAAAGGGCTGCCATTCTACCGTAAAATAGTCAGAGTCGAGAAAATAAGTCCGCAACACTTAAGGATTTGCACTATTCCTCAATCCGAATATCTTTAAGTAGGCCGAGATTTTTTTTGTCGATTTCTATGGTTAATTCGCAATCGCCCTGCTCATTAATGGTTTCGGCAATGATGCGGGTAAAACCGAAAAGTTTGGCTTTAACGCCGGCTTCTCGGGCAGGTAAAAAACATTTGCGTTGCACTTTACTGCTGGAGAACAGCTCGCAAAGCACTTGATGCAGTAACTCACAGCCGTTGCCGGTTTGGGCGGACAGCCAGACGCTAACCGGTTTGCCGTCGGCGTCATAGTCGATATGCGGTGCTACGTCTTCCAGTAAATCAATTTTATTAAAGACGTTTAATTGCGGAATCTTGCCGGCGTCTATGTCGTTTAAAACCTGATTCACATGGAATATGGTGTCTTCCCTATCTTCAGCGGCGGCGTCGATGACATGCAGTAACAAGTCGGCTTCGCTGGCTTCCTGCAAGGTCGAGCGAAACGCGGCCACTAGCTCATGCGGTAAATGCCGGATAAAACCTACTGTATCGGCTAGAATCAGTTCGCCGCCATTATTTAACGGAAATTGCCGTAAAGTCGGGTCCAGAGTGGCGAATAATTGATCGGCCGCATAAATATCAGCGCCGGTTAGGGTATTGAATAAAGTGGATTTGCCGGCATTGGTATAACCCACCAGCGAAACGGTCGGAATTTCAGCTTTTTTACGTTTGCTGCGGCCTTGATGACGCTGTTTCTCGACTTTACCTAACCGCTGCTGAATTTGCTTGATGCGCACGGCTAACAATCGCCGGTCAGTCTCAAGCTGAGTCTCGCCGGGCCCCCGTAAGCCTATGCCGCCTTTTTGCCGCTCTAAATGCGTCCAGCCGCGAATCAGGCGGGTGGATAAATGCCGGAGTTGTGCAAGTTCAACTTGGAGTTTGCCCTCAAAAGTTTGAGCGCGTTGGGCAAAAATGTCCAGGATTAAACCGTTTCTATCTACTACCCGCACTTCCAAGGCTTTTTCTAGATTGCGTTCCTGGCTGGGGGTCAAGGCATGATTAAAAATGATGATCTCGGCGGCATGCTCAAGTACAGCAGCTTTAATTTCGTCAACTTTACCGGAACCGACGAAAAATTTCGGATCCGGGCGTTGCCGGCTGCCTGTCACCACATACACAACCTGGGCGCCTGCAGATTTGGTTAATTCCTTGAGCTCATCCAAATCTTCCTGGCCGACTTGTAAATTCAGGTGAACGAGAATTGCGCGTTCACCTGTTTCCGGACGTTCGAACAAAATACTCTCTTATCCTTCGTTACCAGGCTCGGGGTCGCGGGTCATGGTGACATTTTTACCGGGCACGATAGTGGATATTGCATGTTTATACACCATTTGGTTCACAGTGTTTTTCAACATCACCACGTATTGGTCGAAAGAGTCCACCCGACCTTGCAATTTTATGCCGTTGACCAAAAAAATAGATACAGGCGTATGTTCTTTTCTCAGGGCGTTTAAAAAATTGTCCTGCAAATTTTGGGCTTTCGACATCCTATTTCTCCTTATTATTGTGCGCTATGATGGATACGATACCTGCTAAATAGGCCGATTTCAACTCGGAGCGGTATGATCTTAATTCAAAAGCTGTATCTTGGGTCATTTCTTAGATATTTCAAGTTTTAACGGATTTATTTTTCCGCATGTCAAGCAAGCCTGCCTTTAATAGTAACGCAAACCAGCTCGAAGTCTAGTGAGTATTATATTTTTGTAAGCTTAATATAATCTTAAGTTAGACAATTTTTTTATACTTCAGCCGATGTGGGTTATCCGCATCGGTACCCAGTCGGCGATGCCTGTCGGCTTCGTAATCGGCATAGTTACCTTCAAACCAGACCACTTGGCTATCGCCTTCAAAGGCCAGCATATGCGTGGCAATCCGATCCAGGAACCAGCGATCATGCGAAATAACCACCGCGCAGCCCGGAAAGGCTAATAAGGCTTCTTCCAAAGCGCGTAAAGTTTCGACATCCAAATCGTTAGTTGGTTCGTCAAGTAACAAAACATTGCCGCCGCTTTTTAATAATTTGGCCAGATGTACGCGATTGCGTTCCCCGCCTGATAATTCGCCGATGCGTTTTTGTTGATCCTGGCCTTTAAAATTGAAACGCCCCAGGTAGGCGCGGGATGGGGTTTCGTATTTTCCGACAGTGATAATGTCCAGGCCGTCGGACACTTCTTGCCAGACGGTTTTGCTATCGTCCATGTCGTCGCGTAATTGATCTACATAGGACATTTGCACGGTTTGGCCGATGGTGATTGTCCCGGCGTCGGCTTTTTCAAAGCCGGCCATCATTCTAAATAGCGTGGTTTTACCCGCGCCGTTCGGCCCAATAATGCCGACAATGCCGCCAGGCGGTAGTTTGAAGCTGAGTTTGTCGATTAATAAACGCTCACCGAAGGCTTTGCTGATCTCATTCCCTTCTATCACCACATCGCCAAGCCGCGGACCGGGCGGAATGAAGATTTCTTGGGTTTCGTTACGTTTTTGCGCCTCAGCCGAAGAAAGTTCGTCAAAGCGCGCCAGACGCGCCTTGCTTTTGGCATGCCGGCCTTTTTGATTAGAGCGTACCCATTCCAACTCGGCTTTCATGGCTTTTTGCCGGGAGCTTTCCTGTTTCTCTTCTAGTTCCAGGCGCTTTTCTTTTTGTTCCAGCCAGGAAGAGTAATTGCCTTCCCAAGGTATGCCCATGCCGCGATCCAGCTCTAAAATCCAGCCGGCGACATTGTCCAGGAAATAACGGTCATGCGTTACCGCTACCACAGTGCCGGGATAGTCGTGGAGGAAGCGTTCCAGCCAAGCTACGGATTCGGCATCCAAATGGTTGGTCGGTTCATCCAGCAGCAGCATGTCCGGTTTGGACAGCAGTAACCGGCAAAGCGCCACGCGGCGTTTTTCACCGCCGGATAATTTGCTGACATCCGCATCCCAATCCGGTAAGCGCAAAGCGTCGGCAGCAATTTCCAGCGTGCGATCCAAATTGTGCCCATCGCAAGCATTAATAATATCTTCCAGACGCGCTTGCTCGGCGGCAAGCTTATCGAAATCGGCGTCAGCATCGGCATAAGCGGCGTAAACGGCATCTAGTTTAGCCAAGGTTTCCTTGATCCCCGCTACGGCTTCTTCGATGTTGCCGCGTACGGTTTTCGTCAGATCAAGCTGGGGTTCCTGCGGCAGATAGCCGATATTAATGCCTTTTAACGGGATGGCTTCGCCTTCGATTTCCTTGTCGATTCCGGCCATGATCCGCAGCAATGTAGACTTCCCTGAGCCGTTTAGACCCAGTACGCCAATTTTAGCGCCCGGAAAAAATGACAGAGAAATATCCTTAAGTATATGCTTTTTGGGCGGAACTACCTTGCCGACCCGGTTCATGGAAAAAATATATTGCGCCATTGTTTTTCTGCTGAGGAATAGATGGGGGTATTATACCTTGCTATAGGGATTTATTGACCAGCGATTAAAGCCTATCACCATTAAATAATGCTAAAAATGGCTAATCGTGGATACAAGCGGACATTGCGCCGGAACTGAATTTATACAAAACAGGGTCGTAAAAATCATGGACACCATCTTAGCCGCCATTCAGGTAAAAAAGACCCAACTTGACCTGCTGCGGCCACTGTCGGCACAAGCCTTAGCGCATCTGCAAAAATATTACGACGTGGAGTTGACGTATACCTCCAACGCCATTGAGGGCAATACGCTAACCCACCGTGAAACTGCTGAAGTCATAGAGCATGGCGTCATTGATATCCACTGCCATAAAGCCAAGTCAGATTATCCGCACGAAATTCGCAGCTTTGATACCCATGAATTTAATCCTGTCGATACCCAACCAGGTTTTTATACGCTAGGCTTACACCCCTGGTTTATTGACCGGCAAGACTGTCAGGCTGCTTTGGCTAAAATCACTGCTGTGCTTGACGACCCAAATCTGCTGGGCATAGGCGAATGCGGGTTGGATAAAGCCATAGATACTGACTTAACCGTGCAGATGGGCGTGTTTAACAGTCAAATCGCGTTGGCGGAAAAATTCCATAAGCCGCTGATCATCCACTGCGTCCGCGCCTTTAATGAACTGACTCAGTGCAAAAAGCATTGCCGCAGCGCTGTGCCCTGGATAATCCACGGCTTTACCGGCAGGCCGGAATTGGCAAGACAATTAATCCGGCAGGATTTTTATCTGTCCTTTGGCCAAGCCTTGCTGCATGGTAATGCTAATCTCTGTAAAGTAATGTCTGAGACGCCCTTGGATAAGCTGTTTTTAGAGACGGATGCCGCTGAAATTTCAATACGTGAAATTTATGCCGCCGCAGCTAAAATCCTGGGATTGGAACTCGAAACATTACAACAACAATTGCTGAGCAATTTTCAAAGAGTATTTCTACATGACTGATTTAAGCTGGCTATCCCGTACCGAATTATTAATCGGCAAGCCGAAACTGGATAAATTGCAGCAAGCGCATGTGTTGGTGGTAGGCATGGGCGGCGTCGGCTCATTTGCCGCTGAATTCATTTGCCGGGCCGGAGTAGGGCAAATGACTATCGTTGACGGTGACGTGGTTGATCCCAGCAATCGCAATCGGCAACTGCCGGCGCTAGCCACTACGCACGGTCAATCCAAAGCCGACGTGATGGGCGAGCGTTTATTGGCGATTAATCCGGATTTAAAACTTACCATCAAGCATGAGTTTATCACCCCGCATACCGCCGCCGATTTATTAAGTCAGCATTATGACTATGTCGTAGACGCGATAGATAGTTTGACGCCGAAACTTACCTTGATCTGCGCCGCCAAAGCCAGAAAACTAAAAATCATTAGTTCTATGGGCGCCGGCGGTAAGCTTGATCCAACACATTTAAAAGTGGTGGATATTTCCAAAACCTATAATTGTCCTTTTGCGCAATTTATCCGCATTCGGCTGCGAAAATTAGGCATACATCGCGGTGTCAAAGTGGTGTTTTCGCCGGAAGTGGTGATCAAGGAGTCTTTGATGTTTACTGATGGCAGCAACTACAAAAAATCCGCCTACGGCACCATCTCTTATTTGCCGGCGGCTTTCGGCGGGGTTTGCGCTTCGGTGGTGATACGCAATTTAATTCATGAAACAGCCCACGCTAACGAACACGTTTAACATGCAAAAGAATCAAAAGAGCCCCGTAAGTCCGAGTGGTGTAAGTTTGGTCACGCCGGGCAAAAGCAGCCGCTTGCAGGCTATGCGTGATAAAACCGTAACCGCCGATGCCGTGGAGCAGGCGCGCAGTACAACTGAGGCGGCTTTAATGTTCAGTCCAGAGCTTTTGCTGGCCAGACTAGCCATAGACCAACGCTTGACGGAAATAATGGTCATGCTGCCGCCAGGTAAGCAGCGGCGCTTATTCAAGATACGCTACGGGGTTGAGTTGGAACAAATCAGCAACTTGCCCATTAAACACGTGTGCAAAGTGCTGGATATTGCTTTGCCTGCAAACCAAAATCCAGCGACAGTCATGAAGTTGATCGGCGATCTGAATTATAATGGCGAGTTAGCTTAGCCATTTTATCGAAGATGTACACTTTAGAACCCAATCAAGATTATCGCGATCAAAACCTGCGTCACGACGCCTTACTCTCTAGTGAAGAGCTGCAAGCCGACGCCATTAAACACTACGATGATTGTTATCGCGATTATCTAGTGGCTTGGTGTAACCGGGATAATCTAGCTCTGCATTACGGCTATTGGGACGAAGCAAAGCCTTATAATCAGCATCAGGCTTTGCTGAATAAAAATCGCCTACTCTATGAATTAGCCGGGATAGAAAGCGGCGACCGAGTGCTGGACGCCGGCTGCGGCATAGGCGGCAGTACCATCTGGATGGCTAAACAGCACAGCAACCGGGTTACCGGCATCACCATCAGCGCCAAGCAGGCGGGATTTGCCAGGCAGCACGCCCGGCGGCACGGCGTCGGCGATTTAGTCAACTTCGAAGTGGCGGATTTTTGCGCTACGCCCTTCGCCGATGAGTCCTTCGATGTGGTCTGGGCTTTAGAAAGCTCTTGCCACGCTCTAAATAAAGCGGATTTTTTGCGCGAAGCTTATCGAGTATTGCGCAAAAATGGCCGCTTGGTCGTTTGCGATGGTTTTTTGCTGCAACGCAGGTTTAACGAACAGCAGTGGCAAGCCGTTCGTACCTGTCTTAATGGTTGGGCGGTGCCCAATCTTTGTGCGGGTGATGAATTTTCGCAGTTATTGGCACTGCAAGGTTTTCAGGCAATCCAGTGCCAGGATATTACTGCTCAGACGCTGCCCTCTGCGGATTACATGTTTAAAGTCGCCAAACGTTTACAGCCGGTGCAAAAAATTAGCCAATGGCTGGGTTTACGTTCCAAGGCGCAAACCGCCAATTACTTGGTCGGTTTGGCCCAGCATCGCTTATTCAAAGAAAGCTTAACTGAGTATTGCGTGTTTACTGCCCAAAAATGAGCTAGAAACATCAGTGGCTTGCCTACGCTTTGCCATCCAGGTAATGCATGGTAAGCCAATTATCAGCATGAGCCATTCCTGTAACTCCGGGGTCGCCGAAGCCGAGCTAAAGCTTAGGGTGTCATAACCACCATAAATATTATATCCTGCACCGGTTGGTACAATGCCGCCGTCGACAAAACTATGTGAAAAACCAGCTGACAATGCATATGTCGGATCGGTTAAGCCAAAAAAAGCCGAGCCGGCAGCTGTCGGCGTATAGGTGGCAGAGGTTACGTTTGCAGATAAGCCATTTGGGGTTGTACCTAAGGCGCCGCTATAAATGGCCGCTGATCCTAATAAGATAGGTGTGCCGACATTGGTTTCCTGGGCAATATTGGCGTTAGTGATACTGAAAGTTGACTGGCCACTGACAGCATAGAAAGAAAAAGACCCGGAATAAAGTTGGCCTGTAGCAGCATTTCCAGTGTCAGAAAATTGAAAATATAAACTATACGATCCAGCCTGCGAAGCAGTGGTAGTTGCACCATCTAAGGTATAGGCAAGACCAGTACCCGTAAGCGTTGAGCCGTTAAGTTGCGCGCCATTGATCAATCCAAAGCCATTTTCTTGGAAATCGCCGATGTTGTCTGTAAAAGAGATATTGGAGACTTCACCCGCGATCAAAGTATCTGCGCTAATGGATGGGCTTCCAGGGCTGACGCTGACTGGATTAAGGTTAAAATCTAAAGCACTTGCTGGTGACGATAAGCAGAAGGATAAAGTTAATAAAACTAGTTCTTTAGGCTTATATAATGTGTTTCGGATAAAATTGTTTAGCATGCGATTTCCTTTACTTAGTTAATAAAAGTCAGAAAAAAAAGTAATCAGACTAGTTAGATATACACGAACGAAATAAGTATAGTCTAACTAAAATTATTGGCAAGTAAATTAAAGTAAGGGAGGCTAGCAGCCTAAGCAAGTCCTTTCCGGCAGAAGAAGTGTAATATGGCTGAAATATTTTGAGTTTTGAACTTGAACTCAATCAAGTCGTCTATCTAACTTATAATGATGAAAATTGATAATCCATGCGCGTGGTAATTCAGTTTTTTCCGAGCCGTTTCTTGCTGTGTCGATATATAGCATTGATTTTAAATATATTGTTGAGCGTACTGTCCAAGTTGATGATAAAAAATATTTTGCTGGAATATTCCAGAACTAAGTTCGGATCGCTTATTTTAGCCTTGCTGCTTACTTTGAGTGCATGTGCCACGCTACCGGCCAATACGGGGCAAACCAGTTTTTCCGGCTATGCCGAAGCAGTATTTCGGCATCAGAACGAACTTGGCAGTCGATTGATGATGCTGAACGATGCTGATCAGTTGCCGGACACTGATGAATTTGATAAAACGGAACAAGCGATGACAGACGCCTGCCATCTGCTAAACGAATATGCTGAACGGGAAAACAGCGGCGATAACATTGGCATAAGTTTTAAGACTAAGGTACAGGCTAGTGTGGAAGGATGCGACCTTAGTGTCAAGAAAATGGAGGCTTTGTTGACGCGAGTAGGAATAGGCAAGTGAGTTTAGCCCAAACAGGATAATGCCATGCATGCCATGCTACTGAAAAAAACCGGAACTGCACTGCAATGGACGGAACTTCCGGACCCGCAACCGGCCGCTGGTGAAATCCGCATCAAAATTTCTGCTTGCGGTGTTTGTCGCACAGATCTACATGTGGTTGACGGCGAACTGCCCAACCCGCTGACGCCTATTATCCCCGGTCATGAAATCATCGGCAGAATCGAGGCTATCGGCAGCGGCGTCCAGGGCTTGCAAATCGGCCAGCGGGTCGGCGTGCCGTGGCTGGGCCATACTTGCGGCATTTGTTCTTATTGCCAACACAACCAAGAAAATCTTTGCAATAGCCCCTTGTTTACTGGTTATACCCGGCATGGCGGTTTCGCTACGGCCGTGCTGGCCGACGCCCGTTTTGCCTTTCCCTTGGGGGAAACCGGCGAAGATGCGGCGCTGGTTCCGCTGTTATGCGCCGGATTGATCGGCTGGCGGGCGCTGAGTATAGCCGGCCCAGGCAAAAAACTTGGGCTGTACGGTTTTGGGGCGGCTGCCCATATTCTGGCGCAAGTTGCGCAGACTCAAGGCCGCACGGTGTTTGCCTTTACCCAGCCGGGTGACGCCACTACCCAGGCTTTTGCACGCAGCCTTGGCGCGCAGTGGGCCGGCGGCTCGGATCAGCCCCCACCGGAACCATTGGACGCAGCTATTATCTTTGCACCGGTCGGCGCATTAGTGCCGCTGGCCCTGCAAGCCGTGCGCAAGGGTGGCCGAGTGGTGTGCGCCGGCATTCATATGAGCGATATTCCGAGTTTTCCGTATCGGCTGTTATGGGAAGAACGGCAGGTGTTATCGGTCGCCAATCTTACTCGTCAGGATGGCCTAGATTTTCTGCAACTGGCGCCGAAACTCGGCATTGTCACTAAAGTCACCACGTATCCGCTGCAACAGGCCAACCAAGCGCTGGCCGATTTACGCGCCGGACGCTTTGATGGAGCGGCAGTGCTGTTGCCCTGAGAGCGCGGGACGCGTTGCAAATTAATTGTTAAGGTATTGTAGGAGCGGGCCACGCCAGCGATAAGGCTTTAAGTCGTTGGTAGACCTAAAGTGATTAATCCGTCAGGCTAAAACGAACAATAAGTCTGTATTTCAGCTCTGTTCAATAATACTATCTGCTGTTCCATCGGCTTTCTCAGTAAATCATCAGAGCCTATGCGCATGCTGCGTAAAAAATAGGGCGTTAAAGCGGCTCTGATGGTTTGCTCCAACATGCCATTCAACATGCCGTAATCGAATTCGACCGCGCTTTTTTGCGTGGCGCTCAATCCGGGATGCGGCCCGATTTTTACGGAAATAAACGTCTGCCATAACACATCCTCATCGGCTTCATGCTCTGCCGCATCCGCCAATTCCGCCGCCAACATCCGCGCCAGAACAAAGTCTCTATATTCTTGATGGGTATAGCTGTAACACCGCGCATGCCAGCGCAAGCCGTCAAAGACTAAAGTATGCGGACATAAGCGATGCTCTACGGGTACCGTGCGTGACATGGATTGATAGTTAACCAATACCTCTTTTCTGGTGACGATTGCCTGATTAATCGTCTGTAAAACACTTTGCTGTATTTGTCTGAACGCCGGCTCCAATAATTCCACCTTCGGTAGATTATCCGCTAAGGCCACTAAGGCTCCGGCGTTGTCGCCGGGTGGGATTTGTAATATCTGCAAAAATTCGCGGGCTGTACCCTGCATAAAACCGGCGCTGAAGGTGTCGGTTATCACATAGCGCTTCAAGTTCCGGTCGTAACGGATATTGTCCGGGTAAAGGCTTTGATACAGCGTTAAGTCCTTGGAAGCCTGCACCCGGCTGATGCCAAAGTGCTGTAATAAAGAGCCGGTGCTGACTTCGCCGCTCCAAAACACAGTTGCTTCCAACAAGGTTAAGCGCTGGCGTTGCTCCCATTTTAAATTTAGTTGCGTGGGGTTATTTTTCATGCTAGATTTATGTTAACTTTATTTGTATGTTATCAGACTTTTCATATGTTGTGGGGGAAGTTTAACACTTACGCGTTTATAAGACAGTTTGAGTGTAAGCGTTCAGTTCCCTTCTTTGAAAAAGAGGGGTTAGGGGAGATTTTTTAAATAAATAATCCTTGATCCACCTTTTCAAAGGGTGCAGGTGAATGCTTGCGACTGAGTTAAAACGAATGCCAAAGTCTGCCGCCAAAAATTCTTGCTGGATAGTTTTGTGGCTCTTCCGGATTTTAACGTCGAGATATAACTGGCAGCGTAAAGTGGAGCATATCGGTGCTAAAAAAGAGTTGGATTTAAACGGACTTTTGCTTTTGTAATGCGAACGTGATGCTAACATAAAAATCACTGTTAATCCCTTCTATGTAACATACTGATTAAGTATGTCTTTTTCTCAAAGCTTGTTTGAATTACAATGCTATTTGTATTTGGTTTGAATGATTCGCATTTTTTGGGATATTACCCTTTTGAATTCAATTACTAAGGCAAATGCGGTCGCGCCCTGCGGGGGCGCGTGGATTGAAACTTTATGTTTTTGTTGATAAAAGTCTATTTTGGGTCGCGCCCTGCGGGTTAATCCGGCGCTGTAACCCCCCCGCGTCAGAATAGTTGTCGTCTCAAATTTTTAAATAAAATTAAATTTGAGATTAGAAATGAAAACCTATACAAGGCATTCAGAAGACTTTAAAGAGCAAGCGCTGGCAAAAGTATACAATCGTGGAAATGAGCAATCGATTCAGGGCGTCGCGGACGACTTGAACATCAGTTTACAAACCTTAAAAACATGGATGAGAAGAAGCAAATTGGGCAAAAATCCTGTTCTACCGTTGAAATCGAAACGCCCAGAAGATTGGCGTCCTGAAGAGCGTCTTGATGCCTTAAATCAAGCGTATGGATTGAGCGGTGAGGCTTTAAACGCCTGGTGCCGAGAGCAAGGAGTATTTGTCCATCAACTGGAGCAATGGAAAGCCGATTTCTGTTCCCAGAGCGGTACATCTGATAAGCGTGAGGTAGCGATTCTCAAAACAGAAGTTCATAGCTTAGAGCGCCAAATATTACGCAAAGACAAAGCCTTAGCAGAAGCCGCCGCGCTGTTGGTTCTGCAAAAAAAGTTCCGAGCGCTCTTGGGGGGAGAGGTCGAATGACGTCCCTTGAAGAGCGCGAGCAAGTGATTTTTTTACTCAATGAATCAAAAACAGCCGGCGCACGACAAGCACAAGCCTGTGAAGTATTGGGTTTGAGCGAACGCACCTTACAACGCTGGCAGACGGGCGAGACTATCCATTGCGATCAACGCCCCTTACGCGACTACCAGCCGCCGCATAAGCTCACGGAAATTGAGCGAACCAAGGTATTGGCTGTAGCCAATTCAGACGAATTTGGGCATCTGCCGCCGAGTCAGATCGTGCCTCGACTTGCGGATCAAGGTAGCTATTTGGCCTCTGAATCGACTTTTTATCGCATACTGGAAGCAGAAAACCAACTGGCGCACCGTCGCAGTGAGCGGCCATCTCAGCCCCGTACTAAACCTCGCGCGATCTGCACCACAGCGCCTAATCAACTCTATAGCTGGGATATCACGTATCTGCCATCGGCAATCTGTGGGCAGTTTTTCTATCTTTACCTGTTTATGGATATTTTTAGCCGAAAAATTGTGGGTTGGCAGGTGTATGCAGAGGAAAGCAGCGCCTTGGCAGGCGAGCTGTTACGCGATCTGTGCTATCGTGAAGGTATACAGTCAAACCAGCTTATACTGCACTCTGACAACGGTAGCCCAATGAAAGGAGCTACGATGCTGTCTACATTGCAACAACTCGGCGTGATGCCCTCGTTGAGTAGACCTTCGGTAAGCAACGACAATCCTTACTCAGAATCGCTCTTTAAGACCTTAAAATATCGACCAAAATATCCGCTAAAGCCATTTGCCAAGGTAACGGATGCGCGTGATTGGGTATCGGGCCTGGTGGATTGGTACAACAACGAGCATCGCCATAGCGCCATCCAGTTCGTTACGCCTACACAACGCCATGAAGGCTTGGACAAGGACTTGCTGGTTAAGCGTAAAGCTGTCTATGAGGCTGCTCGTGATCGAAACCCGAAGCGATGGACTGGTGACACGCGGAATTGGGAAAGCATTCAAGCAGTCCACCTTAATCCTGACAAGCCTGAGGCTAATAGTAAACCTAGTATTGAGAAGGCAACTCAAAACAAAAAAGCCGCTTAAGATTTAACCGTCGAGGCGACAACTACTCTGAAAATTTCCGTAACTTAGCCGGAGTACTTCTCTTAAATTTCGCATGCTTGTTCTCTTTGCTGACATATCCTCTCCAAAAAAGCCGGAAAGGATAATCGGGTTTCAAAAACAATGCGTTAGATTTGATTCTGGCAACTTGAACAGTCATTCCGGCATGTTGAACACCGATTCTGGAAAATTCAGAAAAGTGTTCAGCTTGAAATCAGAATCAGTGTTCAACTTAAATCAGAATAGGTGTTCAGATTGGATCAGAATGGGTGTTCAGGATGAGCCAGAATATGCAACAAGATATCGAAATGATTTTGTACCATACATTTGCTCAGGTGACATAAATGTACTTTTACTTGGAGGTAAAAGAGGTGATGATTTGCCTCAAGTATATAATAAAGAGCCCAATACTAATATCGGCTACCCACTTAAGGCGGGACAGCTTAAGGTTAAGACGTTCGTGGTGAGCTTGTCGAACCATGAGCGGCTTAACCGTTCATCCTTCGACAGGCTCAGGGCGAACGGTTAAACCTCGTAGATGTCCCGCTTTAAGTAGCTAGCCCTAATATCTTGATATTTGATGAAATTATTTTGAATTCACGTAGTCAGTTAAACTGGCTGTTAACTTAGCTAGGTGGTGAAAGCCATGCATAAAAGTGAATATTTAATTAATGACTTTCATAAGTAATTAAGGGATAAATAATGTTTCTATTTCAATATTTTCAAGTGCTACTTTTAGATTAACTTCCTTTATTTATGTTCGAAGAAAATCTTGGTATTAAATCTAGATATACCAGTTTTTAGCGTTAGTGTATTTTGTTGGATGGAGGAGCCGACTTAAGCTATTAGTGCGTCCTCTGACAAAACACCCTGACGTCAAAGTGTTAGCAACGCGAGGGATTAAAAACTAAAGAACTCAAAAAAACTCAGCCAGCCAACCGCAAACTAAACCAACCACCCTTCCGACAACTCCATGGCTAAATTAAGAACTTCTACTATACTCAAATCCGAAAAAACCCGGACTATTTGTCCTATCAAATTTGGAGTAAACGTATGGATTTAAGCACCGCAATACAAAAACACGCCGAATGGAAAACAAAATTCCGCTCAGCCATGATGAAGCAGGAACAACTGGATGTGGCGACTATCGCCAAAGACAACTGTTGTGATTTAGGAAAATGGCTGCATGGCGAGGCTAAAGCCCAGTTTGGGCAATTGGGCAGTCATACAGATTGCATAAAAAAACACGCCGAATTTCATACCGAGGCCGCGAAAGTTGCTGTAGAAATTAATAACAAAGACTACTCGAAAGCCGAAACCATGCTGGGAATGGGTACAACGTATTCCGCCGCATCTAACGCGGTTGGCGGTGCTATCTTGCGTCTGAAAAAGGAAATCGGCCAGTAGTTTAAACTACGGCAAGAAATTATCACTAGCCCTTAAGCAAGTCTGATAAAGTATCGTCTTATAGATCTTCTTAAAGTGATAAGGCCATGAAAAAAATTATAAAAATGCTTGTTCTGTGGGTACTTCCGGTGCTCTTTTCTACTGCAGCTTATGCAGAACAGGATAAGCAAGCGGCAGCGACAATTGAGCGGCAATTATTGCTGAAAAAAAAGCTAACCCTGCAAAGCAACAGTATTTTGGCGAATGTGATCCGAGTGCAATTTCCCAAAGGCTATAAAACGCCGGCCCATACCCACGAAGGGCCGGGTCCGCGTTATGTGGTAAGAGGCCAATTACGGATAGAAGACAATGGGGAAACTAAAATCTTCAACGCCGGCGAGGTTTTCTGGGAAACAGGCGATGTGATGACTGTGGAAAACGTAGGCCAAGGCGAAGCCGAAATCATTATTTTTGAGATGGCCCCAACTAAATAATGGTTTGTCGCAAATAGTAATTTAAAGCATTTCGGCATTCATGTCTGGCGGTATTTTGTTTGCGTCTTTAGCAAGTTCTGTGTCTGCATCAGGAAGGTAAGGCTATGCACGAATCTTTGTGGAAACAGCATTTTCCGGAATTTTTGCAGTCAAACGATGATGTCGTCCGGCAATTAATGGATTCCGCGATAGTGGTTAATTTTCAGCTTGGGCAGCAGCTGTTTTATCCTGGCAAAGCCTGTGAACATTATTTGCTGATGCTTTCCGGCAGCATTAAAACCCAAATTCTCTCTGCGGATGGCCGGGAAGTCTTGCTATATCATGTACAGCCCGGCGATTCCTGTGTGCTTACCACCTCCTGTTTGTTGGGCGGCAATGATTATCCGGCTGAAGGCTACACGGAAACTGAAGTCACGGCTTTTGCTATTCCCTCAAGTATCTTTCATCGTTGTCTTGATCATTCGGGCTTTTTTCGGGAATTTGTGTTCCGAAATTTTTCGAATCGATTAGCCGATGTGATTAGGCGCATGGGAGATTTAAGCTTCGGAACCATAGATCAGAAATTGGCCAGGGTGCTTTTGGCTAACGGTGAAAAATTCATTATGAAAACGCATGGCGAACTGGCCCTGGAAATGGGCTCAGTTCGTGAAGTGGTTTCTCGGCATCTTAAGCGCTTTGAAAGTCTGGGTTGGTTAATTTTGAAGCGCGGCAGTATCGAACTTGTGGATACAAATGCCTTGCAGAAAATAATGACTGGTTATCCGGTCAATTAGTCTTGTTGCTCACTATCCTGTCTGTTTTCATTGCCGATAAACTTCAGAACAATAAAGCTTAAGATATAACCTAATACCGCACAAAATACCAGCGGTAAGGCAAAAGGTATATCATGTGGATCTCTTAAATTCACATGTAAAATACTTGTAAGAAAACTGAATATTAAATCTAACATATTAATTTCTACCTTTATTAAGTTTATATGGATGCTTTGTTTTCTGCCCAAGGACCGAAAATATTACAAAGCACAGATACTATAAAAGTAATGATATAAATTAACAGTGATTAAGTTACACAGGTATTAGTTAGATATTTTCGCAATCAAATACTTATTTCCTTATAGCCATCTGCGTACTGACTGTTTATAAGCAGTAAATGCATCTTGAAACTTCGAATCTAACGCCCGTTCCTCGGGAATGATTTGGAAGCGGTTCATATAGGCCACAAAAGCTGTCAAAACCAGGAAGGCCAATGGATGAGAAAATAGAGTGGCGCAGCCGGCGAGGATCAATAGCAGCCCTAAGTACATGGGGTTGCGGGTGTGGCGATAGATACCTGACGTCACCAAGACGGAAGCACTGCCAGGTTTCACTGGATTAACGGTAGTTTTTGCTTTACGAAAGGCAATGACGCCGGCAAAACCAATTATCAAGCCAGTAGTTGCTAGTGTCAGTGCCAATAGCTGCTTAATGGGAATCATAAAGGCTAGGGCTGGTGTTTGCGAAGCGACGAACCACATGGCGGCGACACAAGCCGCCGCCACAAATATGGGTAGAACTTTAAGCTCAAGACTATTCATAGCCATGCGTATCAGGTTTGATGAATGCCATTTTCTAGGTTAAGCTAGCAAAAGAATGACAAGGGTAAAGCCTTATTCTATCAGCATCTGCAAAGCTTACCCAAAATCCATACGCCTAGACGTTACAAATAATATCGTTACGGCCAAGGGTTCAGTGTTTGCAAGTCTTGATGCCAAACGGCAGATAGGCAGGACACCATCTGACAAGTCCGGTGAAGATCAGAACCAAACCCAGATAGCCCCAGGGAGTTTGTGGTCCGATAAAAGCCAGACTCAAAATACCTAGACCGGCTATGATACGTACCGCGCGATCCATACTGCCGACATTTGGAATGAACATAATAAATTCTCCGCATAAATTAAAAGAGAAGCATATTAAATACTCTTATAATGCAGGGGGTCAGTGACAAAGTCACCGAAGGTTAGCTTGTGTTTCCGAAGCAGTATGTGAGGCAAGCAAAGCCCTCTTAATACAATATGAAAATTTGACTCTATGCCCAACATCCTCCATCTATTCTGGCAGCCCGAGCCTACACAAGATTTCCTGCAACTGGGCGGATTTCGGCTGTGGATAGAAACAGATGCAGCCAGCAAATCAAAAAATTCCAGCCTGCATCCAAGGCATTTAAACGCCGACGCTTTAACAAAATGGCTACAGGATAGCGCCGGGCTTAAGCCATTGCCCAGTCAGATTGAAATCTCGTCTTTAATGCTGCCAACCGCAAAAGGTGCGCCATTGCCATGCCCGGAACTGCTGGTCGAGTTGGAGGATGAGCGACTTGAACAAGCGGAATGGGCTAGTTGGACAGTAAGCTGCTTTCAGCTTGTCGATAGCCCAATCAGCACCATCAGCGAACTGCATTACCGGTTGATATTTCAAGGCCACGAAATCCGTCCGGGGCAGGATTTCCTGTTCTGGTACTACTATACCCAAGCGCTGAAGCAATTATTACTTAACGACCAATACATTCCGGCGCAACGTTGTCGCCAGGAACCAAAGAAAGGCCGCTATGAATTCCATGCGGGCTGGGAGTTTGTTTCCAACCGCTATGCAGAATTGCTGACCGAAGCCGCCGAACGTCTACCGTCCAGCGCTGCACCGGGTTATGAGGCCGCTTCCGTGCTTCGGCATTGCGCAGAAGTACTATTACGCCAAGCCGCCGCCCAAGCCAAGCTCACGCTGGGGTTCCAGAAAAAACTCGAAGGTACTTTTCTGCCGTTTGCGTGTAGTCGACCGGATGGTGAACCTTGGTACACCAGTAAAGAAGCAACTTTTGGTCAACAATGGGAAAAATGGCGGCGGCGGGTGATCGGCGGTGGCGCGGAGCGGCTATTTCAATTGGCCTTGCAACTAAACGAACCCAACCCGGAAAGCCCTGAACATTGGCGGATGGAGTTTTTGGTCTGGTCGCGGCGGGATCCGTCCTTGCAAACTCCGTTGGCAGACTATTGGGCTTTGAAAAATCAGCAGCGCGACTATTTGCTGAAAGCGTTCGGGGAAAATTTTGAAACGTTTTTGTTAGCGGAACTCGGTCAGGCGGCGGTTATTTATCCGGAATTATGGGCTGCCCTGGATACAGCCGAACCCACCGGCATGGCTTTGGAACTGGATGCGGCGTTTGCCTTCCTGACCGAAAGCGCCTGGATACTCGAAGGCGCAGGGTTTAGGGTCATCGTGCCGGCCTGGTGGACGCCGCAAGGCCGCCGCCGCGCTAAACTGCGCATGCGTTCGGCGCCCAGCGGTAAAAAGGCCGGTAGCGCCGCCAAGCGTAAGGGTTTGAGTATGGACGAGCTTTTGGCCTATCGCTACGACTTGACGCTGGGCGGCGAAAGCGTAGCCGCCGATGAATGGGCGCAATTGGTCGCCGCCAAAACGCCGCTGGTGCAATTCCGTGGGCAATGGGTGGTGCTGGATAAAGAACGCATGGCCGAGATGTTGACTTTCTGGAAGCAACAGGGCGAAACGGGCGAGCCCCTGAATATGCAGGCCTTGTTGCAACGCACGGGCGATGCGGATAGTGAATTCGAGATTGATCCGGATGATGCGCTGGCCGCCATGCTGGCCAAACTGCGGGATCATAGCCAACTAGAGCAGGTAGAAAGTCCTCCTGGTTTGCAAGCGCAATTGCGGGAATACCAGCAGCGCGGTTTGTCCTGGCTGACGTTTATGGACTCAATTGGCCTTAGCGCGTGTTTGGCAGATGATATGGGCTTGGGTAAAACCATTCAGGTGATTGCCCGCTTGCTGCACGAACAAAATCAGGCGGATCGCCAGCCGCCTACTTTGCTGATTGCCCCGACTTCGGTGCTGGGAAATTGGCAAAAGGAAATCGAGCGCTTTGCGCCGCAGTTACAAACTTTGATCCACCATGGTGCTGAGCGCTGCAAGGATGTTGCAGTATTCACCCAGGCCGCGCTGGCAATAGACGTGGTCATCGTCTCATATAGTTTGGCCCTGCGCGATGCAGCGTTGTTGTCGGCGTTAAGCTGGCATCGTATCGTGCTTGACGAGGCGCAGAACATCAAGAACCCGGAAGCCAAGCAAACCAAAGCCATATTCAAGTTGGATGCGCGGTACAGATTGGCTCTCACCGGCACCCCGGTGGAAAACCGGTTGCTGGACTTATGGTCGATCTTTAACTTCCTCAATCCCGGTTATCTGGGCAAACAGGCCGGCTTCCGTAAACAGTTTGAAACCCCGATCCAGCGCGACCGCGACCCGGCCAAATCGGCGCATCTAAAACGCTTGGTTGAACCTTTTATTTTACGGCGGGTGAAAACCGACCCTAACATTATTAAGGATTTGCCGGATAAGGTGGAGAATAAACAATATTGCAACCTTAGCCGCGAACAGGCTTCATTGTACGAGGCTGTGGTGCGCGATGTGCAGACGCAACTGGAAGAAAGCGAAGGCATACAGCGGCAAGGCTTGATGCTGTCTACGTTGATGAAGCTGAAGCAAATTTGCAATCATCCCGCGCAATTTTTGCAGGACAATAGCCCGTTTGACGCCAACCGCTCGCATAAGTTGGAACGTCTGGCGGATATGCTGGCGGAGGTATTGGCTGCAGGCGAAAGCGCCTTGGTGTTCACGCAGTTTACCGAAATCGGCGCGCAATTAGAACGCTATTTAAAGACGCATTTAAATTGTCAGACCTATTATCTGCATGGCGGCACTTCCCGCAGTAAGCGCGAGCAGATGATAGCACACTTCCAGGATGCCGAATCGCCGCCGGCGGTGTTTGTGCTGTCACTGAAAGCCGGGGGCGTCGGCATTACCTTAACCCGTGCTAATCATGTGTTTCATTTCGACCGCTGGTGGAACCCGGCCGTGGAAGATCAGGCCACCGATCGTGCCTTTCGTATCGGTCAAACTCGCAATGTTTTCGTGCACAAATTCCTGACGCTGGGCACGCTGGAGGAGCGCATCGATCAAATGATAACAGATAAAAAGCAGGTGGCCGGGGCCATTGTCGGCAGCGACGAATCCTGGATGGCGCAACTCGACAACGAAGCTTTCAAGCAATTGATCGCTTTGAATCGGGCGGCGATTCTCGACGATTAACGGAGAAAATTCATGCAAGCCATCCGCACTTGGTGGGGTCAACGTTTCATAGCGGCCCTGGAGCGCTTCACAGATGCGCCACGGTTGGCCCGTGGCCGCAGTTATTCCAACAGCAGCCGGATTAAATCCTGGACATTGAAAGACGGCGTGATGACGGCGAAGATCCGTGGTAATAAAAACCCGTATTTCGGCGTCTACACGGAGCCCACCTACTACACGGCGATTTCCTTAAGCCACATCAGCGAAGGGGATTGGGCGCTGCTGATTAATCAGCTTGGCAGCCGCGCCGCCTTCGTTTCGCGCTTATTGTTGAACGAAATGCCGGATAATATCGAAATCCCGTTTGCAGCGCTGGATCTGCATTTATTGCCGCACAACGCCAAAGATTTCAAAACCAGTTGTTCCTGCCCTGATTACGAAAATCCCTGCAAACATATTGCCGGTCTCAGTTATTTCCTCTCTACGCAATTGGATCAAGATCCCTTTCTGCTGTTCGAGTTACGCGGCTTATCGCAAAGTAATCTGTTAAAAAAGCTCAAACAAACGCCGTTGGGTAAGGCTTTGGTGCAGGTCAGAGAGCAGGAACAAACAGCCGCTTTTGCGCCGGTACAGTCGTATTTTACCCAGCCAATTGTTTTGGAACAGTCCGGGCCTTGCGACTATCAAGCTTTTTGGCAAAGCGCCAAGCGTTTGCCGGAGGATAGCATCCCTGCAAACAGCGTAACGCTGCCGGCATTGTTAGTGAAGAAAGGCGGCGACTTTCCCGAATTTTGGCAGCAATCTTTGGCTTTTCCAACGGCAATGGCGGATGTCTATGAAGCGATCAGGAAGAAAGCTAAAGCCTGGTGACGGAATAGTTTAGCTATAGAGTTTGAACAACGTAACATTACATATCACATTTAATCAAAATTAAATCATGCACAGACTAAAAGACAAAATTCGCGATATTCCCGATTTTCCAAAACCGGGTATTATTTTTAAAGACATCACCCCACTGGTAAAAGATCCGGCTGCCTGCCGTTTGGCGATACATTTATTACTGCAACCGTTTTTATGCCGCGACATCACTGCCGTGGCCGGCATGGAAGCGCGCGGTTTTATTTTCGGTGCGCTGGTCGCTTGGGAATTGGGCATCCCGTTTATTCCGCTACGAAAACCCGGCAAATTGCCTTATGACGTGCAAAGCGTCTCCTATGATCTGGAATACGGTTCTGCGGAATTGGAAGTGCATATCGATGCGCTGGATAGCGGCGATAAGGTCTTGTTAATCGATGACTTATTGGCTACCGGCGGCACGGCTAAAGCCAGCTGCGAGTTGATAGAAAAACTCGGCGCGACAGTCGTGGCCTGCGCTTTTGTGGTCGAACTGGATTTTCTAGCCGGTCGGGAAAAACTGGCCGGCTATGAAGTGCATTCCCTTGTTGCATTATTGAGGTAGGTAGCAGCAGTTTATTTGCCCAAGGCTTTTAATAAGTCGGGCAAATAACTTTTCCCGACCGGCAATTCTTGGCTCGAACCGCGAAAAGTCACGTTGTGGCCATCAATCCGAAACAGGTCTGGCTTATGACCATTCACATGCTGCAAATTTACCAGATGACTTTTGTGAATTTGGATAAATTCCGGCAATGCGTATTCGGTTTTCCAACGGTTTAACGGCATATATACCCCGTCCAGGATTTCTCCCTGGACGAGTTGTAGCTTGACGGTGTTCGCGTTGTTTTCGGCTTGAATATATAAAATTTCCTCAGGTTTTAAATATTTAATACACCAGATGGTTTCGCCGCGCGTCAGCGTTTTGTGTTTGACCTCGATTCGGGTCGGCGTTGATTTTGCCGGGGTTTGCTGAGCCGCTATTTTGCGTATCTTATCCAATACTTGGGCTATTTTGGCATCATCCAGCGGCTTAACCAGATAGCCGAATGGACGGACTTGATGCGCAGCAAGCGCGAATTCCTCAAAACCGGTGGTGAAAACCAGCCAGGGTATGTTTGGCAAAGGCAAGCGATCTATGCGTAAGGCCAAATCCAAACCGGCGCGACTGCCTTCGGTATCAATGTCAATGTCCAGGAACACGCCGTCAACATCGCCGGCTTCCAGTAGAGGCCAGGCGCTGGCGGTGTCGGCAAATTCTCCGACTATCTGCACATCTGGATGCAAAGATAATAAATATTTGATTTCTTCGCGTGCGAGATAACGGTCCTCGACGATGATGATACGTATCTTTTTCATCTGCAATTTATCCTGATTGGCTGCATTAAATGGGCGACTGTGCCTTTCTCTGGTTCACTTATAAAGCTTAAATCTACTTGGTTCCCAAAAGTTAAACGCAAGCTTTGCAACAACTGATGCAATGCCACGCCACCGCCTTTATTGTCCGATTCGACCGGATGTTTACCCAGTTCTTGTAAGCGCTCTGCACTAATGCCCCGGCCATTATCGCTAACTTGTAATAGCAAGTTTGTGCCTGTGGTTTGCGCCGTAACTTCCAGGCAGCAAGGTCCGGGGCGTCCTTTAAAGCCATGTTTTAAGGAATTTTCAACCAGCGTCAAAAGACAACCCGGCAGTATCTGGGTAGACAGTAGTTCGCCAGGGATGTTGATAGTATCCTGTAACCTATCTGCCAAACCGAAGCGTTGTAAGGCTAGAAAACGTTGTAGTTGTAAGATTTCTTCAGACAAACTGATGGTGTCGGTTCCGGCAAAGCGGCGGGTATAGTTAAAAAAATCCGCCAGTTTCACTACATAGTTTCTAGCCTGTTCCGGGTTTAGCCGGATCAAGGATTTGAGATCATTCAGCGAGTTGTTTAAAAAGTGCGGATCGACTTGTGCCCGTAAAGCCCGCAGTTCTGCTTGCACGATTAACAGGCGGGCGTCGCGGGCTTCACTTACTAAACGGTCGCGATCAAGATCGCGCATGACCAAAAAAAACAATACGCAACCTAAGACGTTAACAATGCCAACCGGGACAACGACTATCCAGGATAAGGTTAAGGCAGAGGGGTAAGGTTGCGCCATAGCTAAAATCATGAGCCTGTGCAGTAAGGTTCCGATAAGCGCAATCCACAATACACCTGTAGCCTTGCTGACCCAGTCGGGTCGCAAATAGCGCACTGCACCTGCAAAACCGCCTAGTAAAGGTGTCGCCAAGCTGCCGGCTAAAGCGGCAAAACCGCCAAGTTGGTAGCGCTCGACACCGGCTATCATGCCGGTGCCTAAGCCGACCAGGGGGCCTCCTATCAAACCGGCGACTAAAGTCATGGTGTCCCGAAAACCAACAATGGCTTGGGTAGTTTTTAATGTTGTCGGCACCTCCTCAGACAAATCCATTGTCCAACTGTTGTCATGTATATCAATCAGAACGCCGCTGTGGGTGCCGATGATAGCCAGCAAGCTGAACGTTAATATAGCCACAACGCTATGTTGCCAGGTTAATTTCGCACCGTGCAAGGCTTGTCGCAAGCCTTTAAGGCGGATGCAAATAAATGCGGCCACCACCACGATAAAAAGTCGCTGAAGTATTTGCACGGTCTCAGCAAACCAATCGAACAAAATAGAGGGGTCAGGAAAATCCATGGCTTATCCAAGAGCAACTGAATATGTAAGCTTATTTTATCAGAGCTGGGGTTGATTAATCTCCGTCGTTCACCCCGAATAAGCCGTTTTTTGCCGAGCGCATCAAGTCGTTGGGCTGACGCCTATAGCCTTGTCCATAATTCAGAGGAAACTAGACACTGAAATATCAATAATCACGTGTAGGAGAGAAATCATGGGTTTAGCATTTATATTTATTATCATCGGAATTTGCATTGCTGCTTATCTGGCGCTTAATTTATTTTTAAGTACGATAGTCGTTGTCAGAGGCAATGAAATTGCAATTTTAGAACGACGTTATCTAGGTAACACCATGCCGGATGGACGGGTTATTGCAATGAGAAACGAAATTGGTGTGCAGGCAAGGGTATTGGGTCCCGGTTTATATTTCTTGGTTCCATTTCTGTACCGTATCCATAAGGCGCCGTTTACGGTCATCAATAATGATGAGGTAGGTATCATTGAGTCAATCGATGGTCGTCCAATCTCGCAAGGCAATATATTTGCTAAGGTCATTGATACCCACAACTCATTTCAAGATGGAGAGGCATTTCTGTTAGGCGGCGGAGAAAAGGGTCCGCAAGTGCAAATTATTCCACCCGGCAGCTATCGTATCAATACTGCTTTGTTTAAAGTTAAGAAAGAAAAAGCGGTGTTTGTGCCGCCGGGGCAAATTGGCGTGATTACTTCTATGGATGGTGAGGCTATGTCGCCTGGGCGCTTGCTGGCCAAGCATGTTGTAGGGCACGGTAACTATGAAAATGGTCAGGCTTTTCTGAATAATGGTGGGCAGCGCGGTCTGCAAATAGATGTATTAATGCCGGGAGCTTACCGAATAAACACTGCGTTGTTTGAGATAGAACTGCGACCCGCGACTGTTATCCCGGTGGCAAAAATTGGCTTGGTTACAGCGTTAGATGGCGCGCCTTTGCCTGATAATGAATTTGTGGCTAAAAAAGTGGAAAACCACATGGACTACCAGAACGCTTCATTATTTCTGGATGCAGGTGGCCAAAGAGGGCCACAACTTGATGTACTTAAACCTGGAACTTACTATATCAATCCAGCTATGTTTGCAATTTCTCATGAGCATATTACCGAGGTGAATCGTGGGCAAGTTGCTGTGATTGTCTCGAATGTAGGTGCTGAACCTCCCGCAGATGTGGTGTCAATGACTGCAACGGAGCTTGCGAGTGGACAAGAGCGCTATGTGGTTTCCGAAGGATATAGAGGTATTCAAAAAAATGTCATTGGCCCTGGGCGTTATTACTTAAATTTGTGTGCGGAGATCAGTTATATTATTGATACCACCAATATAATTATTGATTGGGCGACAGAAGATCATCATCCGCTATTCAAACCGCTGATGGTCATTTCCAAGGATGGTTTTACTATTGAAATTTCTATGAAAGTCATTATTCGCGTTCGACCCGATCAAGCGCCTTATATGGTTGCTAAAATAGGCTCTATCGATAATTTGGTTCAGCATGTGATTCAACCTACCGTTGCGTCATCGCTAAGAAATCAGGCGTCCGAAACCTCTGCCATGAGTTTTATGCTGGATCGTCAGGTTGAGCAAATGAAGGTCGAGGCCCGAGCACGTATTGAGTTGGAGAAATATCATGTTGAATGTGTTTCAGTTTTGATTTGTCAAATTAATTTACCGCAAGAGTTAATGGACACGCAAACCCAAAGGATTATCGCCAGGGAACAAATGGAAATGTATAAGGCCGAGGGTTCATCTCAGGATGAGCGCGCCACGATGGAGAAAAAACGTGCGCAAGCCGATATGCAACCCAAATTGGTTGAGGCTGAAATTGGCGTGCAAATCGCCACACAAGCAAAACTTAAAACTGTGATTTCAGCTGAAGCGGAAGGCGAATCCAGGCGGTTGATTTCAGAGGGCGAGGCAGCCGGAATAAGGGTAAAGGGGGAGGCCGAGGCTGCCACGATTTTAGCTATTGGGAAGTCAACCGCAGAAGCCTATGATCAGCAAAATAGAGCGATCGGCGGCAATGGTGTAACAGCAATCGAGATAGCAAAACAAATTGCCGCTGGAAATGTAAAAATTACCCCAGACTTTTTGGTTCAAGGTGGTGACGCTACTGGCGGGTTGGTGTCAGCTTATTTAGCCAAGTTAGTCAGCCAGATACAAAGTGTCGAATTGTTGGGAACGAAGTTTAATGTTTAAGTGTTTGTTAAAAACCGCTTGCTAGCGGTTTTTAACTCTAAAATGTCTTTTTTTTTTATGTTTTTTGTTGAGCTTATCCAGTTTGGAGGACGCTTCTTCCATAGACTCGCTGGCTTTATTGAGTGCGAGCACGGCATTGTCCATAGATTGCTCGGTGTTGTTGGTTGAACCGTTGTTTTCACTGGCAGCGGGTTTTTGCTCTTTATTGCCGGCAGTCTTTTCATCGACATCACTGTCTATGTCATATTCCAATGGTTGAACTTCAACATTGGCGTCCACTTTGCCGTCATTAATTAAATGTTTCTGATTTTGTAAGAACGCTTCACGGGTAAACACATAAGGGTCTATGGCGGCTTCATCAATGAATTTTAACGCGCCTTCGGCATTGGCGCGGGTGTTAAGCATGGCGACTAAATTAACCGGCATGCCGACGTAAGAAGTTGGATTGGCGGCTACGTCAAATATCCCGCCTGGAACGCCTCTGGTTGTGGTTGGCCCTAGAATCGGCAGCACCAGATAAGCGCCTTGCGGTACACCCCATACGGCTAAGGTTTGCCCGAAGTCTTCTTCGTGTTTTTTTAGACCTAGCTCAGAGGCGACATCAATTAAACCCAGCATGCCGACTGTTGAGTTTGTTAGGAACCGGCCGGTATCTTCAAAGCCTTGTCCAAACTTTCCCTGCAAATGGTCGTTCAGTACGACATTAATATCTTTTAGGTTGCTAAAGAAGTTGGTAACCCCGGATTTTAGAAATCCAGGCGTTACCCAAAGATAAGTGTCAGAGATGGGTTTAGCTATATAGTCATCAAGGTGATCGTTAAACTTAAACATGGTTCTGTTAAAGTTCTCATACGGATCAACATTGTTTGTATCGCTTTGAGCAATGGGTTTTGCTGTACTCGCACAACCGCCTAGCAATACAGTTGAAATCAATAAAACGCTGGTAATAGTTGAGCTACGGCGCTTTAATTGACCTGCATAAAACATATTAAAAAATCCTGAAGGTATTGCGCATGGTTATTGCGAGGCGTATTTATCAATTTTTTCAGTAATTTTTGCAATAAGCGCATCAAACCCTTCTTTGCTAAGTACGCTTGCATATTCAGAGCGCTTTAAAGCAAAATCACTGACACCGTCTGCTATTATATTATTAATACGCCAATCGTCGGCTTTTTTCTTCATCCAATAATCGAATTTCACATCTTTTTCTCCAGGTATATGCAGATTGGTATGGATAACCTGCCCACCGCGACTGGCTTCTTCTTCAGATATGAAGGTGAAGGTTTCACCCGTGTAATCCTTAAAATTGTGCGCATAGGCTGAAACACTAAGCTGGCTAAATACTTGCTCCAGTTTGGCTTGTTGATCTGCGGACAACTCTTCCCATTGCTTGCCTACTACGCTACGCGCAATCTTAGGCAAGTCATGGCTTTTTTTGACTGCTACATCCAGCTTTTCATAGCGGCCTTTGAAGCCCAGCGCCTTGCCTTCCTTCATGATAGCCAAAAGTTCGTTTTGAAAATCCTCTACCACTTGTCTAGCTGAAATTTCTTCAGCTAGACAGAGGGGTGATACGGTTAGGCAGAGCAGTAATACAAAACTGAAAATAATCTTTTTAAGCATAATTGTTACCAAACTCATGAAAGATGAATGTCAGAAAATCTGCTATTAAGATTCAATTTTGATAGGAATTTCAGCCAGTGAGCTTTTTTTCCGGTCATTTGCGTAATTAGGGTTTTTTTCCGTCACCATGTCGCCTGAGGTTTTTGGTCCGAATATGGTAGATATTAAAGCCTTAATCGGATGTCTCAAGGTGTCTTCAACGGCTGTTGCTTCATAGCCGCAATGCGCCATGCAGTTTGCGCATTTAGGATTTTTTACAGTGCCGTATTTGTCCCAAGGCGTGTCGTCCAATAATTCCTGGAAGGAGTTGGCATTGCCCTCGTCAGCCAGCAAATAGCAGGGTTTTTGCCAGCCGAACACGTTACGGGTCGGGTTGCCCCAAGGCGTGCAGTCGTAGTTTTGATTGCCCGCCAGATAATCCAGGTACAGAGAGGAATGATTCAATTTCCAATTGCGGTTTTTGCCCAATTTGAAAATGCTGCGGAATAAGTTTTTGACATCGGTGCCTTTGATAAAAACATCTTGTCTTGGGGCGTGTTCATAGCTGAAACCCGGGGCGATGGTGACGCCTTCCACGCCTAATTCCATGGCATAGTCCAGGAATTGCGCAACTTCTTCCGGGGTTTCGCCTTGAAACAAAGTGCAATTAACTGTGACGCGGAAGCCTTTGCTCAACGCCAGTTTGATGGCTTCGACGGCTATATCGAAAACACCTTCTTGGCAAACTGAAGTGTCGTGTCTGTCTTTATTGCCATCTAAATGGATGGAAAAAGTCAGGTAAGGCGAAGGCGTATAATCATTAATTCTTTTTCTGAGCAGCAGGGCGTTGGTGCACAGATAGACGAATTTTTTTCTAGCAATAATGCCGGCGACAATTTGTGGCATCTCTTTATGGATAAGCGGTTCGCCGCCGGGTATGGAAACCATCGGCGCATCACATTCGTCCACTGCGTCAAGGCATTCCTGGACTGTCAGGCGTTTGTCGAGAATGTCGTCCGAGTAATCTATTTTTCCGCAGCCGTGGCAAGCCAGGTTGCATCTGAATAAGGGTTCGAGCATCAAAACCAGTGGGTATTTTTTCACCCCTTTGATTTTTTGCTTAATTAAATAACTGCCTACCGCGATTTGCTGACGTAAAGGTACACTCACAGATTCATTCTCCAATACTAAAATTCATAAAACCAGAGGGCGTGTTGCTATTTTACAACAATAATGGCGCCCGTAAAGATTAAATTTTAGCCTTAAGGTCATGAAATCTGGAGAACGTCTCCGCGATTGCCGGTTGTTAAAGCTAATTTTGTGGTAAGAATACTACTTTTTTTTACAACACTCCAGATTTAAATCAAAAAAACAACAGGAGTTTTGTGATGATTTAAAATAACACACATTTTTCTTCTAAACCCATATTGGTTGGTCTGTGCAACAAATACGTCTTAACTAATTGTAATTAAAATAATTATTTTATAGTAGCCGGCTTTGCTAAGGTTACTTAACTGTGTGTTGCATCGGGATTTTTGTAATAGAGCAACAGTGCTTTGCAAAATACCAACAAACAGTCTATGATTAGCGCCAATCTTGCAACAAAGTTTCCAGTTAAGACACATGAACGGACATCAACCTTTGATCGAAAGCCCGGAATCTCTCGTCCAGCTAGCTGATGACGAGCTTCAGGCCGTGCTGCTTGAAGGTGTGTCGCGTACCTTTGCGTTAACTATTCCGCAGTTGCCGGCGACGCTTTATAAAGCTGTCGCCAATGCATATTTACTGTGCAGAATCGTTGACACTATCGAAGACGAGGTTTCGCTGTCAGCCGAACAAAAGAAATATTTTTGTACCGCTTTTATCGACATAGTGAAAACCGGCGAGCAAGCGCAGAGTTTTGCTGATGAGTTGGCGCCTTTGTTGTCCACGCAAACCATACCGGCTGAACACAGCCTGATGCATTTGATTCCCAGGGTGATAGCGATTACCCATTCCTTGGATAGCCAGCAAATAGAAGCATTGGCAGCTTGTGTGGAAACTATGGCTAAAGGTATGCCGGTATATCAAGCGCTGGATTTGCACGCCGGCTTGAAAACCATGCGGGATATGGATGAATATTGCTATTACGTTGCCGGTTGCGTTGGCGAAATGTTGGCGAAGTTGTTCTGCCATTATTCGCAAGATATCGCGCAGAACCAGGAACAATTATTGAAATTATCGGTGTCTTTCGGACAAGGATTGCAAATGACCAATATCCTGAAGGATATTTGGGATGACGCTAAACGCGGCGTTTGCTGGCTGCCGCAAGACATTTTTGCCGAAGCCGGTTTCAATCTCGCAGAGCTGACACCGACGACCAATGACCAAAACTTCCGCCTTGGACTCAGCCGCTTAATTGGCATTGCCCAAGGGCATCTGCAAAATGCATTGACCTATACGCAATTATTGCCTAGCTACGAAACCGGTATCCGCAATTTTTGTCTGTGGGCCTTGGGCATGGCGGTGTTAACCTTAAAAAAAATTAAAGAGAATCTGGATTTTAATGAATCCAATCAAGTAAAAATCAGCCGCAACAGCGTTAAGACGACGATTGTCGTCAGCAAATTGACTGCTCGCAGTAATTTACTGTTGTCATTACTTTTCAATTTGGTCAGCCGTAAACTGAAAACCCCGGACTGGCAATATTTACCCCTATCGCATACTGGACAATAAGGAATTACCATGTTTACTGAAGCCCAAGTAGAGACCCTTAGCAACGACGCATCGACTACCCCTGCGGCCAAGATAAATACGCTTGCCTCGCTGAATGCCGCCATAGAACGTGCGCTCGGTAAAGTGCTAAGCCTACAAAATCCGCAAGGTTACTGGGTGTTTGAATTAGAAGCCGACTGCACAATTCCGGCCGAATACATCATGATGATGCACTATTTGGACGATATTGATACAGAATTACAGGCTAAAATGGCGGTCTATCTACGAAAGCGCCAGTCTGCGGACGGCAGTTATCCTTTATTTATCGGTGGCCCCGGCGATATTAGTTGTAGCGTTAAAGTCTATTATGCGTTGAAAATGGCTGGCGATGGTATAAACGCCCCGCATATGACCAAGTTGCGAAACTGGATTCTTAGTCAAGGCGGTGCGGCGCGATCCAATGTGTTTACCCGTATCGCGCTGGCTATTTTCGAACAACTGCCTTGGCGGGGAGTGCCTTACATCCCGGTAGAAATCATGTTGTTTCCAAAATGGTTTCCGTTTCATCTGGATAAAGTCTCTTACTGGTCGCGCACAGTGATGGTGCCTTTATTTATCCTTTGCACTTTGCAGGCCAAAGCTAAAAATCCGCACAAAGTTGCTATTCTGGAACTGTTTGTAGTGCATCCTGATGAAGAGCGCCATTATTTTCCTGAGCGCACCCTGCTGAATAAAATATTCTTAGGCTTGGATAAACTCGGCAGAGTTACGCGTCCGTTAATACCGGAACGCATGCATAAGCGGGCAATTCAAAAGGCGCTGGATTGGTTTACCGAACGACTGAACGGCGAAGATGGCTTGGGGGCGATTTTTCCAGCTATGGTTAACGCCTATGAAGCCTTACTGCTGCTCGGCTATCCAAGCGATCATCCGCACGTGGTGACGGCGCGAAAGGCTATAGATAAACTTTTGGTGATCAAGGAGCAGGAAGCTTATTGCCAACCTTGCCTATCGCCGGTATGGGATACCGCTTTGGCGGCCTTAGCCGTGCAGGAAGCCGATAAAAAAGGTTCCGGAGCTAGTCTGGCCAAGGCCTATGATTGGTTGAAAAGCGTACAGCTGACTGATGAACCAGGCGACTGGCAAGTACGCTGTCCAAACTTGGCCGGCGGCGGCTGGGCGTTTCAATTTGCTAATCCGCATTATCCCGATGTTGACGATACTGCAGTAGTAGGTTTTGCAATGGCCGAATCAGGTCTGCCAAATTTAGAAGAGTCTATCCATAGTGCTACGCGCTGGATTGTCGGCATGCAGTCCAAAAACGGTGGTTACGGCGCCTTTGATGTGGATAATACTAATTATTATTTGAACGAAATTCCGTTTGCCGATCACGGTGCTTTGCTCGATCCGCCTACGGTTGATGTCAGCGCCCGTTGCGCGATGCTGATGGCGCGGGTTGCTAAAAATCATGATGAGTATTTGCCGGCGCTGGAAGCCACCATAGAATATATTCGTGGCGATCAGGAAGCTGATGGCTCCTGGTTCGGTCGCTGGGGAACCAATTATATTTACGGTACTTGGTCGGCCTTGCTGGGATTGGAGCAAACCAATCTGCCAAAGTCCGACCCTATGTATCGCAATGCCGCGGCGTGGCTGAAAAGCGTACAACGCGCGGACGGCGGTTGGGGTGAGGATAATCTTAGCTACCATGATGAGCAAAAATACCGTGGGCGTTTCCATTTCAGCACTTCCTTCCAAACCGCCTGGGCTATTTTAGGTCTGATCGCAGCCGGTGAAGTGGAAAGCACGGAAGTCAAAGCCGGTATTAACTTTTTGTTGCGCACCCAACAAGTCGATGGGGTTTGGGAAGACAAATGTTTTACTGCGCCAGGTTTTCCAAGGGTGTTCTATTTGAAATATCATGGCTACGATAAGTTTTTCCCATTGTGGGCATTGGCTAGATATCGTAACGAACTAACCAAAAAGTGACCGGCGACAACAACTCTAGAGAGGCTGTGTTCAGGCCGACGGTCGGCATTGTCGTTGCCTTGCCGGAAGAACTGGCAACATTGACCAGCAGCAAGCCGGTCCAGGGCGAATGCTTTGCGTTAAATGACGGCGTTTTTGTGGTTTATGCAGGCGCCGGTCCGCTGAATGCCGCCAAGGCTGCCCATAGTTTGTTTGATAAAGGCGTCGCTACTCTGATTAGCTGGGGTTGCGCCGCTGCATTGTCGCCGGATTTACAGCCCGGCGATTTATGTTTGCCGGAGTGGGTGTTTTCGGAGCAAGGTGAACGTTTTAGTACCGTTGCCCAAGATTTGCAGCATTTACAGTCGCTGTTTTTGGAAAGCCTGACCATTAACACGGGCGCCTTGCAGGAAAGCAGCCATATAGTTGCCGACAGTCGTGAGAAGCAAAGCCTGTATACTAAAACCGGAGCGGTTGCCTTGGATATGGAAAGTGCTGCGGTGATTAAAGTTGCGCAGATAAAAAACTTACCTTGCTTGATCGTGCGGGCGATTGCAGATCCAGTCAGCATGGATTTGCCGGAAGCTGTCGTGCAAGCATTAAACGCTCAAGGACAGATTGAATTAACAAAATTACTTGGCTATTTATTGACGCATCCTTGGCAGATTCCAGCGTTAATCAAACTGGGGCTACATTTCCATGCAGCGCAGAAGACATTGAAAATCGTAGGGAATAAACTTAACGATTTTCTTGATTTCAAACAAATATAAAATTATTCGGCAAGATATAATTTTGAAAAACTTTAACAGCAAAAAATTTTGACGTTTATATCTTTGATTTTATGCAAGTAATATAGATAAATCTCGTCAACAAGTAACCACACACGAGGTATTACATGTCTTTCAGCATTGCCGATCTTTTTTCTCAGCATTTCGAAAGTAAGTTCGATCTGCATGAGAAATACCTTAATAATCAAATGGTTAGGGTGTTGCGAACTATCGGTTTCGACAGAAATTATAAAAGAGCGATCGGCCAATATCTTTACGACCAGGATGATAACGAATATCTGGATTTATTGAGTGGTTTTGGGGTGTTCGCTATTGGCCGCAATCATCCTACGGTGATTAGCGCTTTACAGGAAACATTGACTCTGGAATTACCAAATTTAGTGCAGATGGATGTGTCCTTGCTCAGCGGTTTATTGGCCAAGGAAATACTGGCTACCACGCCGGATAATCTGGAAAAAATGTTCTTTTGTAATTCCGGCGCGGAGGCCGTTGAAGCCGCAATTAAATTTGCTCGCTATACAACAAAACGTTCCGGAATCTTGCATTGCGAGCACAGTTTTCACGGTTTGACGCTTGGCGCACTATCCTTGAACGGTGAAGAAATTTTCAAGGAAGGCTTCGGTCCGTTGTTGCCTAATTGTGAGGCGGTGCCTTTCAACGACCTGGATGCCCTGGAAAAAGCCCTGAGTAGTAGGGAGTTTGCAGCCTTTATTGTCGAACCGATTCAAGGCAAAGGCGTCAACATACCTGATGATAACTATCTGCCGGAAGTCCAAAGACTGTGCCAAAAATACGGCACGCTGTTTATTGCCGATGAAATCCAGACTGGCATGGGGCGTACCGGAAAATTCTGGGCTATCGAACATTGGGGCGTTCAGCCGGATATGATCTTGATGGCTAAGGCTTTATCCGGCGGCTTTATTCCGGTCGGCGGGGTGGCGATGACCAGCAAGATCATGGATAGCGTGTTTAACCGGATGGATAGAGCAGTCGTGCACGGCTCGACGTTCTCGAAAACCAATATGGCAATGGCTGCCGGTTTGGCGACTCTGGAAGTATTGCGTAGTGAAAGGCTGGTGGAGAACAGTGCAAAAGTTGGTGCAGACATCATAGAAACCATTAACTCCAGAGCTGATAGCTATGAATTCCTTAAGGAAGCACGGGGTAAAGGCTTAATGATTGCCATCGAATTTAGCGCGCCAAAGAGTCTTACCTTAAAAGCTGCTTGGGCGATGTTAGAAGCTGCTAACAAAGGCTTATTTTGTCAGATGATCACTATTCCGTTGTTTAAGGAACATAGAATTTTGAGCCAAGTCGCCGGACACGGCATGAACGTGGTGAAATTATTGCCGCCGTTGAATTTAACGCAAAAAGACCGGGATTGGATAGTCAATTCTTTGGATAAAACCATTTCTGATACGCATCAGGTAACTGGGGCAATTTGGACTTTAGGTAAAAATCTAGCGACTCATGCGCTTAAAAATAAAAAATAAGGATGATGACATGCTGTTTATAAAAGGGATATTTTTTTGTTTGGCCTTGCTTAGCGTTGAAACGGCTTTTGCGCATGCGGTCGTGACACATAACTCCCTGAAACTTAAACCGGTGCCGGTTAATCAGGCCAGTCAAGTGGAGTTGTCGTTCAATGCGAAGATAGAGCTGGATTTGTCCGAGGTGTTTTTGGTCAGCGCGGGCGACACTATGCAAACTATAAGTGCTATGCCGGGAAATAAGCCCGGTCAGGTAGTATTAGCTCTGCCTGCCCTAGTACCGGGTGAGTACGCTATCAAACTGAAAATATTTGCAGCTGACGGTCATCTTAGCGAAGACTTGCTGCGATTTTTCGTCGGGCAAAAAGCTAAGTGAATTTTATGGAAGGTATTGCCAATTATTTAGATTCTCTGGTCGGCGGCGTCGATCTCACCTTCTATTCCATCGTTGTTGGCGGCGTGTTCTGGGGCTTGTTTGTGTTGCGCGCCTGGCAGGATAGTGCGGCTTACAATAACACCTTGCTCGATAAGTCGGTCGGTCTGATCCATTTCGGCAGCAAAGCTTTAGTCATTACCCAACTTATCAAGATCGGCCTGAAAATGTGGTTGATGGTGGCGACTTTGGGTAAGTCACCTTTTCCGGCGTTTTTTGAAACTTTACAGTTTCAGGCTGGTATGGTGAGAGCCGTTTTCGCCTTTGGTTTGGTGATATTTATCGGCCGGTTTTTGAAAAATGACGCTCGCTCAAAAGCCAATTGGTTGTTGGCATTGGCGATCATTACGCCGTTAGTGATTTCCGGCGCCTGGTTGGTGCATGGCGCCAGCCGTCTGGAAGACCGCGGTTTTTTGATGACCTTGACGGCTATCCATCAATTGGCTGCGGCACTGTGGGTCGGTGGCGTTTTTCAATTACTGGCTGTGTGGCAATTAAAAAGACATAACGCTATAGCTATCGAACTTTGGCCGTTGTTGTTGCAACGTTTCGCCGCAGTGGGTATAACGGCAGTTGTAGTCTTACTGGTTTCAGGCACGCCCTTGGCATGGTATTACATAGGCTCCTTCGAAGGCTTCATCGGCGCCGGTTACGGCAATTTGCTGATGGTTAAAATCATGATGATGGGTTTGGCGCTGGGTTTAGCTTGGTTAAACAAACAGGCTGTGGCCAGATATTTTGAAAGTCGCAGTCTGTATGCTTTGACGGCTCGGGTTCCGTATTATATTGAAGCTGAATCGCTGATTTTGATCACCATCTTGTTTACTGCCGCGGGTTTGGCGTCCCAGCCGCCGTCTATAGATATTCCGCATTTAACGGCAAGTTGGGAAGAAGTCTTAAACATGTTCCACCCGCGCATACCGCGCTGGGAGTCGCCAACTCATGAAGCCTTGTTGGCCGGTGAACCAGGTCGAGTGGCTATCGTCGGGCAGATCCCTTCCGAAGCGGCCACAGCTTGGTCGGATTACAACCACAATATCGCTGGCATTTTCCTGACCTCGATGAGTTTTTTCGCCATGTTGTCTTACTCCAGCCGTTTTCATTGGGCTAGGTTTTGGCCGGTGGGCTTTATGTTGCTGGGTGTGTTCCTGTTTTTTCGTAGCGATGCGGAGAGCTGGCCGCTGGGTCCTCAGGGTTTCTGGGAGAGCACATTCAATAATGGCGAAATCCTGCAACACCGTATCGCCACGCTGCTGGTGTTCGTGTTGGGCTGGATGGAAATCCGCGCTCGTCTCAGCCAAAGCCAGACCGTGCTGCCTTTTGTATTTCCGATTTTAGCTGCTTTCGGCGGCATGATGTTGCTGGCGCATTCACACGTGGGTTTTGAACCTAAATCCGCCTTTTTAATTCAAGTTGGTCATACCTTGATGGGCGTGTTTTCCCTGATTTTAGCCTGCGGTCGTTGGCTGGAACTTAAGCTTGATTCTCCCGGCAAAAACATTGCCGGTTTTATTTCAGTGTTCGCCTTGTTTCAAATAGGCGTCATCCTGATGTTCTATCGTGAGCCTTTATACTGATTATGAACCTGACAGACGATTATCCCTTACTCAATGACATCCATAGCCCTACTGACGTTCGGGCTTTGGCAAGAGAAAACCTCAAGGCTTTATCGGATGAACTGCGCCGGTTTTTAACGCATACCGTCAGTATTTCCGGTGGACATTTTTCCGCTGGTCTTGGCACCGTGGAACTGACCGTAGCCTTGCACTATGTCTTCAATACCCCCGTTGACCAATTGGTTTGGGATGTTGGACATCAGGCTTATCCGCACAAGATTTTGACCGGCCGCAAAGATCGTATGCAGACCATACGCACTTTGGGCGGGGTATCGGCCTTCCCAAGCCGGGCGGAAAGCGAATACGACGCCTTTGGCGTCGGTCATTCCAGCACCTCGATCAGTGCCGCGCTGGGTATGGCGATTGCCTCCCAGTTACGTGGCGAAGATAAGAAAATGGTGGCGATTATAGGCGATGGGAGCATCACCGGCGGAATGGCGTTTGAGGCGATGAACCACGCCGGCGATGTGAACGCCAATATCTTGGTGATTTTAAACGATAATGAAATGTCGATTTCACCGCCTGTCGGGGCAATGAATAATTATCTGACCAAGGTGCTGTCTAGCAAACTGTATTCTTCAGTACGCGAGGAAAGCAAGAAAGCTTTGAGCAGCATGCCTAGCGTTTGGGAGTTGGCAAGGAAAACCGAGGAACATGTCAAAGGCATGATAGTGCCCGGCACTTTGTTTGAGGAATTGGGCTTTAATTATTTCGGGCCGATAGACGGTCACGATGTCGATAGACTGGTCTCGACTTTGGAGAATCTTAAAGATTTGACCGGGCCGTTGTTTTTGCATGTGGTGACGAAAAAAGGCAAGGGCTACGAACCGGCCGAGAAAGATCCTTTGGCCTATCATGGCGTACCGGCTTTCGATCCTAGTAAAGATAGTCTGCCGAAAGCCAAGCCGTCCAAACATCCCAGCTATACCGAGGTGTTTGGCCGCTGGTTGTGCGACATGGCGGAAATAGACGAGCGTTTGCTGGGCATTACGCCGGCCATGCGCGAAGGCTCCGGTCTGGTGGAATTTTCGCAACGCTTCCCAACACGTTATTTCGATGTGGCGATTGCCGAACAACATGCCGTGACGTTGGCCGCCGGACAAGCTTGTCAGGGCGCAAAACCCGTGGTGGCGATTTATTCCACGTTTTTGCAACGCGCATATGATCAATTGATTCATGATGTTGCCTTGCAAAATCTGGATGTATTGTTTGCCTTAGATAGAGCCGGTTTGGTCGGCCCGGATGGTCCCACCCATGCCGGCAGTTTCGATTGCAGCTTTTTGCGTTGTATCCCGAATATGCTGGTGATGTCGCCTGCCGACGAGAACGAGTGCCGGCAGATGCTGACCACCGGTTATAATTATCCCGGCCCGGCTTCTGTGCGTTATCCGCGAGGCAAAGGTCCGGGGTCGGTGATTGAGAAAGGCTTAACTGAATTGCCTATCGGTAAAGCCGAAATCAGACATCAGGGAAGCCGTATCGCTATTCTGGCCTGGGGCAGCATGGTTGCGCCGTCTGTCGAAGTCGGTAAACAACTCGGTGCGACGGTTGTTAATATGCGCTTTGTGAAGCCGCTGGATGAAGCTTTGCTTCTGGAATTGGCGAAAAGCCATGATACTCTGGTCACTGTTGAAGAAAACGTCATCGCCGGCGGCGCCGGCAGCGCAGTCAACGAATTCCTGCAAGCGCAATCCATCCTGATGCCGGTGCTGAACATTGGCCTGCCGGACCAGTTTATAGAGCAGGGCGCACGTGAAGAATTGCTGGAACTCTGCGGTCTGGATGCGAAAGGGATTTTAGCGAAAATTCAGAAGGTGATTGCGTAATCAATGCGTTTTATTCCGAATTTGCGGCAACTTCGTAGGCTGGGTAGAGCGAAAACGTAACCTAGCTATCGAAGTTGTTAATCTTTAGTAACTATTCAGCGTTAATTTTTTTAGATCTTAATGTAGGCGCGGGCCATGCCCGCGATATGGCCTTTAGGACTGGATAGGGCTTCATCGCGGGCATAGCCCGCTCCTAAAGTAGTTTTTGCAATCATGCTGAATAGTTACAATCTTTATAACTCTGATTGTTTGTTAGGGCGGAAGTTTTGCTTCCGTTAAATGTCAAAATTTGGTGTCGGGGTATTCTGCCAGAGGTCGCTATTCTGTCTTTACTGCGTAACTAATCGCGTTAGCATATTCTCGGCAATAACTCCCCCACCGGCCAATCGACAATCCGCCGACCGCCAAAGCCGGTCAGCATTTGCACAAAGCCGTGCGGGTCGGCAGTCACTTCCCCGATCTGCATCGCATCACAACCTAAAGGGTGCTTACGCATTACCGCCAATAATCGCTCGGCGGCTGAGGCCGCGCAGATGCAGGCTAACTTGCCTTCGTTGGCGACATACAAGGGGTCCAGGCCAAGAATTTCGCAAGCGGCTTTGACTTCCGCTTTCACCGGTATCTGCGCTTCGTCGATCACCATGCCTACGCCGGATTGCTGCGCCAGTTCATTCAGTGCGGCCGCCAAGCCTCCGCGCGTGGGATCACGCAGACAATGAATATCCGCCGGAGCTGCCGCCACCATGTCAGCGACCAACGTATGCAAAGCCGCAGAATCCGACAAGATGCTGGTGCCGAATTGCAGATTTTCCCTGCTGGCCATCACCGCCACCCCATGATCACCGATGGAACCGCTGAGTAAGATCGCACAACCCGGCTGTGCGCGTTCGCTGGAGATATGCACGCCTTCAGGCACGACGCCGAGGCCAGTGGTAGTAATGAACACCCCATCACCTTTGCCGCGCTGCACCACTTTGGTGTCGCCGGTGATAATAGGCGTCCCGGCCAAGCTGGCGGCTGCAGCCATGCTGATAACGATTTGTTCCAGCTCAGCCAAGGGCAACCCCTCTTCAAGAATAAATCCTGCCGTCAGATATAAGGGCGCGGCGCCTGACATCGCCACATCATTAATTGTCCCGTGCACCGCTAAGGAGCCGATGTTGCCGCCGGGAAAAAACAAGGGCGAAATCACATGCCCGTCGGTGCTGATCACCAACCGACCGGCAGGCGGCGTAAACAGCGCATTATCATTGTGCTGCCTGAGTAGCTCATTGTCGAAATGCTTCATGAACAATTCGTCTAGCAATTGCGCCATCGCCCGCCCACCAGCGCCGTGACTAAGATCTACTTTGCCGGTTGCGAGATTTAAACGTGAGAGATAGGTTTTAGCCATTGTTACGCTCTTAAGCGTCCATACGACCAATAGGCCGCACAAGCACCTTCTGACGACACCATGCACGAGCCCATCGGATTTTCCGGGGTACAAACCGTACCCAGTAATTTGCAATCCTGAGGCTTCTTTGCGCCGCGTAAAATAGCCGGGCATTCACAGCCCTTTGCATCAGAGGCTTGAATCGCCGGTAGATTGAAGCGTCGCTCGGCGTCAAATTCCGCGAAGTCCGCTTGCAATTGCAATGCGCTGTTCGGGATCAAACCCAATCCCCGCCATTCAAACTGCGGCCGGATAGCGAAAATCTCTTGCAGCAAGGCTTGTGCTTTCAAATTACCTGCCGGAGTCACTGCGCGGGCATATTCGTTTTCCACCTCGTTGCGTCCGGCGTTCAACTGCCGAATCAGCATCAACACGGATTGCATCACATCCAGGGGCTCGAAACCGGCAATGACGATAGGTTTCCCGTACCGCGCCGCGAATGGTTGGTAAGCATTACTGCCGATAACCGCGCTGACATGCGATGGACCGAGAAAGCCATCAATGGTGACCGGTTGCGGCGCGTCCAAAATGGCCTGCATCGCCGCCGGGGTCAATACATGATTACAGAATACCGAAAAATTAGTCAAACCCGCCGCTTTGGCCTGTTTTATCGCTACTGCGGTGGGCGGCGTGGTGGTTTCGAAGCCGATCGCAAAAAACACCACTTGCCGCTCAGGATTTTCCCTGGCAATACGTAATACATCCTGTGTGGAGTAAATCATACGGATATCAGCGCCGCCGGCTTTGGCTTTCAGCAAGCTGTTACGCGCTGTCGCCGGCACCCGCATTAAATCCGCATAGGTGCAGAGTATGACATCCTGCCGTTCAGACAGTTGGATGGCATTGTCTATCCGTCCGGTTGGCAGTACGCATACCGGACAGCCGGGGCCGTGGATGAATTCGACATTGGCCGGTAGCAAATCCTGCACGCCATAACGGAAAATGGCGTGTGTATGCCCGCCGCAGAACTCCATCAAGCGGTAATGACGCTCAGGGTTGGCAGTTTGTTGAATCGCCGCCGCGAGTTGTTGCGCTATATCTTGGCGACGAAATTCACTGATATATTTCATGCATTCCCGGTTAAGCCGGCTTCAGCAAACAAAGCCAAGGTTTTTAGGGCTTCGTCTTCATCTAATTTATTCAGCGCATAACCGACATGCACCAAGACATAATCGCCAATCTTGATGTCATCCACCAAAGCCAGGGAAACTTCAACAGTCACATTATCTACCGAAGCTGTCGCCATGCCGGTGGCTGTGTGGATGGCAGTGATTTGGGCAGGGAGAGCTAGACACATAGGATTTTCTTAATTGACGTACAGATTTATAAGCATATTAGGAACGCAAAGTCTCTCATGCATAACTTATCTCTTGTAAAGCCATTTCCGCACGCAACCAACTTACCCAATTCTCCATGCCTTCCCCGGTCTTAGCCGATAGGGACAACACTTTGATGCGTGGGTTCACCTGTTTCGCATAAGCGATGCATTCAGCAACGTTGAAATCCAAATGCGGTAATAGGTCGATTTTATTTAACAGCATTAAATCGGCGGCACGAAACATGTCCGGATATTTTATCGGCTTATCTTCACCTTCCGTGACCGAAAGGATTACGACTTTATGTGCTTCACCGAGATCAAAAGCCGAGGGGCAAACCAAATTGCCGACGTTTTCTATAAAGAGTAGGCTGCGTGGTTGC
>CAVPMI010000021.1:0-38073 GCA_963705975.1 uncultured Pseudomonadota bacterium
TTGCGCATCGCTCAGAGCCAACTGAAATTTGCTGGTTAGTTTGTCCATTCGCATAATGCTTACCTCAATCAATAATTACTTGTCCAGGAGATTGGGTATGTGCAATAGGTTTTCAAGCGTCGTTTAGGCAAATAATTCCACAGACATGGTCGGGTTTAATTGATCCTTTAAAACTTAAGATTTGGGCTGCGGGCTCACAAACATGGCGATAGCCTTACACAAAAAATCACAGTACAATTAGCTACGCTTAATCTATGCGAGTTGAAGGCCTAAGAGCTGTCTTGGGTAATCATTTGCGGTTTTGCGTAATCATTAAGTTTTAATTAGTAGGAGTTTTTTAGATGGCAACCGGTACTGTAAAGTGGTTTAACAACACCAAAGGTTTTGGCTTTATTGAGCCCACCGAAGGTCAAGAGGACGTTTTTGTTCACCACTCGGTGATCAAGGGAGAAGGTTTTAAAACATTGTCTCCTGGTCAAACCGTTCAATTCGATATTGAGTCCGGCCCAAAAGGCCTGACTGCCGCGAATGTACTAGCCAAATAAGCGCTAAAACTCCGGTCGAGAAGGCTCTTTATTTAAAGGGCCTTTTTTATGTGTACGGCACTAGCGTTAAGTGGTCGGGTCGGACGCTTACAAAATAAACATTCTGTGATGCAAACTGCAAAATTTGTTTCAAAATTAAAGCCTTGGTTTAGTCTGCCGCTATTATTAGCAGTATGATGGCTGCAAATTAAAGGAGGTGTGCTATGCAAGTAAGTTCACTGACTGGGAGCGCGACCAGCATCATGACTAACGCGCAACAGAAGGCCAACACTGCTGCTCAGACTATCGCCAATTTATCAGTACAAAGTAACGAAGTGGGCGGCTTAAATGACATTCCCGCTGGCGATGTGTTTAAACCTATCTTGAGCCTAAAAGAGGCCGAGCAAGAAAATTCGGCTGGCGTAAAACTGCTAAAGGCGCAGAATAAAATGCTGGGTTCATTATTGGATGTGATGGCTTAAAAATTCACGCTGACAGCATAGCCTAAGGCTGTAATGTCAGCGGCAAAAGCCTGCATCTCGTCGGGATCGGCTTTTTGCAAACTCTCAGCCTCCGGTTGTAGCGACAGTCGCGCCAAGCTATACAGCATGATTTCCCGTATTGGAATGCTTTGTTGTTTTAACACCCTTAAAAACTGCAAATAGGCTTGTTTTTCGTCGCCACACCAAACTTTATCCTGAAAATGCAGCATGCAGGTTTGCAGTTTGGTTCTGCATAATCCACTGGCAATTTTTAAATTTTCCAGCAGTTTTTGCTGGCTTTGACCGGTGTTGTTTATGAACCTGCGACCCTGTTCCGTAGCGGAATCAAGTTTGAACCATAACTCACCCTGGAAATAAGCTAATTCCGCTAAGCCTGCCTGTACTTCAGCCTGGTGCAACAAACTGCCATTGCTGATCAATACGAATTTGCTGCTGGGGAATAAGTTGAATTCGTCGGCTATATCGCCGATCAACTTAACAGCTTGCGCAAATTTTTTCAGGCTAGTAGGTTCACCATTGCCGGAAATGGCTATATCTTTGATAGTTTGCAGCTTAGGTTCTAAAACGTATTTATGGAAAAAATCGCCGTGCAACACCTGATTTAGGAAAAAACGTAATTCTTCCGCCAACAAATCGAAATCCATATCCGGGGGATTGCCAGCCGATAAATCAGGCACCTGGCAATAAATACAGCGCCAGTTGCAAGCGTTATTGGGATTAAAATTGACGCCTATCGACAAACCGCCAGCTCGGCGTGAAATTACCGGATAAATGTATTTTAAACCGGCGATATCCCGATCATGATTCGTAGTCGTTAGCTTTAGAGGCATTTATAGATAAGCTGACACCAAATCAGTTTAAGATAAAACAATAACTAATTCGAAATATCCAAGCATCCTAAATTAGCAGGTTCGAAGGTTCAAACCGGGGATTTTGGCGTCGGCGAGTGTTTCAGAGGGATAGGAGGCATGGACGGAATTTGCTCCCGCAATATCCGCATACACCACATCCATGTGGATAACGCCGACATTAGCCTACATAGACGTACTCGCCGCGTCCTCTGAAACACTCGCCGACGCCAAAGTCGTGAGCAATCTTCATCTTTAATTGTCTCGACAAACGTTATATACGAACCAACACTTCGCCGCGCCCAGTCTCAGCCATATCCCCGCCATAACGTCTAACCCGGTTAAAAGCCAAACTAGTGTCGGCAAACCGCGAGTTCAAAGCTTTAAATGAGGAAAACAACAACGGTAAAAATGCCAAAGTATGTGAGCCGCAATCGATAAAAGTTGCCGTGAGCTGCGGCTGGTTCCACAACAATAGCGTACCACGGCGCATGGCATAGCCCAGAAAACGACCGGTGTTGCCCATAACCGCAATTGTACCGGCCAACATGCGTGAGCCGCAGTAATCGCCGGCATTGCCTTCAATCAGAATTTGGCCGCGCCGCATATGATCCCCGGCGCGAGCGCCAACATTGCCTTTCACCAACACCGTGCCGCCTTTCATGCCTTGTTTATTGCCGGGCAGAGCGGCACCCAGCAAATCACCGGCATCGCCGTCGATTTGCAAAAAACCGTTTTTCATTTCACAGCCAGCATAAATCCCGACATTTCCGGTAACCTTTACACTTCCGGATTTCATATTGATGGCCAAATAAGCGCCGGCGTCGCCCTGCACGGTGATACTACCGCCGTCGAGTTCTTTGCCAATAAAGTCCAGTTTATTGAAACCGCCCTTAATCAGGATATTTTGCGTATCAAAGCCGCTGATGGCAAACAACGCATCCACCCGAACCCGGCGTTTGCCATTTTGCAGTTCTATAGCGGCGATTTGGCTTGGGTCCAAGCCTTGTAACTTTTGACAGACTAACGGCGACATATCAACACGCTGATCGGTTCTGCGTTTCAAGCTAAAAGTTAAAGCGCTCATGCCATGATCTCCTGCAAATGAAAATGAAATGGCCCAAGTTTGCCGCCATAATTGCCGGCGCTAATACGCTTGACGCCATTTGCTGCACCCAACTCACAAACTGCCTGAATGCCGACCTGCATGGCCTTATCTATATCTTCCTTACTTAAGCCATCAATAACAATTTCCATCACCGACTCAATTTCAGGCGACAAATCGGTTTTAGTTACCCCTTTTAATGTCGGACAAAATGCATCGTTAGTCGATGCACCCAAAGCTGGATATTTTGAGCCGACTTTGGAACCGGAACGCACTACACCGCCGGGGAAAGGCATAATTACATTCGGGATTTTCCGCATTTCCTCGATTGCCGCTTCACAAGCCGCCAAAGCTTGCGGTTGCGACTCGGCCAATACCAAAAAATTGCCGCCGCCTACTGCTTCGACCATGCCGGTAGTGGCTTCGGTCAAAAATTCGCCGTCCATCACCGGCACCCGCCAATAGCGTTTGCCGCCGATTTTCTTGGCGATTTGAAAACCGTCGCCAAAATAGCGTAAGTTTTTGCCCAACGGAATGGGTTTGCCGCCTTCGATGCCGGCAAATAACGCCGAGGTCGGCGAGGTGAGGACGCATTGACCAGCGCGGGTTTCCAATTGCTTTGCCAAGCCCTTCGCGCCCATTGCAAATATCATGATCGCCACGCCAGGCCGGCCATCCGGCGTTTCTTCGGGCGTCAGTAAACGTTCGATCCCGGCTTCGCAGCCACAGGCAATCACGGAGGTAGCAAATCCGGTCATCGCTTGTGCAGAAATCAAAGCCCATTTTTCGTTTTGCGCGGTGATGATGGCGCGGGTTGCCTTCATCGGGAAAGCTTCAGCAAAGGTTTTATCTATGGTTACGCCATTAATAATCATGCGGCACCTCTTAATGGGTGCACGGTAATACTACCGCGCCCATCCTCAGTAATCTCATCGTCGCTGATCTTAAAGTTGCCCATTTTCATGGTCAGGTAGCGGTCAAAATAGTGTTTCAAGTCTTTTTCAATCGAGCTATCGAAATCCGGTCTGACTACATGCGTGGTACCCCATTTGACATGGATGACTTCGCCGTCTTTCACGACTAGGTCACCGTCTTTGAAGACATAATCCGGCTTGGTAAACATTTTTTGCCGGTCGGCGTCCTCGGTATAGACAGTAATATCCGCCCAATTACCAGGACTGAGTGCGCCGCGATCTTTCAGGCCGATGATGCGCGCAGCGCCTGCGCGAGTCATGATAGCAATTTCATTCAGAGTGTATTCCCGGTCGATGGATGCCAGCGACGTCATTTTTTGCGCTTCCGGGTGGATGGTGGCCAACATATCATTACGGAAACTTCTATCCATCAATAAACGAATCAGATGCGGATAACTGGTAAACGGTGCGCCGTTTGGATGGTCAGTAGTCAGGAAAATCCGCCAAGGATCGTTGACTAGCAGAAAAATTTCCAAACCTATCGCCCATTGCAAGGCATTAACGAAATTTTGATCTTTATATTTGAACGGCACCACCCCGCAACCGGCATCACATTCTATATCCATGCACACCCATTTATTCGGGCTGGCATATTTATGATTATAGTGTTGACGCATACTATCTCCGGAAGCAGTGACAGTTTGTCCAAATAGAACCTGACCGACATCGGCAGTAATATTTTTATTGTTGTTAATCGCTTCGGCAATTTGCGCGGCGCCGGAGGAAAATTTAAAGTCACCTTCCGTGCCGTAGCTGTGGAACTGAATATGGGTTAAATGCAAGGGTAAGCCGTCAATGCCTTGAATTGTATTCAGCGTGGTTTCGACATTGCCGGGAACGCCGAGATTGCAGCCATGCACATGCAGAGGATGCGTCATACCTAACTCTTTGACCGCTCTAGCTAAGGTTTGCAATATCTGCCTAGGTGTTACATCGTAATGACTGTTTTTTTCATCCAGATCAAGTTTACGCTGGTTAAACTTGAAGGCGTTTATGCCGCCGGCATTGACCACTTTGATACCTATGCCCTTGGCGCTATGCAGGTTCCAGGCGACGTAGTCGTTAATGGCTTTCTGATCTTTTTTCGCGGTGAGCATGCGCAACAAGAAATCATCGCTGCCCAACATGACATAACCACCTTTATCCAGAATCGGAATATCGCCCATTTCCATATGCGCCTGGCGGGCGTTAATAGGCAATACCGCTGGTTCAAAGGCAGCGGTGTAGCCCATTTCCGCATAGCGGTAGCCGGTGACATAGGTGCTGGGCATGGCGTGACCGTTGCCGGAGCGCGTGATATTCGTGCGTGCCACCGGGTCCATGCGGTGATCTTCCGGCAACAGCGTCCGGGCAATATTCCCCTTACCGCCACCGATATGCGTGTGCATATCAATAGCACCGGACATGACCACTTTGCCATTCAGGTCATATTCCTTGTCTATAGGCATATCAACAGCTGGCGTAGCAACGATGCGACCGTTTTGAATATAAATATCCTGTTTTTGCCCGTCTATGCCGCTGGCAGGATCGTAAAGAGTTCCACCGGTAAGTTTTATTAGCATGGCGATACCTGCAAATTCTGTTCTATGGCGGTCAATACCTCGGCAGTGCTGGGTAGGCCGGAATCTCTAAGTTTTTTCAAGCGGATAGCCACCACATTATCCAGGCGGTAAGCGTGGCCGGCATGATCAATGCCTGGTGTAGCAATTGGAATGAACACCTCCGGCTCCTTGCCAAAGCTCATGCCGGAGCGGCCGAGGACGATGGTAGGCAGTCCGGTTTGCGGCGGCGCAGTGGTGTTAAAGCTTTGCACCCATAATAATGCGTCGGCCTCATCGTTATCCAACAACGCTTGAGTTTCGAATAAAAAAGGGTCGTACTCGGGAAACCCACGGGCAAAATTCACTCGAGCAGGATAACCTGTGGTCCAGCCACAAACTTGATTGGCGGTCTGATCGCCTTCTCTGCCGCCAAGCGGAAAACCTGAGCAACGAGTACCTTGCAGGTTGATCTCTTTAACTATGCCGCATAGGGTTTGGACAGTCAATTCAGCCTGCTCAAAAGCCAGTGCAGCAGCGCCCCAAGTGATTACGCCATATTGTGCTGCTTTCAATTTATCGACGACAGTTTGTAAGTCGCTTATCGCTAAGCCGGCCACAGTTTGCACCTGCAATGTTCTGTTTTTCAACAAGGCTGAAATAATAGAAGTGACCTCGGGCAGGTCAGTGTCGGCGCACGGTAATACCATGGCTTTTCGACCGGATGGCGAAGTTGAAGCATTACCACTCGGCATTTTACCTAAGTAAATAATTTCACGCTTGTCCGTTTCGCTAACAAACATGGCTTCGTTCCAAAAATAGCGGTCGAAAAAACGTGGAGCAAATCCCTCCAGATCCGTGCCGACTATCAATAATACATCGCAACGGTTTTTTAATTCAGCCAGGGTGGTATTCATCCATCCGGTATCCTGCATGGCCAACAAATTGCGGCGTGCATTATTGAAGGCTAAGTTGTCTACAATGGCGCCACTGCGGTCAGCCAAAGACAATAAAGCGCGCATACCGTTGACATCAGTTGCACAACCGCCAAAAACCGGTTGATTAGTGTTGCGTAAAATTTCTGCCGCTTTGGAAATGGCGGTTTCCAGGTTCACTTTTTGTCCCGCTACTCGGGCTTGGGTATCAGTTATGGGTAATTCAAATGCCGGCGTATTCACCCCACAACCGTTTGCCGACACTTTCACCGTCAAGCCTTCAACTTGGATTGTCAGGTCGTCGGTGCCGATACCACAGAAAGGACTTGGTACTTCGATTATTTCAGTCATGTCGACTATCCTTTATTAAATCTGTTTTCATGTGCTGGAAGTGAAAGCTTTACAAAATTGCGACAGCCAATAAAACCATAAAATGTTGGCTCGCCGAAAATATAGGCTATTTTACAACGCGTAACTGCGGCTTTTGTGGAGTGCGCGTTTCAGGTTGTGGCGGTGGCGTATCATCCTCAGCCTCGTCTGGGTCAAATATCATGCCTTTGCCGTTTTCTTTCGCATAAATTGCCAGCACCGCTTTAGTTGGAGTTGTAATGCGCATGGCTTTACCGGCAAACCGGGCGTTGAACTGAATTTCTTCATTACCCAGCATCAATCCTTGTATGGCTTCAGGGCGAATATTCAAAACTATTCTCCCATCTTCTATAAAATCATTGGGTAAGACGACACCCGGGTATTCTGCATTTACGAGTAAATGCGGGGTCAAGTTGTTATCGACGATCCATTCGTATATGGAGCGGATTAGATAGGGTTTTAGAGGCGTCATTTACTTTGGGTTTGAATCATGTCCTTTTCTTGACTACTAAGACTGTCTTGAAAGGCTTTTCTGGTAAATAAGCGGTTAGCATAGGCAGTAATGCCTTTGCCAAGTCCGGTAATATCTATGCCGACACTGGGTAAACGCCATAAAAACGGCGCCATCACACAATCAATCAACGAGTATTCTTCGCTACAAAAAAAAGGAGTTGCTTCAAAAGCCGGCGCTGCCGCCATTAAACTTTCTTTAAGGAGTTTTTTGGTCTTAGCAGCCTTTTTTTCGCCGTTATTCAAAATCTCTTCCAGTAGCGGATACCATTCATGATCAATGCGATTAATCCGCATTCTGGCATTGGCTCGAGAGACCGGGTCCATCTGGTGCAAGGCCGGATGCGGGAAGCGTTCGTCCAGATATTCCATAATAATTCGCGAATCGAATAGTACCAGATCTCGTTCTACGAAGGTTGGCGCGTTGCCGTAAGGATTAAGCTCAAGCAAATCTTCGGGAGGATTGTTCGGATCGAAAAACTCAATGTCCGCCGGGACGCCTTTCTCGTGAACGACGAGACGGGCGCAGTGGCTCATGATACATGTCGGCGATGAAAAAAGAGTCATTGCAGATTTTCGGCTGGTGATGTTTGCCACGAAGAATAACCTCTTTGAGTAACTGGGGTCGGAACGAGGCGAATTGTATCACGGTTAATCATGGATTTGGGGGCGGCCCCTAAGCATTTACAAGAGTTGAAGCGGCGGAACGCAGATAGGCGTTCCGCCGGATAAAACTAATGTATGTCTTTCCAATATTCTTTTTTTAACAAGTAAGCAAGAACAATAAACATAAGGATAAAGAACAGCACATATTTGCCTATTCTTTCTCTTTCCAGTTGTACCGGTTCGCCGACATAAACCAGGAAATTAACCAAATCGGTAACCAATCTATCGAATTCCTTGGGTGACAACTGCCCCGGTTGCTCCAGCTTTAGTTCCGTGACCACATCATGCCCGTCTATGTTTTTGATAATGGCAACTTGCGTACCCTGCTGTTGCCAAAAGACGTTCGGCATAGCCACATCCTTAAAAATGGCGTTGTTGACGCCGGTTGGCTTGCCCTTTTCGACATAAAAGCTTTTCAGATAACTATATAACCAATCGGCTCCACGTGAACGAGCTATCAATGATAGATCAGGAGGAGTGGTACCGAACCATTTTTCCGCATCGTGACCGTTCATGGCTGAATGCATCTGATCATAAATGCCTGCGCCTAAGGGCGCGACATTTTTCAGAATTTCACCCTCATCAAGTTGTAAGTCGATGGCAATACGCTTGTAACGTATATGTTTGGCGGAATGGCAACCCAGGCAATAGGTAACATAGTGCTTAGCACCGCGCTCCAACGAAAGATTGTCCGCCAGATCGATATCCGGGCTTTCCAGGGCAACGCCACTGCTGGCATAAACGTTGAGAGACAGCAAAAACAAAAGAGTTGATAGAATTCTTTTCATGGCTTAATCAAGGCTTTCTTTTAGGTATTTTGCAAATCGAAACAGCACGGCTGTAATGCCGGACGGATTCGGCCTTCTTTGATTACGGGTGTTCCCGGTCGCATCTACAGATTGTTTAACTATTGTTATTTCCTGATACAGGGCCTTTAGCCTAGGTATTTGCTCTTCGAGACTTGCTTGCTCCGTTAAGCGCTCAGGTAAGGGTTTGGTTTTTTCCCAGCGGGTATACAGCGGCATCAACAAAAAGAAACCGAAATAGATAGCCGTAAAAACCCGAGCCATGGTCGTGGCCAAACCAGTTGCGGGCTGAGTACCAAGATAACCCAAGCTTACAAAACTGATCACGAACAACAGCAAGGCTTTTTTGAACATGCCGCCGCGGTAACGAATGGATCTGACTTTACTCCGATCCAACCAAGGCAACATGAATAGCACAACGATAGCGCCCCCCATAGCGATGACACCGGCAAATTTATCCGGGACCGCACGCAAAATGGCATAAAACGGCGTGAAATACCAAACAGGCGCGATATGTTCAGGTGTTTTTAAAGGATCGGCCGGAATGAAGTTGGCGTGCTCCAGAAAATACCCACCCAATTCCGGCATATAAAAAATCACGGTGGCAAAGAAAAACATAAAGACCCCGACCCCGACCAGATCCTTCACTGTGTAGTAAGGATGAAAGGGAATCCCATCCAATGGTTTGCCTTGCCAATTAACATGTTCTTCAATATCTATACCGTCCGGGTTGTTTGAGCCAACTTCGTGCAAAGCCACGATGTGCAAAAACACCAGAATCAGCAATACCAGCGGCACGGCTATCACATGAAAGGCAAAAAAGCGGTTCAGTGTAGCATCGCCGACCACGTAATCACCACGTATCCAGAGTGATAATTCATCGCCGATAACTGGGATGGCGCTGAATAATGAAATAATAACCTGTGCGCCCCAATAAGACATTTGTCCCCAAGGCAGCAGATACCCCATAAAGGCTTCCGCCATCAGGCAAACGAAAATCAGCATGCCAAATATCCAAATCAGTTCACGCGGCTGCTTAAATGAGCCGTAAAGTAAGCCTCTGAACATGTGTAGATAGACGATAATAAAAAACGCCGAAGCGCCGGTAGAATGCATATAGCGGACCAACCAGCCCCAATCGACATCCCGCATGATGTATTCGACGGAATCGAAAGCTAGCTCCGCATCCGGCTTGTAGTTCATGGTCAATAAAATACCGGTAACAAATTGGTTGACCAAAACAAATAGCGCCAAGGAACCAAAGAAATACCAGATGTTAAAGTTTTTTGGCGCATAGTAGTGCGCCATGTGTTCGTTCCAGAGATCGGAGAGTGGGAAGCGTTCTAGAACCCAATCGGAAAAGTTGCTAATTCTGCGTTTCATGTCCTGTCTTCCTCGAATTCTTCGCCAATTTTGATGAGGGTGTCCGTTATATATCGATAGGGCGGGACCTCAAGATTTGTCGGGGCTGGAACGCCGCGATAAACTCGACCGGCCAAATCGAACCATGAACCGTGACAAGGACAAAAGAAACCGCCTTTCCAATCTTCGCCTAAATCATTTGGCGCAATTTCCGGGCGAAACGTGGGTGAACAGCCTAGATGCGTACACAAGCCTACTGCAACGAAAATTTCCGGTTTTATAGAGCGGAAACTATTTTTGCTGTTTTCCGGCTGGATAGATGCAAAGGATTGCGGATCGGCTAGCTTGCTATCCAGCGTTGCTAAGGTAGCCAATACTTCCGGAGTACGGTTCAGCACCCAGACTGGTTTACCTCGCCAGGCAGCCCGGATTAATTGACCTGTCTCCATTTTACTTATATCAATTTCGACCGGAGCGCCAGCCGCCATCGCTTTGGCGCTGGGGCGCATTTGTGAAAGGAAAGGCACGGCCAAATAACCCGTACCCACTGCGCCAACCACTGAAAGTGCAGAGGTTAGAAACTGGCGCTTAGATTGATCGACGCCTTTTTGGTTCATGAGTAACGCTCCTGTGTTAATTCGATGCACTTCACGCAGCACCGATTTTATTATAGTTTTCGCCAAATATACCCTACTGCTCGCATTAATAGAAGCCGCAGCTTAGAAGATAGTTTTTTAGGCGGGGAAACACTCGGGCAAAAAACCGAAAGAATCAGTCTTCATCCAACGATAACGCGGCTTGCAAGGCTTTCAGGAAGGCTTGATTTTCCTCAGGTTTACCAATGGTCACGCGCAGGCAATTATCCAAAATACCGCCCTGATGAGACAGGTTTTTGATCAACACGCCTTGTTGTTTTAGTGAATTAAAAACACGATCTGCATTGGCGTCCAGAGTCCTGAACAGAATGAAATTCGCTGAACTACTATAAGCCTTTATCTTGTCCATAACTTGCAAGGCGGTAAACATCAAATGCCTTTCTTGGCGAATACTTTGTGTTTGCCGCTGCAGAAATTCAGCATTGGCTAAGGCAAATATGGCCGTGGCTTGCGTTAAAATATTAATGTTGTAAGGCAAGCGAAGTTTATGCAATTGTTCCAGCAAAGTCGCCGAACCGATTAAATAGCCCAAACGCAAACCGGCTAAGCCAAGTTTTGAGACGGTGCGCATGACCAATAAATTTTCATAGTTGGCAAGGTGTTCGATAAAACTGGCATCGGCAAAGGGCGCATAGGCCTCATCAATCACCACTAAGCCGGGAGCATTAGCGATGATGTCTTTTATGGCTTGCACGTCAAACAAGTTGCCGGTGGGATTGTTGGGGTAGGCCAAAAAAATCAAGGCGGGTTGCAGTTCATGAATTGCCGTCAACATGGCCGGCAGGTCCAAATCAAAGCTATCGGCGAGTAAGGGCACGCCGCGATAATTCAAGCCCAGGCTTTGCGCTATTTGTTTGTACATCACAAAGCTAGGTTCCGGGGCAATGATGCACGCATCCGGTGCTAAGGCCATCAGCAAAATTTGAATAATTTCGTCGGAACCGTTGCCTAGTAACAGCGCCGCGTCTGCGGGCAAACCATTGCTGCGGCGCAATGCCTCGCACAAAATTTTCGCTTCAGGATCTGGGTAGCGGTTAATGGCGCAGGTTTTTAAAGTTTCCAGCCATTGTTGCTGGATTGCCTCCGGCCATGAGTAAGGATTTTCCATGGCGTCCAGCTTGATCAGATTTTTAGCATCGGCAACGTTGTAAGCCAACATAGAGAGCAGTTCCGGGCGAAAAAACTTGGTAAGCGGGTTGTCTGACATAAATTAAATATCTAGTGGGTAGGCCGGTTAGCTCAAAGTCTATATTCTGCGGAGCGAGCGTGCGCGGTCAAGCTTTCGCCGCGCGCCAGCACCGAGGCGATTTTACCTAACTGTCGAGCACCTGCCGCAGAACAATTGATTAAGCTACTCCGCTTCTGGAAGTCGTAAACGCCTAAGGGCGAGGAATAACGCGCAGTACCCGAGGTAGGTAGCACATGATTAGGACCGGCACAGTAATCGCCTAAGGCCTCTGCCGTATAGCGCCCCAGGAAAACCGCACCCGCATTGCGGATGTGTTCGTTCAGTGCTTCCGGATCAGCTACCGATAATTCCAAATGTTCCGGGGCAATACGGTTGGCAATTTCGGCAGCTTGTAACAAATCGGAAACCAGGATAAATGCGCCTCGTGCTTGTAATGAGCCGGCGATGGTCTCGGCACGTTCCATGTCCGGCAACAACTTATTAATACTGCGTTCAACAGCATTCAGAAATTCCACATTATTGCTGATAAGAATTGCCTGTGCATTTTCATCATGCTCAGCCTGTGAAAAAAGATCCATGGCAATCCAGTCCGGATCGGTGCCGCCATCGCAAATAATTAAAATTTCCGAAGGTCCGGCGATCATGTCGATTCCCACCTGACCAAACACCAGCTTTTTTGCGGTAGCGACGTAAATATTGCCTGGACCAACTATTTTGTCGACAGCAGGAATGGTTTCGGTGCCATAAGCCAGAGCAGCGATGGCTTGAGCACCGCCGACAGTGAAAACTCTATCTACGCCGGCAATATGAGCGGCCGCTAAAACCAGCTGATTTGTTTCGCCTTTTGGGGTTGGCACCACCATCACCAATTCCCCAACGCCTGCAACTTTGGCTGGAATTGCATTCATCAATACCGAAGAGGGGTAAGCGGCTTTTCCGCCTGGCACATAAAGCCCAGCCTTATCCAGAGCGGTAATTTTTTGACCAAGTATGTTGCCGTCGTTTTCGGTATATTCCCAGGATTGCAGTTTTTGGTGTTCAGCGTAGACACGGATGCGATTGGCAGCGGTTTGCAGGGCAATGGCTTGCTGACTAGGCAAGTTATTCCACGCTTGCAGCAGCGCAGCTTGGCTTAGCTCCAACTCAGCAGGCTGTTTAAATTTGCAAAGATCGAAGCGGTTAGTGTAATCAAGCAAAGCTTGATCGCCATGTTTGCGAATATTAGCGATAATTTCCAGTACGCGCTGATGAATATCCAGATCTGTGGCGGCATCCCAGCTAAGCAGCGATTCTAATTTTCGATTGAATTGCGCTGCTGAACTATCAAGCCGGGTCATGGTAAGCGTAGTCATAGTCTCACCGCTTGCTTAAAGTGATTTCTAGTTGATCGATTAGCGCCTGGATAGCCTGATGCTTCATTTTCATCGCCGCTTTATTCACGACGAGACGCGAAGTAATATTGATGATCAGTTCTCGCGGCTCTAGCCCATTTGCCTTTAGCGTGTTGCCGGTGTCAACCAAGTCAACGATACAATCGGCAAGACCAACCAGCGGCGCAAGTTCCATCGAACCATAGAGTTTGATGATTTCCGCTTGCACGCCCAAATCAGCAAAATAGCGTTGGGCAATATTAACGTATTTGGTGGCAACGCGGATCCGGCCACTGATGGCAGGGGCGTCAACCCGGGCCGCTGTCATTAAACGGCAGCCGGCAATACCAAGATCCAATGGCTCATACAGGCTTTCCGCGCCGTGCTCAAGAAGTACATCTTTACCGGCGATACCGAGATCGGCAGCGCCATACTCAACAAAAGTCGGCACGTCGGTAGCGCGAATAATCACCAATTGCACATCAGGGCGACTGGTTTGCAAAATCAGCTTACGGCTTTTTTGCGGATCATCTGTGGGCGTTATGCCGGCTTCAGCCAATAAGGGCAAAGCTTCTTCGTAAATACGGCCTTTGGATACAGCAATGGTCAACATAACTGACAAGTCCTCAACGGGGTACGCGGCGTATCGTTGCGCCTAATTGCGTAAGTTTTTCTTCAATATGGTCGTAACCACGATCGATATGATAAATCCGATCAACTAAAGTTTCGCCTTCTGCAACCAATCCAGCCAGCACCAGACTGGCTGAAGCACGTAAATCAGTAGCCATGACCGGCGCCGCTTTAAGGCGCTCTATACCCGTACAAATCGCCAAATTGGATTCAATCTTGATTTGCGCGCCCATGCGTTGCAGTTCTTGAACATGCATGAAACGATTCTCGAAAACGGTTTCGGTAATTAGGCCTACACCGTCTGCAATTGAATTCAAGGCAGTAAATTGTGCTTGCATATCTGTCGGAAAGGCCGGATAAGGCGCAGTGCGGATTGTGACTGACTTGGGACGTCGACCGTGCATATCCAATTCGATCCAGTTATCGCCAATGATAATTTCTGCCCCAGCTTCCCGGAGCTTAACCAAAACGGCGTCAAGCAGATGCGGGTCGGTATTCTTTAATTTTACCCTACCGCGACTAATCGCTCCGGCAACCAAATAGGTGCCGGTTTCAATCCTATCGGGCAGGATATCGTAGTGCAGATCTGGAACGCCCAATTTTTCAACACCTGCAACGGTGAGAATATCGGTGCCAATACCCGTAATTTTTGCGCCCATTTTGTTCAAAAAATGCGCCAAATCCGATACTTCCGGCTCTTTAGCAGCATTTTCAATAATCGTAACCCCATTTGCTAAAGTGGCGGCCATCAAAATATTTTCTGTCCCGGTAACGGTAATTTTATCCAGCACCAGATGACAGCCTTGTAAGCGTTTGGCGCGGGCATGAATGTAACCTGATTCTACCTGAATATCGGCGCCCATTTTGAGCAATGAATCAATATGAATGTCCACGGGTCGGGTGCCAATCGCGCACCCCCCTGGCAATGAGACATGCGCCTCGCCAAATCTTGCCAATAGTGGTCCCAACACCAGAATCGAAGCACGCATGGTTTTTACCAACTCATAGGGAGCTTCATATTTGTCGATGCTGCTGGAGTCGACTTCAATATTCATTTTTTCGTCGACCAGTAGGCCTACGCCCATTTGTCCCAACAATTCCAGCGTGGTGGTAATGTCATGTAAATGTGGAATATTGCCGACGCTAACCGGATACTCAGATAATAAGGTCGCAGCCAGAATCGGCAAGGCTGCGTTTTTTGCGCCGGAAATGCGGAGTTCACCGGATAAAGGTTGGCCGCCGGTGATGAGTAATTTATCCATGAGATTTTCGAGTAAGATTGTTAGTGAGGCAATACTGCTATTGGGCAGCGTTTGCAAAGTATGCGTATTCGTCAAGACCGCTGAGTTTAGCGATGGCGAGTAATTGTTCTGGGATATTCGCAAAACTAAGTCGAATTTGGTTCAATCGACTTAAGCGTATCCATTCGATCATTAGCGCTAAACCGGCGCTATCCGCTGTTTTGACTTTGGCTAAATCGATACAGATGCTATCTACACCTTTCTGAAATTTGAAGGATTTAGCAGTCCGTTTATCTATGCCGGCAAAAGTGAGGTTTCCTTCAACCGTGAAATGGCCTGGGCTTTGTTCTATTAAAGTCAGCATGGGCATTATTTGCCTTCTTTACTCAAGAAAAATTTGCCTATCATTTCTTCCAGAATAATCGCCGAGCTAACATTTTCTATTTTACTTTTGTCCTTTAAAAATGCACCAGACAAACCAGGCCCGGGATCAATGCTGACATATTTCTCACCCAACAAACCAGCCGTATAAATACTGGCGCCGGAATCGTCAGGCAAATTGTTATATTTTGATTCAATACGCATTTCCACCACTGATTCAAGACTGTCTCTATCGAGGCTAATTGCCGATACTCGGCCTATGCGTACGCCAGCCACTGAAACCGGTGATTTAACTTTCAGTCCGCCGGAGTTTTGAAAACGAGCGCTGATGGTATAACTGTCCATGCTGGCATAGGTGCCCAGATTGCTGATTTGCAGTGCCATGTAAAACAAGGCGGCAATGCCGCAGGCGACAAAAAATCCTACCAAAGTGTCCTGAGTTTTAGAATGCTGCATGTTAAATATCTCCAAACATGAGTGCGGTTAATATGAAATCGAGAGCCAGAATAGAGAAGGCGGAATTGACCACGGTGCGGGTAGTTGCGCGGCTTACTCCTTCCGAGGTCGGAATGGTGTCATAACCTTCAAATAGGGCAATCCAGGTGACCACAAAGCCAAAGACAATGCTTTTAATGACACCGTTAACAATGTCCTCCCGAAAATCAATAGTGGCTTGCATTTGCGACCAGAAGGCGCCATCGTCAACACCAAGCATGCTGACGCCAACTAAATGCCCACCCAGGACGCCAATGGCGCTGAATAGGGCGGCTAATAGCGGCGTTGAGATAAAACCAGCCATAAAACGTGGCGTAATAATGCGTTTGATCGGATCTACCGCCATCATTTCCATGCCGGACAGTTGTTCCGTGGCTTTCATTAGGCCTATTTCAGCGGTCAGAGCCGAGCCGGCGCGACCGGCAAACAGAATTGCCGAAACCACAGGCCCCAATTCCCGCACCAATGACGCGGCAACCATTACTCCCAAAGATTCTTCAGCGCCGAAATCTCGCAAAATATAGAATCCTTGCAAACCGAGAACCATACCGACAAATAGTCCGGATATAGAGATAAGCAAAAAAGACAATACTCCAACCGAGTACATTTGCTTAAGCAGTAAGCTTGGTCGTACTGATACTTGACCGATGCCGGTCAATGTATGGAAAAGGAAAAATGTGCCGCGTCCAAGCTTGGAGAAGCTGCTGCGCGTAGTTTTTCCCAAGGTTGCAAAAAAATCAAGCATATTGAATTCGCTGTCGGTTATGGAGATGCCAATAAATCAGTCACATAGTCATTGGCAGGATAATGAAAGTGAACCGGACCATCAGCGTAACCGTGCATGAATTGCTGCACCCAGGGTGAATCCGATTGAGCTAATTCCTGCGGCGAGCCCTGACCGACAATTTTGCCTTCCGAAAGCACATAAATATAATCGGCGATAGCTGCAGTTTCTTGAACATCATGCGAAACAATGATGCTTGTGAGACCCAGGGTAGTATTCAGCGCCTTGATCAGATGCACGAGCGCACCCATAGAGATGGGGTCTTGGCCGGTGAATGGTTCATCGTACATAATCATTAAAGGGTCAAGGGCAATAGCCCGAGCCATTGCCACTCGCCTAGCCATTCCGCCGGATAGCTCATTGGGCATCAAATCACGGGCGCCACGCAAGCCTACAGCATGCAATTTCATCAAAACCAAGCTGCGGATCATCGATTCGGGTAACTGGGTATGTTCGCGTAATGGGAACGCAACATTATCGAAAACATTCATGTCTGTGAGGAGCGCACCGCTTTGGAACAGCATACCCATGCGTTTGCGTAAAGCATACAGATCTCGGTTTTTTAGCTTATGCACTTCTTGACCGTCAACCTTAATATGTCCGAAATCAGGAGTAAGTTGGCCGCCGATTAATTTTAACAAAGTGGTTTTGCCAGTACCGCTAGGACCCATGATTGCGGTGATTTTTCCGCGTTGAAAATCTAGACTGACATCGTCAAATATTTTTCTAGAACCTCTGCTAAAGCTTAGATTCTTGACAGAGACGATATTAATTTCAGGGCTTGAGCTAGTAGCCATGTGGCAAATTCATGAGATATTTTCGTGTAAAAGACAGCTATTTTGTATGAGGCGTTAAGAATAAGTCAATGACCCGGGGTGAAAAGATCGTTAATAACATGCAATAATAGTTCCTTTTTGCGGTTCATCGCACTGGGGCGGCTTTAAGAGTGGGGCATGATCAAAATATTCAGGCATTAGCCTTGGCAGTAATACAGGATGAGGCTAAGGCTATTTTGGCGCTAGCTGTGCAAATCAATGCGCAATTTGTACATGCTTGCAGATTGATGTTGGCGTGTAAAGGTCGAGTAGTGGTGATCGGCATGGGCAAATCCGGACATATCGCCGGTAAAATTGCTGCAACGCTGGCTAGTACCGGAACGCCGGCATTTTTTGTCCATCCCGGAGAGGCCAGCCACGGCGATTTGGGCATGATAACGCATCAGGATGTGGTTTTGGCATTATCCAATTCGGGTGAAACAGGTGAAATATTGACAATTTTGCCTATTATTAAACGACTAGGAGTTCCGTTGATTGCAATGACCGGCAATCCAACTTCGACATTGGCAAAATTTGCCACTGCACATATTAACGTGGCAGTTGAACACGAGGCCTGTCCCCTGGGGCTCGCCCCCACTTCAAGCACCACAGCGGCTTTGGTAATGGGTGATGCCCTAGCAGTTTCTTTGCTGGAAACCAAAGGTTTTACACGTGATGATTTTGCCTTATCCCATCCGGGAGGTAGTCTAGGGAAGCGCTTGCTATTGCAAGTGAGCGATGTCATGCACTCAGGTGCTGATGTACCTATGGTGCTGGATGATGCTTTAGTCAGCAGTGCATTGTTGGAAATGACGAACAAAAAATTGGGGATGACCGCCGTTGTTGATATCGAGAAACGTGTGGTTGGCATTTTTACTGATGGCGATTTGCGTAGGATGTTGGAGAAAAATTTGAACGTGCATACCACTTACATCGACCAGGTAATGACTAGGGCTTGCGCGGTTATCAATGCCGACATTTTGGCGGCTGAGGCTATGCAAATTATGGAAAAAAAGAAAATAAACGCGCTCTTAGTTGTCGATAACCAACAAAATTTACAAGGCGCCTTAAATATGCACGACTTGGTTCGCGCCGGTATCGTTTAGGTCAAATTTATGCAAGAGTTAACCCCGGAGCAGATTCATAAGATCAAACAGATAAAGCTGTTAATTCTTGATGTTGATGGTGTATTGACCGATGGTCGCTTATATTTCGATAATAATGGCATTGAATATAAGTGCTTTCACGCCAGGGACGGGCATGGCCTAAAAATGCTTAAACAATCCGGCGTTGAAATTGCGGTTATTTCCGGACGCAGTTCCAATACCGTCGCATTGCGGATGGAAAATTTGGGCATCAAATATATTTATCAGGGACATGAAAATAAACGCGCAGCTTTTGATGAAATTCTAAATACATTAAACTTAACTGCTGAACAAGCAGCGCATGTTGGTGACGATTTGTTGGATCTGCCAATAATGACCCAGGTCGGTTTCGCAATTGCCGTACAAGATGCCAATTTTGCTGTCAAAAGCTATGCTGATTGGTGCACGAAGACAGTAGGTGGTTTAGGCGCCGTGCGTGAAGTGTGCGATTTGATTATGCAAGTACAGGGAAATTTCCAAAGCATATTGAAAACTTTTCTATGACGACTAGATCAGAACTAAAATTATTTCTGATCTTGGCTAGCATAGCCTTTATATCTTGGAGTTTAGCTCGCTGGAATGAAGAACATGACGTGAAAATAACAATCTCAGAAAATAGCCCCGATTATTTTAGTAGTGGATATTACAAAAAAGAGATGGATACTGAAGGTTTGCCAAAAAATGAGCTGTTGGCGGATACAATGCAGCACTACAAAACCGACGGATCAACGCACTTGGTCAAGCCACTGATGACTTTGTTTAATTCGTCAGGAACCGCCGCTCCTTGGCGTATTCAAGCTGAAAGCGGCATTATGGCAGCAGACGGCGACAATTTAAAATTGATTGGCCAAACGATTATAAGCCGCGAGACCTATAATAATACCAAAGCCCTGACAGTCAATACCTCTAATTTACGGGTCAAGCTGGCAACCAATTATGCCGAAACTGATGATTGGGGGGAAATTATTAGTCCACCGAATAAAACCTCGGGAGTTGGAATGGAAGTGACTTTTGTCAGTCCTATTCACCTGAAATTTTTATCCAAGGTAAAAGGTCGCTATGAGCTTAATAAATAAAATAATTGGCGTCTGCGTCTTCATGTTTACCAGTGTTGCGTTTGGCCTTGAGAGCGATTCGGAGCAACCGGTTTATATTGATTCGGATAAAGCTGTATACGATGAAAAGAAAGATATCAGTACTTACACGGGTAATGTGCATGCAACCCAGGGCAGTATCAATATAGACGGCGATCAACTAGTAGTTTATATGAAGAACGGAAATATCGAACATCTGGTGTCTACCGGAAACCCCTCTCACTTTAGGCAGTTACCGGAAGTCGGTAAAGAAGAAATGTTCGGCGAGGGCTTAATTAACGAATTTTATCCTGATAAAAATTTATTGATTTTCAAGAAAAACGCTTCGGTTTGGCAAGGTGACGCCAAACAATCCAGTGACTATATTGAATATGACACTAAATTGTCTTTGTTGAAAGCAGGGGAACACGTTGCCACGGGTGAGGATAGTAAGCGTGTACATTCCGTCATTAAGCCAAAGTCGCAGACCCAAAAGGCGAAATGACATGGCATGCCTTGCCGCAGAACTACTTTATAAAAGTTACAACAAGCGCAATGTTGTCGACGGCGTCAGCTTAAAGGTTAACACCAGTGAAGTTGTTGGCTTACTTGGCCCTAACGGCGCAGGGAAAACCACAAGCTTTTATATGCTGGTAGGTTTGGTACGCGCTGACAGCGGAGAAATTTTTCTCGACGATCAACGTATAACTCATCATCCTATGCATCGCCGCGCACGCTTGGGCATAGGTTATCTTGCCCAGGAAGCTTCAGTGTTCCGAAAATTAAGTGTGGCGGATAATTTGCGGGCAGTACTGCAAATGCGTAACGAAGATTTGACCGACGGTCAAATTGAGCTGATGATTGATGAGTTGCTAAACGAGTTCAGCATTGAACATTTGCGTCAGCAAATGGCGTTAGGTTTGTCCGGCGGTGAGCGGCGGCGAGTAGAGATCGCCCGTGCGTTGGCGTCCGATCCTAACTTTATTTTGCTTGACGAACCGTTTGCCGGCGTAGACCCACTATCCGTGATTGATTTGCAAAAAATTATTGCTCACTTGAAACTTCGAGGTATAGGTATACTGATAACCGAACACAAAGTGAGGGAAACATTGGAAATATGTGATCGCGCCTACATACTCAACGGCGGTAAAGTCATTGCCGAGGGGCAGTCGCAACAACTTGTCGAGAATGAAGAAGTCCGCCGGGTTTATCTGGGCGACAAGTTTAGTTTATAGGTTAAGATCTCAATGAAACAATCCTTACAACTCCGAATTGGCCAAAGCCTGACCATGACTCCGCAATTGCAGCAGGCAATTAAGCTGTTGCAAATGTCAACACTGGATCTACAGCAGGAAATACAACAGGCGCTCGATTCAAATATGATGTTGGAACTGGATGAAGACGACACCCAGGGCCTTGATTTTCCGGAAAAAAAAGTCGACAACAGAGAAATGACCAGCGAAGGGTCGCAAACAGATATGCCTGATGAACTGCCGGTTGATGTCAGCTGGGATGATGTCTATGAAAGCACACTACCTTTAGGTGATGATAGCAACGAGTCTACAGAGTTTGAAACTTTTCATGGTAATGCCGAAACCTTGCGCGATCATTTGGTATGGCAACTGGAATTACTACCTATTTCCGACCGGGATTACGCAATTGCCGTGGCTATCATTGATGCGGTAAACAACGACGGTTATGTCACCAGTGAATTGAGCGATATTTTGCAAGGCCTGCAAGAACAACTCGAAGGGGTAGAAATGGACGAAGTGCAAGCAGTCTTGCACATGATCCAGAATTTTGATCCGGTGGGCGTAGCAGCGCTGGATTTGGCCGATTGTTTACGTTTGCAATTGCAGCAATTACCTGAGACTACACCTTACAAAACTGATGCCATCGAATTCGTGCGCCGCCATCTTGACTTACTTGCCAGCTGTGATCAGGTCAGATTGATGAAACGGGTTGGTATGAGTGAAGAACAGCTTAAGGCTGTTTTGGCGCTGATACGAACTTTGGACCCTAAACCCGGCGCCAGATTACAGGATGATGATGTCCAATATGTGGTGCCGGATGTATTTGTCAGTAAAATTAAGGATCAGTGGATTGTTACCTTAAATCCGGATATTGCCCCAAGATTGCGAGTGAATCCATTTTATTCCGGAATGATTAAACGCGCAGATAGCAGTCAGGACAATGTCAGCATGAAAAATCATCTTCAGGAAGCTCGTTGGTTTATAAAAAGCCTGCATAGCCGTAACGATACCTTACTGCGCGTTGCGAAAAGTATCGTGGAGAAACAGGGTGATTTTTTTGAACACGGCGCTATCGCCATGAGACCCATGGTGCTAAGAGACATTGCTGAGGAATTGGAACTACATGAGTCAACAATTTCCAGAGTTACCACGCAAAAATACATGCACACCCCAAGGGGCGTCATAGAATTCAAATATTTTTTCTCCAGTCATGTAGGTACTGATGGAGGAGGCGAGTGTTCGGCAACCGCCATCAGAGCACTTATAAAAGAATTGGTCGGCACTGAAAATCCGGCCAAACCACTAAGCGATAGTAAAATATCCGACTTATTGAATGAGAAAGGGATTAATGTTGCGCGCCGTACCATAGCAAAATACCGCGAAGCGATGTCTATTCCTTCCACCAGCCAACGGAAAAGGCATATTTAATCCCATCTGGAAGCACATATTTTTAAACAGGAGTATTCCATGCAAGTTAGTATCACTGGCCATCACTTAGACGTGACCGATTCATTAAAAGCCCATGTTGAAGACAAAATTACCAAATTAAAACGCCATTTCGATAACGTAGTAGATGTACACGTCATTCTGACCGTTGAAAAACTTGAACAGAAAGCCGAAGCTACCGTGCAAATCAGTGGTGCAAAATTATTTGCCGAGGATGTGCAGGAGGATATGTATGTTGCTATCGATAATATGGTCGATAAACTCGATAGGCAAATCGTAAAATTTAAAGAAAAAAATCAAAACCATCGTTAATTCGGAGGCTACGATACGGGTCGATCATTCGGCCTGTATCCATGCAATTATGAAATTAGTCATTGTCAGTGGCTTGTCAGGTTCGGGTAAAAGTATCGCTCTGGATACTTTAGAAGACTGCGGTTATTACTGCATTGATAATCTTCCTATGGCCTTATTGGAAGACTTCATTAATGATGTCATGCTAAAGGATGCCAAAACCTATAATAAAACTGCTATAGGAATTGATGCCAGAAATAGAAGTGAAAAACTTGCAGAGTTTCCAGCTTGTCTAAAATTTATTCGCGATAAAGGCATTGATTGCGAAGTTGTATTTATGGAGGCAGAAGATAGCATCATTCTGAAACGCTATAGCGAGACTCGCCGCCGCCATCCATTAACCACGGAAGACAGAACCTTATGCGAATCGCTGGAAATTGAGCGTGAAATGTTAAGGCCGCTGGCAGTACATGCAGCTATTGTCATTGATACGAGTTACTCTGATTACCATCAATTACGCGAGTTATTAAAAAATCGGCTGGGGGAAAAAGATAAAGCTAGATTATCTATTATGTTCCAGTCTTTCGGATTCAAATATGGCATACCCTTAGATGCCGACTTCGTTTTCGACGCTCGCAGCTTACCAAACCCCTATTGGGCTCCCGAATTGCGGGGACTGACAGGAAAGGACATTCAGGTAGCTGAATTCCTACAAAACGAGCCTTATGTCAAGGATTTCCTGCATGATATCGGCTATTTCATAGGCCGTTGGGCGCCGCGTTTCGAATCGGATAACAGAAGCTATTTAACCATTGCCATCGGCTGTACAGGCGGTCAACATCGCTCCGTTTTTCTGGTCGAAGCCTTAAGCAAATATTTTCAAAATATTGCGCTTAATATTATTGTTAGGCATCGCGAATTGGGTTAGCGTAGAGCCCTATTTAAGATCCAAAAGCTTGATGCCGCACAAAACAGACAAATTCTATTGCCCAATGGTTTTTGTAGTCCGGCAACACTAAAAATGCATAAGGTACAAGCAACGTAATTATTCATGCTGAGCTTTTGTATTGGTATGTAAAGATTTTCTATCGACCTAAACTTTCCAGACTTCGTAACACGCGTGTTTTTTTATTTGAAAAATGATAGTATTCAACTAATTAAAGTAGCCGCCCCCCTGACCCGATGTCAACCGACACACCCTCTTCACAAAAGATGGCCTTAGAATTTAAAAGCACTTCCTTGTCTGTTCCGGTTTTACTGTTATCAGAGTGCGATTTAGGCCTAATTGGACAACAGTTACAAGATAAAATAGCCCAAGCTCCCGAGTTTTTTAAGAACTCACCCGTATTGATTGATTTGCAAAAACTAAGCGCCCAAAATCTAGACTTTTCTATCAAGGATGTCGTTGAGCTATTACGTAGGCAGGGCTTTATGCCCATAGGCATTCGCGGCGGCAATGAAAAACAAAATACTGAATCGCTGGATTTGAATTTGCCGGTGCTTGCTATGCATGGTCAAAATCTTACGCTTACCGAGAAGTCCACCGCTAAAAAATTGCCCCCTCAAGTAGTTGAGACGGAAAACGCAACTCCGGCAAGTCTCGACTTTGAAAACAAATTAATCACTCAACCGGTGCGATCAGGTCAAAGAGTCTATGCTAAAGGCGATTTAATTGTCACCGCAACTGTCAGCGCCGGGGCTGAAATAATGGCGGAAGGAAATATTCACATTTATGGTTCCTTGCGTGGTCGCGCATTGGCCGGGGTCCTGGGAAATACCAGTAGCCGCATATTTTGCTTTGACTTACAGGCGGAATTGATCTCCATAGCGGGAATTTATCAGCTTCGTGATGATTTGAGCAGCCACGCACCGCATAAACCCGTGCAAATTAGCCTAGATAATCAGACATTAGTTATCAAAGACATTTAAGTATTTTCTTGGAGAAACAACATTGGCCAGAATAATCGTAGTAACATCAGGCAAAGGCGGGGTGGGGAAAACCACAACCAGCGCAGCAATCGCCATGGGTCTAGCTAAACGCGGGCATAAAACCGCTGTAATCGATTTTGATGTCGGTCTACGCAATCTCGATCTAATCATGGGCTGCGAACGGCGAGTAGTTTACGATCTAGTCAACGTAATTAACAATGAGGCCACGCTAAATCAGGCTCTGATTAGAGACAAACGCTGTGATCAACTCTATATTCTACCTGCATCGCAAACGCGTGATAAAGACGCATTGACCACCGAAGGTGTCGAAAAAATTCTGGAGGAACTTTCTAAAGACTTCAAGTATATTGTCTGCGACTCGCCGGCAGGGATAGAAAGAGGCGCTACCCTAGCTATGTATTTTGCTGATGATGCTTTTGTAGTGACCAATCCTGAAGTTTCATCCGTGCGGGATTCGGATCGAATGTTGGGCATTTTGTCCAGCAAATCCCGCCGTGCCGAAAATGGTGAGGAGCCTATTAAAGAATATTTATTACTATCGCGGTATTCGCCTGAACGGGTAAAATTAGGCGAAATGTTAAGTGTTGATGATGTCCAAGAAATTTTGTCACTACACTTGTTAGGTGTTATCCCGGAATCTAAGTCGGTGCTTAATGCGTCAAACTCAGGTACGCCGGTGATTTTGGATGAGCAAAGCGATGCAGGTCAAGCCTATGCCGATATCGTTGCCCGTTACCTGGGAGAAAGCAAACCACACCGTTTTATAGACGAAGAGAAAAAAGGATTATTTAGTAAATTGTTTGGGGGCAAGTAATGAGTCTCCTTGATTATTTTAGATCGTCGAAACCCAATACAGCGTCATTGGCAAAAGAACGTTTACAGATTTTGGTTGCGCACGAACGCTCTTCACGAAATCAACCGTCTTATTTACCGAAATTGCAGCAGGAATTGCTGGAAGTTATCCGAAAATATGTTAATGTCGGACAAGACGCTATTACAGTTAATTTTGAACAAGATGGCAATCAGGAAACATTAGAGCTTAACATTGTTCTGCCTGATGAGCGGTAAATATGCTCAGGATAAACTAAAATGATGACAGGTAATAAACCCATCGAACATGAAAACCCGGTTTTTTTCGTAAATGTGAGGAGTTGAAATGAGTGAAGTAATTGGTGACATAATTGGTGAAGCGGCTGGAGCCATCTGGAATTTTTTAAATCAGCATGGTGAAGCCAGTGTAAACAAAGTTACAACCGAAACCGGGCTTGGCAAAAATGAAGTGCAGCGCGGTATTGGTTGGCTTGCCAAAGAAGGCAAACTGAATATTGAGATAAAAGGGCGTGTTGAAACCCTCTCATTAAAATAAGTTTCTTTAATCCTTAGCTTACGGACGACTGAAGGCGAATACAAATTTTTCTATGCAAATGACAAACTGAATGGGTGTTTGCATTGCAGTAAACGCTTTGACCAAGAAACCAGTGATTACTGCTATCCAACCTTTTTGGTTTGTTGTAAGTCGGCTTTAAGCTAGGGATATTTACCCTGCTGTTTCATACTTCGTCGTCCTGTACCTTTTTTGAGCTTGCTTGCAAGTGTTTACTTAATAAATATCAATAGCTAACCGGGGTAATTCAAAAATTAACCCCCTAATCAAATCTAATTTACATATATTCCATAGACTTGGAGCTTTACTCTCGAAATGAAAGCCAAAATAGCCACTTTTTTTACCTTGATTTTTCTAGTTGCCGTAAACCTGGGTATCTGGTCCTATGTAAATAACCCTTTAAAGCTGCCCTCATGGAATAAGACTATGATGGGTTTGACCTATAACTCACAGCGTCGAGACACAAATCCGCGGCAGGGTATTTATCCAACAAAAGAGCAAATTGAAGCGGATATGGCACTTTTGGCCGGAAAATCTCATTCGATTAGAACCTATACCTCCTTGGAAGGCATGGAAGTTGTGCCGGAGTTGGCCGCTAAGTACGGCGAACATTTAGCCATGGGGGCTTGGATAGATAACGATCTTGAGAAAAATCGCCGCGAGATTGAAAGCCTGGTTTCGCTGAGCAATCAATATCCCAAAGCTATCGTACGTGTCATCGTCGGTAACGAAACCTTATTAAGAGCGAATGTTGAAGTTGAGCAGCTTATAGAATATATTCGCGAAGTCAAAAAACGCACCTGGAAACCAGTAAGTACTGCGGAAAACTGGGATATTTGGAAAGCACACCCCGAATTAGTGAATGAAGTCGATTATATTGCAGTACACATTTTGCCTTACTGGGGAGGCATAGCGCTTGAAGAGGCTGTAGATTTTGTTTTCGACCGTTTTCACGAACTACAACAGCTTTATCCAGGAAAACAGATTGTTATCACCGAGGTCGGCTGGCCGTCCGACGGCCAACCTTATGGAAAAGCCACTGCCTCATTAGCTAATCAAGCGAAATTCCTACGCGCGTTTCTCAACCGAGCCACGGAAGAAAATTTGGTCTATTACGTGGTTGAGGCATTTGATCAACCGTGGAAAATCGAGATCGAAGGTACTGCAGGCGCCTATTGGGGATTATTCAATATAGATAGGCAGCCTAAATTCCCTATGGAAGGCGATGTCTTGGCTAATCCTACCTGGCAGAACTGGGCTACCGGCGCAGCTTTGTTAAGTTTTATACTGATGGCAACCTTCTTGTTTACTCGCAAGAGCTTGAAACTGCCCGGTAAATTATTTTTCGGCATCATTGCCAATCTTGCTGCATCAGTGCTCTTTTGGTCCGCATCCATTGCCGCAGCGCAATATCAAACCAGTTTTTCCATAGTATTTTGGGCAATCCTGCTCATGATGCAAGCCATGGCTATTTTGGTGCTGTTAACTGAAAGCCTAGAGATTGCCGAAGTACTCTGGCATAGGAAAGGTAGGCGCACATTCCAGCCGCTTATACCAGATCCAAATTTTAGATATCCCAAGGTATCTGTCCATTTGCCGATTCATAACGAACCGCCGGAAATGGTGCGCAAAACCCTTTACGCTTTAGCCAAGGTTGATTATCCGAATTTAGAGGTATTGGTGATGGATAACAACACCAAAGATCCGGCAGTTTGGCAACCTGTTCAGGAAGATTGTCAACGGCTAGGAGCCATGTTTCGTTTTTTTCACCTGGATAACTGGCCGGGATATAAAGCCGGAGCTATTAACTATGCATTAACGAATACGGACGAAAATGCAGAAATCATCGCGGTAATCGATAGCGACTACATCCTTTCACCTGATTGGTTAAAGTCTATGGTGCCGTATTTCGATCAAGAAAACGTTGGATTTGTCCAGTCACCACAGGATTATAGAGATTTAAACCAGGGGGCTTTCAAGGAAATGTGTTATTGGGAATATGCAGGCTTCTTTAATATAGGCATGGTGCAACGGAACGAATACAACGCCATTATTCAGCATGGCACTATGACTATGGTCAGAAAATCCGCTTTTGACAAAGTTGGCGCCTGGGGTGAATGGTGTATCTGCGAAGACAGTGAATTGGGTTTACGCTTGTACGAAGCCGGGTATGATTCGGTTTATTGTAAGGAGTCATTTGGTCGCGGCCTGATGCCGGATACTTTTTCTGGTTATATGACACAACGCTTTCGTTGGGTTTACGGTGCAATGCAGATCATAAAGAAACACTGGCGGCATTTTCTACCGAATAAAGGCTCAGCGCTCACTTCTGCACAGCGCTACTACTTTGTAGCAGGTTGGCTGCCCTGGTTTTCAGATGCCCTGGCTTTACTATTTACAGTAATGAGCTTAGTGTTGACCGCTTTATTAGTCGCAGACCCAAGACATAGCGAATTACCGGTTGATGCATTTCTGCTGCCGACCATAGGACTGTTCGCCTTCAAGGTATTACGCGGCTTATGGTTATATAAGGCGCGGGTTGCCTGTTCACTGCTTCAGTCTTTAGGGGCCGCGCTGGCCGGATTATCTTTGACACACACAGTTGCGCGCGGAACCTTACAAGGTCTATTTACTTCAGGTAAACCTTTTATGCGCACTCCAAAATATGAGCAGCAAGGACCTTTAATCGCGGGTTTATTGATAATATGGCAAGAGTTGCTGCTGCTGATTCTGCTTTCGGCAGGCATTGTGGCAATGAACTCGATCGAACATTTCGATAATACCAGCGGTAGGTTATGGATTGCGGTTTTGGCTGTGCAATCTGTACCTTATATTGCAACACTGCTGACAATTTTGATCAGCGTCGCGCCAAATTATTTGCCCGGAAAAAATCTTTCGGTAGATGAATTGGATAGCGATGAAGTAGGTTAATTTAACGATCACTATTGAACGCATTGAAAAAACTGAAGCTTGACATACTTGTGCGGCAATGCTGTTTATATACGCAAATATCTAGCGTATATAAACAAAAAAAGTGTACAAAAATTGAAATTTTACTAATTGACCTGCAGAATGTTTCGAGTGCGCACAACGATACTGCGACCACAAAAAACCTTTAATTTCAATGAGTTTAATTATCTTGTTGCCAGATTTTGCAAAAAAAGAATGTTAAGTGGGACTTGTAATAATTCGTTAACAGCTGAAGTCAATCTGTTTTTGCTTTGACAACATCAATTGCTATGTATAATAACACCGATTTAGCAAGGTATTCGTTGTCGCTTTTTCAAGTCTTCCTCTACCCGCTTTATTCAAAACCCATGTAACATGCCAGCGATGGCTTTTTAAGCAAGAGATATTTATGTCAGTACTAGTAGAAGGCAAAGTAAAATGGTTCAACGATGAAAAAGGTTTCGGTTTCATCGAACAAGAAGGCGGCAAAGACGTATTTGTCCACTTCAGCGCAATCAACGGCAATGGCCGTAAAACCTTGAAAGAAGGACAACGCGTAACCATGGAAGTTACCACGGGACAAAAAGGTCCACAAGCGGAGAACGTTACGCCTTTATAAGCGTAATGCAATAATCAGCCAGAAAGCAGCAATTAGCTTTCTGGCTGGATCCGTTAAGCAAGCAAATGTGTTGCAGCTCTTTATGGAAAGAATCTGCTAGATTGCGATGCAACGTTAGGTTTCGCGGAATGTAATTTTCTGGCAGAATTTAGTCTATTCCGCCTCAATGAGGCGCTAGAATTCTCTGCGGCCATTAAAAGCGTGTAATACGGTGCTGCTATCAATGAATTCCAGTTCGCCACCCATGGGTATCCCATATGCTATTCGGGTTGCACGGATGTTGAGCTTTGCAGCCAGCTCGCCTATAAAATGCGCCGTAGCTTGGCCTTCTACGGTTGAATTAGTGGCGAGAATAATTTCTTTAATCCCACCTAATCGTAAGCGCTCCTCTAGGTGATCTATGCCCAATTGGTCTGGACCTATACCGTCTAGCGGTGACAATTTCCCATGGAGTACAAAATACTTACCTTTAAATGCCGTGGCTTGATCAATAATCCAGGTATCCGAAGAATTCTCGACTACACACAGCAAACCCGAATCACGCAAGGCATTGCTGCAGATTTCGCATAGCTTGGTTTCTGTAAGTGTTCGGCATTCCTGGCAATGGCGGAGCTCGGTCATGGCTTGCGTCAATACACGACTAAGTTGCTTGGCGCCTTCGCGATTGCGCTGTAACAGATGAAATGCCATACGTTGTGCTGATTTTTGGCCAACCCCGGGCAAACAGCATAGGCTTTGAATCAATTCTTTCAGAAGGCGTTGGCTTTGCATGCTTAGAAAGGCATTTGAAAACCGGGCGGTATTGGTATGCCGGATGTAACATCCGCCATTTTTTCCTTTTTCATTTTACTGACCTTATGCACGGCATCGTTGATGGCCGCAGCCACTAAATCTTCCAGCATATCTTTATCTTCGCCAAGTAAAGATGGATCAATGCTGACTTTTCGCACCTCGCGCTTACCAGTCATTAAAATGGTAATTAGACCGCCGCCGGATTCGCCTTGTACCTCAATACTCGCCAACTCTTCCTGAGCTTTCTTTAAATTGTCCTGCATTTTTTGCGCTTGTTGCATAATACCGGCTAATGCGTTTTTCATAGGTTTCTCCGATGGTTAATTGAGAGGCTCAATGCTGCCCGGTAAGATTCTAGCCCCAAAACTCTCTTTTAAAGCTTGAACATTTGGATCATCTTGAATACTTTCGACCGCAGCCTGTTGCTTTTCTTCTTGAGCTTTCTGCATTTGCACGGCCGGGGTCATTTGTTGCAAAGTTTGGGCGCTAATCACCAATTTCAAGTTCTTGCCGAAATAATTTTGTAAAGCGATCTTCAGGTTTTCTTCCGCTTTAGTGCCAACTTGCTGAAAACCGGGATCCAATAATAATCGACAAGTATTTTCGTCTAGCTTATCCAGAACGCAATTATTCGCTAATTCTTTCGTGCGACCGCTGAGTTTTAGTGCGATGATAATTTCCGGCCAAGTCTTGGCAACAGGTAAGGCAGAAGCCGGCTGTAATTCGGTTATATCAGCCCTAATTGCAGCTTGAGTCGCTGAAGATAGCGAGCTAGCTGGAGAATGAATAACCGTTGGCGTCTTGCTGGGCGACACATTTAAGGAAGGTTCGCCTGTTTTTGGACGAAAGACCAGCATGCGCAACATCACCATTTCAAAGCCGCTACGCGGATCGGGAGCCAGATCAAGGTCCCTTAACCCGATTAAGCCAATTTGATAAAACAATTGTACATCTTCCGGTAATAAAGCCTTTGCCAAATTGTCAATTAACTCTTTATCAAATTCGGAGTCAACAAAATCCGGTAGTTGCTGTTTTAAAGCAATGCGATGTAGCGCACGTAGAATATGATCTAAAATATCGGCAAAATCCGGGGATAATTCTGCAACATCAGCCACTTTCTGCATCAGTCGTTTCGCGTCTCCTGCACCTAGCGCCAGCAAAATCTCAGCTATCGGCTGTTGCGCCACCGTGCCTAACATGCCGGTCACGGTGGTCAGATTGACGCCGCCTGCGCCATAGATGATAGCTTGATCAAGCAAGCTCAAGGCGTCGCGCAAACTACCATCTGCAGCACGTGCTAACAACTTCAGAGCCGGTGGCTCAAAATCAATGTTTTCCTGGTCAAGAATAAATTGCATTTGCCGCTCAATCTGCTCCGGCAACAGCCGTTTAAGATTAAATTGCAGGCAACGCGATAAAACTGTCACCGGAATTTTATGGGGATCAGTTGTCGCCAGCAAAAATTTCACATGCGGCGGAGGTTCTTCTAAGGTTTTCAATAAAGCATTAAAGCTGTGCCCGGACAGCATATGTACTTCATCGATTAAATAAACCTTATAACGGCCTTGATTGGGCGCATATTGCGCATTGTCGAGCAGATCCCGGGTATCTTCAACTTTGGTGCGCGAAGCGGCGTCTACTTCGATCAGATCCATGAAGCGGCCCTGCTCAAAATCACGACAAACCGGGCATACACCACACGGATTGAAGTCTTTGAGTTGCTCGCAGTTAATGGCTTTAGCTAAAATCCGCGCAACTGTAGTTTTGCCCACCCCGCGTGTGCCGGTAAACAAATAGGCATGATGGAGTTGGTCATGCTGTAATGCATGAATAAGTGACTGACTGACGTGTTCCTGTCCGACAAGTTGAGTAAAATTGCTTGGGCGCCATTTCCTGGCAAGAACCTGATAAGCCATTAGCAAAACGGATAGGAGAAGCGTTTGGGCGGATACTGCGCCAGCCACATCCCGGCACACGCATCTGCTGCTACCGTTGCTTCCTTCCGGACCTGGCGGGGTTTACAGCATATCGTTGCGAGAGGACCGACGCAGCACCCATAAAACATCAGCTAAACACTGACGAGTTGGCTATTATCGCTAAAATATTCTTATTAGGCAAATCTATTTTTTGCAGACAACTTACCGCAGAGCATTTGCTTAATAAACCAGAGAAAATCGGCTACTGCAAGTGCATAGAATTTAACAATGTATTGATGCTATGCGCAAACGCAGCCCCAAATTTGCCGGCCAGCCTGTCAATAAGATGCTCTTGCGGCGTAAAATTCACCTTTTCATCGGTACCCAGTTGCTCGCGCGCCACAGAGTCCACACTGCCAAAATCGTCCGCCAAGCCGAGTTTGACGCCTTCGGCCCCGGTCCAGACCAGCCCCGAGAAAAGCTCCGGCGCTTCAGCCTCTTTCAGTCTGTCGCCACGCCCCTGCCGAACCGCAGCAATAAATTGCTGATGAACTTGATCCATCAAGGTCTGCATATGCTTGGATTCCTCCGGCTTTACCGGTGAAAAAGGGTCAAGCATCGCTTTATGGGCGCCGGAGGTCAATAGCCGTCGTTCCACACCGATTTTTTCCATAACAGTTGTGAAGCCAAAACCATTCATGACCACTCCGACAGAGCCGATGATGCTGGCCTGATTAACAAAAATTTTGTCACTGGCAGCAGCCACATAATAGCCGCCGGAGGCGCAAAGATCACCAACCACCGAATAGATAGGCGTTTCCGGATGCAGCTTCTTCAGGCGTTTGATTTCGTCATAAATATAAGCCGACTGCACCGGACTCCCTCCAGGGGAGTTGATATTCAGAATGATGCCTTTAGTATTTTTATCTTTGATCGCATCCTGTAGGCCTGTAATAACTGAACTGGCGTTGGTAGCTTCGCCTTGGGCTATCACGCCCAGCACATCAATAATTGCAGCGTGTTGTTTGCCACTAACAATGCCTTCCTTAAATTGCGGATAAACAGCAACACCTAACAAAATCAGCAGGTAAGTAAAGCCAAGCGATTTAAAGAAAATTCCCCAACGTCTTGCGGCTTTTTGTTCGTTAATAGCCGCAAATGCGAGTTTTTCGATAAGTTCTTTTTCCCATCCGGACTGCTTATTCTCAGTCGATTTAGCATATTCCTGGTTGTTTTCCATGCATTAAACTCCTAAATACTCAAGTAAATCAGTTGGATAATCCAGGCATAATAATGGCTGGTATTGTTGTAGCGTGGACGCGGAATGTGCGCCGCAAGTGACGCCTATACTGGCTATGCCGGCGTTAATAGCCATTTGCAAATCATGGGCGGAGTCGCCAACCATTAGCGTACGCTGCTTGATGGCGGAGAGTTCTGCAACAATTTCATCAATCATCAAAGGATTAGGCTTAGAAGCCGTTTGATCCGAGCAGCGGGTGGAGCAAAACAACTCGCTCACCCCGGCCGCCTCGACTGCCAAGGCTAGGCCGGAGGCTTTTTTGCCGGTGGCAATGGCTAGCTGGAAGCCCGCTGTCCGCAGTTGTTGGAGCATAGATTTGACGCCCGGAAACAAATCCATGGGCTTAGAGAAAAAACTGTGCGCATAATGCGTAGCCAACTGTTGCCGAAGCGTGTCATTGATGTCGGGAAATAGCTGCTGGACGGCATTTTCGATACTCAGGCCAATAATATCTTTAGTCGCCTGTTGATCAGGAATAGGACAGCCGCAGTGTGCAGCTGCTTGCTGTATGCAATGCACAATCCAGTCGACGGAATCGACCAGCGTACCGTCCCAATCAAAGATGATTAAATCAAAGCGGTTTTTCATGGTCTAGTAACGTTTGTAACTCTTCGGGTAAAGGGGCGCTAAAACTCAGTGGTGCGCCACTGAGCGGATGGGCGAACTGCAATTGCTCGGCATGTAAAAACAATCTCTTAAACCCACGCTGCTTAAAGGCCTTATTTAGAGCATCCTCGCCATAACGATCATCGGCAACGATAGGATGACCTAGCCAAGCCGCATGCACCCGGATTTGGTGAGTGCGCCCGGTCTTTGGCGCGGCGTGAACCAGAGTTGCCTCCTGAAACTGACTTAAGCGCGTAAACAATGTTTCGGCAGATTTCCCTGCCTGACTGACGACAACCATTCTTTCGCCACCTTGATTGATATTTTTCAACAAAGGTACGTCTACTACTTGCTTTTTATGTTTGAACTGTCCGGCCAATAAAGCCAAATAGGTCTTTTGAATGCCGTCACCGCGAAACAGTTCATGCAAAATTTTCAATACCGAGCGTTTTTTGGCGATAAGTAAGCATCCGGAGGTCTCCTTATCCAATCTGTGCACCAATTCAAGAAATTTTTGCTGCGGCCTAATTTGTCTTAGCGCCTCGATGATACCTGAACTGACGCCGCTACCGCCATGCACAGCAAATCCGGCGGGTTTGTTGAGCACGATAAAGCCGTCATCTTCAAAAAGTATCTGGTTCTCTAAGCTAAATCTCAAGGTAGGTTGCACAATGGCCGCCAACGGCTTTTCAGCTGTTCTTACCGGCGGAACGCGAACGATGTCGCCTATCGCCAACTTATAGCTGACATCTATTCTACCTTTATTGACCCGGACTTCGCCTTTTCTAATCATGCGGTATATACGGGTTTTAGGCACCCCCTTCAGATAGGCGATCAGAAAATTATCAAGCCGCTGCTCGGCGTTAGCATCGCTGATTTCCAGCCATTGCACCTGTGGATTAATCTGATTTGATTCAATATTCATGGCGTAAATAATAGCAATTTATAAGCCGTTGTGGTTTAAAATTGCTGGACTTGCAAAACATTGTTATATTAAGACAGTTTATCTGTGGATAGACTTAAATTATAAAAATTTAGACGCCATGGTTTAGGCGGCTTTCGCCTTCGCCAACCTAAAGAATTTTTTCGGGTTTTATCGCTCAACCCATGATGAGCGAAGTGCATCCTTAGTATAGAGTTCGGTATAACAGATTTCCCCCAAAATTCAAGCGCCACTCTCGGTAAAACCGAAACTTGCAGCTCTAAACATCAACCTCGATTGCCGTTTTCAGCTTGGCTGCTCACTAAAGAAAAAAGTTGGGAAACAACGCCGCCTTTATCCGCGACAACCAAACCTGTTTCAACTCTAGATAGGATACAAAGAACAACAAGGATTCAAAATGAAAAGAATGCTTATCAACGCCACGCAGGCAGAAGAACTGCGTGTCGCTTTGGTAGATGGTCAAAAACTATATGATTTTGACATCGAAGTTCCATCGAAAGAACAAAAAAAATCGAATATTTACAAAGGCATTATCACGCGGGTAGAGCCCAGTCTGGAAGCCGCATTTGTTAATTACGGCGCGGAAAAACACGGTTTCCTGCCGTTTAAGGAAATTTGTCCGCAATATCGTAGCGACGGCGAAGAAGGCAAAGCCTCTTCCAAGTCTAATATACGCGAAGGACAGGAAATAGTTGTTCAGATAGAGAAAGAAGAACGGGGTAACAAAGGCGCCGCCCTTACAACCTATATCAGTCTGGCGGGAACCTATTTGGTGTTGATGCCGAATAACCCGAAAGCCGGCGGCATTTCTCGCCGCATAGAAGGCGACAACCGTAGCGAACTGCGCGAAACCATGTCGGCGCTGGAAATCCCGGATACTATGGGTTTGATTATCCGTACCGCCGGTTCCGATAAAAATGTCGAAGAATTGCAATGGGATTTAAATTATCTGCTGCAACTTTGGGAAGCGATAGATCGCTCCAGTAGCGAGCAGATTGCGCCATTTCTTATTTTTCAGGAAAGCAATGTCATTATTCGCGCTTTGCGCGACCATTTGCGCGGCGATATTGATGAAATCCTCATCGATCAAGAGGGCGCCTTCAAATTAGTACATAACTTTCTGAAACAGGTGATGCCGCATAACTTGCATAAAGCCAAACTTTATCAAGATAGCGTACCTTTGTTCAGTCGCTACCAGATTGAAACCCAGATTGAAATGGCCTACAAGCGTGAAGTCACGCTGCCTTCCGGGGGCTCTATCGTTATCGATCATACCGAAGCGCTCACTTCGGTGGATATCAACTCAGCGCGCGCCACCAAAGGTAGCGACATTGAGGATACCGCACTCAATACCAACCTGGAAGCGGCCGACGAAATTGCCAGACAATTGCGTTTGCGCGATTTGGGCGGACTGTTTGTAATAGATTTTATTGACATGATGTCAAATAAGAATCAACGCGAAGTGGAAAATCGCTTGCGCGACGCTTTAAAAATTGATCGCGCCCGTATCCAGACCGGCCGAATTTCGCGCTTTGGCTTAATGGAAATGTCCAGACAGCGTTTGCGCCCTTCGCTAGGTGAAGCGACGCAATTAACTTGCCCACGCTGTAAGGGCCAAGGCACGATCCGTAATGTCGAATCCGTGACGCTAGCCGTGCTGCGCTTGATAGAAGAAGAGGCGATGAAAAAAGGTACTGAGCGGGTTATCGCGCATTTACCTATCGATTGCGCCACCTTTCTTCTGAATGAAAAACGTTCAGCTATTCAAGACTTGGAAGCACGGCTAAAGGTCGGCATCGTGGTGTTGCCTAGCAAGCATCTGGAAACACCGGCTTACGATATTGAGCGCATAAAGTCTTTAGAAGGTCTTGAAGACAAAGCCAGCCATATGCACATCAAGGAAGACGACATTACCGTGCCGGAGTTCGCTAAACAATCGAGCTCAAAATTCGAAAGAGCGGCTGTGAAAGAATTTTTACCCGACGCACCGGCGCCAGTACAAAATAAAAAGACTTCCAGCAGTCTGATTCAGCGCTTTTGGCAACGCCTGATCGGTCAAAGTAAAATAGCCGAGATCACCGAAAAGCCAGTTAGAACGGAAGAAAGACCACACAATCCGCCACGCAACCAACGCAAAGAACGCCCGGCAGGTCGAAATAATCCGCGGCGTAACAACAACAAGCGGAATCAAAATACTCCGCAAACGGAAAATGCCGGCAATAATATTGTTAATGAAGAACTTAAGCAGCCCGTAGAGAGCATCGAGACCAGCTCGGAAACCCCGGTAAAAAGTAATGCCGCCGGCCCGCAAGAGCCACGCTCCCCACGTCGTGGCCGTAATCGCCGGCGTTCACCGCGTAATGGTGGCGAAAGAAGACCTGAATCCGGTAATGTTGTCGGCGAAGGCGATAACCAAAACCAAACCCGGGACAGGCCGGCGCCGGCTTTTGTAGAAAACGATGCGCCACAGCAACAGCAGCAAGCGCGCCATTATGCCAGCGAATTTGCTGAGCGTAACCAACGCGTAGAAACCCCTGTTCAGGAACCGCCTCGTCTTGAAAATCATGATCATGGCGAATCCAAACCAGCGCATAATCAAAGCTCAGAGGATTAATGCCCTCCGGTGCATCAGGCATATGCATGATGCACCGGCTACAGTAATCAGCATTTTTCCCTTGAATTTACTGTATTCGACTCCATATTGA
>CAVPMI010000022.1:0-27134 GCA_963705975.1 uncultured Pseudomonadota bacterium
TTTGAAGTTCCGTTGCTGGTGAAACTTAGCCACTGACAAACCAAGTAAATCAGCGGCTTTCGATTCGGTAAAATAATCCTCGGCCAACGCCCGATAAACCAACTGTTTAAATAACAGGGTGCGCTCGGCTGGATAAGGGTCTTTAGGCTCTTTCGTGCGCCAGCCCTTAAAACTAAACAACTTAAACAGCTGTTGAAAGTGCGCCTGAGTGATAATGCCGGCCTGCAAGGCGCGAAATAACACGCCCTGCATGCTCAAGCCGAATTCATGCTTGAGAAAATACAGCTCATTGATTTCCAGTTGCTGACGATGTTGGCCCAGATGTTCAATTAAGGTCGGTTTCGGCAACAAAAACGCGCCTGCAAAGCGGTTGCACAACTTTTCTTCATCGGCCAGTAAGCTGTCATCCAGGCGATTTTTTAACAACAAGTGTCCTAGCTCGTGCGCCAAGGTAAAACGCTGACGGTCGCCGGCCCAGTTTGCGCCCACTACCACCACCGGCAAATTGTTAATTGCGCCCGCCAGCCCATCAAATTGTTGTGTCTCATCCACGGTGCTGCTAATCACCATCACGCCTTGTGATTCCAAAGTATCTATCATATCCGGGATACAGCTTAACCCCAGTTTCCATTCGGCGCGTAGCGTTTCGGCTACCCGGTCAGCCGAAAAATTCCAGCTTAAACTTATACTGCTGAACTTGAAATCAATCAAGCCGGATTACACCGGCTTTTTTATGCCTGATGCTTTTCCGTTACGACGCAACGTCCTTTTATTGCCGTTTGTTATGGTGTTTTATTTTCAACTGCGACAAACCCAAAATAAGCAAAACTACATAATTTATAACACATTGATTTTAATGGCGTCCCGGAGACGATTTGAACGTCCGACCTGTCCCTTAGGAGGGGACCGCTCTATCCTGCTGAGCTACCGGGACTTAACTTGCGGATTTTAACATAAGGCTTTGGGCTTAGGCTTTTTGTTTTCGGATCTCGTGACGTTCCAGGGAGGTAATGAAGTAGGAAAGCTTAACCTCGCTTTTGGCCGAGATATTTTCAAACATGCCGCCAATTTGCATTCTACTCATGCCCGGTAGCGAGGGTTTGACGAAACGCACATTAAAGTTGAAATCCATTACATAGTCTTCAAAGGTCATCTGACAACGGTTAATAATATCGCCGCGTTGAATTCTGGCTCTATTGACCGGCATTTCAATGCCTGCGCCGCCCCTGGATAAATCGTACAGATAGCCTCCGACCGATAAGCCGGTTTTTTGCACTATGCCGTTAAACGGAATATCGATAGTACGAATTTCTATGCGCGGTGCGCGGCGGCGTTGCGGATAAAATATGCGGCTCGGCATTGCCGCCTTATAGTAGCTGATGCCGTGCGCAAAACCGGTTTCCACGCCGGAAACATTAAAAGATAGATGTATGCCTTTATGAAAAACCAGCAACTTAAACGCTTTGCTGCGTTGCAAAACGTCGTTTCCAACTGCGGGCATCAACTCATCCAACATAAAAGCGCTTTTATCTGCTTTGACGCCCAAAATGGAGGAACTAAAATCTTGATTTACGCCTTCCACCTGGATGGTGCACAGCGGCGAGCTAAGTTCTATATCGCAGAGTAATTTAGATATTTTCTCCGGATCCGTGAGAAAATTAGGGTTGTCATACCGCGCCAGTTCATCATCTGACTGCAGCTCTTCTCTAGACTCAGGCTTTACGAAAATTCTTTTAAATTTTTCTAACATGCTAGACTGATTTTCTATTTGAATAAACATCAGTCTACACCGAAATCATTCTATGCGAAAATTGCTCGCTCCTGGCCGCGCCATCTCGGCCATAAGTACTGACCTGCGGCGATTTGCCCTTAATGATCTGTAAAGCACGCTGGGTATGGCGGCTGAGTAAGTCGATGCCGGCGCCGTTTTGCTCATTAAGCGCCCGGCATTTTTTTGACAATGCAGTGATGTTGGACCAGCAACTGCGGCTAATGCCAATGTTAATGCCAATCGACTCCGCCTTGGACAAATACTGCGCGATGCCTTGGTGGTCCGCAGTCAGTTTTTCAGTAGCCAGCACCTGCCCAAGTTGTTTAGAAAACTCCTCAAGCAGCACTACAACTTCCTTTTTATTGGCCACCACTTGCAATAAGGCCTCCGCATCGACTTTTTTACTCAAAATATCAGCCTCAGCTTGCAACAATTCCAACAACCTTTGCGCGGCCATTAAGCCGTTATTTAATAATTTTTCAGCAATTGGAAAAGTCTTAGCTATCATGGCGTTCATGTGGAGTTAGGCAGATTTTGTTCGAACTGTATGATTTTTTGAGCGACCTTTGCTGAGTCGACTTGATAGCTGCCGGACTGCACAGCAGCTTTAACCGCGGCCACCCGGTCTTCGTTAACCACAGGGGCGCCACTCGCAGCCAGCGCAGTTTTAAAGGCCTGGACGGTATTGCTAAAATCAATTTTGTTGTCGGCGCTAACACTGGAGGCTTTAGGCTGAACCTGACTGATTTCCTTCGCATTCGCTTTACTGGACACAGGCGGTTGGATGCTGTTGCCGGAAATGGATTCGATAGCCATGACGAAATTCCTAAATGAGATTTATCTGAGACATTTATCGGCAGCATATCGAAATCCTTTAACAACGATTAAAAATTTACCGAAACCAAACCGGCGTCAATGACAACCGCCTGGATCACGCGTTGCGAACTACTATTTTTAACATTTATTCGGTCGCCTTTGGCGCCATTCATCAAAGCTATCCCTGCACTGCTGATCGACATACCCGCTTTGCCAAGCTGAATATTAACGCGTTCTCCGCGTTTTACCAAAGTTAAGTCCGCATAACTAGATGGAGTTAACACTGTGCCAATCGCTAAATTCCGCGCCGCCTGTTTATTAATGATAGTGGCTGGATCAACTAAATAGCCTTGCTGCAAGCTGCTGACTTCTCTACTTTCACGAGTGACAGCATCAGCAGCGATAATTTCATTGCGGCGCAAGGGTTTGCTCAACACCAACACTTCTTTATACGATTTAAGTGTAACCTGACTATAAATCATCCAATTTTGCCCCGCCGTGCAGCGTACCCCTAGCGTATTACGTCCCGGCTTTAACCCACCGGATTGCACAAATACCTGCAGTGGGTTTTCGCAAAGCGGCAAAGACAGCCGCGAATCAAGCGGCGCCGCGTCTATCTTATAATTGCCGCCGGCATCCAAACTGGCGTTGATAAATGCACTGACAGCCTCTTGAATAGAGGCGATCGATTGCTGCACCGCAGCCATAGCCGCCGGCAAGCTAAACAGCAATAAGCATAGCAATAATTTTAGGAGTGTCATGCGGGCGCCGTGTTTTTGACATTTATTAGACTACAGCACATTGCATGCCAACAAATTAGCTGGATTTTTTGGCTAATCTTAAAGTAAAGCAATGCAAAGTCGCTATACTTGATTAAAACAATTCATGAGGGGATTTTCATGGCCGGTATTTTAGATGGGGTTGACCAACGCACCAAGCTGGCTGGTCATAACAGATTCGAATTATTGCTGTTTAAGCTGTTGACCCGCCAGCGATTCGGGATTAATGTCTTTAAAGTTCAGGAAGTCATTCAATGTCCGCAGCTAACGCAAATTCCAAATTCTAATCCGGTCATTTGCGGGGTTGCGCATTTACGCGGCAAAACGATTCCGGTCTTGGATCTATCGATGGCCATAGGCATGCGGCCCTTATCCCGCGAAATAGGTTGCTATGTGATCGTTACTGAATACAACCGCACCATACAGGGTTTTTTGGTCGGCTCTGTGGATAGAATCATTAATATAGGCTGGGACCAAGTTAAGCCGCCGCCTTCCGGAGCCGGAAAGCAAAGTTATCTGACCGCTGTCACGGAAATCGACGGCGAGTTGATAGAGGTCATTGACGTCGAAAAAGTTATGAAGGAAGTGATCGGCCAACGCGATGAAGCAGCCTCCGAAGTTATTGACAAAGAAATATCAGGCGTAAATGATAGAATTTTGGTCGTTGACGACTCTACCGTGGCTAGAAATCAGGTTAAAAGAGTCTGCGATCAAATCGGCGTGGAGTGTACGCTATTAAAAGACGGTTTGGAGGCTTGGGAGCATTTAAGCGCGTTGATTAATGAAGGCGTAAAAATTGAGGATAGATACGCCATGATTATCTCCAACGTCGAAATGCCGCGTATGGACGGCTATACGCTGGCTACCAAAATTAAAGCTGATAGCAATATGCGACACATTTATATTATTTTGCACACCTCTTTAAGTGGCGTGTTTAATAGTTCTATGGTGCAAAAAGTCGGCGCAAATGAGTTTTTGGCAAAATTCGATCCGGATTCCTTAATGAAATCGGTCCAAGCGCAATTAAAATTGCATCATGCTAGCCATTCTAAATAAATGACTGACTCAACTGCGCATGACTTTACCTTAAAATTACCTAAGTATCTTGACCCCGACTCTACCCATCTATCTGCGGCTGATTATCGAGTTTTCCAGTTTTTTCTCAGCGAGAGTTGCGGTATAGAATTAAACGATGATAAGCAATATCTGGTTAAAAGCCGTTTATTATCCCTGCTCGGCAAGCACGATGTCAGCTCGCTGGCAGAGTTGGCCAGCCTACTCCAGTCCAACTCAACTGCCGGCACTAGAGTCAAAAGCGCCGTCATCGATGCGATGACTACCAACGAAACCTTCTGGTTTCGTGACGAAAAGCAATTTAACCTGCTGCAGCATACACTCCTTCCGGAGCTATTTGCCAGGAAGACCGGCGCTTTAAAAATCTGGTCGGCGGCTTGCTCCTCAGGACAGGAACCCTATTCGCTCAGCATCGTGGTACTGGAAGCCTTGCAAGCCCTGCACAAAACTAAAACCGTACAAATCATCGGCACCGATATTTCCGAAACGATACTTGATGAAGCCAAAAAGGCCATATATTCTGAATTAGCACTTTCCAGAGGTATCGACGTAGAGACCAAAGCCCGTTATTTCGAAAAAAACTACGCCGGTTATAACTTAAAAGCCGAAGTATGCAACCAGGTGCGGTTTCAGCAATTCAATTTACTTAAACCGTTTGCCGCGCTAGGCCGGTTTGATATTATTTTTTGCCGTAATGTGTTGATTTATTTCTCGAACGCAGTCAAACGCGACATTATCAACCGCATGGCCGACAACCTGGAACCCGGCGGCTACCTATTTCTCAGCAGCACAGAATCCATGCCAACCGGCATAGCCAGCTTTACAACGGTGCATGCCGGAAATACCTGCTATTACCAAAAAACCGGGTAGCGTCACCGCAATAAACGCAAGTCACTATCCTCTTCAGCCCGATAAGCACTAGCCCTGCTGGATGCTTTCATCAATGCAATTCTTAAAGCCCCTGTCAAACTTGCGCTTAAGCCTAAGCGCATAGCCAAGGCAGGGAATTAAAATCATGGATGTTAATGCCAAACCTGCACCTAACAAGAGAGCGCCGGTATTGATTTGTTGAGCGCTTAGGGCGGCATTAGAGACCATTATTTCTTGAGCCATATTTTTCACCATTGAGTGATTATTTGTCTCCAAGAATAAAGCATAACTAATGCCAAAAAATAAGAACTTGAAATTACTAACCAATTACTAATACTTGGTTTTTCTTTAGTGTAAAGTGAGGCATTTCACACACATAAACTACGTGTAATAACATAGTTTAATTATACTACCGCTTAGGCTAAAAATTACTTGTAGATCTATACTATCAACCAGTTTGATCTGCGTCAATTTGACACAGTGAAAAAATTGTATTCACATGCCTACATAGACCAGTCGATTAGTAAGATTACCGATTGCGATAGCTGATGTTTTGTTGTATTCATGAAAATAATAATCTCTTGCTACGGCAAAAGGTGCACTTGGGCATTTTTATTTTTGACATCAAGGATTAAGGCAACGATACATCGAAATAGCCATTCATTTCTTAATTAGACCTGGGACAATCCATGAACACAACCAACGGCAGCGGCTTAAATCAAGGTCGGTTGGTGCACGAATTACAACGGCGGGTTCGCATCATTGCTCCAGTTTTCCGCAAGGATGCCAAATTTGAACTATACCCCAAAATCTATATCATATGGCTTTAAAGATCCTTTTTTTTTAAACCCAAAAAGGCAAAAAATGCCCAATCCTGATTAAGTGCAATGATGAGTAGTTCTTTAGATACTATTTAAACCACGTTTGCAAGGAGAATCGATATGTCACACATAACTGCAGAAAAAGCATTGGCCAGCGTTGCCGATGCCGGAAAGTCCAAAATGATGGACGCCATGAAGGGAAAAATGGACATGGGTTCAATGATGATGGGAGGCATGGAGCCGATGATGAAAGGCATGGGTCCAATGATGAAAATGCCGGGAGTTGTACCAGGCGTCGCAGTTTATGCAGCTTCCAACGCAGGAGAAAGTGCGCTAAAAAAGATATTTACACATCCCGTAGTGCTTTTCAGTCTTGGTGTCGTAGTAGGTTGTTGCATATATAAGTATCGTCGGCGAATCTGCTCGACCGCAGTCGAGCCCATAGCTTGAAGCTCAGGGTACAATTCTGTAGCTCTGCGGTGGAACACATTTTTGTGCTGCGAGACTGAAATAATCTATCATTTATGTATCGGGATTTGAACTATTGAAGTGATAGAATGATGATAAACACAAATAAAACAGACTGTGACCTCTGCTCGCTGCCGGTGGAGGTTCAAGGTTTTACCTTAAAAACCACAGAGGGTGATAAAGCCTTTTGTTGTGAAGGCTGCAAGGGTATTTACGAAATGCTGCATGAGAATCTGATTTTACCTCAGAAAGATGACTCAGAAATCTGCTGCACCCCAAAAAATTAGACTAAACAGATGGCGCACAATCACAATAGTAAATTACAGCATAACCAAACCATGGCCAAGCAAGTCATAGCAGGTACAATAGCAACCGTTACGGTTAATTCAGGAGAAAAGTTAATGAGTAAAATTACCAAGCATCCGTTATTGGTTTTTGGTTTGGGTATGGTGACAGGTTATCTTGTCTATAAGTACAGAAAGGAAATTATTCACAGCGCCACCAATACTATTGATGCCGGCAAAGACTTTGTGCTGCATCAAAAAGAAAATCTGGAAGATATCGTCGCCGAGGCAAAAGAAGGTTAGAAATCCTCTAGCGATATGACAGATATATCAATAAGAGGGGTAAAACTTTAACATGAGATGGGCGCAACCTGAATGACAGCTGCGCTCATTTTATTTTTTGCTTGAATTGAGTATGACTATCCAAAAAGAATTTATAGTACGTTACCGAGATGACGGACATGTGCGTTTCCAAATACCCGAACGCGCCAGTGAAGCAAAGCTTGCCGGATTGCTAACCGAGCAAATCCTTGGGCTTGAGGGAGTCTATGCCGTTCGACTGTATCGCAGTCAGAAAAAGCTCTCCATCCGCTTTAATCCTGCCGTCTGCAACTTTCCTAAGTTGGCGCAGCAATTGTATAAAATTCTTGGCGAGTTGGAGCAACAAGGCTGGTTTAATCCCCAAGGACTTACAGAGTTACCAAAAAATAAGCGCTTCAAATTCAAGCAGCGACTTCAGAACACGCGAGTCAGCCATTGGCTGGGTGAGAAATATCAAGCGGCCAAAGAAACAGTGCAGGCTGCAAAAATCCTTGGCAAATTGACAACTAAAGGCCCCAAGGCGCTCATCAAGGACCCTGAAAAAGCGACGATTGACTTTTTAAACGATATTTTGGTGTTGTATTTAATTAAAACCCATTGGACACGTATCACTCAGGCTTGGCTGGTCAGACCTTTTGTGTATCGTTACGAATGGCTAGCCGCCTTTTATATGTTCTTTTTGCTGGTGCGCTCACGTCGAAAAAAATAATATTCCCTGTCTTTCTGGCCGGTTTGGCTAAACCCAAACCGGGCGCTCTTGCCTTAGGACCCCAAAACGATGGTTGATGATAGCTTGCATTACAAACATTTTCGCCTTCAGCACCAGTTAAAAAACCGACTCCGCATTATCACGCCGGTGTTGGCTGAGGACCCGGAACGGGGCTATATTTTTGAAATTCTGTTAAAGAAACGCCCTGAAATTACGCGCGTACGTTCAGTATTTGCGATCGGTTCGGTCACGATAGAATTTGATGCCAGCCGTTTGCCGAAGAAAAATTTGCTGATTTTGCTGGACGCCGTGCTGGGTAATATTGGCCAAAAAGAACTCACAGTTAGAACAGCTTCGAAAAAGGAGTTCCATGGACCTTTGCAGGAGATCGATTTAGCCGTTGAAGGCATGAGTTGCGCATCCTGCGCCTTGTTAATCGAGATGGTCTTGAACCGAGACGAAAGAGTTAAAACGGTGAGCGTCAACTATGCGACCGAAACAATTTCGGTACGAGGTGAATTGAGCAAACTGGATGTCATTGAAAAAATTGAACATCTTGGTTACAGTGCTTTGCTGATCGACACCTTATCGCAGAGGAAAAAGCTCATCGAAAAGGAGCAATTCCGAATTGACGCAGCCCGGCGTCGGTTTGTATGGGCAGGGCTATTGACCATACCCGTGGTCGCGGTGGCCATGTCAATGTCTAGCGGAAACGGACTGCGCTGGATGCAATTTGCACTGACCACGCAGGTAGTTCTCGGTACGGGTCAGCAGTTTTTTACCAAGGCCTACCGCTTAGCCAAACAACGCGCCGCCAATATGGATACGCTGATTGCTTTGGGCGTCGGCGCGGCTTACGGTTATAGCCTGCCGGCCTTGTTCACACGCCGTGGTCATGTTTACTTTGAAGCCGCCAGCGCAATTATCACCTTTGTTTTATTAGGCCGTTATTTGGAAGAGCGCGCCAAAGGCCAAGCTGGCGAGGCCATACGTAAACTGGTGGATTTACAGCCCCAAACCGCGACCTTGTTAAAAGAGGGTCAGGAACTAGTGGTTGATGTCGATGTTATTCAGATTGGCGACCTATTGTTGGTGCGTCCAGGTGAAAAAATTCCCACTGATGGCAGAGTGATTTTTGGTCTGTCCACCGTCGATGAGGCGATGGTCACTGGCGAAAGCATGCCGGTCGTTAAAAACGTTGGTCATACGGTGATAGGCGGCTGCGTTAACGGCAATGGGGTTTTGCATATCCAAGCCACGGCGATAGGCATGGATACCGTGCTGGCCGGCATCGTCCATATGGTCGATCAGGCGCAGGCCGCTAAACTCCCAATTCAAAAACAAGTCGACAGGATTTCAGCGGTATTTGTGCCGGCGGTGATCGGAGTGTCTACTCTAACCTTAGGCGGATGGCTATTGGTGGGCGCGCCATTTTCATTTGCCTTTGGCAATGCAATCACCGTGTTGTTGATCGCCTGCCCCTGTGCCTTGGGCTTGGCGACGCCGGCAGCCATCATGGTCGGTACCGGCCAGGCAGCTAAGAAAGGTGTTTACATCCGCAACGGCGAAAGCCTGGAAATAGCCAGCAAACTTAACGCCATTGTGTTTGATAAAACCGGCACCATAACCGAGGGCAAACCTAAAGTGAGCGATGTATTCAATCTGTCGAAACTGGCGGAAACCCAACTCATCATGCTAGCTGCCTCGGCGGAAAACAATTCTGAACATTTTCTCGGTAAAGCCATCGTCGGTTATGCTCAGGATCAGGCTATTGCCTTAAATGACTGCGCCTATTTTTATAGTGAAACCGGAAGAGGTATCCGTGCCGAAGTAGCTAGTCAGAAATTATTGCTGGGGAACCGTGATTGGCTGGAAAGCCAGCAAGTCGAGGTATCACTTTTGGCTGCGCAAGCAGATAGCTTTGCCGAACAGGGAAAAACCCCGGTTTATATGGCGATAAACGGCAAAGAGGCGGCGCTATTTGCTATAGCCGATAAACCCCGCCCGGAAGCCGCAGCCGCTATTGCCCGGCTGCAAGCGCTGGGTATTAAAACCCTGATGGTCACCGGCGACACCGAGAAAACCGCTCACTACGTTGCCAATCAAGTAGGTATCGACCACGTGACCGCCAATGTCAAGCCCGATGAAAAACTGGAAATTATCCGCCGCCTGCAGACCGAAGGCTATTTGGTCGGCATGATCGGCGACGGCATCAACGATGCGCCTGCCCTGGCGGCAGCCGATGTCGGCTTTGCGATTGGTAGCGGCACGGATATTGCCATAGAATCAGCTGACCTGACGCTGGTCCAGGGTGATATTTCCAAAGTCACCGAAACCATCCAACTCAGCGCCTTCACCATCCGCGTCATCAAGCAGAATTTGTTTTGGGCCTTCGGCTACAACACTATCGCCATTCCGGTAGCCGCCCTAGGAAAGCTAAATCCGATGATAGCGGCGGCGGCCATGGCTTTAAGCTCTGTTTCCGTTATCGTTAATTCACTCCGGCTCAGTAAATAAATGGAACACAATATGGAAGGCATGGCCGGTATGGACCACGCCATGCACGGTATGTCTGAGGTCGCTACCTCAACCGGGTTCGATTATACTCTCGCCTTTATCGCCGGTTTTCTCGGCAGCGGCCATTGCCTAGGCATGTGTGGCGCTTTGGTATCCGGCTTTTTCATGAACTCCGGAAAATCCAAAAGCTATTGGCCGTATCTAGCCTATCAATTGACCCGGATTAGCGTCTACACCTTGGTCGGCGTCTCGGCTGCTGCATTGGGCGTAGTTTTGGTGGCTAGCGGGCTATTTGGAGAAATGCAAAGCATCCTGCAAATGTTTATCGGCAGCGTAGTCATCGTCTTGGCGCTGGGCATTTTAGGCTGGATTCCTTGGCAGGGCTCAATTAGGCTGATTCCGATGCAAGCTTTGCGCAAAGGTTATGCCAGCTCCAAACAAAAAGGCCCCGTGCTTGGCGCGATGATCGCCGGCTTCTTAAACGGCCTAATGCCCTGCCCTTTAACCTTTGCCATGGCTGTTAAGGCAACCACAGCGCCTTCATTATACGAAGGCGGTTTACTGATGTTGGTTTTCGGCGCCGGCACCTTGCCGATGATGTTGTTTATCAGCGTCGCTTTCGGCAAAATCAGCGCCAAACTGCGCGGATTGATGCTAAAAACCGCCGCTTTGATCATGCTAGGCATGGGGGTAAATACCATACACAAAGGTTTGAGTTTTTATGAAACTAAAAATTTTAACCACAGCACCTTTCTGAGTTTTCTGCAAAGCCAACTGGATGCCTTTATTGTATTTCTCGGACAAGTGGTCAACTACATTGCGGATATGATTCAATACATACATACCCTGTAACCGAATTTCATACAACCACCACTTGTGCAAATCCGCCCCCCGGTGTTCTGAAATTGGTAGTTTGGCCTTGGTAAAGACGCGCACAGACTAATTGGGTTTGGCCGCGATAGGCATAATGGCGTAGATCCAGTTTAAGGTTAACGACACCGTGCTCGATTTCCAACTGTCTCTCACTGGGTTTAACCAACGTTTGCGCAACATAGTCGTGTTGTAAAATATAGCTGAAAACCTGTTGGGTTAATTTATCGCCACGATAGGCCGCTTTACTGCCAAAGCCTTTGGCAGGTTTAAAAAACAATTTTTTCCGCTTTGCCCAAAGTTCCTCAGACTCTTGTGGATTGACGAGTTGGGTATGCGCTATGCCTAGGCTAAGAATTTCTCTATATTTTGCTGCAACGCCGATCCGCTGTAGAAAGTCGTCATCACAAAGCAAGACCAAATTCCGTTTATCGGCATAAAGCGCATGATTTCTAGGATGCGGAGTAAGCACCACGTCGCCCGCCAAATAGGCTTCGCGCAGGGCTAGTTGCTTAACGTCTTCCAAGCCGAAGTCGGTCAAGCGGTTGTAAACTAAATCGACTTTCAAAGTCCCGTGCCAAAGCGCACCGTCCCGATAAGCGAGTTCGCACGGATCGCAAATAACCGTATCGATAGACTGCTGTGCGAATAAGTGTTTGAACAGAATAAACTCAGGCAGCATGTATTGTGATTGGGGTTCATCATCGACAATAGCAATACGACGCAAAGGCTCTTCGCCGCGTTCGGCTTGCCATTCCTGAAAAAACATCTCAATGATCAAGTCTTCGGGTTGTTTTATTACCTGAAGTTGAAAGAATACTTGACCCGGTTGTAAGCCGCCTACTTGCTCACAACACACATTTTGCACACGTATCAGCAAGGCGTTGATCAAGGCGCCGCCGGCATTGGAGTTGATTTCAATTAACTTCGGCCCCTCAGGTGCAATATGAAAATCGTAACCAACAAAAACGCCCTGCGCTTTAGGCAGAAATTGTGCCGTATTAGGCGCATAGGCAAGAACGCTTTCCTGATAGGCTGGCATGGCAATCACCTGCTCCAGCGCGGCAATGATTTCCAGTTGCTTATCCAGACATGCCTGATTGAGAAATACTGCTGAATCTGCGAATAGATGGGGGCGTTCTGTAGTGATCATCCGATATAAATCACCACTTTCATCAATACTTGACAGACGCTTTTGTAAAGCCTGCCGGTTTAGCGAGCAGCAACGACAGGCACTGTTTAATTGTTCGGCTTTCAAGAGGGCAACACGGCCATCAGTCATGAAAAAACTCTATCGTAAGCATAAGCTACCCAATTCTTACTCACCCTCTTTCGCTTCTGCAAGCAGATCCAACACCTTTTCCTTTTGCTCTAAAGCTATATTTCTGCCGATCTCGATAGATTTATTTGCGCCCGCAATGATGGCTTCCCGGTTTTTATACACGGCAACGCCACCGACCATACCGGCTCCAAAAACCAAAAGCGGATGTTTTGCAAGTTTGTATATGAGCTTTTCTCCGGTAACGACAAGCACAGTGGCAAACACGCCGCTCATCACTTGCTTGCCTAAATGTTCATGCTTTTTTTGGTGAGATAATTTAGGTCTGGTCATACCGTTATTTTTTAGAAAAAAGAATTATAAAGATAGTTATGATAGGGTAACACTCTGTAGTCATGCAATATTTTGTCAATGGCTTTGCGCCATTTTTAACAGGTCTAGACGAATGGAATTAACTTATCCACTGTCGCCGATAATCCGCATATTCATAATGCCGGCACAAGTCCCACCCCTCTGCGCTAATCCGGTATATATCCGGCAAATTATAGCCATTAAAGCGATTAGCCTTGATCAAGCTATACGCGCCGACATCGCTAAATACCAGACGCTCGCCAACCTCAGGCAGGCGTTGAAATTCATATTCGCCGAAAACATCGCCGGCTAGACAACTCGATCCGGCCAGAATCGCCGACTGCCCGGCTCCGGTTTGTTCTTCCAACAGCGCCGGTTTGCGCTGATATTCAAATACTTCCGGATGATGATTAACCGAGGTATCCAAGATCAGCACGGTTTTATTATCGCTCTGAAAACGATCCAATACTGTGCAGAGCAAATAACCCGCATCGCCGACCAAAGCCTTGCCGGGTTCCAAAAACACTTCCAGGCCAAACTCGGCCTGCAATCGCCTGATTAAATCAATCAGCAGGCTCTGCTCAGCTATACGTGGATAAAGATAGCCACCGCCTAGGTTCAACCATTTCAGGGACGCATGCTGTTTCACCAGCGGCAGAATAAGCTCGCAGGTGTCCAGCAAGGCTTGCAAATCCAAGCCGGAAAAATTGGTATGCAGATGCAAGCCTTCTATACCATTAGGCAGTCCAGCCGTGAGCAAATCGGCTGACACCCCCAATTTTGAATGCCGCCGACAAGGATTATAACGCTCATCGCCAACGAGCGACAGCTTTGGGTTAATACGCAATCCGGGCGAATACTGTGCGCCCACGTCATGCAATAGCTGATATTGCGACAAGGAATTGAAGCTGATATGCGTGCACAAAGCTGACAATTCGGCAAACTCGTCTTGCCGCAGGCCGGGCGTAGTCAGATGCAGATTGCCGCCCTGCCCGACTATTTCCTTGGCTAATTTCGCCTCAAATAATGAACTCACCGAAAAGCCATCCAAGCGTTGCTTCAGCAGATCTAACAACCCAGACAAGGGTAAAGCCTTCATGGCATACAGAATTTTGCAACCAGATGCTTCCCGCAAGGTTTCCAGGCAAACCAGATTAGCTTTGACCTGCTCATCATCCAATAAAAACGCCGGGCTGCTGGGAAGCAGCGGCTTAACCCGGCTAATCAGCATAGTTGCGATAAAAAGCTAAGGCTTGCTTGAGGACATCCGGATCGCCGCTGATTAAATGACAGGCGTTTTCTTCCTTGCGCAGCCAGGTAAACTGCCGTTTCGCCAGTTGCCGAGTCGCCGCTATCGCCTTATCCTGCATTGTTGGAAAATCATCCTCGCCTAGCAAATAAGACCAAGCTTGCCGATAGCCGACACAGCGCACCGAGGGCATACCGACATGCAAATCACCGCGTTCCCGCAAAGCCTGTACCTCGTCTAGAAAGCCTTGCGCCAGCATCAGTTGAAAGCGCTCAGCAATTTTCTCATGCAGGATGCCGCGCTCTTCAGGGGCGATAATAAACTTAATCAGGGTATAAGACTGATCGGCTGACTGTTGATCTTGAAAAAAACTGGAGAGTGTCCGGCCACTGATTGCATAGACTTCCAGCGCCCGTTGGATGCGTTGCGGGTCGTTGACGTGAATGCGGGCCGCCGCCAGCGGGTCTATGTTAGCCAAGCGTTGATGCAACGCCTCCTTACCCAAGGTTTGCAACTCTAAATCCAATGCCCGTCTTATGGCGGCATCCGCTACCGGCAATTGCGCCAAACCTTGCGTTAAGGCGCTGAAATATAACATAGTGCCGCCGACCAAAATCGGCAGCTTACCGCGCGCGTGAATGCCCGCTATTAAAGCCAAGGCCTGATTCCGGAACTCACCGGTAGAAAAGGACTCGCTCGGCTCAATAATATCCAGTAAATGATGGAGAACGCCGCCGCGCTCAGCTAAGGTGGGCTTGGCTGTACCAATATCCATGCCCCGGTAGACTAAAGCCGAATCGACACTGATGATTTCCGCGTTCAGGGCTAGCGCCATTTCCACCGCCAGCGCCGATTTGCCGGAAGCGGTCGGCCCCATCAGTAGGATTACCGGGGGTTTATCGCTAGCGCTCATGCATGCATTACGGTAAGCTGAAATGCTAAAATAACTGTTAACAAGAACATCCAGGCCTGTGCAAATATGCACATATTAACCTATAGGCAGCGCATATTCTATCCGGACTTTCCTGCCAGCCGGAAATCTCAAGGACTGATGCGGCAACAATCAAAGCCCAGGTGTTAACAAATTTTCTACGGCGAGTAATAGTTGGGCTGAATAAACCGCTCAGAACGGGATTATTGCTGTTGCCACCCGTTAAGCTCACGCTAGTGGTATCACCAGCGGCGTGTTTATTTTAGCCAACCGCATTTAAATGAATACGTGCGCCTGATTACAAAACCAGAAAAATAATCAGTCACATCTTCATCTAAAAACTATACTGAAAAATATCAAAGGGACTACCTTAAGAGACCGAATGTCCTAACAACAAACACCCGAACATATTTTCTTTTAGGAGCACTCATGGCAAAAACAATTATGATAGTCGATGACTCGGCGTCTGTACGCCAGGTTGTCAAAATTGCCGTTACTGGCGCCGGTTACGATGTCATCGAAGGCGTTGACGGCAAGGACGCACTCAGCAAGTTGAACGGTCAGAAAGTTCACCTGATTATTTCAGATGTGAATATGCCGAATATGGACGGCATCACCTTCGTAAAAGAAGTCAAAAAGCTGGATGCCTATAAATTTACGCCGATCATCATGTTGACCACGGAATCTCAGGAGAGTAAAAAGCAGGAAGGCCAATTAGCGGGCGCTAAAGCATGGGTGGTAAAACCGTTTCAACCCGCGCAAATGTTGGCGGCGGTTTCCAAATTGATCATGCCTTAATTGCAGACCGAAGTGACCACCATAGCAATCTTTGCCCTCAAAGGCATACTCCATTCAGGTGAAAGTATGTACAAACATGCAACAAGGTAAAATAAGAACACTGATCGTGGATGATTCAGCCGTCGTGCGGCAGGTATTGACGCAAATGCTTAGCAAATGCGACGCCATTGAGGTAATAGGCGCAGTCCCCGACCCGATTTTCGCAATGGCGAAAATGAATCAGGATTGGCCGGACGTGGTGGTGCTGGATGTTGAAATGCCGCGTATGGACGGCATTACTTTTCTAAAAAAAATCATGTCGGTGCGCCCCACGCCTGTAGTGATATGCTCAACACTAACCGAAAAAGGCGCGGAAACAACGCTACAAGCTTTGTCGGCCGGAGCAGTCGGCATCGTCACGAAACCGAAAGCCGGTCTGAAAAGTTTCTTAGAAGACGAGACATCCGATATTGTGCAGGCCATTAAAACGGCTGCAATCACCGATATGCGGCGGATGAAAGCCATGACCATAGCAACGGCGCGTTCTTCAACGAACGCGACCGCTAGACCGCAAGTCAATCAAACAGAAAACCGGACCACCGGCTTGGCGATGGCCGCCACGACTGACAGGCTAGTTGCGATAGGCACTTCTACGGGTGGCACTCAAGCCTTGGAGGTCGTGTTAACTCAGCTTTCGCGCATCTGCCCAGGCATCGTGATCGTGCAGCACATGCCGGAAAAATTTACCGCCGCCTTTGCCGCGCGCTTAAATAACCTGTGTGAAATCGAAGTAAAAGAAGCCGTAACCGGCGACCGCGTCATGCCGGGACGCGCGTTGATTGCGCCCGGCGGCAAACATATGTCGATTAAGCGTAGCGGTGCGCAATATCTTGTTGATGTTCAGGATGGCCCACTGGTTAATCGGCACCGGCCCTCGGTGGATGTACTGTTTCGATCTGTGGCCAAATGGGCGGGTAAAAACGCCTTAGGCATCATCATGACCGGCATGGGCGACGACGGCGCCCGCGGCCTAAAGGAAATGTTTAACGAAGGCGCACAGACCGCCGGCCAAGATGAACAAACCTGCGTGGTGTACGGCATGCCGAAAGAGGCGATCAAGCTAGGCGCAGTGCAGCAGGAAATGCCGTTGCAAGCGATTGCCGGGTGTATTGAGCGCTATGGAAAATAGTTTTGTTCCCCTCAATTTTTGCAACTTAAGGGGGGTAAATAGCAAATAAAATCCGGATGCCTAAAAGCTCTAAACTTGGCGCTTAAAAAAACTTTTAGGCGCACCGCAAATCGGACAATCCCAATCGTCAGGAATGTCTTCCCAACGCGTCCCGGGTGGAATACCACTGCCGGGGTCGCCCTTGACTTCATCATACAAATGCTCGCATTCCATGCAGTGGTGTTTTTTATAATCAGACAACATTTTCACTTGATATTAAATTGGGCTGAATTAACTTTCGACAATCACCGGCGCCTTTCGCGTTTCTGCCTTTCCTATCGTTAATAAATCCCAAACTAATAACACAAATCCGGCTAAGGTCATGCCGCCAAAAAATAAGCGCCAAACCATCGCACTTTGAAATGACGGATGGTTTTGCGCGGAGAAATAGCCGCCCCACGTTGAGCCTTCGACAGCCCGCTCGATAAAGGATTGTTCGTAACCCGCTATCAACAACGCAATCGTCATACCGAGAACACCACCATTAAGTAGGCCTAAAGCCCATTTCCACCGCCAGGCGTGCTGACTGCCGCCACCCATCCAGACGTTACCGCGCCATTGCTGTATCGCCAAGTAAAAGAACGCAATATTGATAGTAGCGTAAGCACCAAAGAAAGCTAAATGACCATGCGACGCCAACCACTGTGTGCCATGCGTAAAAATATTGATTTGCGGTAAAGTATGCATAAATCCCCACACGCCGGCGCCAAAAAAGTTGCCAAATGCTTGAGCGATAATCCAAGCTAAGGCCGGATGATTACCATTTTTAAAAGAATGCGTACCGGCATCATAAACCGCATGTACCACCATCGCCACGAGCGGGATCGGTTCCAGCGCCGAGAAAAAACCACCGATAGTCAACCAGTATTCAGGCGTACCGATCCAAAAGTAATGATGCCCCAAGCCTAAAATACCCGAGCCAAACATCAAAGCCACTTCGATATACAGCCAGGTTTGGACGATTTTGCGGCTAACGCCTAATAGCTTTATCAACGACCAGGCCATAATCACACCGACCAGCACCTCCCAAGTGGCCTCAACCCACAAATGAATCACCCACCACCACCAGTATTGCTCGTGAGTAATATTGGTCATATAAAACATACCAGCTACATATAAACCGGCCAAAGCGACCAAGTCCAAGGTTAAAACCCCGGCGATTCCCGACCATTTACCTTTACTAAAGGTAGCGACAACGTTGTAGAAAAATATCAGCATCACCACGACAATACCGATATCCGCCCAACGCGGCGCTTCAATGTATTCGCGGCCTTCGTTAATCAACCAAAGACTGGAATCCTTGCCAGGGCCAATCTGCACCAACAAATAAACCAGCACCACCACGGTGACTGCGCCAGTCAGCACCCAAAAGGCGATATTACCTAGTTTTAGACCCACAATTTCAGTACTGCTTTCATCTTCAAGAAACCAATACACACTGCCAATAAACCCATACAACATCCAGACTATCATGGCGTTGATATGTATCATGCGGTTAACGTTAAAATCCAGGATTTCGTAAAGAAAGCCGGGAAATATAAATTGTGTCGCGGCCAACAGGCCAAACACGATTTGCGCGAAAAACAAAATTACCGCAACTGTAAAATATTTAACCGACAGCTGCCGGCCACCGCTTAAATGGCTACTGTCTAATTCCACCCAGGTTTTGAAATTATTAAAATGCACTCGCGACTTATCACATAAAGCGGTCGCCTGTTGCAGGCCCTTATTTAATCCACTCGTATTCATGCTCATTCTTCCGCCTCAATGGTTTTAAAATTATAGGGAAAGCCATTGGTATCAATACTCGACATCCACTTTAAAAAGGCAATCACGCCTTTTGCTTCCGGTTCGGTAATATGCAAATTCGGCATTTTTCGGTTGCTGCCAAACGTACGAGCGTTATTTTCGGGGTCCATTAAAAACTTCAGCAGCATGTCTTCGCGCATGTCCTTGGAAATCCAGCCCTTATCCAACCAGGCTTTGGTCAAATCGGGCGCATAATAAGCGCCATTTCCTAATAAGGTATGGCAATTCATGCAGTTTTTGGCTTGCGTGGTTTTTTTACCTAAAGCGACCAACTGTTCCGCCTCTTCTTCTGTGAATTCTTTACCGAACAGAAACTCATTTTCACCAATAATCGGCATTGATTTATGCAACGCTTTGTCATATCGATAATCGATTTTTTTGTTAATAACGCTATAAGCAGGTACGCGTTGGCTGCCGGCGCTAGTCTTGCTTAATGAATCGAAGGTCAATACTACCAAAATCAAAAACGATCCGGCCGTCACCCAGATTGCAATTTTCTTCCAGAATGATTCCGAAGCCCATAAAGGTGTTTCATTCATGATTTATCCTCCATTGTTGTCGTTAAATCGGGGTCAGCAGCTACGTGCGTTTTATTACACAGATGCCAAATCCCTATCGGTGCAAAAAAATAGCCTACTAACATCAAGCAGGAAATAATCAGCCAGTAACCTTGAAATTGTGCCGCCCGGCTTAATTCAAGTACAGAGGCTGCCAGGACTAAATAAGAGACATAGGCCGCTATTTTGATGCGAAAATTTGGATTTACTTTGGACCAGGCAAACAATAAAGCATAACTAGCGCCTGCTAATATGATTAAAGCAGCTGAAAAAAAGGTGATAAAGAAATCTTTTAAAGCAACGGGTTCAATCATAAATAAGCGAGCTTGCTCATGTGACAATTTATTACAAAGCCATATTGAATCGACACGCACAACCACCTTTTGCCATACAATCCGTTTGCCGGACGGGCTTTTCCAACAGGGTTGTCATTAACGCCAGATCGAACTGGCAAATTTCCGGCTGTTTTTGCGCCAAATCATGATAAACACAATTCACGGCGGTTATTGTGTACTGGCTCGTGTGCTGTTCAAGTTCAGCGTGATAACCTAAGCTCTGCATCAGTTCAACCAGCGCCGTCTGTCTTTCAGCCGAGTTTTTATTCGCAAATTGCGGCGCCAAGGAGTTGGCTAACTCAACACCCATTTTCCAAAACATCTTCTCCAAAGCAGCCGAACTCAATTCACCAGCCAATTCGCTTAATAATAAATTACAAAACCAGGCATATTGCTTTGGAAAACGGTGTATGCCTTGCTCAGTCAAAATGTAACTGCGCGACGGTCTGCCCCCCGTACTATTCAAACCTGCCGCCTGCACCAGATTCTGGTTTTCCAAGCCCAGCAAATGCTGCTTAAGGGCATTTCTGGAAATATCCAGTTCTGCAGCCAATTGATCAATACTCATCCCTGCCGGCGATTTAAGCAATAAGGTAAGGATTTGTTCTGGTCGTGTATCGGTTTGCTTAATCATGAAACCCGTCAGGTAGGTAAGGTTGATGGAAGATCAACTATGTTACCAACGGATAACAGCATAGCATAGATTTTCTATTACTGAATATTTTTTATTATTTAACACTTATATAATAAATTTGTTGCATAAGTATTTTATATCTTCTATTCTAAGCGCTCGTTTTCAACCAATCCTTAGGTAAACAAGCATGAGCGAAACTACTCCGTCACTTTATGAACAATTGGGCGGCGAACCCGCCGTCAGCGCTGCCGTCGAAATTTTTTATCGGAAAGTGCTATCCGATTATCGAATCAACCGTTTTTTCGAGAATAGCGACATGGATAAACAAATAGCTAAGCAAAAGTCTTTTTTTACCATGGCTTTTGGCGGGCCTAATAATTATACCGGCGCTGATATGCGCAAAGCGCACGAGCATCTGGTTAAAAAACTGGGTTTGGATGATTCACATTTCGATGCGGTAATGGAACATCTGGGCGCCACGCTGCAAGAATTGAATGTTCCGGAAAACCTGATCGCACAAGCAGCGGCTATCGCCGAAAGCACCCGTAAAGATGTTCTGAGCCAATAAATAAAGGATACAGGGGATGTCGTTAAAAAAAATTACTATAAATGAGCGAGAAATTTTTTGTGAGGAAGGCGATTCCGTTTTGGATGCTTTACTCAAGAAAAACATCGACATCCCCTTCGGTTGCAGGCAAGGCGCCTGTCAAAGCTGCATGGTGCGCAGCCTAAAAGGTCCTCCGCCGATCGTAGCGCAAGCCGGTCTGAAAGATGTATTGCAACATCAAAATCACTTCCTGGCTTGCTTATGTTATCCGCACCAGGATATGGTCATCAGCCTTACTCCCCCAGCCGATTTTTTTACCGAAGCAACGGTTATTGGCAAAGAATGCCTTAATGCGGAAACACTGCTGTTGACCTTGCACTGTCAGGAAGCACTCGATTATTACGCGGGGCAATTTGTGAATTTAAAACGCGCCGATGGCTTGGTTCGCAGTTATTCGATTGCCAACAATCGCATGCACGCCCATAAATTAAGCTTTCACATCCGCAGACTTGCCGGCGGCAAGTTTAGTGAATGGGCGCATCAGGAACTGGCTATCGGCGACAGCCTGGCAGTCTCCGATCCGCAGGGGCTATGCTATTATCTCCCCAATCAGCTTGAGCAAAGCCTATTGTTGATAGGCACTGGCAGCGGTCTAGCGCCGTTGGCCGGCATCATCAGCGAAGCCTTGCATCACGGCCATAGCGGTGACATCTATCTGTTCCACGGCAGCCGGGAAATGTATGGCCTGTATTGGATCGAGGAAATGCAGCAACTTGCCGAACACTATCCAAATTTTCACTACACGCCTTGCATTTCCAGAGGCGATGCACCGCAGGGCGTCGCCAAAGGCCGCGCTAATGAAGTAGCCTTGGCAAAACTGCCTAGCCTAAAAAATTGGCGCGTCTATTTATGCGGCCACCCGGATATGGTGCATCAAGCCAAAAGACAGGCTTTTTTGCAAGGCGCAGCATTTCAGAACATCTATGCCGACGCCTTCCATGTCGCCTCGGCGACACTGGATTAAACCTATTTGCTTATAGGCATAGACCTCACCATAAATGAACCTCGCAGCCTATTTTCGCAATTTTTCGATTGCGCCAATCCAGCTCACGTTTCTTGAAAAGTGTATTGCCGCGCTAACTTGTCTCATAGCGGTATTTTTGACGACGACAATTAGCCAGTTATCTACCGACGGTCACAGCTCAGTTTTACTTGCCTCAATGGGTGCTTCAGCGGTAATCTTATTCGCTACTCCCGGTAGCCCCTTGGCCCAACCTTGGCCTTTTATTGGCGGCCATCTATTCTCGGCCCTCATTGGCGTCTTCGCTGCCCATTACGTGCCTGATTTGGCGCTAGCTGCAACTCTTGCTGTCGGATTTTCGGTCATTGTAATGCTACTGTTACGCTGCCTACATCCGCCAGGCGCCGCTACCGCCTTGGCCCCAGCATTACTCTCAGTGCATTCCTCGAAACCGGACCTGGAGTTTCTCTTCGACCCAGTAGGTCTAAATTTATTCGTGATGATGACAAGTGCACTTATCATTAATCGCCTAATTTTAAGGCGCGATTATCCCGCTAAGCCACAAGCCGGCAGGCTTGTAAACCAGCAAAAATACCAGCCGGACAATTTGCTGAGTATCAGCCAAGCGGATATGAAACAAGCAACCCAAGGATTTCATGAATTTTTAGATATCAGCGCTGAAGATTTATGCCTAATTTTGACTCGATTGCAAATATTATCGCTGGAAAAAAATATCGGCCCAATTTGTTGCGGCGATATTATGCAGCGCAAAATTATCAGTGTCGAATATGCCACCGAAGTGGAAGCCGCCTGGTTGTTGATGCACGAACAAGGCTTAAAGGTATTGCCTGTTTTGGATCAAACGCGGCGCGTAATCGGTATCGTCACCCGCTACGACTTTTTAAAACAGCTAAAATTAACGCCATATCAGAATTTTCAAGATAAATGGCTGACGTTTATCAAGCGCAGTCCGGACACCACGACCAATAAACCGGAAGCAATCGGCCACATCATGACCCGCAAGGTCAAAACCCTACCGGCCAGCGCCCATATCGGCGAGTTACTGCCCTTAGTGGTCAACGAAGGCCACCATCATATTCCGATAGTCGATGACGCCGGACACTTCCTCGGCATGGTGTTTCAAAGCCAGTTGCTGGCGACACTTTTCAAAGAACAGGCCCAGCACGTTTAATGCGATGGTCGTGCGCTCGAATCGCACAAGACCTTAAAAGCCGCTTGACGCTAACGTACCTTGTCTGGTTCAATAGCATTGGTATGCCTTAAAGTTGCCTTTCGACTTTTAGTGATGAAAAACAAATGCTATCGACTCTTTGCGCACATCGAAAAGAATGTAGGTTGGGCTGACGCCAGGAAGCCCAACAATCGAAGCTGACAAAAGAAAAAAGTGACTGTAACTTATTAGAACATGAAGATAAAACATCGCATAAGCGGTAAAAATTTAATTTTTATCAACTAGCCGCAAAAATCTTAAATTTGATAGTATAAATAACAATCCATGCGTTATCGAAGAGCAAAAACAGCGGGTGCAAGCTATTTTTTTACGGTCAACCTTGCAGACCGCCAATCTGATTTGTTGCAAAAGCGTATCAATGATTTACGACTAATCACCAATAAAACTAAACAAGTCCATCCATTTGTAATTGAAGCAATGGTTGTTCTTCCTGAACACATTCATGCAATTTGGCGACTACCGGAAGGTGACGCGGATTATCCCATGCGTTGGTCATTAATTAAATCAGGTTTTTCCCGTAAGATTGAAAAAACCGAGTACATACGGCTTAGTAGGGAGAATAAACGAGAACGAGGCATTTGGCAACGGCGATATTGGGAACATCAAATTAAAGACGATGGCGATTTTGAAAGACATGTTGATTATATTCACTATAATCCTGTAAAACATGGCTATGTTAAACGTGCAATTGATTGGCCGTTTTCGACCATACACAGTTATATCCAAAAAGGTATCTTGCCGGAAAATTGGGCGACGGTTGATATTGCATTTGATAACTTTAGTTGCGGCGAAATGTGAGTTATTTGGACTAAATTAAGAATATACAGAATTTAAAGTTTATCAGCTTCGATTGTTGGGCTTCCTTTCGTCAGCCCAACCTACGTGCTCGGGTACTTAGCATTGCTGTATCAAGGCATCATTCGTACAGAAAAACTGGGTACACAGAATTTGTTGCCGCCTGTCTTACCCTTAGTGCTTTATAATGGTGAACGTCGCTGGCAGTCTCCTGTTGATTTGGATGCGTTAATTTACCCTGCGCCTGCCGGACTTGAAAAATATAGACCTAAACTTAGCTTTCTGTTGTTAGACGAAGGGCGTGATACTGTTGGCGAATTGGTCGCACTTTCGCGGAGAACAAGAGTCCAAGCCTATTTATTATTTGTTGCAGAGGTATTGCTATGTCTCTTCATCCTAGTCTTATCGAGCCAGTTCCTGAGCGGACGGCTCAGATTGCCCACGCCGCCTTTCCCAAGGGCTCTCCTTATCTGACCCTGCGGGACGAACTGGGTACTCTCTATCATGACGATGATTTTTCCACGCTCTTTCCTGACAGCGGCCAACCGGCGTTCCCACCGTGGCGTTTGGCGCTCGTCACCATTCTCCAATTCCGCGAAAGTCTCCCGGACCGCCAGGCCGCCGAAGCCGTGCGCGGACGCATCGATTGGAAATATCTGCTGGGGCTTGATCTTGCGGATCCCGGCTTCGACTTTTCCATACTCAGCGAATTTCGCGACCGCCTCATCGCGGGGGAGGCCGAAATGCAATTGCTGGAGGGGCTTCTCGGCCAGTGCCGCCAGTTAGGGTTGCTGAAAGAGCGGGGACGGCAGCGGACGGATTCGACCCATGTGCTGGCCTCGGTGCGGGTATTAGGCCGCTTGGAACTCGTTGGCGAGACCTTGCGCGCGGCACTCAATGAGATCGCCAGCATCGAGCCGGAATGGCTGCACAGCGTGGCGCCGAAAGCCTGGTATGAACGGTATAGCCGACGAGTCGAAGCCCGTCGCTTGCCCCAGACTGACCAGAAACGTGAGAGTTATGCCCAGACCGTTGGCGAGGACGGGTTTGCACTGCTGGATTTGGTCGAATCACCGGAAGCACCGTCACAGTTGAGCCAATTACAGCAAATGGCGGTTCTACGCACCGCATGGGCCCGCCATTACGTACGAGAAGAGCCACCCGCAGGCGGTCCGCTCAGTGTGCGCTTCAAAACCAACCATGAAGTATCCCAGGCCGAAGAAAAAGTGGAGTCGCCTTACGATCCCGAGGCCCGCTACCGCAGCAAATGCGGCATGAACTGGACCGGTTACATGGTTCACATAAGCGAAACCTGCGACGAGGACAACGTTCACCTGATTACACACGTGCATACCACCCCAGCCGATGTCCACGAAGCGATGTGTACCGAATCCATCCACAAAGCCCTGATTGACAAGGGCCTCCCACCACGCGAGCACTTGGTGGACACCGCTTATGTATCTGCGGAACTCTTGGTACGCAGTCAAGTTCATTACGGCATCGATCTGGTTGGACCCGGCCGCGAAGATGCTTCGTGGCAAACTAAAGTAGAGGGTGGCTACACAAGCGAGCAGTTTATGATCGATTGGGAACAACGCGTAGCCCACTGCCCTCAGGGCATAGCATCGGCGTATTGGCGAGACCATACCAACGCCGAGAAAAATCCGTACCACCTGGTCTACTTTCCGAAGGCAGTGTGCCTGGCTTGCGAAGCCAGAGCGCTTTGCACTCAGTCTAAACAGGAACCTCGCCGGTTATACCTGCATCCACAGCCAGAATATGAAGCCTTACATGCGGCCCGACAACGTTTAAAGAGCGAAGATGGTAAGCGACTCTATGCACAACGCTCTGGAGTAGAGGGCACCCTATCGCAAGGCGTCCGATCCTTCGGGGTACGCCGCACACGTTACCGTAAGTTGGCGAAAACCCATTTACAGCAGGTCGTATCGGCCGTCGCCATTAATCTTGATCGGATTGCCGCATGGTTAGCGGATAGGCCGTTGGCTGCTACACGAACCTCGCGCTTTGCGGCACTGGTCGCCTAAACCAATTCGCCAACAGTATCGGGCGTTTTGCAAAACAAGATTTGAGTGGTCTCAATAACTTGGTCGCTGCTTTGTTTCAACTTGAAGGCAGTCGTACAGATGATGATATTCGTGGAGTAGTCCATAATCTACTGAAATGGCTAACTTCAACTGAACAAGACAGTTTAAGAAGAGCGTTTATTGTCTGGTTTAACCGAGTGCTATTACCCCGTAAATTACCCGATACCCATTTTACTGAATTTAACTCTCTTGAAGAGGTAGAAACAATGTTAGCTGAAACCGTAAAGAGCTGGGAAAAGAAAGGCGAAATTCAAGGTTTGGAAAAAGGACGTGAAGAAGGCCGTCAAGAAGAAGCTGCTAAATTATTTTTGTTACTGCTTGATTCTAAATTTGGAGCAGTAAGTCAGGATCTACAGGCAAAGATAAGTCAGGCTACTCCAGAAGAGATTGAAAAATGGACTAAGCAAATCTTTAAGGCCGAAACTCCAGAGGCGCTGTTAAATAGTGCCTGAAAGAAAACTCGGTTTTTTCATAGCGCCGTAGCCAATCTGTTCCCGTACGCCGCGATTTTTCGTACCCAGATGAAGTATTTTGTTTGCTGAACGATGCCGATTGAGAATCGCTCTCATTTATAGCGTTCTCAGGGTGCACCTATCCTGACAACGTTTAAAATCGTTGTCAATCTGCGTTATTTTTATGCGGCTTTTTTGTATGGTCCTCGTCGCCGCTCTTCTTGTAGCTTTTCTTGCTCACGCAGTACCGCGCCTAAACGCTGGATATTTCGGGCCACTACGGCAAGGCTCACATAACGCTTGAAGCCATCAATACCATGATCGGGGCATTGATCCAAACCATGCGCTTCCAAAGCATTGATGGCCGATTCTACCGCTGAGTGTTGACGGAGCAGGCCGACAAATTCTGAGTCTGATTCGCGCACTTTATCCGCTTCTGACAACCGGCCTTTTTTCGGCAGCACGATAAGTTCCAGCATTTCTTTGAGTTGGGTCTGATTGCTCGGACTGTG
>CAVPMI010000023.1:0-74830 GCA_963705975.1 uncultured Pseudomonadota bacterium
GTGAACGCATAGCACTTAACTATAAGCTGAAAAACGCGCATAACGAGTTAATGGTGGATATTCGCCTGAATTTTTATAGTGCGAGTTTGCCTTGCATGTGCAAATTCCGCTTCCCAAAATTTTTAGCAATATGACTATTTTATTGGCCACAACTGACAGGTCATGAGACCCCTGCTGGATCAACAAATCTGCCTCAGTCCCTTGTGCAGCGAAAGCGCACCCGGGAACCAACCTATATGTTAGATTCGGGGACAACTATTGTGCAGAATCACTCGCTCGGCTTGGAGACGGCTTTTCGGTACTTTTCGCAAATTTATGATACTGACAGTGACTGGATTTGCCCAGCCCGGATGCTTGTTACTATTTCGAATGAGTTTTGGTGCCTACTCATTATCAAGTATCCTGGAATTTAATGCGCAACCCCATTCATAAATACTGCCTCCTCCAAATTGACGCAGTAAACAAGGACTTAGCCTAGGATCTCTCCAATTCGTCTCATTGCCTCTCAGCGCCTGCTAATTTCTCGCTTACCGCAGATCGCCAAATCGATACTTCTAACTGCTTTCTAAGCAATCCTGCTTCACCTTCCAAACTGGTTTCTCTGCCGACCAATTACTATGCCTTTCTCAATGCCTTTTCTAGAATCTTCTTTTCCACACTGGTACATATTGCATACTTCTGCGTCCTCTCGAATTGTTTTCAATCTCATCATGAAATTTTGCCTCTCCAAAAACCTTCCGGGAGCGCCATTAACCAATCCACCACCGCAAACAATTTTATAATACGCTGTTTGGACCAATTTCGCTGATACAAATACGCGCATGGTCAGCCGGCAATTTACCTGCGAAGTGCTTTTCGTCTGATTTTTGGTTCGCTGCGTGCTCAAAATATGCGCCACAGTGATCAAATGCAGTGGCCATTGTCGATGGCCAAAAGTTCCTCAGACATTTTGCATAGTCTGTTAATTTGTGGCACTGGTCAAGTTATGTTCGCAACCACAGCACCTCAAACCCATAAGCCATTGGTTTCCATTTGGGGATCACCATCAGCCAAAAGGAGCCATGCTGGCGGTATAGCCTGGTTACAGTGATTATACAGCCGAGAACAAAGGTGGTGCAATTTATTACCCTGAAATTCAATGTGAATGTAAACCAATTTTGGTCGCCATTCAGAGACGTTATTTATCCACAAACCGCTTCCCCAATCTTCATCATGCTGTATTTTCCTTATCAAGGAAACACTGCGCTTGAGACCAATCGATAACGCCGCCGGAAAATAAATTTGCATAAACTCAGAATACTGCTCCAGCGCATCTTTGCTTAAAGGCCATCAATCGTCGTTCAAAATATCCACGTTGATGATCCTCCAATTGTGTTTAATTCGTAGGTATGTGAACCCCAACGGGCGGCGCATCGGTCGCGCAGCACAAAACCGATGAGCTCGGACGCCTTCATTTAGATTTGTAATACCTAAAACTTGATTTAGTTCCTGAGCCTCCTTCGCCTGGGGTTGCAGGCTGACAAACACATTCATAGCTAATGCTGTGTCCTGCCGGCGACGCCTCGAACCAAGCCCGGCGGCAAAATCCAAACTTGTCGCAGCTTTAAGACCCAAGAGTGCAAGAATTTTTTAAAAACCCTAAGCCCAGGATATGCCAACTTACTCGAATAGGTGAAATCCGTGCGCTGACATCTTAACCCTGCTATTGCAAACCCAAGTTCTAAATATATATCCAAAAATAATTTTTAAAAATGCTAGTTTACATTTATGGTTACAAGTTTTTAATCGGGAAGCTGATCTTGAAAACCCCTAGCTTCTATCGCGAAGCAGTAAGTTCTGGGGATTTCGGTTCCCAAGCCGAGAGTCGGGAACCAGCGGCAAAAACAAAAAACCATCTTCAATTACCAACAGCTTTAAATGACACTTGAAGCCAAAACCCTAACAATTTCGGGATCGGTAAAGGTTTCAGAGGCGTCACCGCATGGATGCCGTGCTAAGCATACATGGACGTACTTGCGCGGTCTCTGAAACCTTTACCCGATCCCAAAATCGTCGTTTTACCCAGAACCTAAATGACAGCGATGGTTTTTAAAAACGAAAATGCGTTTTTCCTCAGAATGCTAAAAAACCGCCCCACTCGGCAAGCAAAAATAAGAGCGTTCCCCAAGCGCAAAATCGATAGTTTTTGCAAGTCTCTAAAGTACAATATTCACGATACCGCTGAAAGAGACCTTCACACGGCCAGACGTGGAACCCTTCTGCTTGCTGCTGATGGGCTATCGACAAACCAGATAGAAGAACCGGAATCCGAGCTGCTGGAACTGCCCTTGCCTATTCAATGGCGGGAAGTAAATTGGACAGTGCCATGACCCACACTTATTCAGGAATATTGCTGTGGCGGCAGGTATATGATCAAAAAAACTCATTGACGGGCTCATGATGCTGGAGCAGGATGGCGAAATGGATTAAGAATGATATGGACAAACACCTGCATCAATATGTGGAATATTTTTAATTGGATTGGCCATAAACTTATCAGCCAAGGCTATCAAACTTGGCGGCTAGGGAAATACATGCTCAACATGAGGATAATTTTTATTAGAGAGTGGCTTAGCATGCAAATAGTTATTTAAAAAATTTACTACATGGAATTATCCGGTATGCTACAAACTTCGTCTGTTTTGTAATGTGATTGGTCTGGAAACCTGATGCAGGGGGAGCACAAACAACCCGCCGTGGTACTCCCAAATAAATGGGATGCGGTACAAAGTGCCTGCGATTTGGCCACACGCTCATTTGGGGATCCGCTATTCTGGTTTATCTCGCTAGAAAATATGCCGCTGAGCAATGGTTGCCCTAGGAAGCGCAAAGCCTTGGCTAAAAACCATGAACTGGTTAGCTGGTATCGGGAAAATGAAATTTTGTACGGCTTGGCCGGCGCCCGGGCAATTACTCTGTTAAGTGCCTTCGGAGTCTGAGCAAGCCAAAATGGGCAAAGCCTGTCTCAGCATTCATGGAACAGCATTTGCAAATAATGCCTTGGTTGGTTGCTGAGGATATCACTATAGCCGATATCGCTTGCTATCCTTATGTTGCGCTTGCACCTGGGCAGGTGTATTGTTGGATGATCTACCAAATATTCAGGGTTGGATGCATAAAATTCAGGCCTTACCGGGCTATAAAACCATGGCTGGGGGATTAAAAATTTATCGACTTGAGTTTTCAACTTTTCCTTAAAAACTGGAAATCACACTCGAATAAAAAAATCAACAGCGAACCAGCAAAAGGACTTTGACCGGGAATCTGAGCAAAAACCAGAGCCCCCCTCAAGCCAAACTCAACACCGTGGTGCAAAATAGCCAACTGCTACTGCATGCCGCCGGGCGCGTTGATAAGGCTGGGTCATGAAGTGTTGCGTGCCGCTCCCCACTACGCCGGTAAAAAATAACCAACCCCAGACGCTTTGACAAAGTTAGTTGGGCAAATACAAAGCATGCAAGACCAGCGCCATCAGGAAAATAAAAAATCACCTGGTCGCCGGCGAATCTCACCGTCCGGCCGCGCGCCTCCACTCATTAGGTAGGCAGTGCTGATAAAAAACCGAACCCAAGGCCATCGAGCGCCCACGCTATTCGGCATCTGCTTCGCCTGGCGCAAACAACATCGAAAACGCCTGTAAGAACTGAGTATCGCCAGCCAACCCAGCCAGGTATTTTTTGTTTTAGCACCAGCGGAAGACTAATAGCGCAATAAACACCCCATCTCTTGCGGTCAGGAAAGCGCTTTCGCCCGGCCCAATCCGCTGGATGGCCACGAAAGAGAACACGTGGCGCTTGCCCAAACAAAGTGCGCAACCATAAAGACGGTGAAGAAATCGCCAAAATACTCGGGAACATCGTTGCGCAACATTACCGGCTGTCGCCAGTATCGCCAAATTGCACAATATGCGCACAAACTGATCTACACAACCGTCTATAGTTTGGCTCAATTCCTGCTGATGGCATAGACGGTTAGTATTCATCAGTGAAAACAACAAACAAGCAACCACACTACCATTTTTTGGTTTGATTTTGAGGAAAATCATTTTTTGCCGAGCTTATGCAATCTGTTGGTCATTAAAACTGAAACCTGCCTGCCGGAGCCACATATTGAGCCACCACTTAACTGGATAATTTAGGCTTAGACGGTTATCCATATAATAATTACCTTCCTGCCTCTAAGACAATCTAAACCTCGCGACCAACGATGCAGATTTTCGTTGCTGACTTGGTTAAAAAGGCATGATGCGCTTACCATATTTGTTTGCGCGGCTTCCGTGGTTTGTTTGGATAGTTCGGCCGCATGATCAAAACTAGCGGCAATTTTTTCTGTGACTTGAAAGTTGTTGAGCAGATGTTAATCATTTCGGTACTTTTTTTAGCAATCTCCTGTATCGAGGAAGTTGATGCCGTTGAATACCGCATTGACTCTTGCTGCACTGCCTGCGTGGCCTGCGTGGCTGCAACTTGCTGGTAGACCATTAATGAAGCAGAATTATTGGTCGCTTGGCTGAGCCTTTCCACCAAAGTCTGGAGCTGGCTTGTAGAACTGGAAGTATTCTTAGCGAGTCTTCTCATTTCATTTGCTACTACCGCAAACCCGCCACCATGGCGCCGGCCCTAGCGGCTTCAATGCTGCATTTAAAGCTAAGAAATTAGTCCTGTTAGTAAATCCCTGATCATGCCTAAAATGCCTCTATCGCCATTGCGTCATGCCGCAATAACTGCAAGGCTGCGGCGGTTTCGTTAATCACTTGTTCCAGATTAACTACCTTTCGACTGGTATCCCTCACATATCTCAACAGCCTGCTGAATGAGTTCCTCAGCGGCGATGGTGTTATTCTGCGAATCTTTGGCGTTTTCGGTTACGCACTTGAATGATTGCGACAACTCTTGCAATTGCTAGGCGGCGGATATGGTCACTTGTTGCTGATCGGCGATGATGCTTTTAAAGATTCTGCGCCACATACTCGATATTGCCGCCATATTCTTTCAAGGCCGTGGTTTCATGATTGATATCGCGGATCAGCAGTTTAAAATAATCATGGAGCGTTTTTAGAGCCAGCTTTAATTGTACAATCTCAGTAATCCGGCTTTCCAATACCATTTCCGTAGCCAAATTGCCGTTCGCTAATTGGTTGACGTCATGACTTACCCGCCTTATGGTTTGCGCCAAATGGTGATTAACTATGGACATTAAGATAATGATTGCCACGAAAATCAAGATGCAGACGAAAATAATAATGTAAAGTTGCGTTTCATAATGCTGATAATCATGCGTTATCTGTTGCTCCAAGGTCTGCAGACTACTTTCAAATACTTGCATTTGCCGATTGATAACATCTTGACCGTCGCGCTTTTGTTTCACTAAAATTAAGGTGCTATCCAAATCCTTGGCATAACGGTTCAGCAATGAACTTATTTCCGTTTTCGGTTCAATTGCCATGTCTTCAGCTGGTTTCTGAACAGTTGAAGACATGGCAATTGAACCGAAAACGGAAATAAGTTCATTGCTGAACCGTTATGCCAAGGATTTGGATAGCACCTTAATTTTAGTGAAACAAAAGCGCGACGGTCAAGATGTTATCAATCGGCAAATGCAAGTATTTGAAAGTAGTCTGCAGACCTTGGAGCAACAGATAACGCATGATTATCAGCATTATGAAACGCAACTTTACATTATTATTTTCGTCTGCATCTTGATTTTCGTGGCAATGATTCATTATCTTAATGTCCATAGTTAATCACCATTTGGCGCAAACCATAAGGCGGGTAAGTCATGACGTCAACCAATTAGCGAACGGCAATTTGGCTACGGAAATGGTATTGGAAAGCCGGATTACTGAGATTGTACAATTAAAGCTGGCTCTAAAAACGCTCCTTGATGATTATTTTAAACTGCTGATCCGCGATATCAATCATGAAACCACGGCCTTGAAAGAATATGGCGGCAAAATATCCGGTGCACGCTGGCGCAGAATCTTAAAAGCATCATCGCCGATCAGCAACAAGTGACCATATCCGCCGCCTGGCAAATGCAAGAGTTGTCGCAATCATTCAAGTGCGTAACCAAAAACGCTAAAAATTCGCAGAATAACACCATCGCCGCTGAGGAACTGATTGAGCAGGGTGTTCAGTATGTGGGGGATACCAGTCAAAAGGTAGTTGATCTGGAACAAGTGATTAACGAAACCGCCGCAGCCTTGCAGTTATTGCGGCATGACGCAATGGCGATAGAGGGCGTTTTAGGCATGACGTAGAGGGATTTGCTGAGCAGACTAATTTATTAGCTTTAAATGCAGCCATTGAAGCCGCTAGGGCCGTGGCGACCATGGTCGCGGGTTTGCGGTAGTGGCCGATGAAGTGAGAAGACTGCGCTACGAATACTTCCAGTCCTACAAGCCAGATACAGACTTTGGTGGAAAGGCTCAGCCAAGCGACCAATCATACTGTTTCATTAATGACTAACCAGCAAGTTGCAGCCACGCAGGCCACGCAGGCAGTGCAGCAAGTCAATACGGTGTTCAACGGCATCAAGCTCTCGATACAGGAGATTGCTAAAAAAAGTACGGAGATTGCATTAACATCTGCTCAACAACTTCAAGTCACAGAAAAAATTGCCGCTAGTTTTGATCATGCGGCCGAACTATCCAAACAAACCACGGAAGCCGCGCAAACAAATATGGTAAGCGCGTCATCCTTGACCGGAGTAAGCGAAAATCTGCATGAGTTGGTAGCGAGGTTTAGATTGTCTTAGAGGCAGGAAGGTAGTTATTATATGGGATAGCTTGAAGTTAAGCCTCGAAATTATCCCGCTTTAAGTGGATAGCTCAATACTGCATACGGCAGGCAGCCGTTTTAATGACCAACAGATTGCATAAGCTCGGCAAAAAATCATTTTCCTCAAAATCGAACCATAACAAAGGGCTTCTGGACATGCTGGTTGCTTGTTTGTTGTTTTCGCTGATGAATACTAGCGTCTATGCCATCAGCAGAGTAGATGGAACTATAGACGGTTGTGTGATCAGCTTTGTGCGCATATTGTGCAATTTGGCGATACTGGCGACACCGGTAATGTTGCGCAACGATGTTCCGAGTCTGTTTGGCGACCTTCGCCCGTCTTTATGGTTGCGCGGCTTGTTTGGGGCAAGCGCCTTGATGTTGTCTTTCGTGGCCATCCAGCGGATTGGGCCGGGCGAAAGCGCTTTCCTGACCGCAAGTAATGGGGTGTTTATTGCGCTATTGAGTCCGCTGGTGCTAAAACAAAAAAATACCTGGCTGGGTTGGCTGGCGATACTCGGTTCTTTTACAGGCGTTTCGATGTTGTTTGCGCCAGGCGAAGCAGATGCCGATAGCGTGGGGCGTACGATGGCCTTGGGTTCCGGTTTTTTATCCGCGCTGGCCTACCTGATGGTGGCGCGCGCCGGACGCAGTAATTCGCCGGCGACGGTGATTTTTTATTTTTGCCTGATGGCGCTGGTCTTGCATGCTTTGTATTTTGCCGTTTATGGTTTCCGCTTGCCGGAACAGTTACCCGTCTGGGGTTGGTTATTTTTTACCGGCGTAGTGGGGAGCGGCGCGCAACACTTCATGACCCGGGCTTATCAACGCGCCCCGGCCGCTGCAGTCGGCGCAGTTGGCTATTTTGCACCGGTGTTGAGTTTGGCTTGGGGGGCTCTGGTTTTTGCTCAAGATTCCCGGTCAAAGTGCTTTGCTGGGTTCGCTGTTGATTTTTTTATTCGGGGTGATTTTGCCGTTTTTAAGGAAAAGTTGAAAACTCAAGTCGATAAATTTTTAATCCCCGGCATGGTTTTATAGCCCGGTAAGGCCTGAATTTTATGCATCCAACCCTGAATATTTGGTAGATCATCCAACAATACACCACCCTCCGGTGCAAGCGCAACATAAGGATAGCAAGCGATATCGGCTATAGTGATATCCTCAGCAACCAACCAAGGCGTATTTTGCAAATGCTGTTCCATGAATGCTAGACAGGCTTTGCCCATAGTTTGGGCTTCTACGAGATCCGAAGGGCGTTTAAACAGAGTAATTGCCCGGGCGCGGGCCAAGCCGTACAAAATTTCATTTTCCGATACGGCTAACCATTGCATGGTTTTAGCCAAGGCTTTCGCTTCTAGGGGCAACCATTGCTCAGCGGCATATTTTCTAGCGAGATAAACCAGAATAGCGGATGAGTCCCAAATGACGGTGTCGCCGTCGATAATGGCCGGCACTTGTCCGCGTGGATTTATTTGCAAATAGGCGGGTTGTTTGTGCTCCCCCTGCATCAGGTTTAGTGGGATGGACTCATATTCCAAGCCGATCACATTACAAAACAGACGAATTTTGTAGCAGTTGCCGGATAATTCCATGTCGTATAATTTAATGACTGTTTGCATGCTAAGCCGCTCTAATAAAAATTATCCCTGATGTTAGCATGTATTTCCCTAGCCGCCAAGTTTGATAGCCCATTTGTGGCTGATAAGTTTATGGCCAATCCCAATTAAAAATATTCCACATATTGATGCGGGTGTTTTTGTCCATATCGTTCTTTTTGACATCCATTTCGCCATCGCCGTTAGTGTCCAGCATGTAGTAAGCCGGTCCGATCTGCGGAATGATTTTGATCATATACAGTTTGCCGCCACGGCGATATTCCTGAATAGTGTCTTCGCCTTTGCGGGTGATGGTAATATCCGGGGCCATTTCTTCGCCGGATTGAATAGGCAAGGGCAGTTCCGGCGGCTCGGGAACGGCAGCCGGTTCTTCCTCTGGTTTGTCGATAGCCGAACAGAGGACAGGCAACAGCAGCAAGCAGAGGGTTAGGTAATGGCGCATGTCGAGGTCTCTTTCAGTGGTATCGTGAATATTGTACTTTAGAGAGACTTGCAAAACTATCGATTTGCGCTTGGGGGAGCTTATTTTTGCTTCAAAGTGGGGCGGTTTTTAGCATTCTGAGGAAAAACGCATTTTCGTTTTTAAAAACCATCGCTGTCATTTAGGTTCTCGGGTAAACGACGATTTTGGGATCGGTAAAGGTTTCAGAGACCGCGCAAGTACGTCCATGTATGCTTAGCACCGGCATCCATGCCGGTGACGCCTCTGAAACCTTTACCGATCCCAAAATCTTAGGGTTTTGGCTTCGAGTGCGAAAATTAAAGCTGTTGGTAATTGAAGATGGTTTTTTGTTTTTGCCGCTGGTTCCCAAGCTCTGGCTTGGGAACCAAATCCCAGAAGCTCTGCTTCGCGAACAATGGAATAGAAGCTAGGGGTTTCAAGATCAGCTTCCCGAGTAAAACTTGTAACCAGTACAAAATCTAGACATTTTTAAAAATTCTTGGATATATATTTGACTTAGGGTTTGCAATCACAGGTAATTGTGAGCGCACGGATTTACTCTAAAGAGGCGACGTCAGTTAGTTGGCATATCCTGGGCTTAGGGTTTTTAAAAAATTCTTGCACTCTAGGTCTTAAAGCTGCGACAAGTTTGGATTTTGCCGCCGGGCTTGGTTGCAGAGGCGTCGCCGGCAGGACGCCGGCGTTAGCTACATGGATGTACTTGTGCGGCCTCTGCAACCAAGCCCGGCGGCAAAAGCCAGGGGCGGCTGAGGAACTAAGATGCAAGAATTTTTTAGGTATTACAAATCTAAATGAAGAGCGTTCGAGCTCATCGGTTTTGTGCTGCGCGAACGATGCGCCGCCCGTTGGTTGGCACATCCTACGAATTAAACGCAAATTGAGAAGTAGTCAACATGGATATTTTGAACGACGATTAAGATAGCCCTTGGAAAGATGCGCTGGAGCAGTATTTCCCTGAGTTTATGCAATTTTATTTTCCGGCGGCGTTTGCAGAGATCGATTGGTCTCAAGCGCATGTTTTCCTTGATAAGGAATTGCGGGCGGTAGTGCGTGATGCAAAATTGGGGAAGCGGTTTGTGGATAAGCTGGTGAGAGTGACGCTATTGAATGGCGACCAAAAATTGGTTTACATTCACATTGAAGTTCAGGGTAAAAAACAGGCGGAATTTTCCCGCCGCATGTTTGTTTACAACTATCGGCTGTATGATAAGTATAACCAGCCTATCGCCAGCATGGCTGTTTTGGCTGATGATAATGCCAAATGGAAACCAATGGCTTATGGGTTTGAGGTGCTGGGTTGCGAACATAGCTTAAAGTTTCCGGTGGCAAAATTGACAGACTATCGGCATATGCTAGAGGAACTTTTGGCCATGGACAATGCCTTTGCGTTGATCACTGTGGCGCATATTTTGACGCAGCGAACCAAAAATCAAGACGAAAAGCGCTTCGCAGGTAAATTGCGGCTAATACGCATATTGTATCAGCGAAATTGGTCCAAACAGCGTATTATAAAATTGTTTGCGGTGGTGGATTGGTTAATGGCGCTGCCGGAAGGTTTGGAACAACAAATTTGGCATGAGATTGAAACGATAGAGGAGCGGCAAAATATGCGATATATTACCAGTGTGGAAAGAATAGGTATTAAGAAAGGCATTGAGAAAGGCATAGTAATTGGTCGGCAAGAAGGCCGTTTGGAAGGTGAAGCAGGATTGCTTAGAAAGCAGTTAGAATATCGATTTGGCGATCTGCCAAGTTGGGTAAGCGAGAAATTAGCAGGCGCTGAGGCAATCGAGTTGGAATCCTGGGCTAAGTCCTTGTTTACTGCGTCGAGTTTGGAGGCGGTATTTATGAATGGGGTTGCGCATTAAATTCCAGGATACTTGAAATCATAGGCGCCAAAACTCATTTCGAAATAGTAATACTCGGCGTCCCAGCCTTGGGCAAATCCGTCACTGTCATCTGATAAATTTGCGAAAGTACCCGAAAAGCCGTCTGATTCCAGGCCGAGAGCGAGTCATTCTGCACAAAATAATAGTTGTCCCGATATTTGACATATAGGTTGGCGTCTCCCGGTGCGCTTTCGGCTTCAGAAATCGCGAGGACTGAGGCCGGATTGTCCTTGATCGGCGGGGTGCGTGGGTCTGGGGAGACAACCTGTTCCGGTTCTGCGCTGATGGCGCGGCCAATAAAATACATGATATTGCTAAAACTGCGGAAGCGGAATTTGCCGTGCAAGGCAAACTCGCCGCCTGGAAAACCAGGCCGAATATCCACCATTAACTCGTTATGCGCGTTTTTTTCAGCTTCCTCGTTAAGTGCTATGCGTTCCGCATTACTCAAATGGGCCGGATCGTAATTGGTGATCACCGTGCGGCCGGTGACTTGTTTGCTCAGCTGATATTCAGAGCGTACCGGATCGTATTTGATTTCATATTCATGTTCCAAGGCCTGAAAGGTTTTGCCCATGTCCGCATTGGCCGGCAAAACCCAATTGCGCTCGAAAATCAAAGGTTCGGCGTACAAAGCATCCTGATCCTGAATCGAGGATAAATGCAGGGCTATGCGGCGGAAAGCTTGGTAATCCTCCCGATTTCTGGGGCGATTGTGGTAAACATCCGCAGAATTCTGGCTGATAAACTCCAGCGTTACCAGCCGCAACAATAAATCAACATCCAGATTCTGCCGCAACAGCAACACCAGCTTATCTTCACTTAAGGGCTTTAACATGCGTTGGGTAAACTCTTCGCCTTCAATGGGTACGATGCTGATAGTCGGGTTTTCGGAAACAGCGCCGCCAAAAATTGGCATAAGGCTTGCTCCATTATTTCCGGTTAACGCTGGGGTAACGCCGGCAGTGGCTTGAAAATTTAGGGTGGCGGCAATATTCGAAATACCGGAGAAATAAATAGGCTGATTAAATCGGGAACGGGCGATATTTAACAGCAGTTGTTTCGACAGCACGTCGGAGGTGGATTCGTTATAGGCAATAGCGATATGATCCAGAGCCAATGGCGAAAAGCAGCCGGGGAGCCCGCAGATAAAGCTGATAGACAGCATAAAAATGAGAGGTCGAATGGGCTGTCTGCGGTAAACCTTGTAGTATTGCAAAATGCTTGGGCTCATGAGGTATTATAGGGCCATTATGTATGCGAAGCACGCTAGTATGAACGGTACTTTATTCCGGTCAGCCGTTTGAGAAATCTTAACCTTATGCATTGGGTGCAAATTACCTGGCTTTATTTAGCTTAATGCACCAATTTGGGGTTGGGTTTTCCCTGTTGCGCACCAAATATAGTCAGTCTTTCTATCAGCATAACAAAACGCGTTGAGTTTAGCGACGACACCGTTACAATTTAGGGCTTCAAACTTTAGACGGGACAGCTCAGGTTAAGCCGTTCGTGGTGAGCTTGTCGAACCATGAGCGGCTTAACCGTTCACCCTTCGACAGGCTCAGGGCGAACGGTTAAGCCTCGGAGTTGTTCCGCTAAAGTTGATAGCCAAATTAAGACTATTAATTTTTTAAAGAGGAAAATCCATGCTGGAAGACTATCGAAAACATGTCGCCGAACGCGCTGCCGAAGGTGTCGCGCCCAAACCTCTGGATGCGGCTCAAGTTGCTGGGCTGGTCGAGTTGCTTAAGCAACCGCCGGCTGGAGAAGCGGATTTTCTGCTCGATTTGCTCAGCTATCGCATTCCTGCCGGCGTTGATGAGGCCGCCTATGTCAAAGCCGGCTTTCTTAGTGCGGTAGCCAAAGGCGAGACAGCTTTGCCTTTACTGAGCCCGGAAAAAGCCACGGAATTGCTTGGCACTATGCTCGGCGGTTATAACGTCGCGCCCTTGATCGATTTACTGGATAATCCGGCCTTGGCGGGAGCCGCCGCCAAAGCCTTGTCGCAGATTTTGCTGATTTTCGACGCCTTTCATGATGTGCAGCAAAAAGCCGATGCCGGCAATGTGTATGCTCGGCAAGTATTGCAGTCCTGGGCCGAGGCTGACTGGTTTACTCAACGTCCGGAACTGGCGGAAAAACTGACGGTAACCGTCTTTAAAGTCACGGGTGAAACTAATACCGATGATTTGTCGCCGGCGCAAGACGCATGGTCGCGGCCGGATATTCCCTTGCACGCCAAAGCCATGCTGAAAATCCCGCGCGAAGGCATCCATAACGCCGAGCAACAAATCCTGGAGCTGAAAGCCCTAGGTTTTCCGGTAGCCTATGTCGGTGATGTGGTTGGCACCGGTTCATCCCGTAAATCCGCGACCAACTCAGTATTATGGTTCATGGGTGACGATATTCCCTATATACCTAATAAACGCGCCGGCGGAGTGTGCATAGGCGGCAAGATCGCACCAATTTTCTTCAACACCATGGAAGATTCCGGGGCTCTGCCGATAGAATGCGATGTCACGCTGCTGAAAATGGGTGATGTGATAGACATCTATCCCTATCAAGGCGTCATTAAAAATCACGCGAATGGTGCGGAAATATGCCGTTTCGCCCTGAAAACCGAAGTGATACTAGATGAAGTGCGGGCCGGCGGCCGGATTCCATTGATTATAGGCCGCGGGTTAACCGCGCGTGCCAGACAAGTACTGGGCTTGCCGGCTTCTAAGGTGTTTCGCAGTCTCGGTGAGACAGCAGCCAGTACGCTGGGCTATACGCTGGCGCAAAAAATAGTCGGGCAAGCCTGCGGTTTGCCGGGTGTGCGGCCAGGCGCTTATTGTGAGCCGCGCATGACGACAGTGGGCTCCCAGGATACCACCGGTCCGATGACGCGCGACGAGTTGAAAGATCTAGCCTGTCTGGGTTTCTCGGCGGATCTGGTGCTGCAATCCTTTTGTCATACCGCGGCTTACCCTAAGCCGGTGGATGTGGCTATGCAGCATAGTTTGCCGGATTTCATCCGCAATCGCGGCGGCATTTCGCTTCGTCCGGGCGATGGGGTGATTCATTCCTGGTTAAACCGCATGCTATTGCCGGATACCGTCGGTACCGGCGGCGATTCGCATACGCGTTTTCCGATCGGTATTTCTTTCCCGGCCGGTTCGGGCCTGGTGGCGTTTGCTGCGGCGACCGGCGTCATGCCTTTGGATATGCCGGAGTCGGTGCTGGTGCGTTTTAGCGGTCAAATGCAACCCGGCATTACTTTGCGGGATTTGGTCAACGCCATTCCTTATGCCGCTATACAACGCGGTTTGCTGACGGTGGCCAAGCAAGGTAAGAAAAATGTGTTTTCCGGCCGTATTCTAGAGATCGAGGGTTTGCCTGATCTGAAAGTCGAGCAGGCCTTCGAATTATCGGATGCCTCAGCCGAACGTTCCGCCGGCGGTTGCACTATTAAGTTGAACGAGGCGCCAATTCGGGAATATCTCAACTCGAATATCACCTTGCTGAAATGGATGATTGCTGAAGGCTACGGCGATGTTCGTACTATCCAGCGGCGGATTAAGGCGATGCAGGCGTGGCTGGAAAAACCGGTGTTGTTGACCGCCGACGCTGATGCCGAGTATGCGGAGATTATCGACATTGATATGACTCAGATCACCGAGCCTTTGTTGGCTTGTCCAAACGACCCGGATGACATAAAGCCCTTGTCGGCAGTCGCAGGCACGAAAATCGACGAAGTGTTTATCGGTTCCTGCATGACGAATATCGGCCATTTTCGCGCCGCCGGCAAACTGCTGGAAAAAGCTTCAGCTTTGCCGACCCGCTTATGGGTAGCGCCGCCGACCAAGATGGATCAGGATCAATTAATCGAAGAAGGTTATTATGGGACTTTCGGCAAAGTAGGAGCGCGAACTGAAATTCCGGGTTGTTCGCTGTGCATGGGCAATCAAGCGCGGGTAGCGGATGGGGCGACCGTGGTTTCGACATCGACCCGCAACTTTCCTAACCGCTTGGGTAACAACGCCAATGTCTATCTGTCGTCGGCGGAATTGGCGGCAGTCTGTTCTCTGCTGGGCAAAATTCCCACGGTAGCTGAATACCTGCAATATGCGGCGGGTGTCGAAGCCAGTAGCGCCGATACCTATCGGTATTTGAATTTCAACCAGATCGAAAGTTATCAGAATAAGGCGGATACTGTAGCTTGATGAGTAAAGCATGCCTGGCGGCAATATTCCGCTGGTTCCCAAGCTCCGGCTTGGGAACCAGCAGATTCGCACCCTACGCCCTCCATCCCCCCGAATAGAGGGTTGCGAAAAATGCTTTTTAATAGTTAAAATTCCACATTATTAGATCTAAGAACACATCTTCATGGAATGCTAAGGCAGTTTATAGGCTTTTTGTTATCCAGTTCAAAGAAATGCCGTCGTAAATTAGTTAAAACTACTCATCTGTTATAGGTAGTCGGCACTGCCGAGCAGCCAACATCGATTTTTCCAACTATATTCATTGGCTTCCGACTTGTCTAATTTTGTATGTCCTATATATGATTAAGTACGATGAAAGTAAGAAGTATTTCTAAATGCCGGCGTCGAACTGGAAAAATTTTCCTATGTTAATTTCCATTTTAAGGTCAATGGCCCTAGGGCAAAATTTGCGTGGATACACTCTTCCAGAATTACTGGTAGTCGTGGCTATCGTGGCTATACTTATGGCTATCGGTCTGCCGTCCTATACCAGTATCATCAGCGCGAACAATGTCACTTCGGAAATCAATGGCTTATTAGGCGATTTGCAATTCGCGCGTAGCGAAGCCGTCAAGCGCGGCCAGTGCGTGCGTGTCTGTGCAGCTGATACCAGCGCCGGTGGTAGTAGTTTTACCTGCAGTAATGCAACGTCTGCTAATTGGTATAACGGCTGGTTTGCTTTTGTGGATACCTCCGCATCGCCAACCTCTGCCTGTAATGCCCCTTGCTCAGCGCCAACCGGCGCTCAAGCTGCCATACGCGTTCAATCGCCGCTAAAGAGCGGTGACACAGCGGCGTCAGCCAGCACGACGCCGCTGTGTTCAGTAGCCTTCAATTACTTTGGTTTTTCGACTACGCAAGGCTCTGTCACCTTTACACCCGCGCATGGCAATAGTTCGGCCAAGACGCTCTGCGTTTCCAGTCTAGGCAGTTTGCAAACCGTCAGCGGAGGGGATTCAGTATGTCCTCCATAAATTCTATATCAAGCCCGGCGAAGGGGTTTACGCTAATCGAGGTGCTGATTTCGCTATTAGTGGTCGCGGTCGGCTTGCTGGGTATCGCCGGCGTGCAGGCCTTGTCCTTGAATAATACCACCATTGCTTTGAACCGCAGCCTGGCGGCTTTGCAGGCCGATGGTTTGGCGGCAATGATGCATGCCAATCAACATTATTGGCAGCAAACCGGATCGGTGCCTACGATTACCATTAATATTCCTACCGGCCAGTTGGATTGTAGGCAAAATGCGTGCTCCTCCTCGCAAATGGCGAATTGGGATTTACAGGTCTGGGGTTCCGGGGCGCCGGCTGTGACCGGCTTCACCGCAGTCACGGGCCTTAATACCACCTTGCCGGCAGGCGGCGGCTATGTCAATTGTCTAACCGGCCCACCGGTGGTGTGTACGATAAGCGTGACTTGGAACGAAAACAATTTAGGGATTAGCGGCGCCGGCGCCGGCGCTCTGGATAGCGGTATTTTCCAGCAAACCTATAGTTTGGTGGTGCAGCCATGAAGAGTCGTTTACTACGCTTAAACAACGGTCTTGGCGTCATTCGCCAGTGTGGTGTTACGCTGGTCGAATTGATGATTTCGCTGACCATAGGCTTATTCTTGTTGATGGGTATGGCCACCATTTTTTCCAGTACCAATATTAGTTTTAACGCCCAAACCGGTTTGACACAATTGCAAAATAACCAAGTGCAAGCGTTGACAGTACTGAGTAATATTATCCAATCGGCTGGCTATTACGCCGCTTACCCCGGCAATAATACGAGCTTGGCATTGCAAACCGCAGTGACGGCTATTCCAGCCATTTCTAACAGCATTGTTGTTCCCGTCAATGTAGGCGTTAATTCACCGGCAGCCATCTCGACTACGCCTACATTTAATTTAAGTTTTGCTACGCCTGCCAGTTCCGGTTCTTACCAGGTGCAGGCAGTTTTCGGCGGCAGCCTCTATAGCGGCGGTCCGGATGTGATTGCGGTGCGGGCGGCCAATGCGATGGATTGTACCGGCAATTCCCACGCCAGCGATGCGACCGCGGTTTACAGCGTGTTTACCGTGTATAACAATAGTCTGATCTGTGCGATTTATAACAGCAATACCTCGGCCTGGACCAATTGGCAGGTGCTGATTAGCGGCAGCACCGGCGTGAACGGCATGCCGAACGGTTTAAGCAGTATGAATATAGCGTACGAAGTGGATCCCAGCGGCAGCGGACAGACGATGCAATATCTCACCGCCGCCACAGTTACGGCCAATAGTTATTGGAGTAATGTCATTGGTGTTCAAGTGACTCTGAATTTCATCAATCCGCTGTATGTCAGTGCTACGGTAACGCCGGGACAGCCGCACTATATTTCCATTACCCGGGCGATAGGCCTGATGAGCGCGGTATGAACAATAAAAAAGGCTTCGTGATGTTAGCGAGTTTGATGATGCTGATATTGTTGTCCATACTTGGTCTGTCCATGTCCAAAAGTTTCGGTTTGCAGGAGTTTGTCGCCGGCAATCAGCGGGAGAAAGTCCGGGCCTTCGAGGCGGCGCAATCGGCTTTGAATTATGCTGAGTGGTGGTTGAATCAGGGCAACGGCAGCGCCGGTTCGGTCTGTAGTACCACCGCGCCCTTTGCGGCTTCGGTTTGTACTAACGCTTTCGGTAGCACTACGACCACGCCGCCTACGGCTGCAAGCTCGAAGCCAACCTATACTCAGGCTATCACCTGCGGCAATGCGACTTCCTATCCCTGGACTACCGGCGTGGTTTTTAACGATGCTTTGGGAAACAACCTGACGCTGGGCAGTAGCGGAGTCGGCACAATCTGCGTTTATCCGATGTTTTATATTCAGTATCTTGGCTTATCGGCCAATAATGGCTATGGCATGTATCAAATCACTTCTGTCGGTTATGGCGGCAACGCGAATGCCGTGGCAGTGCTGCAAAGTGTCTTTGAGTTTAATGCGCCGGCGCCATAGGTGAACGGAGAGTTTAGTATGCATATCCATAAAATAAATAGTACAGGTTTAAGCGGGTCAGTCATGCTGCTGTTTATCGGCGCGTGTTGGCCTTTGAGTCAGGCGTGGGCGTTGTCTGCAACCAGTTGCGCGGCGACGAATTTTGTACCAGTGACGCAATGTTTTCGCGACACAGGCGCGCCCGGTTGGATCATGCAGCGCTACAGTAATAACGTAGCAGATTCTACTTTACTGCCTTTGACTGCAGCGGACAGTAGTAGCGGGGACGCGGCTGGGAGCGGTTGGCTGCGGCTGACCAGTAATGTTGGCAATCAGTCGGGCAGCGCCTATTACAATTTGCCGATTAATGTCACGCAACTTGGCATACAGGCGCAGTTTAGTTATACCGCATGGGGCGGTACCGGGGCGGACGGCATAGGCTTCTTTCTGTTCGATGGTTGGACAACCACTTTTCAACAGGGTACTTTGGGCGGCGGACTCGGTTATTGTCAACAAGGCACCGGCACAGCCTCAGTTAACGGTTATTCGTCAGCGCCAGGATTAAGCAATGCCGTGTTGGGTTTTGGGCTTGACGATTGGGGCAATTTTGAAAATGATGTTGACCGTTGTCCCAATTACGGCGAGAACGCACGCAAGAATACGCCTAATGGCTCAATCGGCATAAGAGGTCCAGGCAACGGCGAGGTGGGTTATCAATGGCTGGCCGATAATATAGCGCTCGGCAGCGGCGTATCAACCTGGTATCAGACCAGCACCAGTTCCCGCCCGACTGCCAATCAATTTTACCGCAATGTGATTGTTAATATTGCACCTGTTACGGTCAGCAGCACGAATACGACCTATTATATTAACGGTTCCTGGTTGACATCGCCAACCGGGACGTCTTATACCTCGTTAATCGGCCCGGTGCTCTATCCGACTACCTACCCGGCAGTGATCAGCGGCATCCCAGGCAGTAATCAAGGCAATACTAGTTCCTTGTATGCAACAAATTATACGCCCACTAACGTTACCATACCTACCACACCTACCGGCCTCACGGACACCTGGAACCCTCTGCCGCCCACGGTTAAATTCGGGTTTTTCGGATCAACCGGTGGTTCTACAAATTACCATGAAATCGAGGATGCGCATTTTACTGAAGGTTTGCCGGATATTGTCGTGAGCCAGACTGCCGGCATCTCCGGCAGCACCGGCAGTTTCCTGCTGACGGTGACGAATTACGGCTCGATTCCGGTCGGCAACGCCACTTTTAACGCCAAGGTAACTGCTAATGTCAGCGGTTTGAGCAATATATTTTGGTCCTGTACGCCCAGCGGCGGCTCGACTTGCCCAAGCAACGGCACCGGTGCGCCCACCAGCCAAAGCATTACGCTGGGCTTGGCCGGGAATGTGACCTTCACCATCAAAGGCTCGGTGACGGGGACGACTATTTCGTCTACCGCCAATGCGGTGGGTAATAGCGATTCCACCGATATGTGTACGGATAACAACAGCGTCACGACCAGCCTGGATGTTGCCAACACCACGGGCTTAGGTCACCTTAATCTGTCGGAAGTACCGCAAACCACGAATTCGGCTGCCGACAATACTGTCAGCGGCGCAAAGGTGCAAACCAGCAATCAGGTTTATCTCAGTAATTTTCATCAGGCCAATTGGTGGGGCGAATTATTAGCCTATAACCTAACTGCTTCCGGGACTGGCTCTTCGGCGACGCTGAGCGGCATCGCTGCGACCGCTAATTGGGATGCTTCATGTAATTTAACCGGCGGTAAGTGCGCCTCGGTTACGAATTCCCCTACCTATACGGCGCAAACACCCAGCAGCCGGGTCATCTGGAGTTGGAACAGCGGTCAAGGTATTGCTCTGACTTGGGCTAATCTGAACGCGACTCAGCAGGCGGCATTAAATAACGATCCGATTCTGACCGGAAGTTTGCAGGGCAGCAATGTACTGGATTATCTCATAGGAGTGCGGAGTAATGAGCAAGCCAACTCAACGACTGGCCCTTTCCGGACCCGTAGCGGTATACTGGGCGACATCATTAATTCCAGTCCGCTTTGGGTAGGCCCGCCGGAACCTCCAACCGGGGCGACTTACCCAAGCACGACGCCGTGGGCCGATTTGCTTAACCCATCGACCACTATGCAGGAAAATACTCAGACCAATAGTTACGCGAGCTTTCAGTCCACTTACGCCGGGCGGACCAACCTGGTATATATCGGCAGTAACGACGGTATGCTGCATGGATTTAGCGCCGGCAATTATTCTGGCGGTAGTTTTAATCCCAGTTCCAGTTTCAACACGGGCAACGAGTTACTGGCTTATATGCCGTCCACAGTTTTGACGAACATAGCGGCTAATTCTTCTACCATATATCCAACCGACTACAATTTTACCGATCCTTCGTATACGCATCATTATTTTGTTGATGCCACGGCGGGCAAGGGGGATTTGTATTATGGCAGCGCTTGGCATACCTGGTTGGTGGGTGGTTTGGGCGGTGGTGGACAGGCAATTTATGCCTTGGATATTACGGATCCCACGCAATTTACCCAAGGTAATGCCTCAACTCAAGTCATTAAGGAACTTAATATCAGTAATCTGACTTGCGCCAATAATAGCGCTTGCGCCGGCGATCTGGGGTGGACTTACGGCACGCCGATTATCCAGCGCATGCATGACGGGCTTTGGGCTGTGATCTTCGGCAACGGCTACAATAGCACAAATGAGAAGGCGGTAGTTTTCGTCGCGACAATCAGCAAAACGACCGGTAGTTGGACCGTTTACGAATTGACTACGAATAGTCAGACGCCGAACGGCATTTCTTATGTGACTCCTGCAGATCTGGATGGCGATAATGTAGTCGATTATCTGTATGCCGGTGATTTGTTCGGTAACCTCTGGCGGTTCGATGTCACTAGCAGCAGTGAATCCGCGTGGGCGGTAAGCACTTACGGCGGCACGTCAACCAATCCGTTGCCGCTGTATACAGCGCTTAATCAAAATGGCTTTGTGCAACCCATCACCACTGCGCCACTGATATTGAAATTAACCCAAACCAGCACTTATCGCTTGGTGATCGGCTTTGGCACCGGCAAGAATTTGGAAACCTCCGATCTCTTGCCGGATAATACTCCCGGCGGAGTACAAAGCTTTTATGGGATTTGGGATTATAACCTATCCGCTTGGAACGCCAATCAATACGTAACGCAGAAATATATGGCGCAGACCAATGTAGTAAGCATCAACCGGAGCTTACTGCAACAGCAAACCGCTACGACTTATGACGCCAACGGTTGCGCGGAAGCGGCCAGCACTTGCACGAACGGCAGCGCGCCAGGCGCTGCCGCTTACCGAACGCTTTCGGCGAATGCGGTTTGTTGGCAGGGAAGTGCAACCTGTAACTCTACCACCGCCAATTCGTCCGCCGTGAATAACCAGTATGGCTATTTTCTGGATTTTCCCAGCACTGGAGAGGAGCTTATTTATAATCCTATCCAGATAAACGGCATACCTGTTTTTAATACGACAATACCCGCACCCAGCACTCAGGGCTTAACGTGCTATGCACCCGCGCCGCCCGGAGGCTGGACTATGGCCCTTAATCCTTATGACGGCGCTGCCTTGGCTGGGGCTTTCTTTATCAATAGTGTTGGCGTAAATGCGTCCGGCGCTTTTGCCAACGCGGTGGGGTCGCCCAGTTGGGTGCAGTTCAATAATGCTAATTATCTTATCGATAAATCGGCAAGTAATACTATCGTAGTACAGGCCATCAATACCACTGCGCCTACACCGCCTACTTCATCAACCATTCCTACCGGGCATAGAATAGGTTGGACTCAGTTACGATAGAAAAATGAGCAGAACATGAGAAAACTTACACGTTATAAAGCCGCTAAAGGCTTCACTTTAATTGAGATAATAGCGACTGTGGCCATCATCGGCATTCTGTTAAAAATTGCTCTACCCAGTTACAATAACTCCATTCTTCAATCCCGCCGCACTGCGGCAAAGACGGCGTTACTGGATTTGGCAAGCCGGGAAGCGCGCTATTATTCGACGAACAATGCCTATTCCAGTTCTACGGCCAATCTTGGGTATGGCAATTACGCTGCAGGGACCGGGGTTATCCCTTCCATTTCCCTGCCGCTGAACGGCTCCGGCGAATATTACGATTTGACGGTGACCACCAGTAACGCCAATACCCAGTTTCTTGGTACAGCAACTGCGGTGAACTCTCAGGCTAACGATGGTTGCGGAAATTACACCCTTGATAATTTTGGGAATCAGACTGCAAACGGCAGCGTTGGCGCTACGGCAAATGGCATAAATTGTTGGTAGATTATTAACTTGACTGGGTTTGGTTCTCACTGACGTTAATGGTTTATAGATATTAATAATTGTTTTTCTATAGCAGATTAGTTTGTTAGTCTTTAGGCAAATTTTTCTTTTGACTATGCAAATTGCAAAGCCGATAAATTAGATCTAGAATCATAATATGACTATCCCTTTCCAGCATCAATGAAAAAATCAGTTGCCTATTTGCCGTCAGCACAAGTTAAAACTGAAATCGGACAGCCAACGCAGTTATTGGTTAAAGTAACAGCCTTAGTTAAAAAATGCAGGTTTCAGGAGGCGCTGACTTTGTTGGAAAGCGCTGAGATTGAAAATCTCAATAATGCTGAATTATTGAATATTGCTGGTATGTGTGCTGCTTCCGTTGATGAATTGAGCAAAGCTGAAGACTTTTGGCGTCGGGCTTTACAGATAAGGCCAAATTTTCATTCTGTCTACAATGATCTTGCTGTCGTGTTGCAACGCCAATACCGGTTTACCGAAGCTGAGGATTGCTATCATCAGGCGGTTTCTATCCTGCCAAGTTTCGCTGAAGCGCATAGCAATCTGGGAACTTTACTAGAACAACAGGCGCGCTACGCCGAGGCTGAACAGAGTTACCGGCGGGCGCTGGGTTACCAGCCAAATTTAGCGGATGTGCATCGCAATTTAGGTAACACACTCCTCAGTTTAAAGCGATATGTTGAAGCGGAGCAGAGTTACCGGCAAGCTATTGTTTTGGGGTGCAAAACCTATGATGCTCATCTGGGCTTAGCTGGCGTACTGGGGGAGATGAAACGTTACTCAGAAGCCGAAAAGTGCTATCGTCTGGCGTTAGGGCAATCGCCGAATTCGGCTACTATATACAATAATCGGGGAAATCTTTTTTTTCTTCAGCAGCGTTACATTGAGGCTGAAGCCGATTTTCGGAAAGCGGTGCAACTTAATCCGGATTATGCGGAAGCTCATCATAACCTTGGTATGTTGCTTAATTTACAAGGACGGTTTTCAGAAGGTTGGAAACATCACGAATATCGTTATCATTGGGCGAATAAAAATCAGCCGGCAGTTGCTTGTCATAATTTGCCGTTTCCACAATGGCAGGGCCAATCTTTGCTGGGGAGATCTATAGTCGTCTGGCCAGAGCAAGGTTTTGGCGATCAAATTCAATTTTGTCGTTATTGCACGGAACTTAGACTGTTAGGTGCTACGAAGATAACCTTGTTGTGTTATGCGCAGCTTAAGCCTTTATTTCAGTCTTTAGCAAATGTTGACACAGTTTTAAGCATGGAAGAGCGAGATAAACTAAAACCCCATGATTATTGGTCGCTATTGCTTAGTTTACCTCTACATTGCGGAACCGCTTTGCAGACTATTCCCGCTGGTTTACCCTATCTGTATGCAGATCCGCGGCTGATGCGAAAATGGTCGTCGCGTTTACCAAAAGCTGGCTTACTGGTGGGACTGGTCTGGCAAGGCTCTATGCAGCAAAAAAATGATCAAAATCGCTCAATTCCGAGTTTACGTTTATTGACTCCTTTATGGCGGATTCCAGGTGTGGTTTTTATCAGTTTACAAAAAGGCCCTGGTGAAAAGGAAGCGGCTACGCAACTTGCAGATCAACCTATTCTCTCGCTGGGTCCGGAAATCAAAAACTTTGCCGATACAGCGGCCATCATTTCCCAATTGGATTTAGTGATCAGCGTCTGTACCTCAACTGCCCATCTGGCCGGTGCATTAAATAAGCCCTGCTGGGTGTTGTTGCCAGGAGTCGGCGCTTGCTGGCGCTGGCTGCAGGAAAGGGAGGATAGTCCCTGGTATCCTGAGATAATGCGCTTATTTCGGCAAGGGTCAGATCAAGGTTGGGCTGTGGTGATCAATGAAGTCGCTTTGGCTTTGGAAGCCTGGCAGTTGGATCAGCTATTAGTTGTTCCTGAAAATAATCGCCAAAGTATTCTCGAAAAGCTGGAGGCTTGGCTGGGATGGAGGGGGTAAAATTAGCGTAGTCTACCAAAGTGTTTTAAATACACGATTCGTTGATTTATTTTGCTGGGAGAATAGTTTGAAACTTAATATCGGTTGTGGATTCAATAAGAAATCCGGATATATTAATATCGATAAATTTGCCGAGTGTCAGCCGGATTTAAAAATGGATGTTGAAGTTATACCTTGGATGTTTAAGGATAATGCAGTTGAGGAAGTTGTTTTTTATCATTCCCTAGAGCATATGGGGGCTGACGCCACTCTGTTTTTAGGGATAATTAAAGAGCTATATAGAGTTTGTAAGCCGGGTGCTATTATTCAGATTAATGTCCCACATCCTAGACATGATGATTTTATCAATGATCCTACCCATGTAAGAATAATTACTCCGGAGCTATTAAAGCTATTCTCAAAAAAACAAAATTTACTTTGGAAAGAGCAGGGTTACTCTAATTCACAACTGGCATTGTACCTAGGTGTGGATTTCGAAACGCTTTCTTTTACTTATTTTATAGAAGAAAAATTTATCCAATTATTAAATACCAATAAGATTACCGAAGATGACTTGTTTGAGATGTCAAGGGAGAGAAATAATGTGGTCAAGGAAATTAGCATTACATTACAAGTAGTAAAATGAAATTTGGAGATTGGTTGATTTTTGGTTAAAAAGTTGCTTGCTTATCTTAAGCGGTTTTGCCGATTGGTTGTAACATCTAATCTGATTTTATGAAAATCTCCTTCATCCAATACTGAGAGTACTAAGTATGTCACATGTCAAGCCGCCCAGAATAACAGCGGAAAATATCTACACTTTATTACAAGCTGGAAGTTTCAAGGATGGTGTATCGTTGGCTAAAGCAGCTGAGCCTACTGAGGATGAAGAAATTCTGATTTTAGCTGGAATGTGTGCAATGAATTGCGAGCAGCGAGAACAGGCGGTGATTTTTTTTCGGCGAGCTTTAATGATTAAGCCGAATTTTCCTCAGGCGTTAACCAATCTGGGTGTAGTTTTGCAGGAGCTCAAAAGGTATGCTGAGGCTGAAGATTGTTATCGTAGGGCGATCTCCTTACAACCGGATGCGCATTATCCGCTAGTTAATTTGGCCGGATTGTTGGGCGGGATTAAGCGCTATTCTGAAGCAGAGGAATGCTACCGTCAGGCAATAATGCTACAACCAGATTCACCAGCTTTGCTGTTTAACCTGGGAAAAATTTTAATTATCATGAAACGATGGCATGAAGCGGAAAACTGTTTTTACCAGGTAATTTCTAGCCAACCATTATTAACCGAAGCGTTTTTTAATCTTGGGTTAGTATTGAAAGAACAAGGTCATTTTGTCGAAGCAGAGAAATATTACCGACAAGCAGTCACATTAGAACCTAATTCTCCACAGCTGCAAAATAATTTGGGTGAATTATTGATGACAATGAAATGCTGGGATGCAGCAGAAGTTTGTTTTCGAAAGGCAATGTCATTCTCACCGGTTTTTCTTGGAGCACAGTATAACCTTGGTTTTATGTTGTTGTCTCTTGGTCGTTTTACTGAGGGATTACCGGCGTACGAGTTGCGTTTTCATCCTGACTTAAGTCTATCTGATCCAAACTCCTTACAGTTAAAATTTCCACTCTGGCAAGGGCAAAATTTGCTAGGTAAAAAGATAGTGGTTTGCGCAGAACAGGGTTATGGTGATCAAATTCAGTTTTGCCGTTATTGTAATGAATTAAAACGCTTAGGGGCGGCGAAAGTAACACTGATTTGTCATGCCGCGCTTAGCGTATTGTTCCAGAGTTTAACCCAGGTTGATGTTTTGCTAAAAATGGAAGACGCTGCAGATTTGGAATACCATGATTATTGGGTGCGTATAGTTAGTTTGCCTTTGTATTGTGGCACGCTTGTGGAAACGATCCCCGCCGAACTGCCTTATTTGCGTTCGCCAATAGATCGAATTGATAAGTGGTCACGAAGGTTGCCCAATGGCGGAATACTTGTAGGTTTGTTTTGGAAAGGCTCAGGAGCAAATCCAAACGACCAAAATCGCTCGCTTCCCAGTTTGCAGTTATTGGCGCCTTTGTGGAAGGTTCCTGACGTCAACTTTATCAGTCTACAAAAAGGACCAGGTGAAGAGGAGCTTATTACGCTGTCTGCTGATCAACCTATTTTGGCCTTTGGTGCGGAAATAAAGGATTTTGCTGATACTGCGGCCATTATTACACAATTGGATCTGGTGATAACCGTCTGTTCCTCGGTTGCTCATCTGGCTGGCGCCTTGAATAAACCTTGTTGGGTGATGCTGCCGGCTATCAAACCTTGTTGGCGTTGGTTGCAAGATCGAAACGACAGCCCGTGGTATCCAGGGATGTTACGCTTATTTCGGCGAGAATTAGCTGAAGACTGGTCGGTAGTAGTAACAGACATCGCTTTAGCTTTGACAGAGTTGAGTCGCGAGCAGCATGAACGTAGTTTCCTCTCCGGCGGCCAAGCTGAGAATAAGGCGTTTGTCTTGGATATAGTAAGTGAGGTTTTGTTGCCGTCAAATCAGGGTATTGATTCTAAACAGGATAAACTGGCGCAGGCGCAGGCTTTGTACCTGCGAGGTCAATATCAGGAAGTCCTGGAGTCGCTGGGCGAAGTCACTCTTCTGCAATCGAGCCAAGTTGAGCTTTTGAATTTAGCGGCCATCTGTGCCTCTATTACCGGGCAGACAAATAAGGCAGAGTTATTTTTGCAACGGGCCATAGCCTTAAAGCCCGATTTACCGGATACTTATAGCAATCTCGGTAATTTGTATAAGGAATTGCAGCGGCCAAATGAAGCAGAAGCTTGCTATCGACAGGCTTTGGTCTTGCAACCTAACTCCGCCGAATTGCTGGTTAATTTGGGCGAATTTTTATTGACAAAAAACCGCTGGCAGGAAGCGGAAATCTGCTTGCGGCAAGCTATGTCCGTTAAGCCGCTTTTGTTGGGGGCGCTACATAATCTTGGGGTGGTGATGCAAAAAAGCCATCGCTATGCTGAGGCTGAGGCTTACTACCATCAGGCCATCGCTATCGACCCGGAGCAGCCGTACTCCCTGAATAATTTGGGTGAACTATTAATTAGTCAGCGGCGCTGGGAAGAAGCGGAAACGTGTTTGCGGCGTTCTATGGCCTGTACGCCCTTGCTGATAGTTGCACATTACAACCTTGGGCTTTTGTTAATGGCTCATGGACGCTATATTGAAGGTTGGCCGTATTATGAATTGCGCTATCACCCTGAATTTACTGAGCCCGATCCAGCTACTTTAACTTTTGCGTCACCAGTTTGGCAGGGCGAATCTCTACAAGGCAAGTCGATAGTGGTGTGTCCGGAACAGGGTTTTGGCGATCAGATACAGTTTTGTCGTTATTGCGCCGAGCTAAAGCGGTTGGGAGCGGCAAGAGTTACCCTGGTGTGCGAGGCGATGTTAAAAGACCTATTCAAGAGTCTGTCGGGTATCGATCATCTGCTTAGCAAGGAAGAGGCGCTAGTCAATTTGGAGTATCATGATTATTGGGTGCGACTTTTGAGCTTGCCTCTGTATTGTGGGACGCGTTTAGAAACAATACCTGCAAGTTTGCCTTATTTACAAGTACCTGTTGGGCTGATGAGTAAATGGTCAAGAAGATTGCCTAGTAATGGGTTGCGAGTCGGACTTGTTTGGAAAGGGGCTGGCCATCAAAAAAACGATTGTTACCGCTCAATTCCCGGTTTTCGCCTGCTAGCTCCATTTTGGCGGATACCGGGCATCACCTTTATCAGTTTGCAAAAAGGTCAGGGTGAAGAAGATGCAATTACTCCTCCCAATGATCAGCCCATCCTTGCCTTAGGTGGGCTTATTCAGGATTTTGCCGATGCCGCTGCTGTTATTTCTCAATTGGATCTGGTAATCACTGTATGTACCTCCTCTGCGCATTTGGCAGGCGCCTTAAATAAGCCTTGCTGGGTAATGTTGCCAGCGGTTAGTCCATGTTGGCGCTGGCTTCAAGACCGTAACGATAGTCCTTGGTATCCCGGTGTAATGCGTTTATTCCGCAGGAAGGTAGAGGAAGACTGGTCGACGGTGGTCAACGATGTGGCGCTGGCCTTGGCAGATTGGTCAAGCATGGATCAATCACAAGAGGGTTTTAATCGAAAGTCGCTCAAGCCGAAAGGTTTTTTTTCTAGATTCAATAGCTTATTTGATATTCATTAGGGTGTTAATTCATTTTATAAGAAAATTGATTTTATGAATTTAGAAGTTGATTAGTGTGTTTAAATTCATTGTGACTCAGCATTTGCAGCTGAGTCACCTGAATAGTCTTAATGTTGGCAATTAGCCGGTAAGAAAGGGAATATTGCAGAATTAGGTGTAAATGCGGTAGCACTGGGAGTAGTATTAAAGGTGCCGCAAGACCATTGAACAGTTCCGTCTGTTTTACCGGTTGCCAACATGCCTATCATTTGGCCATTCAGAGTTGTGTTTCCGGTGTTGGCTACGGTGACAATCACTGATGCTTGGCTTCCAGACGCAACAGCCGTGTAAGTGATAGCCGACATATATTGTGCATTTAAAGGCACAGTAGTTGAAATTGGTGGTGAAGCAGATGGAGCCATGCTGTTTTGACTGGCATAAAATTCGGAAATAGCGCTTTTTTGCGCATCCAGAAAGCCCGTAACCTCAACCAATTTCGATTTGATCATGTAGTTTTGATAAGCCGGCAGCGCTATAGCCGCCAGGATGCCGACGATAGCTACCACGATCATTAATTCGATCAAGGTAAAGCCTTGTTGTACCATTTTTTTTGCTGAGAAATTTTTCATAGGTGTTTCCTGCTTGAGTTAAAAAATACGATCCTCAATCACAATTAGCAGTTACCATGCCAAGCTTTATTAATGTCAGTGAAAAATCTGGAAATTATATTTTGTCTTAATAAACAATTGATTGTAAGCGATTTCTGGATGCCGGATTTTAAATCTAGTAGTTAAATTTGGCCGGCATTTCTAGTCTCAAGAAATGCCGGTAAAAATACCCTGCCAAGGTTAAAATGCCGGTCTAAACTATCTGCCAAGCGCGTTTGCCGCTTAAAAACACTGTCCATACCTATGGCCCAAGCGAAATACAGGTAAAACATGCAACACATCAGTTTACAAGCCGCTATTACCTTAACCGAGTGGAGCGAACGCACCATCCGCCGCCGCTTGGCGGATGGCAGCCTACTTAGCGCCGCCTCGCATAAGGAAACCTATAAAAACCTGATTTCTTTCGCCTCTGTTTCTCAGCATTTTTGTATTTCCTTGACTGCGGAGGATGTTGATATCTTGTACGATGCTGAAAACGGCGACGCCGCAGCGCAAACTGATCTGGCCGTGCTGTTTTTAGAGCACGATAAGCCGAAAAGCGCGCTGTATTGGTTGGAGGCGGCTGCTAAGCAAAACCATGCCGATGCCATACATTTGCTGGGCTGTTGTTATTTACAGGGACAAGGCGTAAGTCAGGACGATAATAACGCCATTATGTGGATCGCTAAGGCAGCTGCCTATGGGCATACGTTGGCGCTGGCGCAGATCCAGTCTATTTATCCGGCTAAAAAGGTTTGACAGGCTTTTACTAAACCATGCCGTGCAGTCTGTGTTGTAATGTTCTATACACTAATGTATTCTGTTATCTATACAGAGGAGGCTAACATGTCCCGAACACAAACAAAAGAAACGGTTTCGGTATCCATTAATATCCGTGCTAAGGCCAGGCAGCGTGATCTTATCGACCAAGCCGCAGAACGTCTTGGCCGCAGCCGGTCCGATTTTATGCTGGAAGCCGCCTGTCGTGAAGCGGAAGATATTTTGTTGGATCAGACCTTCTTTACAGTCGATGCAGGCACATTTGCGCAATTTCAGGCCTTGCTGGATAAGCCTTTACCGGCCACTGATAAACTCCGCCGCTTACTTAATACCCCTGCACCCTGGGAAAAATGATCGGGCTTGATCTCAAGCCGCCCGTCCCTATTACTGCAGAGCTGGAACTGGCGAATTTCGACAGTGGCGAACTCTCCCTGAACGAATGGCTAAAAGGGCGCGCCTTCAAGAATCATGTACTTGGAGCTTCGCGCTGCTTTGTTTTGTGTTCCGGCAAAGAGGTTATAGGCTACTACAGCCTATCGGCCGGCGCGATTAGTCATGAGGCCGCCCCCAAAGCAATGCGGCGTAACATGCCGGACCCGTTGCCGATTTTGTTGCTCGGTAGGCTTGCCGTCGATAAACGCTACCACAACCGGGGAATCGGGCAGGCTTTGCTGCGTGATGCGCTGTTGCGCGCAGTCAATGTCTCAGGCGATGCCGGCGTATTTGCACTATTGGTGCATGCGCTTTCTGAGCAGGCCAAACAGTTTTATTTGTCGCGCGGCTTCGTGGCATCGCCTTTGCAGCCCATGACCCTAATCATGACGATAGCAACAGTCCGAGCAATTGTGCAGGTATAATCCGCTTTTTATTCGCTGCAATTATTAAGCCCTATGTCTACCGTTAACACCGAAAAACTCTCCAGCGCCCGCTTCGCGGAGGCGACCGATGCTTTTGTCGAGGAATTTACCGCCTCGGTCGGCTTCGATCAACGCATGGCGCAACAGGATATCCAGGGTTCTTTGGCCCACGCCGCAATGCTCTGTAAAATCGGCATCCTCAACGCTACTGAACTGGCGGATATTCAGCGCGGTTTAGCGCAAATCGCGGCGGAAATTCAGCGCGGTGAATTTGTCTGGTCAATTAAGCAAGAAGATGTGCATATGAACATTGAGGCGCGTTTGACCGATTTAATCGGCATCGCCGGTAAGAAACTGCATACCGGCCGTTCCCGCAATGATCAGGTCGCAACTGACATCCGGCTGTATCTGCGCAGTGAAATTGAACTGATACTGGAGCAATTGCACCGCCTACAAACCGCCTTGCTGGATTTGGCGGAGCAGGAGGCGGCGACCATCATGCCGGGCTTTACGCATTTGCAGGTAGCGCAACCTGTGACTTTTGGCCACCATCTGATGGCTTGGTTCGAAATGTTGAGCCGGGATAAGGAGCGCTTGCGCGATTGCACCAAGCGCCTGAATATCATGCCCTTGGGCGCTGCGGCGCTGGCCGGCACCAGTTATCCTATCGATCGGTTTATGACGGCGGAATTGCTGGGCTTCAGCCGGCCGTCGAATAATTCGCTGGATTCGGTCAGCGACCGGGATTTCGCCATCGAATTTGCCGCCGCCGGCAGTTTGGTTATGCTGCATCTCTCGCGTTTTTCCGAAGAATTGGTGTTATGGTCCAGCGCCCAGTTTAGTTTTGTCGAAATTTCCGATGCGTTCTGCACCGGTTCGTCTATTATGCCGCAAAAGAAAAATCCGGATGTGCCGGAATTGGTGCGCGGTAAATCCGGCCGGGTCGCCGGGCATTTGGTGTCTTTGTTGATGTTGATGAAAAGCCAGCCCTTAGCTTATAACAAAGACAATCAGGAAGACAAAGAGCCTTTGTTTGATACTGCCGATACGCTAATCAATTGTTTGCGCGCGTTTGCCGATATGTTGCCGAATATTAAGCCTAAGCGGGAGAATATGTACCAAGCGGCGAAGCGCGGCTTCGCCACGGCGACTGATTTGGCCGATTATTTGGTGCGCAAGGGCATGGCTTTCCGTGATGCGCATGAAGTCGTGGGTCAGGCTGTCAGGCTTGGATTGAACAGCGAGCGGGATTTATCGGAATTGAGCTTGACTGAATTACAAGGCTTTGCCGAGACTATCGAAGCGGATGTGTTTGATATTCTAAAGCTGGAAGGCTCCGTGGCGGCTCGTAAGCATATTGGCGGCACGGCGCCGGATACGGTGCGGAAGGCGATTAGCGAGGCTAGGAAGTTAATGTGAATATGGGCTAGCCACTAAAGACGGGACAGCTTAAGGTTAAGCCTTAACTTAATGGCAGTGAAACAGAGCCTGGGAATCAGTGAGACTGAACCCTAAGCCCTTAAGCTAATTATTTGCCAATTAGCTTCTTTAGCCGCCTGTGACAATATTTCATCCGGATCGACAGCGACCGGATGATCCACCAGCTTCAGCAGCGGCAGGTCGTTATGCGAGTCGCTGTAAAAGCAACTGTCGGTCAGGGTTTCTGAACTGTTTGCCAACCAGTTTTGCAAATGCGTGATTTTGCCGGCCTGATAGCAGGGCGTGTCGCTGAATTTGCCGGTATAACGGCCATTGTGGAATTCCGGCGTGGTGGCCAGCAGATTGTCGATGCCGAACAATTTCACAATGGGTTCGGTGATAAAGCGATTCGTGGCGGTAATCACCAGCAGGGTATCGCCCTGGGCGCGGTGTTTTTCTACTAAAGCCTGCGCGGCCGGCAGATGGATGGGCTTGATATGGTGTTCGACAAACTCTTCCCGCCAACGATAAAGCTGTTCGGCGTCATGCAGCGCCAGCGGCGCCAGAGAAAAATGCAAAAAGGCCGTAATGTCCAGCGTTCCCTGCTTGTAATCCGCATAAAACTTCTTATTGGCGTGTGCGTAATAGTCTTTATCGACAATGCCGCGTTCGACCAAAAACTGGCCCCAGAGAAAATCGCTATCGTCTGCAATCAGGGTGTTGTCTAAATCAAATATCGCTAAGCTCACGGATTGTCCTATAAAAAAAATTAAACCATGCCGAGGATGGCTTCTGTTGCTAATTTGTGGAACAATTGCACCATTCAATTAAATGTTCGGCGCGTTTTTAATTTTAACATTCAACTGTTGAAAACGGGTCGCGAAAATACAGGTTTTTACATGATAGACTCGAAAGGATACCGGTCTAATGTTGGCATTATTCTGTGCAATGACGAAGGAAAGGTTTTTTGGGCCAAGCGCAAAGGCGCTAATTCATGGCAGTTTCCGCAGGGCGGGATAGACGACTATGAAGACCCGGAAACCGCGATGTATCGGGAATTGTGGGAGGAAACCGGCTTAACCGCCGATGATGTGCAATTATTAGGCCGCACGCGCTATTGGTTGCGCTATAAACTGCCGGACAGATACGTCCGTAAGCACTCGATGCCTTTATGCATAGGTCAAAAGCAGATCTGGTTTTTGTTGCGCCTGCTGACGGACGAGTCGCATGTGCGTTTCGACTGTGGGCATAAGCAGGAATTTGACTGTTGGAAGTGGGTGGAGTTTTGGCATCCCATAAAGGAAGTGGTGTTTTTTAAGCGCCGCGTCTATCGTAAAGCGATGGATGAATTAGGGGTGATTTTGGTAGATGAAGGGGTTCCGGTGAGCCCACAAGGGTTTTTGGCTAAAAAATAGTTAATAACCATTTGCCGTCTGATCTAAACCGCGCAAAGGTTCATCCAGATAATAACAGGCTGATTGCACGCCGCCATCGGGGCTTAACTCAAACACCCGATATCCGGGTGGGGTGTCCTCGACGCAGAACTCCTGGGAAAGCCGCTGGAATTCAAAACACGTCGCCGGCGCTGCATATAAGCTAAAACCGCCGTGGCTGACTTCCATTTCTTGATGAATATGGCCGCAAGTCACTGCTTTTACCTGGCTGTGCCGATCCAGTAAATCCAAAAAGCCATCGCTATTGACGAGTTGCATGGTGTCCAGCCACTGGCTGCCGGTTTCGAAACTAGGGTGATGCAGGGCAATGATTGTGGGGGTGTCCGGTTGCTGGAACAAACGTTGTTCCAGAAAGGATAACTCCGCATCGTTCAGCTTTCCGACCGGACTATTTATTTTCTGGCTATTCAGACAGACAATCTGCCAACCGCCAAGCAGCACATGCTTACGGCAATTAAATAATTCATCGTGAAAAGTTGCCTGCATCATAGCAAAATCGTCATGGTTCCCCGGTAGGCAAAGAGCGGGGGTGCGGTAAGCCGTTAAGTGTTGCAAAATCCGCTGATAAACCGCCAAACTCGGTGTTTGCGCCAAATCGCCGCTGACTAAAATTAGGTCGAAACGCTTATGCAAAGCAAAAGCCTGTTTCAGCACTTGCCGGAAATAATATTCGGTATCGATGCCAAGAAGGGTGTTGCCAGGTTCCGGCAGAATGTGCGAGTCGGATATTTGTAAAATTTTCAGCACAGGCAATCTATATTATTGAGAAAACGCAACTGCCGAAAATGGAAGAGCGGTTTTTTTAATATAGTATACCGGGTAAATATTGATAAAAAAGTGCGTACTTTCGGCATTTTTACGAAATTTGCGCAGTTTCGGGTAAACTGCACTACAAAAATCCCACGCTTTACGGTGGAAGTTTTAAGGAAAATAGATATGCAATTATTCAAATTCAGCACCTTAGCGCTGGCCATATTATTTACAACATCTGTGCAGGCCGAAACCGTATTTGTTACGCTGGAAAAAGACAACGCTCTTGCTGTAGTGGAGCCTTCGGAAGGCAAATTACTAAAAACGGTCCCAGTCGGTCAAACACCGCGCGGCATCGCCATCAGTCCGAATTCTAAGACTGTCTATGTCGCAGTCAGCGGCGATAACACTATCAAAATTCTCGATAGCGACAGCCTGAAAGAAATCGGCCGATTGCCGTCCGGCAAAGATCCTGAAACCTTTGCCCTCAGCCCCGACGGCAAACTGCTCTATGTGTCGAACGAAGACGATAGCGAGGTCACAGTGATCGATATTGCCGCGAAGAAAGCGTTGCAAAAAATCAAGGTTGGCGTGGAGCCGGAAGGCGTGACAGTCAGTCCGGATAATCACTGGGTGGTTAGCACCTCGGAAACCACCAATATGCTGCATTGGATTGATGTTAAAAGCTGGCAGATCGTCGAAAATACCTTGGTCGGAGGTCGGCCTAGGGCGGTGAGTTTTACCGCCGATAGTCAGCAACTGTGGGCGACTTCGGAAATGGCGGGCACGGTAAGCGTATATGACAGCAACAGCAAGCAATTAGTGCAAAGCATCAAGCCTGTGCCAGCCGGTGTTACGGCTGATCTGGTGCAGCCGGTCGGTGTGCTGGTGGATAAGGACCGCCGATATGCTTATGTGGCGCTGGGACCGGCCAATCGGATAGCGGTGGTTAATGCGCAAACCTATCAAGTCGAGCGGTTTTTTTTGGTCGGACAACGCGTGTGGAATCTGGCCTTCTCGCCGGATCAAAAACGTTTGTACACCACCAACGGCGTCAGCAATGATGTATCTATTATTGATTTGGTCGAGCAAAAGGTGTTGAAATCCGTGGCAGTGGGCCGCAATCCTTGGGGAGTTGCGGTTAAACCATGACAGAAAGTGCGCTATTGGTGGAAAATCTCAGTTTTGCCTATGGGGCAAAAAAAGCCCTGGATAAAGTCGGCTTTACGGTGAGCCCTGGCGAATGCACCATCCTGCTTGGTCCGAACGGCGCCGGCAAAAGTACTCTATTCTCGCTAATCACCCGGCTGTACGACGCCCGCGAGGGACGTATCGAGTTATGCGGCTTTGATATTAAGCGCCAAAGCCTGCAAGCTTTGGCGCGGCTGGGTGTCGTGTTTCAGCAAACCACGCTGGACCCGGATTTGTCAGTAACGCAAAATCTGCGCTATCACGCCGCCTTGCACGGCATAGGCCGCAAAGCTGCCGATAGGCGGATTCAAGAGGAACTGGAGCGGCTAGCGATGTTTGAGCGGCGCGGCGAAAAAGTCCGGCAGTTGAACGGCGGCCACAAGCGGCGGGTGGAAATCGCCCGCGCCTTATTGCATAAACCCAGTCTATTGCTGCTGGATGAACCGACGGTGGGCTTGGATATGCCCAGCCGGAAGGTGATCGTCGATCATGTGCACGCTCTCGCAAAAGAACAGGATCTGGCAGTGCTGTGGGCTACGCATTTAATTGACGAAATAGCCGCCGGCGATAGCTTGATCGTCTTGCATAAAGGTGTGATTAAAGCGCAAGGCCAACTCAGCGAGGTGCTGCCGGCCCATGCTGCAGCCAGCGTCAGTGAGTTGTTTGCCCAATTAACCCAGGGGTCGAAAGCATGAGGATTATCCATTATTGGCGCGCCTTGTGCGGCGTCGTTGGCCGCGAACTGTTGCGATTTCTGCATCAGCGCGAACGGTTTATTTCCGCTTTGGTGCGGCCTTTGGTCTGGCTGTTCGTGTTTGCCGCCGGCTTCCGCGCGGCCTTGGGCATCGCCATTAGCCCGCCATATGAAACCTATATCCTCTATGAGGTGTACATCACACCCGGATTAATCGGCATGATCCAGTTATTTAACGGCATGCAAAGTTCCTTATCGATGGTCTACGACCGGGAAATGGGCAGCATGCGCATGCTGCTGGTCTGTCCTTTGCCGCGTTGGTTTCTGCTGAGCAGTAAGCTGATCGCCGGCACGGCGGTGTCGGTGTTGCAGGCCTATGCCTTTTTGGGCATCGCTTGGCTGTACGACATTCAAGCGCCGCTTATGGGTTATGTCTGGATCTTGCCGGCCTTGCTGTTGTCCGGCATGATGCTGGGGGCCTTGGGCTTGCTGTTGTCATCGTTTATCAAGCAACTGGAAAATTTTGCCGGGGTGATGAATTTCGTTATTTTCCCGCTGTTCTTTATGTCCACAGCTTTGTATCCCCTGTGGAAAATCAAGGAATCCAGCGAATGGCTTTACCTATTGGCGCACTACAACCCATTCTCGCAAGCCGTGGAATTGATTCGCTTTACCCTGTACGAACAGTTTAATCAAGAAGCGATGCTGTTTACCGGCGGGGCGTTTGCGTTGTTTATGGCGGCGGCGATTTTGGGATATAACCCGAATAAGGGCATGATGGTGCGGAAGGGGGAGGGGAGTAGTTTTAATTTTTGAGAAGCGTATTGAATGCAATCGCAGTCATTGGAATATCTCTATATAGTTCCTGATTACTTACAAATCTCAGTGCGTAGGATGGGTAGAGCACCAGCGAAACCCATCAAAACCTTAGCCAAAACAACAAACCTTTTTATTATAAGTTTGAGATGTATACAAATATTACAACAAGATGAACTTCAGTGATGGGTTTCGCTGGCGCTCTACCCATCCTACATCCATAAAAATGGGTGTATGCAATTGATTGTAAAGAAATATAATTTTACAGTTTTGACTGAGACTTGTAAGTAATCAGGATATAGTTTGCCTTTAGTTTGAGTCTTAGCCACAAAGAAGGAAGTCTAGCGTGTTGCCGTTGCGCTTATTCGTCTTTCCATCACTATATTGCGCAAGGCGTTTATCGTGAGGACGAGTACACCAAAGAAGATGATAATAGCATTTTGCCGCAAGTTCAATCGCAGTGCAAACATGTTATACCCTAAGTACTTACACGTATTGTGGTAAATATTTTATTGTCAGTATACTGAAAACAAAATATCTTCATCCCAATTAGTTTTATTGGTGGTGATGCTTCCAATCAATAGCTCAATGCCTTGTATGAAAAACTTGTTCAACAGCATGGAAATCGCCACATCATTGCATCATGAACACTGACAGCAATCAAGAGACAGAACAGCTACGCCAACGCGCGGAATGGGAACTCTCCGCCAACTCTAATCAGGAGATGGACGACGTGCTGAACCAACAAAAACTGGTGCATGAATTGCAGGTCTATCAGATTGAGCTGGAACTGCAGAACGAAAACTTGCGGGAAGCACAAGCGCTGGCTGAAGAAGCCCGTGTTGTGGCTGAACGGGCGCAGGAGCGCTATGCTGCGCTATTTGATTTTGCACCCATAGCTTATTTTACTTTTAGGGATGATGGCGTCATCTATCAGACTAATCTCCGGGGGGCGCGTTTGCTAGGCATGCAGCGATCCCATATCATCGGGCTGGATTTTAATCAATTTGTATTGCATCAAGATAAAAGCGTTTTTTATCAGTTTCTGCAATCGGTGTTTTCGAGTGATGTCAGTTACAACTGCGAGATCATGTTGCAAATTGGCTTATCGACGCACTGCATAGCCATTGAGGCGATCGCCGACCCATCCCGGTTATACTGCCTGGCGGCAGTTGCAGATATTAGTGAACGTAAACGTACCGAGGAAGAATTACAATTGGCGGCGACCATTTATTTGGCATTGGGCGATGCCATTATGGTGGCAGATAAAGATAACAGAATCGTCGCTATTAACCCTGCCTTTTCAAAATTGACGGGTTATTCAGCCAAGGAAATCATCGGTCAACCTGCAACTTTGCTTAAACCTATAGGCCAGGATAAAGCCCTTTTTCAGGATATGTGCGAGACGCTAAATACCAGCGGACGCTGGGATGGTGAAATGCTGATCCGGCGTAAAAATGGCGATATACCAAAATGGTTAAGTATCAGTTCTGTATTTGACGCTCAGGGGAATCTGCTTCGGCGGATCAATATGTTCTCTGATGTCACGGAAAAAAGACGTGCAGAAGGTTTGATACGTAAACAAGCTAACATCGACCCCCTCACTGAATTGCCCAACCGGCGTTTGTTTCTCGATCGGCTGCAACAGGCTATCCATAAATCACACCGAGAGCAACAACGGTTTGCGCTCATGTTCCTTGATCTTGATCATTTTAAAGATGTCAACGATGTACTTGGTCACGACATGGGCGATTGCCTACTGAAGGAAGTCGCTGTGCGCTTGAAAAGCTGTCTTCGCATAACTGACACTTTAGCGCGCTTAGGCGGGGATGAATTCACGATTATTATGGTTGATTTGGACGATGTCAGTAGTGTCGATCGCGTTGCCCAGTGTATTCAGTCTAAAATGCAAGCGCCTTTCCTGTTAGGCGATGAGTCTTGGCAAGTTTCCTTCAGTATTGGTATTGCTATGTGTCCGGATGATTCTCTTGAACTGGAAAGTTTGTTGAAAAATGCCGACCATGCCATGTATAACGCCAAAAACCTGGGCCGTAACCGGTGTTGCTTCTTCACTCCGGTGATGCAGGAAGCGGCCGAAAGCCGTTTGCGCTTAATCAAAGATCTTCGCTACGCGCTGCTTGATCATCAATTCTGGGTGGCTTATCAACCCATTGTGGATCTGAAGACTGGCAACATCCAAAAAGCCGAGGCGCTGGTGCGTTGGCAACACCCGACTCGTGGGCTGGTGCTCCCATCCGAATTTATTCACGTAGCCGAAGATACCGGGATTATCGTTGAACTTGGCGAATGGGTATTTTCGCAGGCTGCCAATCAAACTAAAATGTGGCGAGAGACGCTGCATCCAAACTTCCAGATTAGTGTCAATAAGTCCCCGGTGCAGTTCAGCAACCATCAGCCTTGCCAAACCTTATGGTTAGAAAACCTACAAGGATTGGGCTTGCCCGGTATTTCGATTTCGGTAGAAATTACCGAAAGGCTATTGCTAGAAGACTCGCCCAGCGTTTCGAAACAATTAAGCGCTTATAGAGAAGCCGGCATGCAGCTTTCGCTTGACGATTTTGGTACGGGTAATTCTTCGCTATCCTACTTAAAAAGGATCGAGATCGATTTCTTGAAGATTGATCAGAGCTTTGTCAGCAATCTAATTGCTAACGCCACTGATAGGGTGTTGTGTGAGGCAATCATTCTGATGGCGCATAAACTGGGCATGAAGGTGATCGCTGAAGGGATCGAGACGCCAGAGCAGCGCGATATGCTGCTACAGGCCGGTTGCGACTATGGACAAGGGTTTCTGTTCTCCAGACCAGTATCGGCAGAAGAGTTTGAGAGAGTCTATGCAGTTCATCCTTAAGTGTAAGGGCTTGTATTTGAAAAGGGTCTGGGTCTGAAGTATCTCCTCTGTTAACGATTAATACATGAAAATTCACGCTACGTCTTCTTAAAGTCGGCCCCAGTGAAGAGGCCGGCTACAATTAAAATTTATTTACCGGCAGCATGACCTTCATGAGTTTTGGCTGCTGCTGCATGCTCTTTAGCAAGTGCTTCATGATGTTTAGCTAACGCAGCATGGTGTTTACTTAATTTATGATGGCCAAGTTTTTTATGCTCCATTGCCATTGAGTGATGATGTGCAGCCATGCCTTTATGGTATTCAGCCGTTTTTTTGTGGTGCTCGGCTGCTGCTGTATGCTCTTCCGGGGTTTTCGCAACCACATTATGCTGGCCAGGGTGTTCCGGCGCTGGTGTAACATCAGCCAAAGCTACTTGAGCCCCTAATCCCAAAGTTAAGATTAAAGGCAGCATGACGGTAAAACGGCGAAGTGAAATTTTGTTCATTGTGCTGTAATCTCCAAGTTTTTAAGTTAAAAATCTAGCAATGCCCTTTCTTTAGCGCATGGCATAACCACATTACAAGTAATAGAAATTATTGTCAATGGGGTCAAATACTCACCCGATATATTATGCTGTAAATGTCATTTTTAGTTTCAACGCCCGGTGCATGATCTTTCCGGAACATATTTGCTAATTCTGTTAACATTCTGCAAGGCTAAGTTAGTATGTAGATTGAGCCGAAATAATGCAACCAAACAACCAAATAGACTAAGCCCAAGCCGATAGGAAATGGTTTTGAAATAAAGGGGGGACGAAAAACATGGCAGAGCAGATTTCAGATGTTTTTATTAGCTATGCTCATGCTGATGATGAAGTTCCCTACGGAGCAACTTCGGGTTGGGTCTCGCTGTTTGTGGACGAACTTAAAAAACGCATGCGCAGCATCTTGGGCGGCGATGGCGCACGTATTTGGATGGATTATCAATTAGCCGCCAATGACCTGGTTACCGATAAATTAGTTGAAACTGTCTGCAAAAGCCGCACCGTGGTGTTGTTTATGTCCAAAGGTTATTCTCGCTCGGAATGGTGTCAGAAGGAGTTAGGCACATTTCTCGAACACAATAAAGCTCAAACGCATAAGGAAAGTGTGTTCATCGTCGAACTTGCTCCCACGAACCGGGAAAGTTGGCATCCGCGCCTGCAAGAACTGACGCCGATTCGTTTTTGGCGGGAAGATCAGGACCAAGTGCCGCAATTAATGGGTATGCCGGTACCTAAGCCTGATCAGGATGACCCTTATTGGCGCAATCTGAATAAACTCGCGCATCTGCTTGCTAAGCATCTGGAAGCTAACCCGGTTACTTCACTATCCGCAACGGTTGCGCCGGTCTTCGTGCCGCCTATGCCAGTCATGTCCAATAATTGGCAAACGTCAACGTTAGACGCCAACATCAGCAACACCAAGCCTATCATCTGGATTGCTGAACCGACTGACGATTTGATTGATGAATGGGAGTCCTTGGCCGAAGCCATCCGCCAAGCCGGGCACGATTTGCGGCCCATAGGCTTGGACACCTATCCACGCTCTTCTGAAACTGAGTTTCTGCAAAGTCTGTATACTGATTTGAGCGGCTCACAGCTGTTTGTGCAACTGCTGGGACAGGTGGCGGGCAGGAAACCAAAAGACGGTAGCCTTTCTTATACTGCTTTGCAGGGCATAGCTGCAAGTAACGCCGCTAAACAACAACAAAGTCCATTTCTACAATGGCGCAACCGGGAACTTAAGTTGGAGAATGTGGCTGATGAGGCGCATCGCCAATTGCTTACCGGCGCTATCGCCAGTGGTTTTGAAGAGTTTCGGCAACGTGTATTGGCCACGCTAGATAACTTGTGTCGCGCAGCCGGCAAGACTCAGCAAGTCCTGGATGTAGAGAATTCTCTAGCTATCTGTATTAATGCGAATAAATCTGATCGAGAGCTTGGCGATAAGGTGCGCAATATTTTGTACGATCTTGGGGCGGACGCGCTGAGCGCGCCGACTGAACCAAGGCCGGATCAAGCGCCCACTGCTTTTAACGCGGAATTGGATGAGGTGATTGCCGGAAGCGAAGGTTTGATTATTGTGTATGGGCATGCCTCTCCGGCTTGGGTGCAGGCGCAATATATCCGGGCGAGGAAAATCATGGCGCAACAACGCAAGGGTGTGTGGGCGGCGCTTCTGGACGGCCCGCCGCAGGAGAAAGAGGATGTTGGTATCGCAAGTAGAAATCTGATGCTGCTGGATTGCCGCGCGGGTGCGGAACGCCGGCAAATAGAGCGTTTTGTAAATTCCTTGCGGGGAGGAAGTCATGACTGAATTTCATGAAAGCACCCGGCCTTATCCTGGGCTGCGTCCGTTTGAGTCCTGGGAGGGGGAGCTGTTTTTTGGTCGGGAAGAACATACCAACCGGCTGCTGGATATTATGCAGCAACAGCGTTTCCTGGCGGTGATCGGACCTTCCGGCTCCGGAAAATCCAGCTTGGTGAGAGCCGGACTGCTGCCGGCCTTACCCTTGGGGTGCATTGGCACCGGTTCGGATTGGCGCACTGTCGTCATGCGTCCGGGTAATCGACCCATGCAGTGTTTGGCGCGAAGCATACTTAATCGTTCAGCGTTGGGGCTGGAACTGGTCGGCGCAGAACGCATTCCCGGCGCTGAATGTAAGCTTACCTCAGACGTGGCGATGATAGAAGCAGAATTACGCAGAGGGCCGCTTGGCCTGTTCAATGTGGTCAAGAATGCCCGCAGTCAGCATGCCGGCGCAGAGCCTGTTAATTTACTTATTTTGATTGATCAGTTTGAAGAAATCTTTACCTATGCTGATGCCGGCGGCCGGCAAGCGGATGAGGCGGAAGCGTTTGTCAATCTGTTGTTGGCGCCGCGCTTGGCAAAAGATGAGCTGATATTTATTGTGATCACTATGCGCACCGATTTTTTGGGCGACTGTGTGCGTTTTCTGGAACTTCCGGATGCTATTAATCGAGCTCAATATCTTACGCCACGCCTCACTCGCGAGCAGATAGAGAGAGTCATTACCGGGCCGGCGCAGCTTTTTGATGGTCAAGTCGAACCGACCCTGGTGATGGAGTTGATCAACGAAGTCAGCGGCGATCCTGATCAATTGCCCATCCTGCAGCATGCATTAGCGCGGATGTGGGATAAGGCTATAGCGCGTAAGGGGAAGGCTATGGATATGGAAATTACCTGGCAGGATTTTCAGGCTGTTGGCGGCATCGCCAATGCACTGTCCGGTCATGCCGATGAAATTCTTGCTACGCTCAGTCCTAAGCAAATTATTGAAGAGCCGCTTTCCGTGCAGCAACAAGCGGCTGAGGTGCTGTTTCGGGCAATTACCGATCAGCGGCGGGCGGAGGTTGGCGGTCAGGCGGTGCGCCGGGCGCAGACGCTGGAAAATATTGCGAAATGGTCCGGAATTCCTTGGGAAGAATTTAAACCGGTCTTAGCGGCTTACGCAAAGGAAGGGATTAATTTTTTACATATTAACGCGGCATTCGCCAAAGACGCGGTGGTCGATATTTCCCACGAAGCGTTGATTCGGCAATGGAAGCGTTTACAGGAATGGGTAGCGCAAGAATCGAGGTTTGCCGGCGAATATAAACGTTTGTTGGAACATACCGAGCAGTGGCTGCGGGATGAGCAAAAAGAAGCCGGTTCCGGCTCCCTGCTTACTGGGGCCAATCTGTTTCGGGCGCTGGAATGGCAGGCTGGCGAGTGCAGTCTGTTTAAAAAGGATGCGGCCTGGCAACCTAATGCTCCCTGGGCGGAACGTTATCAAGGGCAGGTAAAGGGACAATTAGCTACTTTTAATGGTGTCATTCGTTTTATCAATTTGAGCAATGCCGCCAGATTGCGGGAAAAACACCGTGAACAAAGAAACAGGAAAATTCAATCCGGGTTGACGATGTTTTGCGCGGTGTTTATGTGCATCGCCGTCGGTTTTGCGGTAAAAGCCAAACATAACCAAGATAAAGCCGATAACGTATTAACGAAACTGTTATGGAGTCCTCTGGATTTTACCAGCCCGAAAATTGATGACAAGCAAGCCGCAGGTTTATTGGCATTAGCGCAAACCGAGGATGCCAGGAAGCAAATCTTCCTGGAGCAACTGTTGACCGATAAAACCCTTGCGGAGTTTTTCAGTAATCAGCCCGATGCCATTATTCGCGCCTTGGTGGGTATTGATCCGGAAAAAGCCGCAGAATTACGTCAGCGTTTTACTGCTCCAGCAGCCACCAAGATTACAAATGCAGATAAGGAAACGCAGAAAACCTTTCATGTCGCCAGAATACTTGCCCAAACCGAGCTGGAAAACGGTGTCGATGTTAAGGAGTTGTTGGAGGCTACTGCTAGCACGAGACCCTATTCGGTGGAAAGCGGCTTTTATTTAAAAGAAGCTCTGATTAAAGCCATTGCACAAGTGCCGGAGAGCCAGCTAAATGCGGTAGTGGATTTGGTGATTGCGGCAGCAGCGGATCAGGATGTTTTTTATCCGGATTACTCGGCAGTGTTGCCGACCTTAGTTACAAAAATGCGCGCCACCGCCATTTTGGACAAGATTTTGGCCGCAATGCATAATCCAAATATGGATATAGATTCCCTGAGCGAACTTTTGTTGAAATTGGCTGAGAATGTCCCGGAAAATCAGGTTGAGGAACTTAGCGACAAGTTGTTAGCGGCGATGAAAACCTCTTCTCGACCAGCGGATCTTGCTGATGCATTGAGCAGGGTGGCAAAAAGAGCGACTGAGAGTCAGGCGTCCTTATTGGTCGACAAACTGTTAACGGCTATGCAAAATGCTAAAGAGCCAAATAAACCTTATGCTTATTCTGAGAGTTTAGCTGCGGCAGCGGAGAAAACGCCGGCTAGAGAGGCAATGCCGGTCATAGATGAGCTTTTGTTGGCGATGAAACAGACTACGCTGGGGGAGAATCTTAGTTTTGCGCTGGCGAAGTTGAGCAAAAAAATACCAGAAAATCAGGCTCAGCCGCTAATCGATAAACTTTTAGCCGCAATGCAAGCGGCGAAGGAGCCGGATAAGCCGGCTTATTACAGTAAAAGTCTGTTAGCTGCGGCGGAAAAAACGCCAGAGTTGGAGGTTGGCGCGGTTTTCGAAAAGCTGTTAGCAGCCAGTAAAGAAACATCGCAAGATGAAACTCTTGGTAATGCACTGCTATTGCTTGCCAAAAAACTGCCGGAAATTCAGGCGCAACCGATGCTGGTCAAGCTTTTAGATGCTATAAAAACCGCTAAGACGCCCGATAGTATTAGCTATTACAGTTCAAAGCTCGCAGCCGTTGCGGATAGGTTGCCAGAGAATCAATCGCTAGCGATTTTCAACCAACTTTTAGCTTTGCTTAACGAGGCGAAAGAGCCCGCGCTATGGACAAATTTTGCCCAAGCCCTGACGCCGGTTTCCGCAAAAGTGCCGGAACTACAGGCGTCAGCAAGCTTTGATAAAATGTTAGCGCTCATGCAACAGCAGAAAAAATCTGCGCAACGCGAGGAACTGGGGCTAGCCTTAGCGATGATTGGCAACAGATTACCGGAAGAGCAAGCGCCATTGCAGTTAGAAAAATTGTTAGCGATAATGAAAGACCCGCATAATGCTTACCAGCAAAATTATTATGTGCCGGCCTTGCAATCTGTAGCCAGTAAAATCGCTGTGGGACAAGTGCCGGCACTTATCGATAGCCTATATGCTGCTATGAAGAATGTGCAAGAGCCCGATAAAGCTTATTTTTATAGTGTTGCCCTGCCCGTGCTGGCCGGTAAGGCAGCGGAGCCGGAAGCGGTAGCGATTTTCGACAAATTCCTGAGCACCATGAAAGCGGTCAATGACGCCAGCGTCCAGACGGATCTGGCGAATGCGCTGCAAATGGTTGCTGGTAGGGCGCTGGAAGCACAGGCGCATGCGACCCTAAATAAACTCTTAGCCGCCATGCAGGCTGCAAAAGAGCCGGACAAGCCCAGCAATTATAGCGCCAGCCTGGCGGCAGCGGCTGAGAAAGCACCCATTTCAGAGTCCGTGGCAATTTTCAATCACTTGTTTGGGGTGATGAAAGGCGCGAAAGTCTCCGACCAACAACAGGATCTGGCAAGCGCTTTGGTAGCCGTGTATAAGAAAGCGCCGCAAGATCAGATTTTGGAACTTCTGGACTCATTTTTAGTGCTGGTGAAAGAAACTAAAGACAGCAGGCAGTTGAAATATTTTGCAGAGGGGTTGCTGGTGATTGTTTCAGGCGCAACGGAAACTCAAGCTAACTCACTCGCGCAAAAGCTTGCGGCCGCTATTTTAAACACGGAAAATCAAAATCAAATTGAAATGCTATGCAGCAATCTACTTGCTGTTGCTAATCGTTTACCACCTGCCGATGCCGCTAAAGTGTTATTCAAAACGCTGGAAAGCCCGTTATCGCCACGTGACAAACTGGCTAACGCGATCCGCGAGAAATTTCCCGATAGCGCGCCTGGGGAAGAGCAGGGCTTTTGGCGTCTGGTAGAGTGGGGGGCGGAAAAGAAACTGGTTAGTTCGTAGGGATCATGCCTAAGTTGGGTGAGGTTTTATGAACTCACCCAACTGGCATTTTTGCAAACGTAGCCGTTTATTCGTCCAAAGTACTAATATCCCCCTCATCCAAACCCTGCGCTCTGGCTTTCAGCACCCGGCGCATAATCTTGCCGGAACGGGTTTTCGGCAGTTTGTCGATAAACTTTACATCTTCCGGGCGGGCGATAGGTCCCATGTGCGTCGCCACATGTTGCCGCAGTTCTTCCGCAAGCTCCGGTGACGGATTAAAGCCGGAACGCAGCAACACGAAGGTATGGATGGCTTGGCCTTTCAACTCATGCGGTAAACCAATCGCCGCCGCTTCCGCTACAGCAGGATGACTCACCAGCGCGGACTCTACTTCCGCCGTACCGAGCCGGTGTCCGGAAACTTTAATCACATCATCGACGCGGCCGATAATCCAGAAATATCCATCCTTATCGCGTTTGGCCGAGTCGCCGGTGGTATAACGCCCTGGATATTTAGACCAATATTGCGACACATAGCGTTCGTCATCGCCATAAATGGTGCGCAACATGGAAGGCCACGGATGTTTCAGGGTCAAATAACCTTCAGTATCATCAGGCACGGGATTGCCGTGCTCATCCAAAATCTCTGCCTCTTGTCCAAAGAACGGACGCGTTCCCGAACCGGGTTTCAGCGGCACAGTCGGGGTGGGAGTAATCACAAACGCCCCAGTCTCGGTTTGCCACCAGGTATCCATGATCGGGCATTTTTCTTTGCCGATCACCCGATAATACCACTTCCAGGCTTCCGGGTTGATAGGTTCGCCGACCGAACCCAACAAACGTAAGGAGGAAAGATCGTGTTTGTTCGGCCAGGCTTCGCCAAAGCGCATTAGGCCGCGAATCGCGGTCGGCGCGGTGTAAAATACCGTGATGCCGTAGCGTTCAATACATTGCCACCATTGATTCGGATAAGGATAGAACGGCCCGCCTTCAAAGAAAAACGAGGTCGAACCGTTCAGTAACGGCCCATAGGCCAAATAGGAATGCCCGGTAATCCAGCCTGGATCAGCGGTACACCACCAGCGGTCATCGTCGCGCAGGTCAAATACATATTTGATCGTGCTATAAGTACCCACCATATAGCCGCCGTGAGTATGCAGAATAGCTTTCGGCGTGCCGGTGGAACCGGAGGTATACAGAATGAACAACGGATCTTCCGCATCCATGATCTCGGTGGGGCATTTGCCGTTAGCAATTGGCAGATGGCATAAATCATGATACCAATGGTCGCGGCCGGCTTCCATATTGATAGTCTGCGCGGTGCGCTTGACAACGATAATATTCTCTACGGATGGGCAGTGCTTGACCGCGCCGTCTACTATCTTTTTCAGTTCGACGATTTTGCCGTTTTGGAAAGAGCCGTCACAGGTAATGACCAGTTTGGATTGGCTGTCATCGATGCGGCCTTGCAGCGCGTCTATCGAAAAGCCGCCGAACACGACGGAATGGATGGCGCCGATTTTGGCGCAGGCCAGCATGGCAAACACGATCTCAGGCACGCGACCCATATAGATGGTAACGCGATCGCCTTTTTTGACGCCCATCGATTTGATGATGTTCGCAAAGCGCGACACTTCGCGGTCCAAGGCAAAGTATGAAAACGTGCGGTCGATTTGGCCATCTTCGCTTAACCAGATCAGCGCCAGTTGATTTTTGCGATGGGTTTTTAGATGCCGATCAATGGCGTTATGCACAATATTGGTTTGCGCGCCGACAAACCATTTGTAAAACGGTGGGTTGGAGTCGTCCAGAACTTTATCCCAGGGCTTGAACCATTCGAGTTCGTTGGCCTCGTCAGCCCAAAAGCCCGGCATGTCTTGGCGAGCTGAGGCCGTCAAGGCATCCCAATCTTTTAGTCTAGCCTGCGCTACGACCTCTGCGGATGGATAATAAACATCGCCTGTGATTAAATCATTTGTAGCCATTTTTTCTCCAAGGGATACCTCCCTGTCATCGTATGAAAATAACCTGCCGGTGCTGAACGCAAACGCTCAATTTTTCTATGATAGACCAGTTGTACTATGCTTTTCAAATTGCATGGCTACATAGACTACTTTTTATTTCAGCTTACACCAAGCACCTGAAAATGAGCAAACCCTAATCGATCTTCGTCTCATATTAAACTTGTTTACAGGTATAAAATAAAAATCATCTGCAGCAACTTTAAAGTTACCAGTGGCGTAGTGCTAAATACTTAATTTGTCAAAACCAAATAACTTAAATAATGTGGACAAATCAGCAAAAATCTTTAAAATCAGGTAGCGTGAAATCTGTTGTGGGGTGGAATTATTTTATGACAACGGGATTCGCTTGCAGTAAGCGCTTAAGCGGCAGTGCTAAGAGCGGTGGTTTGGGCGCGTAACATGGTTTTACATTCTATTATTTAACTTAAACTTTGCAGAGAATAAAAATGAAAAAAGAAATAGTTAAGCTGGCGCTTTTGACTTCCTTCGTCTGCGCTTCCCACAACGTTTTAGCAGCCGCTCAAGCCAATCCCTCAACACCGGGAACGGACTGCTCCGCGCTGCCGAGTTGGTCCACTTTGCAGACCACTTTAGCCTCGGTGGCGCCTAATGTAGGTACAAACGGTGGTTTTGGCCTAAATATGTGGGCCACTATCGTCAATAGAGACGGTTATGTTTGCGCAGTCGCCTATACAGGCACGGATAGAGACCAACAATGGCCTGGCAGCCGGCTTATTTCGGCGCAAAAAGCCAATACCGCAAATGCATTTAGCTTGCCTAGCTTAGCTTTATCTACGGCGAATTTATACACCGCAGTGCAACCCGGCGGTAGCTTATATGGTTTGCAACACAGCAACCCGGTGGATACCGCAGCGGCTTATGCTGGTCCTGATGCAAATTATGGTCAAGCAAACGATCCTTTAGTCGGCAATAAAGTGGGTGGGGTGAATGTGTTTGGCGGCGGTTTGGCACTTTATACTGCGCAAGGCGCCTTGATCGGCGCTATCGGCGTCAGCGGCGACACCTCCTGCGCAGACCATAATATTGCCTGGAGAACCCGTCATGGACTGGGTCTTGACTATGTTCCTGGTGGTGTTTCCGGTGATTCCAGCCGTCCCGATAATATTGTGTTTGATGTTCACACGGTGCCTGGACTACAAATTGGCGTGAGTGCGAGTGGTTGGGGGCATCCTGGTTGTGTAAACACCAAGGCAGCCAACTTATTGCCTGCGATCAACTAAACCGGCTGTGATCAGAAGCTGTTGTGCAAGCAACGGCTTCTTGATTACTGGGTAATCAGCATGCTAGGCAGCGCATCAATTCTATGAAACTTGTCCTGCAAATCGCCTTTGGCGTGTTTTTCGGTTCCTTAGCCTCGGCTTTGCTGCTGGATGTTTGGCAGCAGCATAAAGCGGAGTTGCTGAAAGCGGAAACCGATAAAGTCCTGGTGGAACAGGAAATAGTTAGGGAGAACCAAGCCAAATTGCTCAGCAGTATCTTGCAGCAGAGCCGGCAATCAAATCCAGCGACTGCCATTACGCCGCCTGCGGGGTTTATCCCGGATGATGCACAAACTGAGACGCCTAGGCCTTAAAAGGTAATTAGCAGATAGACGCGAATTCTTATCTGCCAGCAAGTAATGCACTTTTACACAACCAATATTGGAAATGAATTTATGAATTTTAAAAAACTGGCTGTTGCAGCCGCATTTACCTTGAGTTTGGGGCTAGTCGAAACCGCTCAGGCTGATTATATTGACGCATTGAGCGAAAACTTTGCTTCCGGCGCGACTTTTACCGGTACAGTGACATTTGATAACAACTTTGTTGCCACAGCGGTTTCCGGTACGCTTACCGGTTATTCCTTGGGCACTGCGGGCTATGTTGGTGGTTCGGTAAGCGAGTCGATAAGTTGGGTTTATGATCCTACTTATGATTATGCAACTGCGCCACTCGCTTCGAACTGGTTATTGGATGCATCCCCAGCAACATTTGATTCAACAGTGAACAATAGCTTGTTGTTTACTATTGATTTCACTAATCCCTCCGCCCCAGTATTTACTAGCGGAGCCTACGATAATGGTATTAATACGCTTTCCAGCAATGCGGATTTCTTATCTTTTGGCACTGTCACGGCGGTTCCGGTTCCGGCTGCGCTTTGGTTGTTTGCCGGCGGCTTTGCAAGCTTGGGTTGGTTCGGTCGACGGAAATCCGCCGTAATTTGAAAGCTAAATTTTTACCGAAATTATCCAGTCCGTTTTGTTTAGATTGGGTTAGGTGGTCAATATTCCTTTTAAGGCTGATATAACCCGTCAGCGCGTCTGCAATATCAGGTGTTTCCGGTGTGGTTTTGACTATGCCGGAACTCCCGGATCTTCTCTATCAGCTTGAGCAGGCTTATGCCGGCCTATACATGAATGCGATGAATAGTTACCATTTTTGCTACAATCTTTAGCTATTTTGCACGCATTAGCCAAAGGTCTTTATATGCATACGGTAAATTTGTTGTTAGTATTGTCCTTGGCTTGGGTTTGTACTTCTGTTGCAGCCGATACTACGCTACACCCTCCGCAGAAACAGGATGTGCAGGCCTGGTTTAAATTACATTCATTGGAGGAAGTTGAGCTCAACGAAGATCCAGCTGCGGTCTACCTGCGCAGTAAAGAACTGGCCTATCTTGCCGCAGCAACTTTTCCGGCTCGTAGCGGAGATGAGCAGCGGCAGGTGCTGCTCATCCGCCCGGATTTACAGGAAGTCCGTGAGGCCGGCGAAGCTGTGCGGGATAATTTTGTGGTGCTGGATATAGCCGAGGACGGCGTCAATGAGGTAATGGCTTTGGCGACCCACAGTGAGCAAGGGGAGTTCAAGGGCGTACGATCTATTGTCCAGTTTGACGGTTGGAACGCCATAGTATTGCATCAGGCGGTGTTTGGCGATAATCTCGGTGTTTGCGGGCACGGTCCTGATTCGCCAAAGTGCTTTGAAAACAGCGTGGAGTGGATTTTTTCCGATCTGGATCAGGATGGCGTCGACGATCTGATTGAGAAATTGGTAAAAAGCACCGGCCCAAGTGAAGATCGCCTGCATGTGACGCAGAGGAAAACCCAAGCCTATCTGTTTAAAAACGACACCTTTATCAAAGCCGGTAAAGCTTTAACCAGAAAAGCCGGATCCATCAGGTGATGCATTGCAGCTGAGGCTTGCACCCATGAGGTTATTTTATCCCTAATTGCCGGCGCTTCCCAGGCCGCCGAGTCTCGTCCAGTATTATCTTAAACCGGCTGAAATAGCTAATCCACAACTGAGTTAACGACTGCAGGGTGTGTCATCAGGGTGATTGCTTAGTAATTGGTTGTAATCGTATTCATAGAATCTTAATAAATCTCTAATTGACAAATTATGACCAGCCAAGAATAATTGAGTTGCCGATGATGTTTTTAAGTCTGGTTTTGTTTATTCGGCACTAATTTATTGTTAAAGCGATTAGAGCTTTTTTTTATTTTAAAAGTGTGGTAGATTTCACATTTAAGAAGATCATATCTAAATATGGCGGCGTTTTTGAGGCGGAACAAAGCGCGGCAGAGCAGCTCTTGAAATAATGTCAATAGTCTTGCTAGGCTGGATTTTTTTGAACAATTGACTGATTTTTAAAGATTTTGGGGTTTTTTTTATGAAATTGAATAAGAAGGCTGGTCTGTTGACTGGCAGTATGCTTATGTTAGGGGCTTTTTACGGTCCGCAAGCAAGTGCAACTGATTTCCCGTTGAGTGTTATTGCTGCATTATCCACGTACACCACCACTGACGCCGGGTCTGCAAGCAGTTTTACCGATACTTGGGATTTTCAAGTCAGCGGCAATGCGTTGTTAAATGATTTTCAAAACGCTACAGGTTTCACTGGATATGTTACATCAGGTGTCGACTTAACTTCTTTGCAGCTTTTTGATGGTGCAAGCTTAGTTGCTACCGGCACGTTGACTCAATCCCTTAGTGTCGTGCCAACCAGCCCGGCTTTAGATGTTACCTCCTATACTGAGGGCTTAAGCAACATTGCACTGAATGCCGGTGATATGTACACACTGGAACTAACAGGTGATTATTTAGGCATCGCCGGCGGTTCATATAAAGGAACTCTGGCAACGTCGCCAGCACTAGTCTCAAGCGTTCCACTGCCGTCTGCTGCTTGGTTTTTTCTGACAGCAACCTTAGGATTTCTGGGTTTTACTCGCCGGAAAACGAGTATCGGTTAATTTTTCTCATACAACAGATAGACATTAAGCCGGGTTTTACCCCGGCTTTTTTGTGTCTAAAAACCAGTTCGACCTATTGGAATTTCCACCAAGCAATTAAAAATGTGGTCAACAGCAACCATATCCCCAGCATTCGCCATAGATGATTTTGCACAGCATTAAAGTTGTTCGCCATCCAGGGGACAAAGGTTTGAATTTTATTTTTACGAATCGAGACAGCCATGGTTTTTTTCCAAGTTTAAGAGAAAATACAGCATTAACAACGAGATAGATACTTGGTTGTACTCTCGTTTCGGTGTTGATAATAGGTGGTAAGCTTGCGCCAAGCTGTGATGCAACTCGCGCTTTTCACTTTAGAGGTTACCCAGTATTTCAATGTTGGAATGGTTTTCAAATTTTTGCCGGTTTCCATCCCGCTTTTTCTTTGGTTTGGCGTGGGCTTTGGCAGCAGTGCAATTTATGTTCAAGTATCGATGTGTTATTTCTTATAATACTGATACCTTACATAAAACACGCAAAACGAAATGGATCCTTTAACCGCTATACCCACAGTCGCTCATGTTATTCAGCAAGCCCTGACGCCAGTATTCTTATTGGGAGGGGTTGCCACTATCTTAAATGTATTAACCGGACGCTTGGCGCGAGCAGTAGACAGATTTCGTTTACTGAACGAGGCCGATAAAAATCCATCCGCTGCGCACTCCGAGGAATTGTTGACTTTGCCGGTTAGGGTCCGGTTTATTCACTGGGCCATTATTCTGTGCACCGTTTCCGGATTATTTGTTTGCGCCTCTATCGTGATTCTGTTTTTGGGCGCGGAACTTGGGGTGAACTTATCCCGAGCGGTTTCGGTGACATTTATTGCCGCCATTTTCGCTTTAACCGGTGGTTTGCTGAGTATCTTGCGCGAGATCACCTTGGCGACAGGTCAGGTTTCGCTGAATAAAATCTGTTAAGATCACTCATCCATCCGAAATTTAGGCTAAACGCTTAGGCAAAATTTACTACTTTTATATGGAATTTTTTGCCTAAGTTTTTATCTAATCGTTTTATCCGGCGAATAGCCATTCTTATCTCAACATCGGAGTCATTGTTATGAACCAACAGGAACGCGACCAACTTAGCCAATTACTTAAACCTTTGGTGGAGTTTAAATTAGGCAATAAGGATGCGGAAGCCGAGTCCTTAATTCGCGATGCTGTCGCGCATCAACCCGATGCGGCGTATTTATTAGTGCAACGCGTACTGTTACTGGAGCACGCTTTGAATGGCGCTAAAGCCCGTATTGAAGAATTGCAGAAACAATTGCAAAGCAGCCAGTCAGGGCAAGCATCCGGCAGTTTCTTGGGATCTGATCCTTGGGCGCAGCCAGCCGCCGGCAGCGGTCCGGTTCCCGGCGTGAGCGCTTATCAACAGCCGCGCTATGCGCCGCCGGCGCAAGCTCAATATCAACCCCAGCCTCAAGCGCAACCAAGCGGCGGTATCTTCGGTGGTGGCTCGAGTTTCCTCGGCAATGTTGCGACAACGGCGGCAGGCGTGGCAGCGGGCGGTTTTTTATTTCAAGGCATTGAAAGTCTACTTGGCCACCATGGTTCGGGTTTTGGCGGCGGCGGTTTTGGTCAAGCCGGTTTAGGCGGTAGCGGTTTCGGCCAACAGCCCTTTGGTGAGGAAATTAATGAAACCACCGTTATAAACAATTATTACGGCGATGACGCTGGACAGCAACTGGCGGATAACGGTGATTATGTGAATGACAATAACGGCGATGGCGGCGATGACGACAGCTTTTCTGACGATAGCAGCAGTGACTCGGATTGGATGTAATTTGCTTATTTTATAGGATATGCCGGCCTAAGGCGGTGCATCGGTCGCGAAACGATGCGCCGCCCGCCGGTTGACGCCTACAAGTCTATTCAGCGGTAGAGCAAAATTAGAAATATGTAGGAGCGGGCCACGCCCGCGATAAGGCCTTTAGGACTGGATAGGCCTTCATCGCGGTCGTGGCCCGCGCCTACAAAGCTGTGAGTTTTCGTTTAAGCTAATTTGTTCGTTACGCTGAATAGTTACACTATTTTTCTGTTTTAGCGTATAAAAAGCCAGACTGTCAGTGCTGCTCCTACCAGCACCACAAAACCGCGCATGATTTTTTCCGGCAGCCTATGCAGCAGCCAACTGCCAAGTATAGCGCCGCCGATACCGCCTAGGGATAAAGCCAGCGCGGCTAGCCAGTCCACTTGCCTAGAAAAAGCGAATAACAGCACAGCCGAGGCATTCATCGCCATGGCCAACACGTTTTTAGTGGCGGCAGCCATGCGTACCTGTTGACCGGCTAGGGTAAAAGTCGCCAACATCAAAAAGCCGATGCCGCCGCCGAAATAGCCGCCGTAAATACCAATGATAAACTGCGTTGCCGCCAATATCGGCACAGGTACTCGGCTTACGGCATGCAGCGGTTTTCTGCGAAAACTGCCCCAGGCAAAAATACTGGTGGCAAACAGCACCAGCCAGGGAACTAAACGCGCGAAGAAACTCACGGGTGTGTTTAGCAATAACAGGGCGCCAAACAGTCCGCCTATGATGCTGAGGCCGAATAAATAAACTAAACTTAAGCGGCCAACGCCGCCTGCGAATTTACGACCGGCTATGCATGAGGTGATTTGGTTGGGGAATAAAGCGATACAGGAGGTAATATTGGCTTCTAAGGGATTAAGCCCTGCCAGTAATAGCGTAGGAAAAGTTATAAATGAGCCGCCGCCGGCGAGGGTGTTCTGAGCGCCGGCGTAAAGTCCGGCGAGAGAAATTAGGGCAAGCATGGGGAGGTCTAGGTCGGCGGGCATGGCGTCTTAAAGGCTTAGTGGTTTGCAAAGGCTTAATGATACTTTATCTAAAGTAAGCTTGAGCAATTCAAACCTGATATGGGAAGATTAATGCCATAATTGCTAATGCTAATAGTAAAATGCACCTCATTAACTACTGGAGAACGTTACGAAAACTTTTCTATCTCATCGCTTGCTGCAAGCGATCATTTTTGTGGCCTGTATGCTATGCCAGACTAGCTTTGCCGCATCCTGTATGCAAGGCGATAACACCCATATATGGATCGCGCCGCAGGCTATCAAGCCGGGCACAGCGCTGAATATTATGGCCGTGTCCAGTACGCAGGCTATTACGGAATTGGTGTTGACCAATCCGCAGGGTGAACAGCAGTTATTAACCGCGACTGCGAATAATGGCGCACCCTGGTCGCTTTCTGCGCAGATTGCAGCGCTGGGCGAAGGCCGCTATCAAGTAGAAGCTAAAACTAAAAACCAGACGCTGGCCTGTCGTGAGGTTTTCAACGGCGCTAACGGCACGGAAAAAAACGCGGCCTGGAACGAGAATTATGAGGCCTTTTACGCCGCCTGGATAGAGCGTCTTTTTGCTAGTCCGGCTGACGAAAGTCTGAGTTTTCCTACCTTAGAGCCGGTTTTACGCGATGCACAGCGGAATTTTTTGCATAATAGTCTCGGCTTAAACGAAGATGCAGCCTTGCCGGCACTCCCGGATTGCGCGGATTTTCCGTATTTTTTGCGTAGTTATTTTGCTTGGAAAAATGGCCTGCCTTTCAGTTATCGCGCCTGCGGTCGTGGCGTTGGCAATAAACCGCCAGTGTGTGCAGCCGCCACAATAAGAAACGATTTTGTCAAGTTTCCGGCCTCCCCTGCTGCGTATAAAGGCTTCAGCCATATCCTGATGGACGTTGTGCAATCAGGAAATGGCCGCACCGGGCTGGCTGACGAAAATACCGATTTTTATCCGCTGGCTTTGCAGCGCAATGTACTGCGGCCTGGAACTATTTATGCCGACCCTTACGGCCATGTGTTGGTGCTGGTTAAATGGGTGCCGCAAACGGCGGATAGTCCGGGGATTTTATTTGCGGTTGATTCGCAACCCGATCATTCCATTACGCGGAAGCGTTTTTGGGAAGGCACGTTTTTATTTGCCGATACGGCCAGCGCCGGTCCTGGTTTCAAAGCGTTTCGCCCGCTGGTTGATAACAGCAGACTGGCGAAAAATGCCGAACTGCCAAACTATTCGGCTGCACAGGATGAAATGAGCCCGGAAGATTTTTACGCGCAATTACAGAAATTGATCAATCCTAATGGTTTGGCGGCTAAACCGGCTTACGAGGCCACTTTAGAGGCATTGGTGGAGCAAATCACCGCGCGTTTGCAATCGGTGAAAAACGGCGAAGATTATTTTCGTAAGAACGTTCCGACTATCCAAATGCCGAATGGCGCAGCCATTTTTGAAACCCAAGGACCTTGGGAGGATTTCGCCACGCCTTCGCGCGATATGCGCTTATTAATCGCGATGAATGTACTGCTTAATTTTCCTGAGAAAGTTGTGCATTACCCGGAGTTGTTTAACTTGACGGCGGAATCCGCACCGCAGGTTAAAACGCAAATACAACAACTGCATGAAAAATTGATTGCCGAGAAGAAAATTCAATATATCCGCAGCAATGGTGAGCCCTGGACGCTGTCGGTAGCGGAATTGTTGGCGCGTAAGCCAGCATTGGAGATGGCTTATAATCCAAATGATTGCGTGGAAATCCGTTGGGGCGCGAAACCGGGTACTGATGAGTACGCCACCTGTAAAAGACATGCGCCGCCGGCGCAGGTTGCGCAAATGGCTGCGATGCGAGAGTGGTTTCACGACACCAAACGCCCCGCGCGTTAAGTGCTTTGTCGGACGTGAATTGCTGAAAAATTGTCGTCCGGCGTATGAGCTTGGCGTTTCAACAGCAAAAGGCTACTGTTTATCCTTATAAAGCCGTCTTTGATTCCTTGAGAGTTTTACTCCCAAAGAAATACCAGATAATGGTTTCAGCTTAACATGCCTCACTATCAAACTATGACTGAAGAACGCGTTATCTATGGACTCAAGCCAAAACGCATAAATTCCCACCTCTATCTTTGGGTATTGCTGGCAATTTTTTGTGGTGCTGTGTTCGGTTATCTGGATAGTCAACATGCAGCCGCCCTGAAACCCTTGGCGGATGGTTTTATCAGTTTGATTAAAATGCTGATTGCCCCGGTGATTTTTTGCACCGTGGTGCTCGGCATCGCCGGTGCGCACGATATGCAGATGGCCGGGCGGGTGGGCGTGAAGGCCTTATTGTATTTCGAAATAGTCTCGACTTTTGCGCTGGGGTTGGGGGTGTTGATCGCTAATCTGCTGCAGCCGGGCAAGGGTTTCAATATCGACCCTGCCTCGCTCGACGCCAAAGCCGTGGCGGGTTACGCCAAACAGGCGACTGAGCAAAGCCTGGTCGAGTTTTTGCTGAATATCATACCCAAGACTTTTCCGGATGCGTTTACCGGTTCCGGCAATTTGCTGCAAGTGTTGCTGGTCGGTATTCTGTTTGGCTACGCCTTACAAAGAATGGGCAACGCCGGACGTTCGGTGTATCGTTTTATCGAAGAGTGTTCGCATATTTTTTTTGCGATGATGAATGTCATCATGAAGCTGGCCCCGCTAGGCGCCGGCGCGGCGATGGCTTTTACGGTCGGAAAATACGGTGTCGATTCCCTAAAACCGCTGCTCAATTTGATGGCTTGCTTTTACCTGACTTGCGGCTTATTTGTCAGCTTGGTGCTGGGGAGTATCGCCGCGGTAAACGGGTTTAATATTTTTAAGTTTTTGAACTATATCAAAGCCGAATTATTGCTGGTGCTTGGCACCTCTTCATCGGAATCCGCCTTAGTGCCGGTGATGGAAAAACTGGAAAAACTCGGCTGTTCGCCTGCTGTGGCCGGCTTGGTGATCCCAGCCGGCTATTCTTTTAACCTGGATGGCACCAATATCTACCTGACGATGGCGGCGCTGTTTGTCGCTCAGGCTCTAAACATTGATTTAACCCTCACTCAGCAAATGAGTATTTTGTTGGTCGCCATGCTGACCAGTAAAGGCGCTTCCGGCGTCACCGGGGCCGGTTTTATTTCCTTAGCCGCTACGCTGGCCGTGGTACCTGATATACCGGTCGCCGGTTTGGCCTTGATACTCGGCATCGACCGCTTTATGTCCGAAGCACGGGCTGTGACTAACTTAATTGGCAATGCAGTGGCGGCTATTGTGATTTCCCGCTCGGAAAAGGAACTGGATAGTGCTAAGTTACAGGCGGAGTTGGATCTTAAAGTGTAGGAAGATTTTGGAAAGCTTAATCTAGCCTTGAGTGCAATAAAATACTTTCAGTTGATATGCTAAATTAGCAGATACACGTTATGTATCGAAATGTAATATTGTTAAAATTTGGTAACTATTCTGCGTGCTGAAAAAAATATTGTAGCCTCGATGAAGCAAAGCGGAATCAAGGGACCGAAGCTTACATCCTCGATTACGCCATGCTTCACTCTGTGTGGACCGTTCGCCTATCTTTCGGCCCTGCTGTGACAAGTCCACTGCCAGCCGGGCCAACTTTACCGCGCTTATTATGCCGAAATCGGCGTAACATAGACTGATTGAGATTTAAGGGCATATTTGGTATTGTTCAGGCGTGTAACAAATATTTTGGTGGTTTTTATGCATGTTCGATTTGCCGATGTAGACGAGAGATTTATTAAATCAGAGGTGCATGGTGGGTTATACACCAATGAAACCGAGCTGGTTCAAGACGCGGTTCGGCGGATGAGGCAGGAAAAAGAACGCGCCACGGAGTTTCAGGAAGCCGTTACCAAGGGTGTTCAGGCCGTAGAACGTGGTGAGACCATTGCTCTTACGCCTAATTTACTGCATCAAATAAAGCAGGAAGCTATCCGTAAAGCCAGAAATGGTGATCCATTCAGCAGCCCTGATGCCATACCGGAAAACACTTAATCTTGAACTTTCCCAGCCGGCAATAGACGATTTAAGGGATATCGCTCAATATACCTTTACCCGTTATGGCGAACGGCAAATGGAGGATTACTTGGACGTCCTTGAAGCCGGAATGGAATTGCTGTCACAAAACCCGGAAATCGGCCACAGTAGATTTGATCTACCTGAGGGCTATAAATGTCTGACTGTTGAAAAACACCTGCTGATTTTTACCATTCAGAGCGAAAGCATTATGGTTGCTAGGATACTGCATCAAAGACTGGATCTGCAGCGGCGCCTAAGCGGTAAAGAACAAACAGAATCTACTGGCGATTAATCTACGCCACCTATGCCCCTAAGCACCTTCCATCCAGCTGTAGCCGCCTGGTTTAACAGCCATTTCGCCGCTCCGTCGGCGGTGCAAAAGTTGGCTTGGCCCGCCATCCGCGCCGGAAACCCCACTTTGATCGCCGCGCCGACCGGCTCCGGCAAAACCTTGGCGGCCTTTTTGGCGGCTATCGATCAATTGATACAGCAAGGCTTGCAGGCGCCTTTGGCCGATGAAACGCAAATATTGTATATCTCGCCGTTAAAAGCGCTGTCCAATGACATCAATAAAAATTTAGACGCGCCGTTGAGCGGCATCCGCTTCGCCTTGCTGGAAGCCGGGCTGCCGGATGTGGCGATCCGCGCCCAAACCCGCACCGGCGATACCTCGGCGGCGGAACGGGCGGCGATGAAGCGTTTCCCGCCGCACATCCTTGTCAGCACGCCGGAGTCCTTATATATATTGCTTACCTCCGAGTCGGGCCGGGAGATGCTGAAGACGGTGCGGACTGTGATTGTCGATGAGATTCACGCCCTAGCCGGCAATAAACGCGGTGCGCATTTAGCCTTATCGCTGGAACGCTTGACGCAACTCTGCTTAAAGCCGCCGGTGCGTATCGGCTTATCCGCCACGCAAAAGCCGGTGGAGTTAATGGCGGGTTTTCTCACCGGCGCTGATTCGTCGCCTTGCACGATTATTGATACCGGTCATCGCCGGCAACGCGATTTGCAAATCGAGGTGACCGGCTCGCCGTTGGAAGCGGTGATGGCTGGCGAAGTGTGGGGCGAGATTTATGATCGCTTGCAACTATTAACCCTTCAGCATCGCACCACGCTGATTTTTGTGAATACCCGGCGCTTGGCGGAACGCGCCGCCGCCGCTTTAGCCGACAGACTGGGGGAGGAATTTGTCACCGCGCATCACGGCAGTCTGGCTAAAGAGCATAGGCTGGCCGCCGAACAACGCCTAAAACAGGGGTCGTTGAAAGCCTTGGTGGCGACCGCCTCACTGGAGCTCGGCATCGACATCGGCGACGTAGATCTGGTTTGCCAACTCGGTTCGCCGCGGGCCATTTCCAGCTTTTTACAACGCGTCGGCCGTTCCGGGCATCAACTGGGCGCTATCCCCAAGGGCCGGCTATTTCCGTTAACCCGTGACGATATGCTGGAATGCACCGCCATCTTAGCGGCAATCCAAAGAGATGAGCTGGATAAAATCGTGATTCCCGACCAGCCGCTGGATGTGTTGGCGCAGCAAATCGTCGCCGAGGTAGCTTGCCGCGAATGGCCGGAAGCCGAGCTATATCAAGCGTTTACCAAGGCCTGGCCGTATCGGAAGCTGGACTATGCCGAGTTTCTGCAAGTCGTGCAAATGCTTAGCGACGGCTATCATACCCGCCGTGGCCGGCGCGGCGCGTATTTGCATCGTGACGCCGTACACGGCTTGTTGCGGGCGCGGAAAGGCGCACGGCTGACGGCGATGCTGAACGGCGGAGCGATTCCCGATCAATTCGATTATGATGTGATTTTGCAGCCGGAAGGCTTATTTGTCGGCACAGTGAATGAAGACTTCGCTTTCGAAAGCTTGCCGGGCGACATCTTTCAGTTAGGCAATAGTTCTTATCGGATGCTGAAGATCGAGCAGGGCCGGGTCTATGTCGAGGATGCGCACGGCCAGCCGCCGAATATTCCGTTCTGGCTGGGTGAAGCGCCTGGGCGTAGTGACGAGCTGTCGCTGGCTGTCTCCGAGTTGCGGGCGACTATCGACGCGCAATTGGAACTCGGCGGGGATGCTGCTTACGTTTATTTGGTACAGACACTCGGGCTACCGCCGGCGGTCGCCGAACAAATCGCGCATTATCTGGCGACCGCCAAAGCCGCGTTGACGGTATTGCCCACCCAGCAGCAGATCGTCTTCGAACGCTTCTTCGACGAAACCGGCGACATGCATTTCGTGATTCATTCCGTCTATGGCTCAAGAATTAATCGCGCCTGGGGGTTGGCCTTACGCAAACGCTTTTGCCGGCGGTTCAATTTCGAACTCCAAGCCGCCGCCAGTGAAGACGCGATTATTCTTTCGCTAGGCCCCACGCACAGTTTTCCGCTGGAGGAACCGGCGCAGTATTTAAAAGCGGCGACGGTAAAAGAGATTTTGATCCAAGCGCTGTTGGCCGCGCCGATGTTTCCAACCCGCTGGCGTTGGGTCGCTAATACCGCCTTGGCGGTGCCGCGCAGACGGGCGGGGAAAAAGGTTCCGGCTTATTTTCAACGTAATGACGCCGAAGATTTAATTGCCGTGGTGTTTCCGGACCAATTGGCTTGTCAGGAAAATATTGCCGGCAACCGAGAGGTGCCGGATCATCCCTTGGTCAAACAAACCTTGGCTGATTGCTTAAATGAGTTGATGGATATAAGCGGCCTGGAACGCTTATTGACCGGTATTGAACAAGGTAGGATCAAGATAATTTGCCGAGACTTGAATAGCCCCTCGCCGTTGGCGCTGGAGATTCTGAATGCCCGGCCCTATGCCTTTTTAGACGATGCCCCGGCCGAAGAGCGCCGTACGCTGGCAGTGCAGCAACGCCGGTTTTTGACGCCGGAAAGCGCCGCCGACATTGGCCGGCTAGACCCGGAAGCCATCGCCAAAGTTTGCCGGGAAGCCTGGCCGGAATTCCACAGCCCGGATGAATTGCATGATGGCTTGAATATGCTGGGTTTCCTGACAGATGCTGAAGGGCAGGGTGGTGCGGATGTGCCGGCGGCATCCATCGCCGGTTTTATGCTTAAACTGCAACAAGGCCAACGCGCCACCATTATGACAATTGGCCCGGATAAGAATTTGTGGGTGGCTGCCGAACGCTTGCAGGCGCTGCAAATGCTGTTTCCGGATGCCGTTTTGTCGCCGCCGATCTTAGCGATTGATAACCAGGAAGCCGCCGATCCGGAAAGCGCAGTGCGGGAAATTATCCGCAGCCGGCTGGAAGGCTTGGGGCCGGTCACCGCCGCACAACTCGCAGAGCCATTGCTGCTGAGCAGTACCATGATTGATTTGGCCTTACTGGCTTTGCAGCAGGAAGGCTTCATTATTCAAGGCCAATTTACCGCGCAGAATAACGGCGTGGAATGGTGCGAGCGCGGTTTATTGGCGCGGATTCATCGTTACACGCTGAAGCAGTTGCGTAGCGAAATCGAGCCAGTGGCCCCGGCGGATTTTATGCGCTTCTTGTTTAGCTGGCAGGGCTTAGTGGAACCGGGGGCTGGGCCGTTGATTTTGCAGTTACGTTTGCAGCAATTGGAGGGCTTGACGCTGCCGGCTGTGAGTTGGGAGGCGGATATTTTGCCGAACCGACTCCAGGCTTATCTGTCGTCTGATCTGGATAATTTGTGCAGCACCGGCAAACTCATCTGGCTGCGCTTAGCGCCGCCGGCCAGTCTGGCTTTGCCGAAGCGGAAACAGCCGGCCGGCAAGGCGACGGCGATCAGCTTTATCGCTCGCGACAAGCTGCCGCATTGGCGGGCGTATGCGCCTTTACCCGAGTTGGACGCATTGGAGCTATCCGGTAATGGTCAGAAAGTGTATACGGCCTTGAAAGCACTGGGGGCGAGTTTTTTTGCGGAATTGCTGGCGGAAACCGGGCTGTTGAAAACCTATCTGGAGGAGGCGCTGGCGGAGCTTGCAGCCTGGGGCTTGGTGACCGCCGACAGCTTTCAAGGCTTACGGACTTTGATTACCCCGGAACAGATCCGCCAGCGGCGCAGCAAGCGCTATCCGGCTTATGATCCGTTTTCCGCTGCCGGGCGCTGGTCTTTGATCCGTGCGCAGCCTAGCCAGCCGGAAGTGGATAAATATCAACATTGCGAGTATGTCGCTAAGGTGTTGTTGCGCCGCTATGGCGTGCTGTTTCGTAAGTTGTTGGAGCAGGAGGCTATCGTGCCAAGTTGGCGGGATTTGCTGTATGTGTTACGGCGCATGGAGGCCAGGGGCGAATTGCGCGGCGGCCGGTTTGTGGCTGGCTTTGCCGGCGAACAATTCGCTTTACCGGAGGCGTTGGACAGTTTACGGGAAATACGCAAAAAGCCTAAAGCCGGCGAGTTGTTGGCGCTTAGTGCGGCTGATCCGTTGAATTTAACCGGGGTGATAACGCCGGGGCAACGGATTGCGACGCAGGCGAGCCAGCGGCTGGTGTATCGGGACGGAGTGCCGGTTGCGGTTTGCGTGCAGGGGAAAATTGGTTTTCTTGAGTCACTATCGACTGAGGAAGAATTGCAGGTAAAAAATGCGTTTTTACGTAGGCGAAGCTTATAATGCCAAAAGCCGCTCGAAAGCGGCTTTTGTTTTGCAATTTTGCTGCCCCCCCCAATATCGGAGTGTGGACTGTCAAATAGAATCTATGTAATACTGGTATTATTCTTACTATCAGGAGTTCGGTAATGCTTATTACTTCCAAAGGCCAGATAACCATTCCAAAAGAGTTTCGGGAGGCATTGGGATTGCTGCCCCATACCGATGTTGAATTTGAACAGATCGGAGAGGAACTGCGGATTCGTAAGGCTAAAAAATCGGTGCGTGGAAAAAAAATGCTTGAAGCCATGACCGGCAAAAGCACCGTCTCAATGAGCACCGACGAAATCATGCGCTTGACCCGAGGCGAATAATGCCCATACTGGTTGATAGTAATATTCTATTGGATATCTTTACGGTAGATGAACACTGGTATGAATGGTCTGCAAATACGCTTGCTAAAGCAGCCGAGCAAACCTTGCTTTATATAAACCCAATTATCTATTCGGAAGTTTCCGTTGGCTTTGAACGTATTGAAGACTTGGAAAATGCGTTGCCTGCGGATTATATCCAAAGGGCCGAGTTACCCTATGAAGCTGCCTTCCTGGCCGGGAAATGTTTTTTGAAATATCGCAAGGCAGGCGGTATTAAGCGTTCGCCCTTGCCTGATTTTTACATCGGCGCACACGCTGCCATTAGAGGCTGGAGCATCATCACCCGCGACAAAGGCCGCTACCAATCCTATTTTCCATCGCTGCATGTGATAGCACCATAAGTTACTCTGACCCCAATATTGGCTTGACAGCAGCATCCATGCTAATGACACCTCAGTCGACAAACTCCGCCGGCAAAATCCAGGGTTGTCGATTGTTCAAGGTTTGGAGTGCAAAAAATTTAGGGAAGATTAATTTTTATGATTAGCAAGCGGGATTAATTAAAAGTTGCCGGACTATGTTCGAAAGAGCTGGGCTAAACGCCAACATTTGACCCATTTCATCAGGCTGGTTAATTACGGATATCAAACTCTGCAATTTCTCATCACTCAATAGTCTAAGTTCCTCCGGTCTGTGTTCTTGAGTATAAATCAGCGCATCTACTAATTCTTTACGTATATGGCAAATAGCTCGATCATCCAAAGCCAGGGTGGTAATAGCCATTTTAGCTCGTTCAGATGTGCCTTCCACATGACCTGATAAAAGAAACTGCAGTTCAGTCTCACATTCCGGCATCAGGGGCGTAAGTGGAAGTTCTGCTGAGCCGCGGGCACTGTTGCAACGCTTAGGGGTATTGCAAGACGCGACAATATTTTTAAAATCTAAAGTTCTATTTGGATATCGACTTTGACTGGCAAGGTGTTCATTGGTGCTATTGTTGAGATTGATTTCCTTACAACAATAGGCGCATAAACCAAATTGCTCCTTTATGGCCGTTTTGCGTATAGCTTGACGTGTTTCTCTTCCGGTCGGTGTTTCATCCAGATTTTGATAGCGGTCTTTCTGGTGTGATTTTTTCCAGCGCGTTAATTCGGTTGGCTCCGAGCCTTTAGTGATTAACCGCACGTTGCGCCTCCAGGCGTTTAATCAGTAATTTTGCCTTAGTCAATTCCAGATTATCACCAGCAATTTTTTGCTCAAGCTCGGCTAAAAGCAACTTGGATTGATTCAACTGACCGTCTTGTAGGCTGTCACGCAATTCATCAATTGCTCGTTGGATCTCTATGTTGCGTATGTCTGCATCCATATCTTGCAGTAAAACCTGATTGACATCCATTCCAAATAGGTTGGGCAGCTTTTCCAGCTCGCCATTCTCCAAAGAGTAACAAAGTAAATTGGGCGATTCGCTTATGACTATCGGTGAATGCGTGGTTAAAATGAACTGGCAGTTAGGGAAGGTTTTGCTTAGGTTGCCGATAATGGCGCGTTGCCAGTTTGGGTGTAGATGCAGATCGATCTCGTCTATTAATACTATGCCGTAACCTGTCAGAGGGTTGTCCAAGCCGGGATTCATAATTGCCAAGCGTCTGGCGATGTCGCCTACCAAGGCCATCATGGATTTCTCGCCTTGGGAGAGTTGGGCGACATCTAATGTTTTGCCGTGCTTGTCTACCAGCATTTGCGATCGTGAGTTGATTGGAAATGGAAAAGGTTTAGGAGGATCTTCAAGTCCACCTAATAAATCATCCAAATTGCGGGTAATACGCAAATTTTCAAATTCGGGTATAAAGGCATTTATGGCAGAACGTACGGTATTAAGTTGTTTGTCGAGGGTAAATACTTCTAGTTCATTGATTTTATGAATAATTAAATCGGACTGTTCTTTTTTGATAAGTTTGTTAATATGCTTGAGTTCATTAGCATGAGCCTCATTCTCGCTATCTTCCCTTTCACGAAACCATTCAAAAAAACGTCGAAAATCAGCGCCTTGCTTTAAAGCATTATCATAACCGTCTAGTTGACCAAAACTGTGCCGGATTTTAATTTTTAGGGGTATATCCAAGACTGATCTTTCAGTAGGATAATAAGCTATCAAGGGCAAAGCTGTTTTTTGGGGTTCTAAAGATAATTGCTGTTGTAGCAATTCGGCCAATTGGTTGACTTCATGCAGATAACTGGAGTTAACTTTTCTACTACCTCTTAAAGTTTTTGCTATCTGCAATTTATAGATATTATTTTGATATTGAAGGTGTAAAGTAATATCGGCATGGGCTTGCCCATTCTGTACGTCCATATCGGCAATGGGGCTTCCATTGCCAGTAAACCGGTTTATCCTTGCTACGAACCAACTCAAATTGATCTTCAAAGCATCCAGAATTGCAGTTTTACCTGCTCCGTTGTTGCCGATGAACACCACGATTTTACTAGGTTGGTCACCTTGAGCTTCATCAACAAACGATATGGACGTATCGGTAAAACTGCGGAAATTTCTTAGATTCAGATACTTAATGTACATTTTATGCTAACTTTCAATTTTGATTTATTGCATTTTAGCATGACCGATTTGCTGCGCTTTATCCTGATACACATTTTAAGTGCTTGGGAAATTTAAACTTGCAAATGCTAGGGTTGCGAGGCGTATTAGTTCCTAAACTTAAATTAAAGCAATGGTTGATAAAAACGGTTTTGCGTTTTTATCAACTGAAAAATTAACTTTTTCACCCCATCCACATCTGCTAAGTTAAGCCCAGCGAAATTCAAAACCGGAGCGGGCGATGAAATTATCTGCGCTAGTGCTGCTGCTGGCTTTTGCCTGTGGGTGCGAAAACACCAAAGGCCAGAATCGCCACAACCCTAATCATGACCAAACAAGCTGGCAAAGTAGTCATCAGCTCTTTTGGGCTTAAATCTCTTGATAAGTGAAACTTTTATCCCGTATCTGGATTGCTGGCGTGATCACCGGTAAAGCGCTAATATCTGCTGTCTAAAATTAATTTTGCTATGATGCACGTCAATGATTAGCGGTGTTTGGCATAAGCAAAGCGAGTGATAACTTGATGCGGATTTTTTTCGATATGGCGAAAAGGAGCAGGTAGGATTCATGACTGGCGTAAGCGCTCTAAATAAAGTTTTAATCCCCAAAGCGGCGGCGATTTGCCAAGATATTGAGTTGGGGCCGGAAGCCAAACTTTGCTTGCAAGCGGACCCTAGCTCCGTAGATTTTTTGCAGCTGCTGTTGCAACAACAACTCTATCCCGACGCCGTGCGTTTTATGGCGCGGGCTTTGCCTAAAAGGGAAGCGGTGTGGTGGGCTTGTCTTTGCGCGCGCAGTACCCTGCATGAAACGTCCGCGCCGGAATTCATAAATGCATTGACCGTAGCCGAGGCTTGGGTTTATAAACCTACGGAAGACAATCGCCGGCAGGCGAATGCGGCTGCGCAAGCCGCCGGTTTCGATAATGCGGTCGCTTGGGCCGCTATGGCGGCTTTTTGGAGTGATGGCAGCATGGCGCCGGAGAATTTGCCGGTGGTGCCGCCGGCGGACAACCTGTGTTCCAAGGCGGTGTCCGGGGCGGTGATGTTGGCGGCGGTGCTCAAGCAACCGGAAAAAGCCCAAGACAAATATAGATTTTTCCTGCAACAGGCTGTTGATATCGCCAATGGCGGCAACGGCCAAGTTTGGCAAGGTTAGAGGCAACAACATGGGACAACCCGCAGCACGTTTGACAGATATGCATGTATGCCCGATGACTACCGGACCGGTACCGCACGTAGGCGGGCCCATCAGCGGGCCGGGTGAGCCTACGGTTTTGATAGGTAAAATGCCGGCGGCGCGCGCTACGGATATGCTGGTTTGCGTCGGTCCGCCGGATCTTATCGCTATGGGCTCGACCACGGTGTTGATCGGCAAGATGCCTGCCGCCAGAATGGGCGATCCGGCCGGGCATGGCGGCAGTATCATTTTGGGTTGCCCTACGGTATTAATTGGTTAATCACATGTGCAAACTCAGCAGGATTTAGGATTCGATCATGCCTTATACTCAAGATACCCGCACCGCCAACGTTACCGCCTCTTCAGCTAGCGATCCCTTGCTGCTGTATCGAATGACGGGCAGCGAACGATTAGGGCGCTTGTTTGAATATGAGCTGGATTTGCTTTGCGAAAACAGCGACCTAGATCTACAAACGCTGTTGGGTAATCCCATGACTGTTGAGTTGGAGCTTGAAGCAGGCGGCTCGCGCTATTTTAATGGCATCGTTACCAAGGTTAGTCAATTGGGTATGCTCGGCAGCCGGTTTTATCTGTTTCGGGCGACCATGCACCCAACGCTTTGGTTATTGAGCCGCCGCAGCAATTGCCGGGTAATGCCCGCGAATACAGCCGTTGCGGATATTGTGCAAACCATCTTGAGCGAACATGGCTATACCGATTTAAAAAACCAACTGTCGGGCAGCTACCAACCGCGCGAATATTGCGTGCAATATAGGGAAACCGATTTTAATTTTATCAGCCGGTTGCTGGAGGAAGAAGGCATTTATTATTTCTTCGAGCATACCGATTCCAGCCATACGATGGTGTTATGCGATGCGCTAAGCGCGCATGCGCCTATGCCGGGTAATTCGACCATCAATTATACGGCGGCGGCAGGCCGATCTCCGGCAACCGAATATATTTACGACTGGCGGTTGAATCAGGAAATCCGTTCCGGTAAGTATACGTTAAAGGATTATGACTTTACCCAGCCAAGCGCCGATTTAACACAAGCTAACGCTATTGCCGCCACGCACCCGCAGAACAATAAGGAAATGTACGATTATCCGGGCGGCTATACCCAGGCTTCCAATAATGGCAGTACTTATGTGCAAATCCGCATGGAAGAGCAACGTGCCGAATTTGAACGTGTGCAAGCCTTGGGCAATGTCCGGAACTTGGCGACAGGCTCAACTTTTACGTTTGCCGGCTACCCGCGCACGGATCAGAATGCCCAGCATCTGGTAGTCGCCACCCATTTGCAGATACAAAACAATAGCTATGTGGCGTATAGCATTCCGGATGGCGGAGAAGAGTTTAGTTGCAGTTATGAGGTGTTGAACACATCTTTTGTCTATAGGTCGCCGCGACTCACCCCCAAGCCGGTAGTGCAAGGCGTGCAAACTGCGGTTGTGGTCGGCAATAGCGGCGATGAAATTACCACTGATCAGTATGGACGGGTAAAAGTCCAGTTTCCTTGGGATAGGCTGGGGACCAATGACCAAAACAGTTCCTGCTGGATCCGGGTCGCGCAAATTTGGGCCGGTAAAAATTGGGGTGGGTTGTTTATTCCGCGTATCGGCATGGAGGTGGTGGTCGATTTTCTGGAAGGTAATCCGGATAATCCTATTATCATTGGCTGTGTCTATAACGCCACGCAGACTACGCCTTACACTTTACCCGACAATAAAACCCAAAGCGGAATTTTAACCCGCAGCAGTACTGGCGGCACAGTAGATACTGCCAATCAGCTCCGCTTTGAAGACAAATTAGGCTCAGAGGAAATTTTACTGCATGCCGAAAAAGACTTTACCTTTGAAGTGGAAAATAACGATAATCAAACTATCGGCAGTAGTAAAAGCGACGATGGCTCGCAGACTATCAGCATCTACAATAAGCGGACCGTGACCTTGGATCAGAGTGACGATACGCTGACGCTGAATAACGGCAATCGAGCCGCCACCATTTCCAAAGGTAATGATACTTTGGAGATAAGTCAAGGTAATCGCACCACGACTTTGGATCAAGGCAACGATACCCTGACGCTGAAAACCGGAAATCTGAGTATTGAGACTACACTCGGCTCCATTACGCTGAAAGCCGGGCAAAATACTATTACCATCGATCAAAGCGGCATCACGATAAAAGGCATGATGGTCTCGATTCAGGGCCAAACTCAGGCCGAACTCAAAAGCCCGATGACCACCGTCAGCGGCGACGGCATGCTTACCGCGAAGGGTGGTATCGTGATGATTAACTAGATACTTCAAAAGCAACAAAAATTCTTGTAAATAAACCTGATTGGCTGCTGCATAGACGCCATGCTCCGCATAATTCAAATGAATTTCCGCTTGGTATTCCGCTCCTGATTACAAAAGGACGATACTCAGCTCAGACTCTTTAGTGGGTTTGTTGGCAAAGCCGGAAATGCTAACCTAAGAATTCCTTTTTTAAACTAATTAAAAGCTCAATCTGTAGCATAAGTCAAGCAGTACATTTGTACTAGTACAAATGTTGGGGTTGTAATTTGGTATAGTTATTTAGATAATTGTATTCATCGTTCTGTAAGTTATTTAATCTCCTTAAATAATATAAATGACTTGTATATAGACTGTATTGTAATTTTGAAAATTATTTAGAAGTAGAGCTCATGCGGATATTTCTCTTATAGAGACTTTTAAATTCAATCCGTAAAAATACACTACCAAACGAAAACTATGGCTGAAGATAAAGAAAAAAAGTTAGGTCTATTTTCTCCAAATTTGGCGAATTTACTTCTCATCGTTGTCGCTGGTACTTTGTTTGTGGGTCAGGATTCATTTCATGAGTCGCGACCCGATAAAACACAAACGGTTCGGCAGCCCATCGCTAATTTACAGGATGTGGAGGCACGTATGTGGCAGGATCCTTTTGATGCGATAGATTTTCATAAGCCCGGTCAACTGGATCTTCTCAAAACAGCGGATGGCACTTCTTTGACAATTCAGAGTGCAAGCTCATTGTCGGATAAATGTGCAGAAAAAACTGTCGACCATAAGCATTGTCAATCTGTTGTAGTTACAAATATTTTAGAAAAGTTTAAAAATGCCAACGATGACAAATTAAATTCCATTCAGTCCCATCGTAGCAGCGAATGTACGCATGAAAAAATTAATCGCTATCCTGAACTTAAACAAGCCTGCCAACATACTGTATTGGCGGTGATGTTACCTGGCGGTGCTTATTTTGAAGATACAGAGACTAGGCGAAGACTACGGTATGCTGTTTTATCGGGGGTATACGCTGCCTTGGACTATACGCCACAGGATGACGAGCATATAGGTTATTTTGTGCATAAGCAGCAGGATGAGAATGCATCTAAAACTAAAAAACCGGATACAGAATCCAAAGTAGCCTTCGAATGGCTGGTTTGGAAACCTAAGATATCTGTTCGCAAAGATCCACAATCAGAAGTTGTTAATGATCATCCGCCTATCTTGCTCTTATATTTAAATGCGGATAACTTTGGATATAATCCTTACCAAAAGTTACAAAATTTATTTGGGATTTTTATTACTCCTGCCGCTAGTGAATGGAATATTAATGTGCTTGGCCCAACATCTTCCGACATGTTGCAAGAGATGGCGTTGGAAGTCGGCGAGTCAAAGAAAGCTTCTAAGCAGCCTCCTAATTTTAAGCTTTATTCCCCTGTCGCGACAGTAGATGAACCTAAGTTATTGGATTATCTGTCGGGCTTTGTGTCGGATGATACGAGTAAAGCAGAAGAGTTCGAAAAATACTTTAATGATCGTATTGGCCCAGGATTTTTTACGCGCACAACATCCACCGATCCAAAAATGGCGGAAGCGCTGGCTAAAGAATTGGTAATTAGGGGAGTCAAAGCCTTACCATCGCAATCCTATAACAATCCGCTGGTTGGTGGAAAAATAGACACCAATATAATTCAGTCTGGAAACAAAACAGCAAAAGGTAAGCACGTGGTTTTGATTTCCGAAAAGGAAAATTTATACGGTTGGCATATTGGTAAAACCTATGCAGAAGAAGTTACTTGGCAATATCTTGATTGTGATTCAGAATCCAAGAAAGAAAAATGGCTATGCATACCTGAAAATCAACAAATATATGCAAAAACATTCATCCATCAATATAGTTATTTTCGCGGTTTGGATGGAGAAAGACCACATAAAATGGAAACTGTAGGTGCAAATCAAGAAACAATTGCCTCGGCAGGGATTGATTCCAGTAGTAAAGCCGCTCAAGCCAAGCAATTGGAAGATGCAGATGGCGATAGTCAATTCGACTATATCCGAAGGCTAGTTGACAAATTGGAACAGTTGAATCAAGAGTTGGAACAAGATGGAGATGGCATAGGTGCCGTTGGAATTCTTGGTAGCGATGTCTATGACAAATTACTGGTTCTTGAAGCTCTACACGAAAAATTCCCCTATTTGTTGTATTTTACCAATGGAATTGATGCCAGATTTTTACATCCTGATCAAAATAAATGGGCGAGAAATCTGATTGTGGTTTCCAGTTTTGGATTAGAGTTAACAACTGATCTTCAAAAAGACATTCCTCCATTTCGTTCAAGTACCCAAACTAGTTATTTTTGGGCTACCCAGATGGCATTGGCAAAGTCATTGCCGGAAAATCAACTTAGCTTAGACTCTGAATGTTTAAAAAAATATAAAAACTCTTTTGATGTTCATTTAATATATAATTCAGAATGCTTAAGGAAGTCTCACGAAAGCTTAGTTGACATCCAATTCAAAATGAATAAACAGGAAAGTGGATTAAATGTAATCAACCGATACTATGTTGATCATCCAAATCTGCATGAAATTGGCCGTACACAAGCGTTTCCATTAATGCCGGAAGTGGGATTCTATGATTCGGAGGCATGTAATAATTGTCAATATAATTCAAGTGTTCCTATTTCTAAACTTTTAACCTTATTAACTATCTGCGTTATTTCGCCGTTACTAGTATGGATATATTTTTCCCAAGCTAAATCAGCACCAAAAAACACTAGTCATAAAAATTATATATTAAGTAAGCAGCAAATTAGCTCAGTAATTTTTTTAAGTATCGGTTTCTTAGTTGCAGCTTATCTAGTTTGTTTTTCGCATATATTTGGTTTGTCTGAACCATTTGCTTGGTTCGAAGGCGTTAGTATGTGGCCGAGCGAAGCTTTAAGGTACATAGCCTTTATTTTATCGGTACATTATTTAATTGAAGTAATAAACTTTCCTAGGTTAATTAAAGAGCAGCTAACTAAAGACTTTAAAATGAACTGGTATAATGTTGCCAATCCGCAAATAACCGGTTATGTAGAATTAAAAAAATTATTAGATGATATTGAAAATAATCAAACAAAAAATTGCTTATACGTATTTGTTGTGTTGATTTTTTTTGGTCTGTTTATATATAGTTATGGAGGAACAAATATACCTTATAGAGGTGATATGATTTTCTATTTTGATCGGGCACTTATGGTTATTTTGGTTGTTTTATTTATGACTTTATTGGTATGGGTCTGCAATATCGTGCAAAAACTAGCAGATTGCCTTCAGTCAATGGATGATTATTTGATTTGGCCTCCGGCCCTCCATCGGCATTATCGGCTATTGCTGAACATCAAAGGAAATACCTGTAATGATTGGGCAACAATACAGGTGGTGAGCGAGCTGACAGAATGCGTTAGCAAGCTGATATTTTACCCATTTATTGTCGCCTCTGTGATTATGTTGGCACGCATGAGTCATTTTGACAATTGGGTAATAAGGCCTGGATTATTGACTATTTTTCAGTTAATTTTTATTTCTCTGTTTTATTGTGATTATCGTTTGAAAGTGGCCGCTGAAGGCGCTGGAAAAAATGCAGTTAAGCGATTGCGTAGTTTACTTATTCAACAACAGGGTGGATCAATGCCTTGCCAAAATGTTGCCCAACAACTCGAGCAATTGATTTTTTTGGCTAAGGTGGAAGGTGAAGGTATCTACAAACCTTTTGTGTGTCTCGCGCAGCCGGCTGAACAATCCGCCGCTGCCGCCGTGCGTCGAGCGGACTTCGGCCACATCCCGGCTGGGTGTGTGTGTGTGGTGCCGACGGCGAGGCGTCGTGGTTATCAGCCCGGGAGGGCACCACCACGTCGACGTGGATGTGCAGATTGCCACGCACGGTCGTCCGCAGTTGCGGCATCCCCGTGGCCGCGCAGTGTGATGACCGAAGCCGGTTGGGTGCCTGGCAGATGGTGATCTCACTGGTGCCGTCCAGGATGACGTCGAGGGTGATGGTGGTGCCTAACGCGGCGTCGACCATCGGCACAAACCTAACTTTGCAGTGTGCAGTTTGATCACCCTCGCGGACGAAGCGT
>CAVPMI010000024.1:0-18994 GCA_963705975.1 uncultured Pseudomonadota bacterium
ATCCAATTATGACGGAACCACAAAAGACCGATCACTGGGCCTTGTTGGCGAGCGATCTTGGAGCGCAACCGGCTCCTGAAGAGCCCAAAGAGGCGGCGTCCTCGGAGCCGGCCGAATTTGGCGCGTTGGAGCAATCCGCAGCCGCGGCTCCGCCACCGCCACCACCCATATTCCGACCAGTGCCTAAGGTTGCTCCCGCGCTGTGCCGCCCAGCCCGCCCTTCGGCCTGGGATCAACTGGCAGGCGATTTGGGAATTGCAGTCCCACCCCCTCCGGTGGCACAGACACCCACGCCTTCGACGCCTCCTGCCGCCAATGCGGTTCCGCCCGCGGAAATCGCGGCCGCTGATATTCTGCCGGTAAGTCCGGCGAGTGAGGAACCGCTGGTGGTCGAGGCCGAGACTGAAATTGGCTTGCCTGCCTGGGAAGCCTTCGAGCCATCAGTGACCGAGCCGGAGTCGTTTGAACCTCAAGAGGCCCTGGACACGATGGATGCGATGGCCGATGAGTTTGCCGAAGAAACCTCCGAGGAGCCCGATGCGACTCCCGAAGCCGCCAGTGGGGCAGAGGCAACCGAAGAGCAAAGATTCGGCAGAAAATGGCCGACTGCCGCCGATGGCAGGTGACATATTTCAGTTGCAAATAATCCTGGTTTACGGTGGATGTTTGCAGGTTCATTCCGTAATCGATTGCAGGTTCAGTTGCAAATAATGCTCGGTTTGAGCGCTCGTCAATTGCATTTAATTCCGGTCGAAAAATGCGCTGATTGCAGGTTTGTGGGTTTTCGATTGCAAGCCGCTACAATTAGAGGCAAATTCTTAAGGCCTAAAAATAAAGGAATCGTTGTCGTACACCCTGCTGCCGAATCAAGCCGCCCGATCAGCTTCCGCCAGCACGTTTTGCACTGCCTTAATTATCATAGCCAGTTCCCTGACAAGTTCATTGCAGAGTCGTTCCAGATTAGCCCGTTCAGCCCCGTGATGAATGGCTAAATCAACAGCTCCAGCTTGTTCTTCGACCCAGGTTGCTCCGAGGTTGCCGATTGCCCCTTTCAATCTATGTGCTAGACGTTTCACTTCGCTTAAGTCATTATCTGCCAGAGCTAGTGTAATTTGTTGCGGATCCGTCCCGTGGTGCTCAACAAGCATCCGTAATACTCTGATATACGTTGCCATTTTGCCGCCTACATTTTTCAGCCCACGCTCAACATCCAAACCGGGAATTTCCAAGAGTTGTTGTTGCCAGTTGGATATCAAAACGGGGCCGTCATTTTCAGACACGACGTTGTGCTGACTTGGCGTTGTTGAGAGCCATTTTGCAAGAGTCGAATAGAATAGTTTGGGCTCAACCGGTTTGGCCACGAAATCGTTCATACCCGCTTTCAAACAGTCTTCACGGTCCTCATTAAAGGCATTCGCGGTCATGGCAAGAATAGGTATCTCTTGCCCATCAGGCAAAGAGCGGATGATTTTTGTGGCATCCAGTCCGTCCATCTTGGGCATCTGCACGTCCATCAGAATCAGTTGATATCGATGGGTACACACCTTTTCAACCGCATCGTGTCCATCCTCAGCAATATCGACGTTCAGCCCAAGTCCACTCAAGAGCTCCAAGGCCACTTCCCGGTTGATGGGGTTGTCTTCCGCTAGCAGCAGACGGGCGCCGGCATGCTTCCGTATTTCAGATACTGCCGATTCCCTGAGATACTGAGTTGTCCACGACAACTTGCTCCCGGCCTCGCTCCAAGCGTGCGGTAAACCAGAAAGTACTGCCAACACCTGGTTGGCTTTCTACACCAGCTTCACCACCCATGAGTCTGGCTAACCGCCGGGTGATGGCGAGACCCAAACCGGTGCCGCCATATTTACGCGTGGTAGAGACATCCGCTTGTTCGAAGGCGTTGAACAGGGAAGTTAATTTCTCTGGAGCGATGCCTGGCCCGGTATCCCGGACCTCGAAACGTAACCATAAGCCATCGGCATCCTCTCGTAGTAGCCGCGAAGATAGACTGACTCTACCCTGTTCGGTGAATTTAACCGCGTTACTGGCGTAGTTGAGCAGCGACTGGCGCAGCCGCGTTGGGTCGCCTTTGAGCCAAAGCGGCACGCTATCGGTGTCTATCTCCAAAGCTAAGCCCTTGACCAGCGCTTGTTCCTCAATAAAGTGGTGGACCTGATCAAGAATGGCGGCCAAGGAAAAATCGACTTTTTCCAAAATCAGGTGTCCAGCCTCGATCTTGGACAGATCCAAGATGTCATTGATGATGGAGAGCAGGTGCTTGCCGGCAGCGTCGATTTTGTTGAGGCGCTCACTTTGCACCGGGTTGGGCAGATCGCGCTGTAGAAAGTGCGTCAACCCTAGGATAGCCGTCATCGGCGTGCGGATTTCGTGGCTCATGTTGGCGAGGAAAGCGCTTTTGGAACGATTGGCTGCATCCGCCAATGCCTTAGACGTTTCAAGTTCAGCGGTCCTGCTTGCCACCAACATCTCCAAATGATCGCGGTGTTGCTTAAGCTCTTCATACAGCCGATGCTGATTGCTGATGTCCGCCTGGGTGCCGATCATCCTTAGCGGTTTACCCTCAGTATCCCGGTTTACCACCATGCCACGGGAATATGTCCAAATATACTCGCCGTTATGATGCCGTAACCTGTGTTCTGACTCATAATACGGAGTTTCACCCCGTTGATGTTTTTGAACCCCCGCCAGTGCCATGGGCAAATCCTGCGGATGAACGCGGTTTAGCCATTCTTCATATCTGTCGGAAATTTCATTTTCCTTAAAACCCAGCATGGTCTGCCATTGCTTTGAAAAAAACACCTTATTGGTTATAACGTCCCAATCCCAAACCCCTTGGCTGCCACCTTCCAGGGCAAACTGCCAACGCGTTTCGGCAAAATTAAGATCTTCCTCTTTTTGTTTTAAGTCGTGAATATCGGTGCAGGTGCCATACCATTTTTGAATCTCACCCTTCTCGTTTGACAATGGTACGCCCCGGATGAGCCACCAGCGATAAGCGCCGTCAGCTCGCCGCAGCCGACATTCCAGGGAGTAGCTTGCATTTTGCTGCGTAGCACGTTCCCATGCGTCCCACGCCCGCTGCGAATCATCCGGGTGAAAAGGAGCTATCCAGCCATGGCCTAAACTTTCCTCGAGCGTAAGCCCGGTGTATTCGACCCATTGTTGGTTAAAATAAAGGGTCCAGCCGTCTGGCCGTGTTACCCAGACAATTTGCGGCATCGTTTCGGCCAGGGAACGAAATTCGCGTGCGCTCTCTTGTATACGGAACTGGGTTTCGGCTGCATTGCGTAGACGTGAAATTTCAAGGCTCGCCCCGACGCGCGCCAGTAATTCTCGGGCGCTGAAGGGCTTGGTCAAATAGCTATCTGCCCCGTGTTTCAGACCTTCTACGCGTTCCTCTTCCCCGGCGCGGGCAGAAAGTAAAATGATGGGAATCGTGCTGGTTTCTTGATCTTCCCGCAGAGCGCGAAGCAACCCTATCCCGTCCAAGCGCGGCATCATAATATCAGTCAGAACCAGATCGGGTCGATGTTCGCGCACCGCCGCTAGAGCGTCTTCGCCGTCACGAACGGCAGTGACCGCATAGCCCTGTTCTTGTAACAGCCGGGCAACATAGCTGCGCATGTCCGCGTTATCATCAGCGAGAAGGATGTGCGAACCCACGATGGAGTTTAACACTTGAGTTTTATCGGTTTCGGTTTGCTTAGCTAGGTAATGTTCATTTTCCGCCCCCAGTTCCCAGCGGGAGACTTCATCGACGAAAAAATCGGCGCCTATCATTTCGGAATTCAGCGCTTGGGAAGGGTGAATATGTTCTGCTTGCAAATGCGCCGTTCCCGTGAGGATAGAAACGGTAAAGGTGCTGCCGACTTCAAGTTTGCTCGCTACGCTTACCTCACCGCCATGCAAACGGGCCAGTTCCTGTACGAGAGCCAAACCGATACCGGTACCTTCATGACTGCGTGAGCGAACGTTTTGTACCCGATGGAAGCGGTCAAAAACATGTTCAAGTTGATCTTCTGCAATACCGATGCCGGTGTCGCGTACGGTCAGTTCAACCCTTTTTCCACACCAGCGCAGCGCAACCTCAATCTCGCCGGCAAAGGTATGCTTAAAAGCGTTACTCAGAAGATTGAGGACAATTTTTTCCCACATTTGTCGGTCCACATACACGGGTTCCGGTAATGCCGGGCAAGAGACGATCAGCTTCAAGCCAGCCTTGTCGGTGGCTGAACCGAAGACGCTGGCAAGGTCGGTGGTATAGGTAGCCAGATCCGTTGCCTCATAAGCCGCTACCATACGGCCGGCCTCGATACGGGAAAAATCAAGCAGGGAGTTGACTAATTTAAGCAGGCGCAAGCCATTGCGATGCACGAGGCTAAGCTGCTCGTACTCGGATTTGGCAGGCGTCAAGCCCTTAGGGGCGAATTGAGCTTGCAACTCTTCAAGCGGCCCCAGCATCAGGGTAAGCGGTGTGCGGAATTCATGACTGACGTTACTAAAAAACACCGTTTTTGAGCGATCCAGTTCTGCCAGCGCTTCGGCACGACGGCGTTCTTCCTCATAGGAATGCGCCTTAACCAGCGTGGTTGTGACAGAGACCCCGAGCATCTCATAGAAATTGCTATAAGCCTCATCGAGTGGACGGCGCGGGCTAATGCCTACCACCAGTAATGCCTGTGGACGGTCTTGTCCTAGAAAGCATAACGGCAGTACCATGGCAGTTTTTAGAGGTTCGGGGTAAGGGCTGCACACGAAGGGTTCAAAACGTTCCTGCAAGTCGTCTATCTGCACAAAGCACCCGGTTTGCACGACTTCCGCCAACGGCCATCTTGACGACAATGGCAAGGCCAAGTCAACCAATTCCGGCACAGCATCGCTGTCCCGCTTAAGCCCTACATATTCGGCCAATCTGGCCTGCTGTGTTTCCGCATCTACGCTGTAAAATAAGGCAAACGGGACATCCAGTGCGTGTCCAGCAAGCGTTTGCACAAGTTGAGCCAGCGCTTCATCGATATTCTTGGCAACGGCGGTCTCGGTGGCAATGTCACGTAATACCTGCAAACGTCGCTGGGCCAACGATTGTTGGGTCAGCTCAATCACCGGATGAAACAAACCGCCGATGGCCCCAGACTCATCGTGAATCGGACTGAAAGAGAAGCTAAAGAAGGTCTCTTCCAGATAACCGTTCCGATCAATAAAAATTCTTTGGTTGGTCAGAAAAGCCGACTGACCGGCCGCAGCACTTTCAAAGGCGGGTCCAATCACTGGCCAGGCCGGTAACCAGCATTCCTTGAAATCCTGGCCCATCGAGTGTGGGTGTTTTGCGCCACAAATCGGCCAGTAACCATCGTTGTAAATCTGGGTCCGTTCTGGGCCCCAGGCGATAGAAATGGGAAAATTGGAAGACAGACAAAGGCTGACGGTCGTTCGCAAACTTTGCGGCCATAATTCGATAGGCCCAAGCGGTGTCAGTGACCAATCCTTGGCAGCAACTACTTTACCCATTTCGCCTGCGTTCTGCAGCCAATTTGAATCGATGCTTTTATTTATCATTATTGCTAGTCCAGCAAATATAAATCCCGTTGCAGAACGGTAACTTAAAGAAGAAGTATAGATTGATTTTACTTTTGTGCTTAACTGCAGCTTTAAAGTTTACACCTGTTTTTGCCGTGTAATGGCTGATCATCTGTTACGACCCAAACCAGTCTGTTGCACTGTTAATTTGATTGGCCGGATTTTCTGCAGATCAGGCATTCGTTTCATCCCAAGGATTCTTGGCTAAATACTGCTTGATTTCAAGCGCGCTCCTATCGAAAGCGGCCTGCAAACCATCGACCAACACCTGACAACCCTGGACATCCGTTGATTTTCCTATCGCCTCCAGTTCCTGACTCAATTCACCGAGTTGCATGGCTCCCACGACGCTCGCCAAGGATTTCAGCGCGTGCGCGGTTCGGCAGATCTGGTTCATATCACCGGTTTTTGCCGAAGTCACTATCGTCGTCACGCGTTCTTGCGCATCAATCAGAAATTTCTCTAGCAGTTGTTTGATCAATTTTGGTTTATCACCTAATGTGTTTGGCAAAACAGCTGCATCCCAAATCAGTAACAACCCCGTGGTTTTATCATCCTCTTTGGAGTTACTGTCCAGAGTAGCGGCATCGGCAACCTCTTTCGGCATTTCTTTTGGTAAAGGCAGCCATTGACTCAAAAGCGTGCGGAGCTGATCGAGACGGAAGGGTTTACTGAGCATATCATCCATGCCGCACTGTAGACAGTGTTCCATTTCGTTGCGCGTAGCATTGGCGGTCACCGCGATAATCGGTAAGTGGCTGCCGTCCGGCTCTTCTTGACGAATGGCGGCGGTCAGCCCATAGCCATCCAAATTAGGCATTTGGCAATCGGTCAACAGTAATCCATAACGTCCGTTTCGCCACATGGACAGTGCGACCTCGCCGTCCTCAGCCATTTCAGCGACGTAACCCAACAGACTTAATTGCTCTTGCATGACCTCCAGGTTAATGGCGTTATCCTCGGCCAACAAAATCAGTTGATGGCCGGGCAAAGCCTCTATAAGATCGGTGGTGTCTATAGTTAATGTATAACTGCTTGAAGTCGTTGCCGACAAAGCGCTGGTTTCAGCGGGAATTTCCCTGCCTGGCAAACCGGTAGTCAGCAGGTGCGGTTGGTCGGGAGAAGCTTCCAGCAAGGGGAGTTCAACAATAAATTCAGAACCGCTACCAATAAGGCTGTTGACCCGAATTTCACCCTGCAACAAGGCGACCAAGCGTTGGGTAATCGACAAACCCAAACCAGTGCCGCCATATTTTCTGGCCATGGATTCGTCCGCTTGGGTAAAGGCTTGAAATAATTTGTCCAGCATTTCGGGTTTGATACCAATGCCGTTATCGGTTATCTGGAACTGCACATTGCGCCGCCTATCCGCATGCTCTATTGGCTGGACCTTTAGCATCACTTTGCCTTTTCCAGTCTCGACAAACTTCATGGCATTACCCAGCAAGTTGAACAGAATCTGCCGCAAACGCATTGGATCGGAAAATATCCAGAGCGGGAGCGCTGCGTCGATAAACAGCTCAAGCTGTGTGCCTTTCCGGCTCGCCTCAACCTCCATGAGCCACCACACATCGTCAATGACCTGCCGTAAAGGCGTAGGCACGCTTTCCACTTCGAGTTTCCCGGCCTCGATTTTGGAAAAATCGAGTATATCGTTCAAGATCGTCAACAAGCCCAACGATGAATTTTGTATTGTGCTCAGCATGCGACCGTACTCTGGAGTTAGTTCCTTTTGCATCAATACATCCGTCATGCCGATGATACCGTTCAAAGGCGTTCGGATTTCGTGGCTCATGTTGGCTAGAAAAATACTTTTGGCGCGATTGGCCGCCTCGGCCTGTTTCTGAGCGTGGACAAGTTCTTGTGTACGTTCCTGAACGCGTCTCTCCAATTTCTCATTCAGATCGATCAACTCATTCTCAACGCGTTTTAGGTCAGAAATGTCGCGGAGAATTGCGGTAAATGATTTTTCCCCGTTTGTTTCGGAGTTGGAAATGGAGACCTCAATGGGGAAGACCTCACCATTAGCTCGTAACCCATGAACAATCGCTCCACCCATTTTACGACTAGGTGAGGCTCCAACTCCAAAATCACGAATTTGTTGAGCGTGGGCCTGACGGAACTGCTCGGGGATAAAGCGTTGCAAAGAACTGCCAATTGCTTCCTCCGCTTTACAGCCGAACATGATTTCAGCTGCCTTGTTGAAGAGCATAATTTCTTGCTCAGCATTAATCGTGATGATGGCATCCATTGCTGATTCCAGAATATTGGCATAGCGCTGTTCGCTGTTTGAAAGCTGAAGTTCTTTGAGCTTTTGCTCGGAGACGTCGGTAAGGGCAATAAGCAGTGATGGAGTGTTTTCGTTGCTGGTCGTGAGAGAGCAATACAAACAGGTATCGAAAGTCGAACCATCACCACGTTGCATGATTAATTCGCAAGTCTGATTCTCGCTATGTTGTAGAAGTTGCGAAAAATAGTTCTGCCAAAGATAGCGGCTTTCACCATGTAGATATTGAAAGAAATCTCTCAAAATTAAGTTTTTACGTTCAATGCCCAACATGGAAGCGGCAGTGAGGTTGATTTCAATGATTAAATTATCACCATTGAGTGTGAGATAACCGATGGGGGCAAAATCAAAAAGTTCGACAAAACGGTCTCGATACTCATTACGCGAGGCTTCCAAAAGTATTTGGGACTGCCGCAAGTCCTCATTCTGCTTCTCCAGTTCAATGTGGTAAAGTTGCAATTCATGCAACAGTCTTTTTTCATCTGTCATCAGCGGATCCATTGCTACATCCTTGCCGCCAAAGCGCGCATGGATGTTTCTACATCCTTTTCGATAAGCGTCGAGCATAAACCGGCAGGTGTAGGAATTAGAGGCATCGGGACATCAGCCTCTTTATATATGTGATGCCATCCATAGGTGGCATTTTAATGTCTAACAAAACCATATGAGGCCACTCCTTATTCATTCCAGCCATAGCAAATGGGGATCGACGACAACGCCAAGCAACTGTATTTTGAGAGTTTTTGCCTAGTAATAACATCATGGCTTGCCAAACGACAACCGCCGAATCATCCACAAGTGAAACCTTAATTTTCACCTGATTCATTCTTTATCCTCATATGAGTTTTTAATATGCCGCATCCAGACATGACCACTCCAGATATCAAACATGACATTGCGATGACCATCACCGCCTATATGGGCTGCTTTTAATTGAAAACCATGCTGTTCTAATAAGAACTTACCGGCCTGTATATTTTTGTCTGGTATGCTAAATAGGTTGCTACGGTTATAGTGGTGAAATTGATTGCCGCCACCAAACATTTTCACTTCATAATCGCCTGGTTTGGTGCCGATTTGCGACAGTTCCCGCATAAAAATCTGTATCGCATCCTCTGCATACCGGCCATCGTAAGCGCCTGTTTGCTGGCCAGTGGCCCGTTTTGGCAACAGGTAATGACACATTCCGCCTACCAATAGCAGCGGGTGCCATAAGGTAACCGCCACACAAGAGCCCAGTAGCGTTCTTATGCGTGTATCTGCATTTCCCCAATAAAACTCGCCAGGTTGCAGAAATATTTCCATGACATGGGGTGGCTTTTTCATCAGTCAGTTCTCAACCTGTAAAGAGTTGCAGATCACCTATGTCAACCGTACGGTAAAGTGTTGACACATCAATAATGTCGTTCCAGTCCACCACGCAGTCCATCTATTTTTCTTCCGCAAGAGACTTGAATAGAACGATTGATGCCTGTCACATTGAATCCTATTTGTCTATACTGTCTCATTGCGATTGTTCAACTTCGGATCGACTTAAAGTTGCGATTTCAGCTACTGAAAGCACCTTATCAACATTGAGTAAAATAACAAATCCGGCATTTCGCTTTGCCATGCCACTGATGCAATCCGGTCGGATGCCGTTGCCGAAGTTAGGTGGCGGTACGATATCTTCCCAGCTAATATCCACCACCTCATTAACAGCATCGACGACGATCCCAATATCGTGCGCCACCTTATCTCCCCGGTTGACGGATTCCACGATGACAATCGCGGTGCGCTTGCGTATCTGAGTTTTGCCTTTACCAAAGCGAGCCAATAAATCAATGATGGGCACCACTCTGCCGCGAAGATTGATCACCCCGCAAACGAAGGCCGGCATCATCGGCACTTCGGTTAAACAGTTGTAATCGATGATTTCCTTAATATTCATTATACCTAGCGCGTAAATTTCCCCACCTAGAACAAAGGTTAAATTTTGCCCTACATTTGTAGTGCGCATCTTGGCTGTGTCTGGTTGTTGCTGAATTGTCGTTTCGATTGCTCCCATAGTCTTTCCCCCTAAAAACGTTCAAATTGCGACAGATCGAATTCAGCACTTTTGCCTGTCTTGCGATTATTTTTCGAGGCCGCTTTAACTTTATCCACGACTCGCACTTCCCGCTGTGATTTCGAGCCAAACACATTTTCAACGACTTTGATTTTAAAGAAACTCATCAGGCCACGCAGTTGTTCGGTTTGGCCGGTCATTTCCTCGGCAGTCGCCGCCAGTTCTTCACTGATCGAAGCGTTTTGTTGCGTGACTTGATTCATTTGGTTCATAGCTTTATTGACTTGGCTAACACCGGCTGATTGCTCTTGCGAGGCGGCCGCAATTTCTTGAACCAATTCTGAGGTTTTGGCAATACTAGGTACGATGGCATCCAGCAAGGATCCGGCGGTTTCCGCCGTCTTAACACTGGTATCCGCCAATTCGCTGATTTCCTTCGCCGCTATCTGGCTGCGCTCGGCCAGTTTACGGACTTCAGCGGCAACCACGGCAAAACCCTTACCGTGATCTCCAGCCCGCGCGGCTTCAATGGCGGCATTGAGCGCTAACATATTGGTTTGATAAGCGATGTCATCGATAATGCTGATGCGTTTCGCAATATCTTTCATGGCCTGTACCGTTAGTTTTACCGATTCCCCTCCGGCCATGGCTTCCTTGGACGTTTTAACCGCCATGCCATCGGTCACTTTCGCATTTTCGGCGTTTTGATTAATGCTGGCGGCCATTTGTTCGATACTGGCGGAGGTTTCTTCCACCCCGGCCGCCTGTTCGCTTGAGGCTTGCGATAAAGACTGCGATGTGGAACTAATTTGTTCGGAGGCGTTGCCCAACTGATCGGCGGCTGCAATGACCTCGGCGATAGTATTTGAGAGTTTGACAATGGTATTATTGACAGTGTCTTTGAACTCGGCCAGTTGACCCTTGTAATCGCCGTCGACCGTTCGCGTTAAATCACCCTGTTCAACTAAGGTCAAGACTTCAATAGCTTCATTCAGCGGCAAGATGACACCATCCAGGGTGTTGTTGAAGCCATCGATGATTTTACGGAAATCTCCTTGGTGTTTGTCGGCATCGGCGCGTACCTGCAAACGCCCTTCGACGGCCGCCACCGCCAAACGGTTAGCATCCGTGACCAATGCCTGAATATTGCTTTTGAGCAGCACCAGCCATTCATGAATTTGGTCATCCTTAGAGGCCTTATCCATTTCCGCCGCCATATCGCCGTTGGCGATTTTGGTGACATAAGCAATCAAATCGGACAGCCAGGCGTGCACACCATTGACGGCTTGCTTCATTTTATCGTGATCACCCTTGCAGGGGATTTCCACCCGCTCCCGCAAGTCACCACCGCGGATCAGACTCAAAATTCGATTGCCTTCGCCAATGGGCAGTAAAATGGCGTCCAACATCTGATTAACACCATCAACGATTTCGGCATACGCGCCTTTGAACTGTTCCGGCTTGCCGCGCTCAGAGAGCTGTCCGTCTCTAGAAGACTGCGTTAGCCGTTGCAACTCTTGTTGCAGGCCTTGCAGGGTAACGGCGACATTGTTCACCGCTAACTTCATTTTTTCGTGATCACCGCTATAGGTTTGGGCAATCAACTCATCGATTTTACCGCCGGATATTTGCGCCAAAATGCGGTTGCCCTCACCTATCGGCAATAGAATGGCGTCCAGCATTTGATTAACGCCGCCGACAATTTCCGCATAAGCACCGTTAAACTGCTCTGGTTTTCCCCGTTCTGAAAGCAATCCGTCTCTGGAAGCCAGCGTCAGACGTTGCAGTTCTTTTTGTAGCCCTTGAATCGTCGTCGCGACATTATTCACCGCCAGTTTCATTTTTTCGTGATCACCGCTATAGGTTTGGGCAATCAACTCATCAATCTTGCCACCGGAGATCTGCGCTAAAATGCGGTTGCCTTCACCGATAGGCAGCAAAATAGCGTCCAGCATCTGATTAACACCACCGACGATATCGGCATACGCGCCTTTAAACTGTTCCGACTTACCACGCTCAGATAGCTGACCGTCCTTGGAAGCGACGGTCAGACGCTGAAGCTCTTTCTGCAGGCTTTGCTGCACCTCGATCACTCGCGCCAAATTCTTAGACACAGCATCGCTCTCCGAGCGAACATTGATTTTGATGGCAAAGTCACCATCGGCAATAGCCTGAGCAATTGCACCTTGCTGGCTAGTACCTTCAATGAGCAAATTGAGATTATTCTTGATAACGTTATAATCGCCATTAAAATGTTCGCTGATTTTGGCTGGCACAGCGCCATTGGACAAATCTTCTATTGCATCAGCAGTTAAATTTAACGGTCGGGAGATAGCGTCCAACATCTTATTGATGGCATGACCCATTTGTTGGCATTCAGCATTAAAACCACCAGTATTCATTCGCTCGCCGAGTTGGCCGGCGATAATGGCTTTAGATACTCGTTCAATCTCTATGGTGGTTTTTTGTTGGTCCGCATGCTGACGGCCAATAGAAAACAATTCACTTAATTTCATTACTATTCTCTACAATTAGTTGCTCTTGTCATTGGAAACCGGCTTAAGGCTATTGTCTGCCTCACCGGGCTAAACACTTATTTTCTGCCGCCTTGTTCAGTTTGTTGCCGAATTAGCGATGGCACCTCTATAATCAGTGCCACCTCCCCATTGCCCAAAATCGTCGACCCGCCGACGCTTTGCACATGAGCGAATAACTTCCCCAATGGCTTGATGACGGCTTGCATTTCTCCCTGTAAGTTATCAACGACCAAACCGGCTTTCACGCCGGCATGCTCAACGACTATCACGTTCTGCCGCTGCCCGATTTTTAGGGGCGGTTTGTTAAACAACTGGCGTAAACGTATAAACGGCAAAACTTCGCCACGTAATTCCATATAAGCCAGAGACTGATCATCCGCTGTTAATTCCAAACACTCCACCACTCTATCCAAAGGAATCACATACCAAGACTCATCGACACTGACCAGAAAACCATCAATAATGGCTAAGGTTAAAGGCAACTGGATTTTGATACATGTTCCCCGCCCAGCTTTACTATCCACTGAGATGACGCCGCGTAGAGCCATAATATTTCGCTTGACGACATCCATGCCGACGCCTCGCCCGGATAGATTGGATACCTGATCGGCGGTCGAAAATCCTGGTTCGAAGATTAACGTGTAAATCTCTTGATCACTGAGGAATTGACCCGGCTGAACTAAACCACGTTCGATGGCCTTATCCAGTATTTTCTCTCGCTTAAGACCACCCCCGTCATCGCTCACCTCGATAAGGCTTTGTTGAATAAATCAAAAAATGGACAGAGCTCCCCATTTTCCGGCAATGCCTAAATTTTAACAGACACAGGCATGCCTAAGCTGGTCTTCCGATTGAGCGCAACGGCACTTGCCCAAGCCTCCGCTTTTTGTTGAGGCAGTTTACGCGCTTTCATCGTGTTGCCGAAAATCCGCTTGTAGCGTTGCATGGCCAGTTCGGCATAATTACGCAAGCCATAGCCGGTCTTTTTTTGCCAAGCGATACGGCCATACTGGTCGATTACTTGGATATGGTTGTCCCGTTGGCTATCGCCTGCGGGTGAACAGACTGCGGTCTTATGCGGCGGAACGATCACTTGTGCATCCAGTTGTAGGCTTAACACCGCTTTGGAAACCGGATCGCCATCGTAGGCACCATCGGCAATGAAGGTGTCAAACGGCGTGTCGATTTGGTCAAGCAAATCCGGTATCGCCGTGGGGTCTCCTGTTTCCGGCGTGGTCAGTTCGCAGGCGATGATTTGATGGTTTTCATCGACCGCAAGGTGCAGTTTACGCCAGGTGCGCCGTGCAGCAACGTCATGTTTTTCTTGATGCCATTCGTCCTTACCGTAAACCTTAAGGCCGGTTGAATCGACAATCACAATACTGCCTGGAGCCAGTTCTTGGGTCAATTTATGTCGGGGTAAGGCAACGCTACGCTTAGACAGGCTGCTAAAATCAGGGATGGTGATGGCGATATCCAAAGCTGTGATCAGCGAATTCATAAAGCCTTGTGTTTGCCGGAGCGGCAGGCGGAATACCTGACGAATCATCAAGCTAGTTTCAATCGCAAGCTCGGAGTATTTTTGTGGGCTGCCACGAACACCCGTCTTGGCGGGATGCCATTCGGCTATTGCCTCTTCGGTAAAATACATCGTGAAATCACCGCGGTTCCTTAAGGCGTTATTATACGCAGGCCAATTGGTCACTTTATAACGAGGTTTGTCGATTTTATCGCGGATTTTCTCGTTATACTTGTATGGCATCGTTTTGATTGGCGGGCTCTAAAAAGCTAATTTTACCAAATGTCCGATTTATTCAACAACGCCGTTTGTGAGTGGTAGCAGTCATATAGATGGTACAACACAGAACGGACTTTTTAACAATACCGTCGTTGCAGATCCCGGTTTTGGTTCCGGTCAACGTGTTCTTCCTAGCGCTGTTGAAATCTATGGATTGTGTGTGATTGAAGGCTGTACCGCCAATCAGGTGAATACGAATATATCTGCTGTTCCTGTCCCAACGACTATTTGGTTATTCTGTTCGGCTCTCGCCGGTGTTATCGGCTTTACTCGCCGTCGCAGTTCGTTAGTTGCAGCAAAAGGTTTAGTATGACAATTGGGGCGGCACGCCTTTTTTTGCTTGTCGCCCTAGCCAGCGTGGTCGCTCCTGTCCAAAGCGAAAGCTTTTCAATTCAGATTATGAACCCGGATCAGCAAACCGCTGTCAGGGTTTTCCTGGATCGAAAACTGATCTTTGAAGGCAAACCGGTCCCTTCGAATTTAATCGATAACCCTAGCCTGCCAGCCCTGGCAGGGACCTTCGGAGTCGATGCCCAAGCAAAGCATGTACTCATAGTCGAAGCGCCTAGCACACACACAAAAGCACAACTCGAATGGAAGCCTAGTGTGGATGCTAGTGAGTGGATAGTGATACACTATTACCCAGGACGAGATCAGCCGGAGGAGCCGCCATTTTTTACTTTTTCTCTACAAGAGACCCCCTATAAGCTGAAGTGATGAAAACAAATTGGTTAGATTTAGTGAGATCAACCCAAAAGTACATCATAAAAATGTAAATTATATTCTCCCCTCCACTGAGCCTCAAACCTCAATGACAGGATCGCGAAGCGGGATCGATAGACTATGATGTCCGGCTTGATCTGGCGAAAAACGAAGACAAAATAGAATTGGCATAGCCGCTATTGCCCATTTTCGCACGAATCCTTACGGTCACCCTGAATTGCAAGGTCTGTAAACCTTGTGGCCCGAAAATGAAGGAATCGTTGTCGTACCCCACATTGATTTATCCACAAAATCTGTGGATAACATTCTGCACAAACCAACATAGTGCTTTTATGTCAGGCAATTAGGCCATTGAGCAAAAATCGGTCACTAGAAAATTGCATTAAAGCCAGGTTTTAGGCTTTTTCCTTGAGCTTCCGCAAGACGACACGCCCCGAAACCGGCAAAGCGTCAAAGCTGTAGGTTGATGCCTTCACCGTCCTTGTTGAACCATGCCGGCCCCGATTTACTGCCGGTTGGGGTGGTTTGTTTATTTTATATAGTACCATTTATCTTGGTTCGATAAGGGGTTGCCCATACCGAACCACAGAGCAACAGAATTTTCTGGGATTCTGGCTTACACCCTCAGTTCCGAAAATAAAGCATGCAAAGGGAATTTAACCTACTTGCGAAATTTACCAACTTGGTTATAATGAGGCATGGAAAAAGGTACCCCTCACTGCAAGCTATCCGTTGTGAAAGCCTTGATCGAAGCTGGTCAGGTCAGCGCTACGGCCAGTGCATTCAATGGCGCTCGTGAGCTGGGAATCAACGATTTGGCGGGGATGTGTGCTGTTATCTTGTCGCTCACGTCTTCCGACTTCTACAAGAGCATGACGACTCATGCTGATCATCGGATTTGGCAGGACGTATACCACGCTAAGACAGCCAACAGTGCCGATGTGTACTTAAAGCTGACCGTCATTGATGACGTTCTGATTGTTTCTTTCAAGGAGCTGTGACCATGAAATGCCCATGCTGTGGAGCGGCCGAATTGATCCACGATACCCGCGATATACCCTTAATCTATAAAGGTGAAACCACCACCATTCCAACGGTGACGGGCGACTTTTGCCCGGCCTGCGGCGAGGTGATCTTGAACCGCGAGCACGGCGACCGCTACAGCGAGTTGCTGGGGCAGTTTCAGCGTCAGGTGAACGCCGCTTATGTCGATCCTGACTACATCGCGATGGTGCGTAAGAAGCTCGATCTAGATCAACGTCAGGCCGCCGAAATCTTCGGCGGTGGTGTCAATGCTTTCTCTCGCTATGAGAATGGCAAGACCAAGCCGCCGCTGGCTCTGGTGAAGCTGCTCAAGGTGCTTGAACGTCATCCCGATCTGCTCAATGAGATCAGAACGGCTTGATTCCGGTTTTGCATACTCTCCAGATTAGAGGCCATTAAAGCAGACGTTGATAGTTGGGTACGTTTAAACAAGTGCGATACTAAAGTTTCATAGGATATTACGGAAAGCCATAGCCTACAAGGCTTAGCGTCAATTATCCACTTCCCAATTTTAGCTATGAAAAACTGACAATTTTTTGGGGAATTAAAAAGTAGTTCAAAGCCACAGCCAGCTATAGTTTTGCTAAAAAAACTATGAAACAATTCTGTCGGTTGTTTAAACTCACCCATACATTTTTTTTGATGTACAAAAAAGGTCGCTGTTTGTTATGAAAAGCGACCTTTTTACTAATACTTAAAAATGGTATCCATCTTCACATCCCTGTCGTCCATATCCTAAAGTTAGCGTCAAATGATCAAATCAGCCAGCACTTAGTAAAGCTTAAGCCAAACGGTTAAGCGGCAGCTTTACGACGGCCAAATAGTCCCAGTCCGGCAATCGCGGTACTAAATAGCCATACGGCGCCGGGAACCGGCACTGCATTGACGGTGACCATACTGCTGGAATTTGTCACCATCGAGCCGCCTTGATTGAAATCAACCGTGGTAGCGAAGCCGTTTATTTGATCAGTTGTTAACAGTGGTGTTTGTCCATCGGAACCGAAAAAAGATAGCTCAAAAGAACTGCCGAAAGCACCACTCAGATTAAGGTCAAAGCTGGTGGTCGTGCCGAACGTCAACGCTTGAAAATAATCATTAAATTGCGTGGTGTTATTGATGGTCACCACCGCCGGCAGCGTTCCGCTCACATCACCGCTAGGCTGAACCAAACCAAGCGTTGCATCGGAGGCGAAATTGCTGATGACTGCGCTTGCCGCGCCCAGGGTACTGACGCCAGGGTTGAACTGCAAGTCGATGTAGCCGAACTGGCCACTCACCGAAGAAGTGTCAACGCTGAAATCGAACATATCCGCCAATGCCGAAGAGGTTACGGCAGACATTGCCAGCACCAGGACGAGAAGTTTAACTTTTGGAAATTTCATGGTTGTTGCCTATTGTTGTAAGGTGACAGGAGTAAAAGTGATCGCGGCGTTGGATGGATTGCTGAAATACAGCGGAATGGTTACCGATGCGCCGGCGGCAAGGCCGCTAGCCGAACCCAGATAAACCGGCGCATTATTGTAGGAACCGATCGGCGCGACTGGTTGTATGTCGGTGGGCAGGTTGTCCAAGGCAATGGTAATAGGGTCGGTAAGGGCCGCGCCGGTATTGGTGATGGTCAGGCTGCCTGTATAAAGTCCGGTTTTCCGGCTATAGAGAAAACCCGTGCTTTTTACGCTGGTTTGCGCGGATACATCGCTAGGGCAGGTAGTTCCGCCCGTCGAAATAACATTGATGGTATTGGCGCTCTGTCCGGAAAGCGAAACATAGAGCGTTCTACCCATGGTATCCAGCGCAAGCCCTTGGACATCGTTCATCGGGATGGTATCGGTCACGGTGTTGGTTTTGGCGTCTATCACCATGACTCCGCCTATATAGCTGTTATAATCGAGACTGGTAGCATAAATGGTTTGCGATATGGGGTCGAAGGCAACCCATGGTGTATCGTTTGCGATGGTGCGAACCGAACTGATCAAGGTGTTGGTTAAGGTATCGATGATAAACACCGATCCCGCTCCAGTAGGCGATTCATCATAGGCATTAGATCCAGGCACATAGAGCTTATGAGCGATGGGATCGATCGCCATAAACAATATTTGCTCTGTCGATAAAGGCACATTGGCAATTATGGTCAGGGTATTAGGATCGATGACGTCAATTCCGGTTTTTCCGCCGCCATCAAGCCCCGCATAAATAATCCCGGTAATCGGATCGACCTTAACATCGCTGGTTGAAACTGGCAATTGAAGGCTACCGACAATCGTGTTGTTTGTCGTATTGATGACCTGCAAAAGACCAGACGTGCCAACCGTATAAACTTTCCCGCGCACCGGATCAACCGCGATACCATGCGGGGCGCCGGCGATTCCGGTAATGGTGGCTATTACCGTATTCGTCGTCTCATCAATCACCGAAACGCTCTTGCCTAAATAGTTAGTCACGTATACTTTGCCATGAAACGTATCGACGGCTATGGCGTAGGGATAGCTACCCACAGGAATTGTGGTGATTAAGCCGCCGGTCGCCGCGGATATGACCGAAACGGTTGAAGCTGTGAAGTTAGGTACATAGACCACTCCCCGGCCGGCGTCTTCGGCTACCGCGACTGGATTCGTTATATTGGAAATCGTGGATATCACATTGTTGGCGGCTTGGACTGGGCAACTTGCTGTGGCTGCCGCGACAGGTCCGGCAACCGACAAAGCCACAAGCGATGCCGTGAGGGCGATATTCAAGCCCTTAAGTTGAGAAGGTTTACGCATTTTCATATTTCCATCCTTTAACAAAAATAAAACATAATTGGTTACACGCAGTCATTTGAGAAACTGATTGTCAATACGTAAAAAGTCGTATGACGTCGTTATGTTTGCACGTATATATCATTAATTCAATTAGAGGCAAGTGGATCAAGGGCGATCAATGCGCTTAAAATTGGACTGGACTGGACTGGGGACGTCTGT